>CAJWYF010000020.1 GCA_913049535.1 uncultured Synechococcus sp.
CTCCAGCGGCTGATCAGCGGCCACCAGCAGCATCAGGCTGCGGCTTTCCATCGGCGCTGAGGGGGGCCGCCACAGCGGTGGATCGGCCGGCAGGTCATCTCCGGCCGGCAGGCCCGTATCGATGACCCGGCGCCAGCCGCTGGGTGTGGGGGGCAGGTCGAAATGCAGCGCCTTGTAGTAGGCGTTCATGCCGCACCACAGCCGCGGGCCTGAGGCGGGGCAATTGATGCTCCAGGCAAAGCAATGGGACCAGCTGGCCCAGTCCGGTTTGCCCTGCTCGACCCCATGCCACTGGCGCCAGAGCCGTCCGGCGCTCCCATCAGCGGCGAGGGGCAGCTCGGGATCGATCAGGGGAAGGACCTGGCGCCGCAGCTGCAGCAGCCGTTGCAGGAACTGCCGCAGCTGCTGGCCCTCCTCATCCCAGCGCCAGTGCATCCAGCCCAGCGGGTTGTCCTGGCACCAGCAGTTGTTGTTGCCCCCCTGGCTGCGGTGCACCTCATCGCCCATCAACAGCATCGGCGTGCCGGCGGAGAGCAGCAGGCTGGCCAGCATGTTGCGCATCTGACGCTGGCGCAGGGTGTTGATCGCCTTGTCGGTGGTGGGGCCTTCCACCCCGTGGTTCCAGCTGTTGTTGTGGGAGTCGCCGTCGCGGTTGTCCTCCCCGTTGGCCAGGTTGTGCTTGCCGTTGTAGCTGACCAGATCGTTGAGGGTGAAGCCGTCGTGGGCGGTGATGAAGTGGATGCTGCGCCCGGCCGGTGCTGGTTGACCGCCGTAGAGATCGGGGCTGCCGGAGAGCCGTTGGGCCATGGCCCAGCAGCAGTCCTCATCGCCTTTCCAGAAGCGCCGCAGATCATCACGGAAGCGGCCGTTCCAGGTGCCCACGCGCCTGGCGGGGAAATCGGCCAGGCGGTAGAGGCCGCCGCAGTCCCAGGGCTCGCCGACCAGCTTGATGTCGGCCAGCTCCGGGTCGGTTTCCATTGCTGCAAACAGTGGCGGCTGATCCAGGGGGGTGAGGTTGTCGCCGCGGGTCAGGGCTGCGCCCAGGTCAAAGCGGAAGCCATCGATGCCCAGCTCCACGGCCCAGCAGCGCATCGACTCAAGAATCAACTGCATCGACAGCCCGCGGTTGGCGGCGATGCTGTTGCCGCAGCCGGAGACGTCCTGGTAGATGCCCTCTTCGCTCTGCA
The DNA here is from genome assembly GCA_913049535.1 of uncultured Synechococcus sp. Lineage (GTDB taxonomy): Bacteria > Cyanobacteriota > Cyanobacteriia > PCC-6307 > Cyanobiaceae > RCC307. The sequence continues at coordinate 1,188 of CAJWYF010000020.1, forward strand.
GGTAGTAGGTGCGATCGGCAAAACCGCGCCAGCTCAGGCTCGGCCCCTGGGCGCTGCCTTCTGTGGTGTGGTTGTAGACCACATCGACAAAGACCTCCAGGCCGATGTCATGGCAGGCGGCCACTAGCTGGCGCAGCTGCTGGCGCCCCTGCAATGGATCGGATCCGGCCACGTAGCCATGGTGGGGTGCAAACCAGGACAGGGGGCTGTAGCCCCAGTAGTTCTGCCGTCCTTCCGGGGCGTCATCGGGGTCAAAGGCCATCGCCGGCAGCAGCTCAATGGCCGTCACCCCCAGGCGCTGGATGTAGGGCAGCGCGTCGATCAAGCCCAGGAAGCTGCCGCGATGCTCGGCGCCGGCGGGGCTGTCGGGATCCCTGGTGAACCCCCCGGGATGGAGCTCGTAGATCACCGTGTCGTTCCAGCGGTGGCGTGGACGCGGGTGGCGGGCCAGATCAAACCGGTCCCGCTCGGTGACGATGCCCTTGAGGCAATGGGCCGTGTTGGGTTGATCGCCGGTGGCCAGTTCGCGCTTGTAGATCGGCCAGCCGCCGATGGCCCGGGCGCAGGGGTCCAGCAGCACCTTGCCGGGGTGAAAGCCGTGGCCGGCGCTGCTCACCGGTCCATAGACCCGGTAGCCGTAGCAGCAGCCGATGCCGACACCGCTGATGTGCACATGCCAGTAGTCGCCGCTGCGGTGCGCTGCGGGGTTGAGTTCAATCACCCGCGCAGGCTCTGCGGCATCAGCGTGGTCAAACAGCAGCAGCTCCACCTTGGTGGCCTGCGGGGCCCCGATGGAAAAGTTCACCCCATCCGCGCTGGCCGTGCTGCCCAAGGGCCAGGCCCGGCCGATCCCCACCGTCATTGGCTGTCTGCCCGCATGGGGTGATCGCTATTCCGAGGATGGCTTCAAATGGAGGAGATGGGCATCACTCCACTGGGATCAAATCTCTGGGTCTTCTCCCCCAGCCGCGACAGCGATGGGGGCAGCGCCTGGTTGCTGCGCACGGCGGCAGGCCGGACGGTGCTGCTGGATGTGCCCCTGCTGGAGGAGGCCCACCTTGAGCTGCTCGCCCAGCAACCCCCCGGTTGGATCGTGCTCAGCCACCGCCAGGGGCACGGCCGCTGCCGGCGTCTGCAGGAGCGGCTGGGCTGGCCGGTGGTGGTGCAGGAGCAGGAGGCCTACCTGTTGCCGACCGTGCCTGATCGCCTCACCTTTGCGCATCAGCTGGAACTCGAGCCGGGCTTGCAGCTGCTCTGGACCCCTGGGCCGACACCGGGGTCCTGCTGCCTGCACTGGTGTCAGCAAGGCCGCAATGTGTTGTTCTCAGGACGCCTGCTCTGGCCCACGAGCGATGGGGGCGTCGAATTGCGCCAAACCCCCAGCACGTTCCATGGGCCGCGCCAGCAGCGCAGTCTGGAGCGCTTGCGGACCTGGCTCGGTGAGGAGCAACCCGCGCAGATCGCCTGCGCCGCAGGGCTTGGGCCCTTGCGCGGCGCCAAGCTTGTGGAGCGTGGATCGGAGGCGCTGCAGCAGGCATCTCGGCGCGCTACGGCAATCGATCGCTGAAAACCATTGCAGTTGCTGGGTTATTTGGTTGCGCGCTCGCGGCGCGATCCATACCATTGGCGCGTCACACCCCAGGCGGCGAGCTCGTCTCGACGGCTACGGCTTCTAGCCAGCTCGCAACCTCCCGATTCCCTCCCCATGAACAAAGCTGATCTGGTGAATCTGGTGGCTGCTCGCACCGAGCTCACCAAGACCGATGTCTCCCAGGTGGTCGACGCCGCCATCGAAACCATCATCGATTCCGTCGTGGAAGGCAAAAAAGTCTCCATCCTCGGCTTCGGATCCTTCGAATCCCGCGAGCGCTCCGCGCGCCAGGGCCTCAACCCCAAGACCGGCGAGAAGATCGCCATTCCCGCCAAGAAGGTGCCCGCCTTCACCGCCGGCAAGATGTTCAAGGATCGCGTGCAGGGCTGATCGCCCCAGGGCGTGACCGAGCCACTGACAACCGAACTGGCCGAGGCGCTTCCCGCTCACCTGCGGGAGGCGCTTTTTGCTGCTCAGCAGCAGCGCAACCGGCAGCGGTGCAGTCGCTATGCCCCCACCCCCAGCGGCCCGCTGCATCGGGGCAACCTGCGCACCGCCCTGCTCTCGTGGCTGCAGGCGCGCTTATCAGGCGCTCAATGGCTGCTGCGCATCGATGATCTCGATACGCCCCGCATCCGCCCTGGCGCTGAGCTGCAGGCGCTTGAGGATCTGCGCTGGCTCGGTCTGGAGTGGGATGGACCGCTGCTGCGCCAGAGCGAGCGCCGCGGTCTGTACCACTCGGTGCTCTCGGCCCTGCGCCGCTGCGGCCTGCTGTACCCATGCCACTGCAGCCGCCGCATGCTGGCTGACGTCTCGGCTCCCCACGGCGCCTGGCCCCTCTATCCGGGCACCTGCCGCGGGCTGGCTCCGGATTGGTGTGCGCGGCAGGGACGCTGGCCCAGCTGGCGCCTGCGACTGGAGTCCGGCCCCTTGCGATGGGATGAGTTGGGCTCAGATCCGGGTCGCCTTGATGCAGCCACCGAGGTGGGTGATGTGGTGCTGCGGCGGGCCGATGGTTTTCTGGGGTATCACCTGGCTACGGCCGTTGATGAGCTCTGGCTTGGCATCACAACCGTGGTGCGCGGTGAGGATCTCTGGGTGTCCACCGGTCCCCAGGTGGCCTTGATGCAGCTGCTGGGCTGCACTCCGCCGCAGTACTGGCATGTGCCGCTGCTGCTCGATGAACGGGGCACCCGGCTGGCCAAGCGCGAAGGCGCCGCCGGGCTGCAGGGCTGGCGGTCGATGGGAGGTGATGCCCCATCGCTGATCGGCCGCTGGGGGGCTCAGTTCGGCTGGGTTCCCGAGGGCTCGAGGCTCAGTGCAGCCGAGCTGCTGCAGCAGCTCGAAGGCGTTGATGCTGAGCAAGGGAAACTTTCGATACCAAAAGAGTAAAAATACCCAGTTTATTGCTGGTTTCTTAAGGAAGTGTTTGGGATCATTTCGGCCTGAATTCTCCACACTGGGATCATTAAGACAACTGCGGCCATGGGCGTTTCTGCTGCCTCAACCCCTTCCGATCCTCTTCAGGTCATCTGCAAGGCCTGTGGAGGCAGCGGCATGTTGCGCGAGGGGGCTGACAGCTACCGCACCTGCCTCAGCTGCCTCGGTCTTGGTGTGGTCCAGCGCCACCCGGTGCCTGTGCCTGCTGCGGAAGCTGAGCTCGTCAGCGCTTCGTCTTCTGCCGGTAAATGAAGAAGGTGGTGACCACCACCACCACCGCAAGGGGAGCGGCCGTGAGCAGCAGCAGGATGACGGCAGTCCAGTCGGTGTACATCGAGCCTCAGCAGCAGAACATTCGCGGCATCATTCTCAGGCTTGGTCTGCTGTTCGCCCTCGGCGGCGGGCCGGTTGTTGCAGGAGTTGAATTCACCGGCTGCAGCGATGGGCCAGGTGGCAGCGTCACCTGCAACACGGTGCCGACGGGCAACACCCTCACCAACGAGATCGATGCACGCTTTGATCTCGATAGCGAAGCCAGCCCGGGCTGGAGCGAATTCAACCCCGATCAGGGGTTCGATGACGACTTTGGTGATAACGACACCTGAGCCTCGGCCCTGCGCTCCAGCCAGCGGGGCACCAGCAGGCTGAGCAGCACCAGGGCCAGAGCGATCAAACCGAACTGCAGCACGCCGCCCAGCAGTTGCTCCAGGGGTAGCCAGCGGCCGCAAAGCCAGGCCAGGGAGACCATGGTGGAGGCCCAGAGCACCGCTCCAATGCTGTTGCAGAGCAAGAAGCGGCCGTAGGGCATGGCCACCGCGCCGGCCATGGGTCCGGCCAGGATGCGCAGCACGGCCACAAAACGGCCCAGCAGCACGGCTTGATTGGCTTTGCTGCGGAATTGCTCTCGCCAGCCCTCCAAGCGCTCAGGCGGTAACCGCAGCAGTTTGCCCAGACGCTCCAGCAGCGGCCAGCCCGCCAGTCGACCCACCAGATAGCCGATGTTGTCACCGGCGATGGCCCCGGCAGCAGCGGCCCCCATCACCCCAAAGAGGTTGAGCTGTCCGCTGCCGGCGGCGTAGCCGCCAGCCAGGGTGATCGTTTCCCCTGGTAAGGGAATCCCCGCGTTCTCCAGCAGCATCGCCAGGGCGATGACCCCATAGCCCCAGCTGTCCAGCAGCTCCTGCCAGTTGGCGAGCTCAAGGCCGTGCATGCAGCAGCGGATCAGGGCGTCGACCCTAAAGGCTCTGCTCCTCCAAGCGGCAGTGATGCAGCTGGGGAGAGCGCCAGGTCAGCCGTATTCGCTCCTGCGGCGCTGCATGGATCAGGTTCCCGTTTGTGAATGGGGGCCGCAGGCGTTGAGGCCAGCGCCATCGCTCCAGGGGCGCGGCTCGCTTCTGCTGTTGCTGCTGCTGATTCATCTGTGCTGCGCCTCTGATGTGCTCCGGGCTTATGCGCTTTGCTGCGTTGGCGGGGATGTTGAGCAGCCGCTAATGCCTGGGCTGACGCTTGCTTCAACCCCTGAAGATCAACTTTTATCCGCTGTCATGGAGCGATCAATCGCATTATTTAGAGTCGATGATCGTTGTCATTGACTCAATGCCTTTGCTGTGGGAGCGCTTAGCGCGACAACTGGATCAGGTCAGAGCCAGTCAAGCGCCGACACCCACTGCGGCCGGTTTGGTGCCGCTCTCCCGGCAACGGCGCCTCGAGGAGGCACTGGCGGCGATTGAAGGGAAGGGAAGTCCGATGATGATTGAGTCCCTCAAGGCCGCGATTGAGGGGCGTGAGGCGAGTTTTGAGCTGCCTGGATTCCCAGCGGGCATCACATCCAATGAAAGTGGACCTGAGGCTTACCTCAGAGGCATCGAGCAACAATTCAAACCCCAGGCGTAAGCGGCCACAGCCGTGCATGGATGCTGCCGCTTTGAGGTTGTCGCTCATCACGGATCGCTTCACGGTCTTGGCGAGCAAGCGAGATGCAACCGTTCACCTTGGGGTGAACCGTTTGATGTCGGTTTAAGGCTGTGGCTGCGCTACCTGGATGGGCCCGAGTGGTCGCCGCCGATGATCCAGCTGCAGGCACCATGTGGGCAGTTGGGGTGCATCCAGCAGCGGCATGAAGCACTGCTGCGGCGGTAGGGCGCGGTAAAACCGTTCCACCATCGACGCCACTGCCGCCGCCGGTAGGGCCCCCCCTCCGCGGCGGCGCTGGCGGGCTTCTGCTTGCAAACGCCAGCGCAGCACATGGTTGTGGCTGGGCGGGATCAGCACCAGTAATCCATCCAGGCGTCGCCAGATCGGTTCGTAGGCCTCCATAGCGGCGCTGCCGCGGGCCCCCACGCACCACCCCTCCAGCAGCAGCAGCTCGCCCTGGTGGTGCTGGTCAGCGACGCGATCTCCGGCGCCGCCGGCGAGGGTCTTGTCAAACCGGGGCACCAAGGTGCGGCCGTGCTGGCGGAATTCATCGAGCACCCGGGTCAGTCTCGGCAGGTCGTGGCTGCCAGGCAGGCCGCGTTGGTGCTTCTGCAGCTGTGGTTGCGGCCAGTAGAGATCATCGATCGAGACGCTGACCACGCCACGGCCGACTTGACGGCTGAGCCAGCTTTTGCCGCTCCCAGGCGGGGCACAGAGACCCAGCAACTTGGCGCCTTCGTCAGCCCGATGCCGGCACCACTGCTGCAGTGGCTCCAGTGCATTGATCCCCATCCCATCGCCCGCCATGGTTGGGCTTAGTCCACAACCTTGAGCCGGGTGACGTTGTAGCGACGCACAGCGTCGGCCAGATCGGAGAGTTCCTGCCGATCGGGGATGCAGATGCAACCGATGCCGGGGTAGCAGTTGTGAATCCCCAGGGCTGAGCGGCTGGTGGGAAACAGCGGGTCCAGTTGCAACCACAGGTCAGCGCCCCAGGGCTCCGGTGGACCGACGCGATAAGTGCCTTTGGGCAGGGGTGAACCGTTGCCGGGGGACCAGCGCCGGTCCAGCTGCTGATGCCGCTTGGCGCTGGCCACCGCCTGCCACTGATCCCTGATCACTGCTCCATCCCGCAGCTGCAGGGTCCAGATCGGATCGCCGTTGGCGTAGCTGCTGCCGCTGCGGCGCAGCTCCAGCTCAGCGGCGATGGCCGGTGCGCTGAGCATCAGCGGCAGCAGCAGAGCCAGCGGGCGCAGATTCATGGTCATGGTTGGTCGGTCTTGACACCGCGCATGGAATCCAAGGCCTTCTCCACCGCATCCGTCAGCAGGCTGATCACCGGCTTGTCGCGCACGATGAAGTTCACCGAGACGCTCTGGCCTGAGCTGATCGGATAGCGCTTCTCCTTGCGCTCGAGGTACTGACGCTCGAGGGTCACCATCACCGGGAAGCGGGACTCGGGGTTCTGCTGGTCGGGGGGCAGGGCCTCCTTGCCGATGGACTTGAGCACCCCGGGGATATCGCCGAACTGGGTGAAGGGGTAGGCGTCCACCCGAACATCAGCGGCCATCTTGGGGCGCAGGAAGCCGATGTCGGCATTGGTCACGAACACCTTGGCCTCCACGGCGCCCAGGGGAACGATCTTGAGCAGGGTTTCGCCATTGGATGCCGCATAGCCCGGGCTTGAGGGCACCAGGTCGAACACATGGCCGCTGATGGGTGAGCGCATGGCTTCGTATTCCTGAGCCTTCACGGTCTCAACGATCTGGCGATCGAGATTGGAGAGCTCCCTCTGGATCTGCTGCTTGTTTTTGATCGATTCGGCCTGCACTTCTCGCAACCGGGCTTCGGCCTGGGCAATTTCAGATTCCACTTCCTGCAGCTGATTTTTCTGCTGCAAGTACTGCACCATCGACATGGCGCCCTGCTCCACCAGGGGCGTCATGCGGTCGAGGATGTCCTGATTGGTGGCCAAGGTCAGCTTGAGGCTGGCCACCTTGGATTCGAGGCTGTCCTCGCGAGCCTCGAAGGCCTGTGTTTCCTTGGCCAGCCGTTCGCTCTCCAACGTCTTCTGCAGCTTGAGGGAGCTCAGCCGTTCTTTGTTGACATCAGGGTCAAACTGCAGCACCACCTGTCCGGGTTTCACCAGCTCGCCCTCATTGACAGGAATAGCTGAAACCACCCCTTGCACCGGTGCTTTGATCGGCCGTTCAGCACCTTTGCCCTGCAGTTCGCCGCGGGCGATCACCACCTCATCAATGCGGGCCACAAAGGCGTAGACAAGACCGAAGCCAACGATGCCGACGATCGCCCACTGCAGCGAACGTGTCCAGGTTGGTGCGGCTTTGTAGCGCACCTCCTGGTGGGCCAGCGGTTGGAGACTGCCGCCGGGTGATGGAACGATGGCCGAATCGTTGGTGTTGTCCTCTGGGGGTGTGGGAAGGCTCATTCTTGGCCGGCCTCCTGCTGGCGGTAGAGCGTGGCGTAACGCCCCCCCAGCTTGATCAGCTCGTTGTGGGTGCCTTGCTCCACCAGGTTGCCTTCATGCATCACCAGAATCCGATCGGCATGGCGCAGGCTGCCGAGACGATGGGTGATGAACAGCACGGTGCTGCCGCGATAGACCTCGGCGAGGTTGCGCGTGACCTGCTGCTCGGTGTCCACATCGAGGGCACTGGTGGCCTCATCGAGCACCAGCAGGCGGGGACGTTTGAGCACCATGCGGGCGATGGCCATGCGTTGACGTTGGCCGCCGGAGAGGGCAGAGCCGCGTTCGCCAACGGAGTTGGAGTAGCCACCGGGGAGGGACTGGATGAAGTCGTGGGCGCAGGCCACCTGGGCCGCGCCGGTGATCTCTTCAAAGCTGGCATCAGGGCGGCTCAAGGCCAGGTTGGCCTGGATGGTGCCATCGAAGAGCAGGCTGTCCTGGGGCACCACACCCACCTGGGAGCGCAGCGAATAGAGGTCCACCTTGGCGATGTCGTAGCCGTCGATGCGGATCGTCCCCTCCAGGGGGTCAAACAGCCTTGTCAGCAGCTTGAGCATGGTGCTCTTGCCCGAGCCAGAGCTACCGACGATGCCGACAAAGCTGCCGGCTGGAATGTCAAAGCTGACATTCAGCAGCTGCAGCGGTCCGCTGCTGCCAAAGCGGAAGTTGACGGCCTCGTAGCTCACGGCCCCTTGAATCGGCGGCAGAGGCGGCAGGCCCTCCCCGGCGATTTCAATTTCTTCCTGGTGATCGACGATGTCGGAGAGACGTTCGAGCGAGAGCGCTGTTTCCTGGAAGTTCTGCCACAGCCCAGCCAGGCGCAGGATCGGGGTGTTCACATAGCCCGAGAGGATGCGGAAGGCGATCAGGGCACCCACGGTGAGTTCCCCTTTGAGCACGAGCATGGCGCCCACCCAGATCACCACCAAGCTGGAGACCTGACCGAGGAACTGGTTGGTGGATCCAGCGGCGGTGCTGGTGATGGTGTTGCGGAAGCCGGCTTCAATCTGGCCGCCATAGAGCTGCTCCCAGCGCCAGACGCTGGGCAGTTCCATGCCCTGGCCCTTGACGGTCTCCATGCCGGAGAGGGTCTCCACCAGATGGCTCTGCACCTTGGCGTTGGCCTCGGCTCGCTGGCGGATCTGGCGGCGGATGATCGGAGCAACGCCGATGGTCAGACCGACAAAGAGGGGGACCACCGCCAATGACGCGAAGGTGAGCGTCACCGAGTAGGCCATCATCACGCCGATGTAGACGACCGAAAAGACGGCGTCGAGAAGCACCGTCAGGGCGGTGCCGGTGAGGAAGCTGCGGATCTTCTCGAGCTCAGCGATGCGGCTGCTCACCTCACCGACGGGACGTTTGGCGAAGTAGCCCAGCGGCAGCCGCAGCAGGTGGTGGATGATCGTCGCGCCAAGCGAGATGTCGATCCGGTTGGTGGTGTCGGAGAACAGATAGGTGCGCAGGGCCCCCAACAGCGCCTGGGCCAGGGCCATGGCGACGAGCAAGGTGCCGTAGACATTGAGCGTGGAGAAGTTGCCCTGGCTGATCACCGCGTCGATGATCTGCTGAATCAGCAGCGGGTTGAACAGCTGCAGCAACTGCACAAAGAAGCTGGTGATCACCACCTGGATCAGGGCCCCTTTGTGCTTCTGGATCGATGGGATGAACCAGCTCAGGCCAAAGCGTGCCTTGGGGGCGTTGGAGTTGCGCTCCAGGGTCAGCAGCCCCAGCTGCTCGCCCTCGGCCTGGGCCAGCAGCGCTTCCGCTTCCATCCAGCGCTGCCCGGCCACCGGATCGCCGATCAGGATCTGACCCTTGCGCGAGTCCCACAGCACCAAAGGGTGGCCGTCGATCAGGGTCAGGGCAGGGAAGGGGGTGCGGCAGAGCAGGTCGGGGCTGCCCGGTTGCAGCCCCGTGGCCCGCAGGGCCAGCAGATCGCAGATGGCGGCCATGGGCTGCAGCCCCAGGCCGGCTTCTCCGGCGCGGGCGAGCTGATCTTTGAGGATGCGCTGCAGCACGTCCTTGCGAAAGGGCAGATCAAAGTGGCGCGAGAGCATGCGCAGGCAGGCCAGTGGTTCCTCGACGGCCCCTTTGCCGCTGTGCTGGGGAAAGGTGCCGTCATCGCGCATGCGGCCATACCAGTCCTCCAGCGCTTCGCGTTGCAGCTGTGGCGCGTTGCTTTCGTCTGGCTCGACCTCAGCGAGCTCATCACCGCTGGCTGGTTTGACCAGCTGGCCGAGGGGGGGATCCACCTGGCGTTGAGGCGGCCAGTGGGCTGGCAGAGGCAGCAGCCTTGCCGGCATGCGCCCCAGCACCTCCACCTTCACCGGGCTTTGCAGCAGGGTGCCGGGGTTCTGCCGCTCGACATTGCCGCTGCTCACCAGCCAGAGGCCTGAGTCCACGGGCAGATCGTGGGAGCCGCTGCCCAGCAGCAGCACCTCATGCTCGGCCAGGCTGCATTCCCCCTGGGCCCACTGCAGCAGCTCCTTGGCAGCGGGGTGGCGGGGGTCCTGCCGCGCTGCGGTGACGGCGTAGAGCTCCCAGGCCTTGAGGGTCCGAAAGGCCTGCTGCAGCTCCGGGGTGTTCTGAATCAGTTGCAGGAAGGTTTCTGTCGGCAGCACCAGGCCTTCCACCGCGGTTGAGGCCGCCAAGGCCTGACCGGTGACGCCCCGCAGCAGTTGCTCGACCCCCACCAGTTCGCCAGGACCAAAGCGCTCGAGGGTGAAGAGCTCCTTGCGTTGATCCAGGCCCAGCAGGCGCATCTGGCCGCTTTTGAGCAGCACCACGCCCGGCGGCAGATGCTCTAGATCATTGAGTTGCTGGCCTGGTTTGAGCCGGAAGGGTTTGAGTTGCTGCTGCAGCTGGCGCTGCATCTCCGGCGGCAGATCCGCCAGCGGCCCCCAGCCGCTGAGAGCTTGTTGTGGCTGTGCGCTCACCATGGCTGGACGCTAGGTAGGGCTGGCGGGAACGGCTTGCGCTGCTTTGGGATCGTTGAGCAATTGCTCAAGATGCAGATCCCCCAGCTCCAGGGCCAAGCGCTGTTTGAGCTCATCGGTGAGCTCGGCGCAATGGAGCTCCTCCATGCGCACCACAATCCACCAGCTCTCCAGTTGCTTGGGCGGCCACAGCTGGGCCGGACTGCTCACCTGCAGCAGCTTGGCGAGCATCGGGTGGGGCTGGCTGAGGGGAACTGGGCCGAGCCGTCCACCTTGAGCTTTTTCAGGCCCCTCTGAATATTCGGCGGCGACGTCTTCAAAGCTCACTTCCGCTTCTTTGATGCGCAGGTACAACTCGTTGGCCAAGGCGGCATCGGAGACGCGCAGCAGCGAATAGCTCACCTGATCCAGCTGCGGTTTGCGCTCGAGGTAGTGGCTGTTGAGCTTGCTGGCAAACGCGGCTTCACACCAGTTGAGCCAGCGCCAGCGGCGCGCCACGAATGCCTGCCACTGCTCAGGGGTGAGCCCCTGCTGCTGCTGCCAGCGCTGCAGGGCTTCTGGGGAGTCGATGCGCAGTTGGCTGCACCATTGCTCCAGGAGCTTTTTGAACGTCTCCGGCTCGGGTGGCGCGACGTCCTTGATGCAACCATCGATCAAGGCTTCTCGGCGCACCTGGCGGAGCAAACCCCAGTGGGACAATTGCTGCGGGTTGTAAACCTCTGCCGCGCTCACCGGGGGTGTGCTCAAGATCACCTCTGATCAGACCTTATGTCCTAATTGGGCGTCGTGCAGCATTGGATCCCCCAGATGGGTGAACCTCAGCTGGCCCCATTGCGGAGAGCCCTATGAGTGGAAGGGCGGCTGGAAGCAGCTTAATTACCAGTTATTGAATGATAATCACTGGCAGGTGATGTGATTGAGCTCGCCCAATCTCCGCGCTTGGTGTCAATTGCAGACTCTGTAGATGCATGAAAAGCATGCTTTTCTTGGTCCTGCTGAATTTTTCTGCAGAGCGAATAAGTTCTGCATGGGAGTCATCTGAAAGGAGTCTGAATTTTGTCTTGACAGTTTCTTTGCGCTCCTTTAAATATTCACCCACTTCGGTTTGGACCCCATCGGGTCCTTGGGCAAGCCGGAGCACTTGGGCGCTGTTGTTTACGTCAACTTGGCGCATGCCTGGAACTGTTGTGCTGCTTCACCACGACATCGCTGTGGTGGTGGATGCTGATGTGTTGATTCGCCGCGCCGTCCAGCAATCACTCGCTGGGCTGGGGCTTCAGGCGCTGGCCTATGGCGGCTGGCACGATGCCGTGCGGCAGCTGGCCCGCGTCGCCCCCAAGCTGCGCTCACTTCCTTGGGCTGCAGATCAAAAGGAGTGGGATGCGATCGCGTTGTGGCAATGCTTGCAGGAGGAATTGGGTGACTCCCGGCGGGGGCTTTCCGTGCTGCCTGTGGTGGGGCTTGCCCGCAGCCAGGTCGCTGCAGCACTCAAGCCGCACCCCTCCCAGCTGCTGGCACGCCAACTGCGGGATTGTTGTCATCAGCGCCGCTTGAGATCAGAGCGGCCGCGTGGCGAGAAACCAAGCGTGAGTCCGGCAGAGGAGAGGGTGCTGGAGCTTCTTAAAGATGGCTGCAGCAACAAACGGATTGCCACGGAACTGTCGCTATCGCAGCGCACAGTGGAGAGCCATCTGCATCGCCTGTTTCGCAAACTTCAGGTCAGCAACCGCACGGAACTGGTGTTGGCCGCCGCCTGATCAGGGCCTGCGCTCCACGCTGAGCCGCAGTTGGTCGCGTTCTTGTAATGGTGGATTTAGGCTCAGGCCATGGGCCAGCCCCGCGGTGAGAGGCACCATGGCCAGAAGGATGAACCAGCGGTCGTAACGGGGCGTTGAGCTGCTGGAGCGAAAGATCTGCCGCTGCTGCTGCCGGCGGCGGTAGGCCTGCTGCATGACATTGGTGTGGAGTGGTCTGGTTGTAATCGACGCGATCGGCTTGGCTCCGGTGCGTGGGCTGCCGGTTGGCTGAGAGTCGGCTGAGCCGTTGCTACAACCCAGGCATGGCTCCCCAGGCGCAGCAGATGAATGGTGATTCTGAGGTGTGGCAGGTCGTTCTGCTGATGGGCGCTGTGGTGCTGGTGCTGATGCTGCTGGCCCTCAACAGCAGTGGCGGTGAATCCTTACTCGGCTGAGTTCCGTTGCTTAAATCCGCCTAGGCTTGTTCAAATTTCAACGGGCCAGGGAAGGCCATGCTGCGCAGGCTGATGCCCCTTTTGATGGCTTCTGTGCTCGGTGCACCGAGCGCAGAGGCATTCACCGAACAGGAGTACAACACAGCGGTGGTCGGGCTTGGATACAGCTGGTGTTTGTATCGCTCCGGTTTGATGAGCAAGGCCAAGGCACAGCAGGTCGGTAACCGCTATCTGCTTCGTAAAGGCTTGGCCCAGCAGGACATCACGGCCATCTCCAAAACCAGTGGATTCCGTGGTCGTGTGCGTGCCTGGATCAACCGCAAGGGGGGATGCAGCCGTTTGGCCAAGGTTTTCATGGCGGCGGTGAAACGCCGTCAGTTGCAACAGCAGCGGGGCAAGGAAGCGCCGACATTGCAGGACAGCCTCTCGGATACACCCTTTGTGTGGTGAAGCGCTTCCTGCTCCTCGCCGTGGCCATGGCGGCACCGGCCGCGGCGTTCACACCGGAATTGCAGGGGGTGGAGGAGACGATCGAGCGGATCGGCACCAAAGTGCTGTGGTCGATGGGATACCCCGAGTGCCGCCAGGGAATCCTTGGCTTTTATCGCCCAAGCATTGATACGGTCATCATCTGTCAGGGCAACCACCGCCGCAATGTGGCTGAGTTGCTGAGCACCTTGAAGCACGAGGGCTGGCATGCCGTGCAGCGCAAATGCAACAACAACCGCGCAGCCCTGCGCGATGACCAGATCCGCCCGTACCTCAATCGCAATGATCGGGTGAATCTGCACCGCTATCACCCCAAGCAACAGCGGGCTGAGGCTGAGGCCAGGGTGGTTGAGCAGATTCCCACCACCGCCTGGATTCGAGGGGTCAAGACCTACTGCGATCTCTGACTTAACGGCAGGAGTGTTGCAGGCGGCGTGTGCGCCGAAACCGCTCCATGGTGGCAACGCTGATGGCGCACTCCTGCTGCGTTATGGCTGCAGCGGCGTTGTCAACAGCCTGGGATTCAGCCGCCAGCTCAGCGGCGCTGTCGCGCGCCGGAATGGCAAAGGGCTGGCCAGCTTGAGCCAGCAGAAACAGCAAGGACCAGGGCATCACGGACTGGCCGATGGGGCCATCCCATCCTGGCGGCTGGCTGGGCTCAGTAGAAACGAAGCTTGCCCAGCCCCGGGGTGCTGAGGCAGCGGCTGTTGATGGTGCGGCTGATCAGGCGCAGCTCCTCTTGGAGTTGCTGGTGGTTGATCACCTCCCAGCGATAGAGCAGTTTGACCATGGTGCGGTCATGATCCACGCTCCATTTCTCCCCGTGGCGGCGCATGGCTTCCCGCTTGGCGCGGATGCGCCAGAGATAGAGATTGTTCTCCACCGTGTTGCCCGCAGGTCCCATGAGCGTGTTGTTGAACAATGGCGACTGAGGCCCGTTGCATTCAAGGTATGGAGGCGGCTGATGACTGTCTGCTTCTTTCATGACAATTTCATCTCATGAGATGAAAAATAAAGAAGTCATACGAGTCTGATCAGCGGGGCTCTCCTGCAGCCCGTTGTTGGCCGCGATTATTCATGACCCCGATGAACACCAACACTGCGATCAACGAGAGCAGGGATGCCATGAGCGCTTGAACATCTCCAGTCATCGTCCTGGAGAAGGAGTGATATCAAGCAGTCGCCAGGAATGTTTTCAGCTCTGTCATCACCTGCTGGGATGGCAAGGCTGGTTTGAAATGAATTCCAAGTCTTGCCCTGCGATCGCGGCTACTTTAAACGGGCTAATCAGCACGCCTTTGCATGTCACTGCTGAATACGGCGGTTGCCATCTTCACGATTTCCAATCCCCTGGGCAATCTGCCGATCTACCTCTCCTTCACCGATGGAGACAAGCGCCGTGATCGTGCCATCGCCCGCAGCGCCGCCTTCACCTTTGTCGTGGCGATGCTGCTGGCGGTCTTTCTTGGCGATGCCCTGCTGGGTTTTTTTGGCATCAGCCGTGGTGCGTTTCAGGCCGCGGGTGGGGTGATCGTGTTGTTGATCGGCCTCTCGATGCTCCGATCAGAGACCCCCAAAGAACACCATGACCCCAAGTGCGTCGAGCGTGATCAGGGATCAACCGTCAAAGGCGTTGTGCCCTTGGGGATCCCGCTGTTGGCCGGGCCAGGCACGCTGACTGTGGTGATCGCCGATCCCCATGCCGCCCAGGGCTCCGGACGCCTGGCTCTCAGCGTGGTGGTGTTGGTCCTTGCCGTCATTATTTATTTGATTTTTGCCCTCGGTGATCTGCTGGCCGCCAAGATCAGCGTCTCTGCCTTGCAGGTGCTCACCAAGGTCATGGGCCTGCTGCTGACCTCCATTGCGGTGCAGATGCTCTTCAGCGGTCTCAAGGTGGCCTTCCCGCAGTTGGCGGGGAGTTAGGCCGAGCTTTTTAATTTATGAAAAGGTTATGGTTGATGCCGGCTCGCTCCCCGGTGTGGCCTAAGACATTGGCGTCGGTTCACGCCGGCACCACACCAAATAAGAGGGTGGGAGCCTTCGGGCGTCTCACCTTTTTTTCTATGCGCTGCGGCTGATCACTCCTGGCAGCGCCGGGACTGGGCGCGCTTGCCGGCGCAGCGGTTGGGGTGGACGCCGGGGATGGCAAATGTGTTTCTGAACATGTCCTCATCGAGAGGTTTGAGGTCTGCAGCGTTGAAGGAGTTGTTGACCATTTGCACCGTCTGGCGCTGGAGCGAACGTCGTTGCCGTGGGGTGCTGTAGTCCTCGGGAATGGACTGCCGGAAGCTTTGGGCCTCCACCACCTCTTCCACCTGCACCACTGGGTCTCGGGTTTGGTTGAGATCAGGAAAGACTTCGCGAGCAGCCTGCACCCGCTCGCGAACGTATTGGCTGACGTCTCGCCCTGATTCGTTGGATGGCGTCAAGGTGGTGTCATCCAATTGGCGGTCGTTCAAGGCCTTGCCGACATTGGTGTTGAGCGACGGACTGAACGTGCGTCGCGGTGAGCAGACGCCACTGCCGTTGCTGGCGACACCAAACCGAAATCCCTTGTCACAAGCGTTGCGACTGTTGGCGAAGTAAGCGTTCTTGGTGCCGCTGAGGTTGTTCTCAAAGACAGCCAGGCTCCTGGAGACCCGGCTGATGCGCCGGGTCGGCACGGTTTTGTAGTGCCTGGGCAGGGCTTTGCTGCGGCAGTTGTTGTTAATGCAGGCTGTTTTGACGCCGTTGTTGTGCACCTGAGCTGCAGCAAATGGGCTCTGCAGCAGCACTGCTGCTGTCACCGCCAGCCAGAGGTTCTGTGCCATCGCTGAGCCTGGCTAAGTCAATAAACTCGTTCGTAACTTAAGAAGCCCTCACGCTGCAGAGCCCCACTGCACCGAATATTTTCTGCTCAGAGGAAAAGGTTGCAGCGATGGGGCGCCCGGCGGGCGAATGGCAGCTTTGGGTGCTGCTGCTGCTGATGTATGCCCTCGTGGTTGTGCTGGCACCGTTGGCCGGCTCGTCACCACTGGGGTTCACAGCGCTGCCAGCCCTCCAGCATTCGTTGTTGCCAGAGCTGGCGGGCACTGTCTTTGGATAAGCGCCGGCGGCTTTTGAGTAGGGGTGCCTGGCCTTGGATCAGACGACCACGGTCAACGGCCCAGGCCGGCAGGTCACTCTGACCCGGCATTTCGCGGAACCGCTCCACCCAGTAGCCCTGGGTGTCCTTGAGCCAGTGATCCGTGCCCATGGGGGCATGTTGCCTGCCATGGCAATGGATCTGCCGTGTTTCAAGCGACCTGTTGCAGAACTCGCATTCCCGCCGAGCGAAGATGGCAGCACGCCGCAGCAGTGCCATGAAAGAAGTCGGTTTGGTGGAGGTGGCCCTGCGCACAGCAGCCAAGGTGGCGGCCGTGGGCGGGGTGCTGGCCGTTGTGATCTGGCTGAGCTGGGTGATGCTCGATGTGGAACACATGAATGGCGGCTTCACGCTGCCTTGAACTCAGCGGACTCTCAGCGCAAGCGGCTTGACGGGCCGCGGCCGCACGGGACCATGCAGCCGTCACTTGTTCTGAGAGATGAAGCGACTGGCGTTGTTGTTGGCCGGGGCACTGCTGCTGGCTCCGATGGGATCACTGGCAGAAGAGAACGACGATGAGCCCCTTGCCCGGCAGGAGGACACCAACAGCTGCATCGAAGGCACCATCGCCGGGGGATTGGTAGGTGCCGGTCTTGGGGCTGTTGTCACCCAGGGGCGCGGACGCTGGCTCGGTGTTCCGGTTGGTGCTGTTGGTGGCGCCCTGCTGGGATGTCAGATCGATGGCGGTTGAGTGCCCAGTTGCTGATGCACAGCGCGGCGGCTTTCGGCGCGCTCGCAATGCCATTTGATCAGTAGATCCTTGACAACAGCGCGGAGGCGATCCACATCGGTGAGTGCATCGATGCTGCGGTTGGTGCGCTCTAAATCAAATTGTTGATTGAGACTTAGGGCAATGGCGTTGTCCATGGTGTGGTTGCTGGAATACGTGGGCACAAATGGTCAGGCGGCAACAACATCGAGCGGTCTGATGACGCGGATCTGCCACTGACCCTGTTGATGTTCTTGAGAGCCATGAAAGGCCTTGGCTTGCTGCAGCAGCGTGAGTGCCTGCTCCAGGGCATCGCCCACCTCTGGAGGTTCAGCGCCTTGGGCGCTGAACTCAGCGAGATCACCAATGGTCTCCAGAAGCTGCTGCAACAGCTGTGATGTGGAATCGTGCATGGCCATCAGCTCAGACCATTTGCACGTGTTCAACAACTTTCTCAGCTGGCATTTCCTGGCTTGACCAGAACACGTAGCCATCAGAAAGCAGTTGGTTGCGTGTGCTCTCCGCGTTGTCATGATCCACCTCGATCAGGCGGAACACGCCCTGCCTGAAGGTATGGAATCGAACCATGCCGATCATGGCTTTGAACCTCCAATCCGTTCAATGCCATCAGCAAAGCAGTGGATGGGCAGGCGGTTGTGGCATTAGTGACCAAATCTGCGCCATGTCAGCAGATTCAGTTCATTGGTTGTTATTGCAGGCGTGGATCCTGCCAAAAGACGACCAAGGTGAATTCCCCTTCCTTGCTGAAGCCAATGCCGGCGCTGTGGTTGTCGCGCTGGTAGGTCTTGCCCTGCTCCTTGGCGGGGAAATCAAATTGTCGCTTGGGCATCGAGACGATCACATTGCCCTGGCGCTGGCTGAAGGTGCAGCGCACCGGTTCTGGCAGTGCGCCGCTGCTGTCCTTGGCGCTGAAGAGGCTGCACCAGGCCTTGGTGCTGTCAGCGGCAGCCGGGAGGACGCCTCCCGTGAGGCTCAGCAGCAAGGTCAAGGCCGGGATCAGGGCGGTGGGGCGACGCATGCGGTTGGCAGATTTGCGTTGTGTCTAGGACAGCTGCCGGATTTTTTCTTCAAGCGAAAGCAAATCCGTGCAAATGGGTCTTGGCTGAGACTTCTGAGACAGCTTGGTGCAGTGCCCCCTCGGGCACGAGGTAGCAGATAGACCAGCCCCGCTCCGGCGGGGTTTATCTGCGTCCATCCCCTGCTGTTGAAGCGATGCGAGGCACCGTTGCTCTCTCGCTGGCTCTGTTGCTTGGTGGCTGGAGCGCCCCTGCAGCCCGGGCTGGCTCCATCACCGCCGGATCCATCTGGAATCAGGCCAATGCCGCCATGCGTGCCCGCAGCCAGGTGCCTGCAGGGGCGCGAATCACCGATACCCGCTGCGTGACGGTGCAGGTTCGCAATGACAACCACTACCGCTGCACCGTCAGGTACACCAAGGAGCCAGCGGCGCCCCAGAGCTGAGCGATCCGGCCGCGACGCCGGCAGTCACCAGGAGAGACGCCGGCGCCAGCGAACGGTGGATCGCATGAGCAAAGGATTCAGCCGCCGCTGTTGAAGCGTGCGCCAAGGCGCTCAGCATCGATCGGGCCGGCGAGGGCCCCAGGCTGATGCGGCTGGCGAAAGCCTGATCAACGCCAGCCCATCACCTGTTGGGGCGGCAGCGTGGCTAGGACAGCAGTGTCTGAGGGCTCCAAGCCGTGCATCCCAGCGTTGAGCTCAGTAACGCGATCCGCATCTCCCTGGCACCCGCGTTTTTGCTGGTGGCGATGAGCAACCTGCTCGGTCACATCATGACCACCCGCCAACGCATCATCGATCGCTACCGCCAGTTGTCCGCTGAGCCCGATGTGATCATCGCTCCTGATGAAGTGGAGTACGAAAAGCGTGTGCTGCGCGACCGCGTCGCACTGACCAATCGCTCCATCAATCTGCTCACCCTGGCGGTGATGCTGATCGCCCTGGTGATCTTCATCATCTTCATCAGCCTGGTGAGCCCGGTCATTGACCTCACGCTCACCCTGACGCCCCTGTTTGCCCTGGCGATGCTCAATCTGATCGTTGCCGCCGGGCTCTTCTCGCGTCAGCTGCAGATCTCCTCTCGGCAGCTGCAGCGCATCGGCCTGTCCAGTTAGGGGATCACCAGGGCCCTGAGCAGTCGCCAGCTAGAACGGTGCCGCGAGCTTGAACGCCCCGATGAGCCCACGGTTTGAAACCCTGCAGCTGCATGCCGGTCAGGTGGCCGACCCCACCACCAACGCCCGGGCGGTGCCCATCTATCAGACCTCGTCCTACGTCTTCAACGATGCCGAGCACGGCGCCAACCTTTTCGGGCTCAAGGAATTCGGGAACATCTACACCCGTTTGATGAACCCCACCACCGACGTGTTCGAAAAACGCGTTGCGGCCCTGGAGGGGGGTGTAGCGGCTGTGGCGACGGCATCGGGGCAGTCCGCCCAGTTCCTGGCCATCACCAATTTCATGCAGGCCGGCGACAACCTGGTCTCCACCTCCTTTCTCTACGGCGGCACCTACAACCAGTTCAAGGTGCAGTTCCCGCGCCTGGGCATCAACGTCAAATTCGCCGATGGTGATGAGCTCGAGAGCTTCAAGGCCCAGATCGATGCCAACACCAAGGCCATCTATGTGGAAGCCATGGGGAACCCCCGCTTCAACATTCCCGATTTCAAGGCGCTGGCGGCCCTGGCCCATGACCACGGCATCCCCCTCATCGTCGACAACACCCTGGGGGCGGCTGGTGCCCTGATCCGTCCGATTGAGCACGGCGCTGATGTGGTGGTGGAGAGCGCCACCAAGTGGATTGGCGGCCATGGCACCAGCCTCGGTGGTGTGATCGTCGATGCCGGCACCTTCGATTGGGGCAACGGCAAGTTCCCGCTGATGAGTGAGCCCAGCGCCGCTTATCACGGCCTGGTGCACTGGGATGCCTTTGGCTTTGGCAGTGACATCTGCGGCATGCTCGGCCTGCCGGCTGATCGCAACATCGCCTTTGCCCTGCGCGCCCGCATTGAAGGTCTGCGCGATTGGGGCCCGGCCCAGAGCCCTTTCAACTCCTTCATGCTCCTGCAGGGTCTTGAGACCCTGAGCCTGCGGGTGGAGCGCCACGCCGCCAACGCCATGGCCCTGGCCCAGTGGCTTGAGGGTCAGAGCCAGGTGGCGAGCGTCAGCTACCCCGGCTTGCCCTCAGATCCCTACCACCAGCGTGCCAAGAGCTACTGCACCGAGCGCGGCATGGGCTGCATGCTGATGTTCACCCTTAAGGGCGGTTACGACGATGCGGTGGCCTTCATCAATGGCCTCAAGCTCGCCAGCCATCTGGCCAATGTTGGCGATGCCAAAACTCTGGTGATTCACCCTGCTTCCACCACGCACCAGCAGCTTTCAGAGAGCGAACAGCAATCCGCTGGGGTCACGCCCACGATGGTGCGGGTGTCGGTGGGCATCGAGCACATCGATGACATCATTGGCGACTTCGAGCAGGCCCTGGCCGGTCTCCAATAAGCGCAGCAGGAGATGGATCGATGGCGCTAATTCTGCCGCGTAGTTATCACAAAATCTCGGCGATTGAGCGCAACCGCATCTCCTGGATCGAGCCGGATCTGGCGGAGCGGCAGGACATCCGGCCGCTCCGCATCGGCATCATCAACATCATGCCGCTGGGGATGCAGTACGAGTTCAACCTGCTGCACCCCCTCGGCCTTTCGCCGCTGCAGATCGAGCCGATCTGGATCCGTCTGGCCAGCCATGACTACAAGACCTGGGATCACGAGCATCTCGATGAGCTCTACGTCTCCTGGGAGCAGGCCAATGCCACAGCTCCCCTCGATGGCTTGATCATCACTGGCGCCCCGGTGGAGCATCTGCCCTACGAGCAGGTGCATTACTGGGCCGAACTCAGCGAACTGGTGGCCGTGGCCAGAAGTGCCTGTGCCAGCACGCTGGGTTTGTGTTGGGCCGGTTTTGCCCTGGCCTACCTCGCCGGCGTCGACAAGACGGCCTTTGAGCAGAAGCTCTTCGGGGTGTTCCCCATGCGCAGCCTGGTGCCTGGCCATGCCTTGATGGGCACCCAGGATGATGTCTTCTTCTGCCCCCAGAGCCGCCATGCCGGTCTGGACGATGGCGCCATGGAAGCGGCCCAGCGCCAGGGCCGTTTGCGCTTGCTCGCCCATGGCGAGGATGTGGGTTACACGATTTTTGAGACCACCGACCAGCGCCAGCTGATGCACCTGGGCCATCCGGAATACAACTCCGGGCGTCTGCTGGCGGAGATGGAGCGAGACCGGGCGCGTGGTGATGTGCCGCCTCCGCTCAATTTTGATGCCGATGCGCCCCAGACCCTGTGGCGTTCGCATCGCAACCTCTTTTTCCAGCAGTGGCTCTGGTTCTGCTATCAGCGCGTCAGCTTGAGCCACTGAACCCCATGGGTTCGGTGCAGCGAGACGCTGCCGGCGCCATCCTGCAACCAGTGGCTCGGCGGCTGTGAACGGCAAGCTGTTTGTGATCCTGCTGCTGCTGACCTTTGCGGCGCTTGGTGGGTTGGAGTTCTGGTTGATCCGTGGTCTGGCACCTGCGGCTTAGTGCCAGGTGATACCGCCAGGGCGGCATGCTCTGGTCTTCAGTTGCCTGGCTTCTTGGCACGGCATGGCCTCAAAGTTTTTCTTGGTTCATCACGAATTCCGCCTGGGCAAGGCGCAGCAGTGGTGGCAGACGGCGCAAACGCTCCGCGCTCCTGGTGGCGGCTGGGATGAGGCGGTTCAAGCCAACCTGGAGGCTGGTTACTACAACCATTGCTTCAACCCCATCAGCCCCGAGGGCCCTGCTTACTGCATCTGGGAAGTCCGGGAGGACATCAGTGCGGAGCAGTTTCAGCAGTTCATTGATGGACCCACTGGCCCTGATTTCGGCACCGGAGCTTTGATGAACATCTGCCACCCGATCAATCTGGAGCTGGCCGGTGAGCCCCCTTATCCCCCCAAGTTCAGTTGAGCCGAGCAGCGGCTCTGCAGAACGGTGCGGCTTCTCCATGGGCCCTCCGGCTTGATGCATGGGCCCCATGAGCCCGGGTCCAGCTGCGCTTCAGTGGCTGTGCCTGGGATGAAGGCGACATCTCTGGGACGTCCAGGAGTCGTTCCCCCAGGCGCAGCCATCGAGCGTTTGCTCGTGCGATGGTTCACCCCTTGGGGGCGCTCCCACCCTTGGGACAGTCCCGGGGGTTCACGCCACCTTCGGGCTCTTTTGGCCGTTGATCAACACGCTGCTGTTGTCAGCGCTGAGACTCCTGGCCGGGCGGCAAAGGCCATACCCTCGCGGGGCATCGATGCCTCTCTGCCATGCAGCTTTATCTGGTGATCGGGACCTTCCCTGACATCGACAGCCAGCTCGCGGGATACCGCGAATTCATCAATTACTTCGAGGGTGGCTGCCCGAACGACAACTTTGATGGCTTTGAGCTGATCAATCGGGTGCACCTGCCCGGTCAAGGTCAGGTGGTGGGCATCTTCAAGGCCCGCGGCACCGATGAGCTCTTCCAGCATCTGGCTCCCTGGCGCGCCCAGTTCGGCGTTGAGATGGACATCACTCCCGCCATTGCCGATGCCGATGTGGTGGCCAATCACAAGAAGCTCTTCGCTTCGATGGAAGGCTGATCCCGGCTGCCCCACGGGTTCCAGGAGGGCCTGAGGGCCCTCCTTTTTTTGGCCTGAACCGATCGGCTACTTCTCGTTGCCGCCTGGATCAGCAAACACGGTGGTGGGCAGCCCTTCCACCGAGGCGATGGCAACGAAGACAACAGCCGGCTCCTGGCTGGCGTTTTCAACGGTGTGCTCAGCGCCCTTCTCGCTTTCGATGAAGGCCTCCCCAGCTTTGAAGGTGTTGATCTGGGCGCCTCGGTTGTGGCGCACCTCACCGGAGGCCACGTAGGCGATCAGGGGTGCAGGGTGTGTGTGCAGGGGCACGATGGCGCCGGCGGGCAACGTCACCCGTACTAAGCGCAGTTCAGCTGTGCCTTTGGGGTAAGTCAGTGTCTCACCGCTGAGCCCGGAGCTGCCGATCAAGATCGGTTCAATTTGTGGAGCGTTGCTGCTGGAGGCAGCGCTCTGCCCAGCTCCACGGGGTTGCGTTGCTGTGTCTGTTGCTGACTGGTCGCCGCCGCAAGCTGCCAGGGCCAGAGCCACTGCAGCGGCAGCAGCAACGGGAATAAGACGCAACATGGCAAAAGCAGTGGTGCACTGGAGGCGGGCGACAGAGCCTATCGGGGTTGGGCGTTGATCAGCTGTCGCTGGATTGATCCGCTTGATCATCAACAGCTGAATTGGGTTGTGACGGAATTCAATGGCCTCATGAGATGTGATTGCCTTTTGTCAATGCTCATTGAGCATTTCTACCTTCTTAGAGGCAATAGATTGCGAAGTATCTCATTTGCTGATGCCTCTGAAATTTGATTGATTGGTGCGCTTAAACCTGTCTCAGTCGCTCACTGCATCCCATGGCTTCAATGCTTGATCAAGGCCAGAGTTTTGATGCTGCGGGTGGGACAACTGGAATGGAGCATATGGTGATGCCCTACGCCCACGGATGTTTCATTCTGCGTGGTTCCGGCCAGAAGCTTGTCGTGCGGCATAAGAAATTTCCTAATCGCCACTGGGTGGCTGATGATCTCAATACCGCAACAATGATCTGTGATGAATTGAACTGTGAATGAATGAGCTCAGCCATTGAGCTGAATGTCTACTGCCAATCAAGGTTGAAGGGAAAAGGGGGGCTAACCCCCCTTTTGATGGACGACGTTCGTTCTGAAGGGTATTGCCGAATTCAGCCGGCAACACCGCTGATGCTGAAGGGAGCCTGCGGGAAGCTGGTGGGCATTGGATCGGACATGCCGTCAGCCAATGCTCTGGCGCGCTTGTACATCTGGCTGTGGATGGCACCTTGATCTTCCATTGCCTTGGCAACGATGGCCCAATTGCGAACTTCAGTGGTCATGGTGGAACGGTCAATCAACACCATGACCTTCGCTCGATCGTTGCTGCAGCTGTGGGGCGGAAGACCGACCATGACCGAACCTGAGCCAGCCCCATCGCTCACGATTGGATCAATAATCGAGCTAAGCCATGGTCAAGCTCAGCACGACACTGATCGGATTATCAGCTCGGTTGATCACTGCTGACTTGCTGTTGAGCAACGAAGCTCATGGCCCAGCTTCTGGCCCATAAGCTCGTCAACGCGGCGCCAAGCGCCAGGAATACCAAGAGGTACTGGTTAAAACTCATGACTGAATTCAAATCCGTTGTGTTTTAGCCACTCAGGGCAGTTGGGCGCGATTGATACCAGATCGAGGTGGCTGTCACATGCCAATGGATGGTGGTCTCAGTTGGGCCGGAATGTTTGGGATGCCGCTGTCTCCATGCGTGCACCGTGAGCTGAAAAGACGGCGATGCCCTCCTCGATGTGGCGTGCCATCACGTCCACCTCGGCTTGCATAACCACCACGACCGTGCTTGCGCGATCAGTCGATCATCCCCGATACAGCATCTTGATGCCCTTGCTCTGCCGACCCTCCGCCTCGTTGTGGTCAAACACTTCGATCACTCTGCAAAGCTGTTGCCGATCTTGAAGGTGCAAAGAATGGCTTCCCCCGTCTCGGGCTCGCATGGGGGTATGGGGTCAGCCATCAGTGCTTGTTCAGGCCCAGCCGTTGGTTGCTCTGATGCATTGCAAGACGAAAATTAGGTATTAAGCCTTAGTCACTCCTGAGCGAATAAGCCCCAAAATGGCAGTCCCACTCAAGAGGCTGCCAATGAAAGCTCTTCAACTGTCGGTTCCTCTTTTCGGATGCACCGTGGCAGTCGCTGTGATGGTGATGACCTTTTTGATGAAGGCATCCGCCTAACCAGCGTCTCGGTGGAGCGTCAGGTCTGGGCGGCCAGGCGGGGGTTGATGTCACCGAGGCTTGGGAGTACTGCTCATGGGATCACTACCGCTTCCTGGGAATGCGCTTCGCCTGGTTTGTGAAGGGATAGAGCTTTCATTGGATCAATAAAATTAGTTGTCATCAATGGCGATTGATTGCGAAACCATCGCCAAACGTTGTTTGGGCTGCTGATCAATCAGGCAAACATGGGTATGACGAGACGTCCCGGCATGTCCGGGGCTTTTGAACTTGACGGCCTCGGCCAGCCAAGTTCAGGTGAATCGATCAAGGGGGTGAGGGAGGTCAATGCCCTCCCTCGAGCAGCCATCAACCGTGGTTGTAGCTCTCGGCTCGCCGTAGGTCATCGAGACCACAGAGATCGCTGCAAGACCAACTTCTCTTAAGCACAGACGTCGTGCTGTGCCCAATGGCACCCTCGGCCTTACGCCTGGATGGCCTGAGCTTGGTTTCTGTCAGTGATGCAGTTCACCTGCGCCTGCCCCTATCGTTAAAGAGATCCAACGGCGCACGATTGGTGCGCAGCGATACCAAAAAACGCTGCCAGAAACGACGCAGCCTCGTCATCAATGTCACGGCGCCTTAGCTTTGCTGAAACCCTAAAGGCCAGCGAGGCTGACAGCCTCTGGATTTTGGCTTCTTGTGCGGTTGTGACTTGATTGTGCGAGCTGGGATGTTGATCGACAACAACAGCTCACAGTTGTCAGTAACGAGGCTGTGGTGACTGGCTTTCTCGATGACCAGCGCTTGAGGCACCGTTGCCTGCAGCCACAACCTTGTTCTCTCTGTGCCTGATGAAGAGACCAGGGCTGGCGGCGGTGCGCCGTCTTGGCTTGCTTGAACGCCCCCTGATGGATTCGAACCATCGACCGGCTGCTTAGAAGGCAGCTGCTCTATCCAGCTGAGCTAAGGGAGCAAACAGACCAGCGCGTTGGTCTTGGCCCTTCATCCTGCCAGCAGCAGCGCTTACATTGGAGGGCTCCTGTGCTCCTGCCATGGCCGCCGGCCGCCTATCGGATAGCCAGAAGCAGGAGCTGGTGCAGCAGTACCGCGCCGGCATCGCTTCTGCTGCTCTGGCGGAGGCCTTTGGCTGCAGCCCCAACACCGTCAGCCGGACGGTCAAGGCGCTGCTGAGCCCAGAGGAATACGACAGCCTCAAAAAGCAGCGTGCTCGCGGCGGCAGCGTGAGTGCGGCCAAAACAGCTGTGGTTGCAGCCGTTGCCGCTGCTCCAGCAGCAGAGCCACCGGATGAGCCGGTGGCCCCTCAGGTTGAGGCCGACGAGCAGCCCGCCGCTGCCACGAGCAGCGTGGATGAAACCGCTGAGGCGATAGAAGAAGCCAGTTCCTTGGCCCTGGATGACGCTGATGACTTCAGCGCTGAGGACCCCGAGGACGATGAACTCGAGAGTCTGGGCGATGACGATGCCGACGCAGATGTCTTTGTAGCCATCGCTCCGGTCAGCGGCATCGGCGAGATCGGCAGCAGCGGCCCCTGTGTCAGCAAGCCTCTGGTGATCAGCGATTTGCCCTCCAGTCTCTATTTGCTGGTGGATCGGGAGGTGGAACTCAAAGGCACCCCGGTCAAGGACTTCAGCGAGCTGGGTGCTGTTGCGGCAGAAGAAGAGGAGCGCAAGGCCATTGCCCTCTTTGCCAACCCCCGCCAGGCCAAGCGGCAGTGCGGCCGCAGCCAACGGGTGATCAAGGTGCCCGACACCGGTCTGCTCGAGCGCACCGCCCCATTCATCCTGGCCCAGGGCATCAGCCGGGTCGTGCTCGACAGCACGCTCTATGCCCTGCCGGGCAGCTGATCCATCAGCGCTGCTCGGGCAGCAGCAGTGCTGCTGCACTGCCTCCGCTCAAGATGCCGCAGATCAGGGCGATGCCCACGACAAAACCGGCCGGTAGTGGCGCACTGCGGCCCACCCCCAGGTTGAGCTCCTCGCGCTGCTCAAGGTTCTGGCTGCCCAGGCAGAGCATCAACAGCAG
>CAJWYF010000021.1 GCA_913049535.1 uncultured Synechococcus sp.
CCAGGCTGTCGCGCCAAGCGCCATCCCTAAGACCCGGTGACCTGACCACCGGGCAGCTTTGTCGGATCAAACCAAGAGAATCATTCCCACTCGATCGTGCCGGGGGGCTTGCTGGTGATGTCGTAAACCACCCGGTTGACGCCATTCACCTCATTGACAATGCGATTGGAAATGCGTTCCATCAGGTCGTAAGGCAGACGGGACCAATCGGCCGTCATCCCATCCTCGCTGCCAACACAACGCAGAACAATCGGATAGGCGTAGGTGCGCTTGTCCCCCATCACGCCGACACTACGAACGGGCAGGAGCACAGCGAACGCCTGCCAGATGTCGTGATAGAGCCCGGCGTCGCGCACCTCCTCGCGCACGATCAGATCAGCATCACGCAGGATGTCGAGCTTCTCCTCACTGACCTCACCAAGGATCCGGATCGCCAGTCCGGGACCCGGGAAGGGATGGCGGCGAACAATCTCTTCTGGAAGCCCAAGCGTGCGGCCCACCTTGCGAACCTCGTCTTTAAACAGGCGTCGCAGAGGCTCCACCAGCTTGAACTGAAGATCCTTGGGCAGACCACCGACGTTGTGGTGGCTTTTGATCTTCACCGCCACGCGCTCGCCGGTCTTGGGGTCAACGTTGGTGCCCGCACTCTCGATCACATCGGGATACAGCGTTCCCTGGGCCAGGTAGTCAAAAGGACCGAGGCGCTTGCTCTCTTCTTCAAAGACGCGGATGAACTCGGTGCCGATGATGCGCCGTTTTTCCTCAGGGTCCGTCACACCCGCGAGCTTGTTAATGAAGCGCTCACGGGCGTGGATGTACTGCACATTGATGTGGAAGCGCTTGTCAAAGAACTCCACCAGAAATTCAGGCTCGCCCTTACGCATGAAGCCCTGGTCGATGAACATGCACGTGAGCTGATCACCGATGGCGCGCTGCAGCAAAAATGCGAGCGTTGAGGAATCCACCCCGCCTGAGAGGGCCAGCAGCACGCGCTTGTCCCCCACCTGTTCGCGCACCGCAGCGATGGCCTCATCGATGAAGGCCTCCGTGGTCCAGTCCGGCTCACAGGTGCAGACGTGATACACAAAATTGCGTATCAGCGCCATGCCACAGGCAGAATGCACCACCTCGGGGTGGAATTGCACGCCGTACAACTTGCGGCCGTGATGGGCGATAGCAGCTTCCGGTGTGTTCTCGGTATGGGCCAGGCGAGTGAACCCATCCGGCAGGCGCTGCACCGAATCGCCATGGCTCATCCACATCGTGGAGCCGTCCTCCACATTCGTGAGCAGGTCCGTTGGGTCGTCAACAAACAGCGGCGCCTTGCCGTACTCACCACGCTCGGAGGCTTCCACCACACCTCCGAGCTGCTGCACCATCAGCTGCATGCCGTAACAAACGCCCAGCACCGGGATTCCCAGATCCCACAGCGCCGGGTCACACACAGGAGCATCGGCGGCATAAACCGAGCTGGGTCCGCCACTGAGAATGATTCCGCGCGGAGAGAGCTCCTTGAGCTGCTCCACCGTGGTGGTGTGGCTCAACACCAGTGAATACACCTCGGTCTCGCGAATCCTGCGAGCAATCAGCTCCGAGTACTGGGAGCCGAAATCAAGGATGACAATGGCCGGGCGGCGTCCGTCCGCCCCCTCAAGGCCGGCCAGAGCGGACATCGGCAATCGAGCAATCGTTTCAGACTAGAGGTCAGCTGAACCAAACCAGGAACGGCCCTGATCGCCCACGGCCCAGAGACGGCGTGAGCGATCAAACAGGGCCACACCCGGTTTGAGATTCACGCCGGTGGTGGCCTGAACACTGGCTGCTGCCCTGGACTCAATCGCCGCCGTGATGCGCCCCCGGAGCCGCTGCTCGAGCTCAGGATCGCTCTGGCGCAACTGATCCATGGCGGACTCCACCGTCGCCCCCCGATAGAGCGCTTGCAGGGGCTCACCCTGGAGCCCCTCCAAAGCAGCCAAGGCCGTCAGCACCTCAGCGCGCCCATCGGCCAGATGGTGATGGGTGTGAAAGATGCCACCAGCCAGCTTGATCAACTTGCCGTGGTACCCGAAGAGCAACAACCGCTGGACGCCCTGCTCGGCGGCGGCGGCCAACAATGGACCGATCCAATTGCCACTTTTGAGCAACAGCTCAGCCGGCAAACCCAACTGGGGAGCCAGGTCCAGACCGTTCTCACCCACCACCAGGATCAATTCAGGGCAACCTCCCGGTCGCTCAGCCCTGCTGCGCAGCGCAGCCAGAGCCTGTTGCAACTGATCAGGGGCAGCGCTGCGCTGCACCTCAGCCTGGGTGCCGATCAGGGCCAGACCATCCACGACGCCAAAAGCGGCATTGGAAGTGCGCAGCGCCCGCTCTCGGCCCTGGGGCAAGACCACCTCCAGGCTGACCTGCTGGCCAGGCCCAACCCAAGGGCTGAGGTTGGCCTGCAACAACGCACGCGCATAGCCCGATAAGCAGATTTCTTCGTTGGCGTTGCGGCCGACCCCATGGCCCGCCTTCAACTGGAAGCAGGGGGAGCCATCGCTGCCGGCCCCTTGGAGCCATCGCGCCTGCACCCAGACCGCAAGGTCACGGGTGAGATCCAGACCGGGACCAGGATCACAGCGGCTCATCGCCAAGGCACTGCCATCGCAGAGGGGAGCCACAGACTCCAGCGGCAGCAGGCGTCGGCCACTGGGCGGCAGCAGATCAAGCTCCAGCTCGGTTTGGGGTGGTTGCCCGCACAACTGACGCACGGCAGCCACGGCAGCCAGGGCCACCCACACCGGAAGAATCAAGCCGGCTGAACTCTTTGGAGTTGATGACACAGGCGTGGACCGGCTGCTTTTTAAGGTGAATGATCCCCTTAACGGACCACGACCCCCATCAAGCGGCATGAAGGACAAACTTCAACTGATGATTCCTGGGCCTACACCGGTGCCGGAACGGGTGCTCCTGGCCATGGCCCGGCACCCGATTGGACACCGCAGCGGGGAATTTCAAGCCATCGTGGCGCGGACCACCGAGCAGCTGAAGTGGCTGCATCAGACCAGCCAGGACGTGTTGGTGCTGGCCGGCAGCGGCACCGCAGCCATGGAAGCCGGGATCATCAACGTGCTCAGCCGCGGCGACAAGGTGATCTGCGGTGACAACGGCAAATTCGGTGAACGCTGGGTCAAGGTGGCCAAGGCCTACGGCCTTGATGTGGAGGTGATCAAAGCCGAATGGGGCCAACCCCTTGATCCAGAGGCTTTCCGCGCTGCGCTGGAGGCCGACAGCGCCAAAGCCATCAAGGCGGTGATCATCACCCATTCGGAGACCTCCACCGGGGTCATCAATGACCTCGAGACGATCAACCGTCACGTCAAAGCCCATGGCGAGGCGCTCATCGTTGTCGATGCCGTGACCAGCCTGGGCGCCACCTCCGTGCCCGTGGAGGCCTGGGGGCTCGATGTGGTCTGCTCCGGGTCCCAGAAGGGCTACATGATTCCGCCTGGACTGGGCTTTGTGGCCATGGGGCCGCGAGCCTGGGAGGCCCAGAAACGCTCGGATCTGCCGAAGTTCTATCTGGATCTCGAGCGCTACCGCAAAGCCGCGGAAGGCAACAGCAATCCCTTCACGCCGGCGGTGAATCTGTATTTCGCCCTGGAAGCAGCACTCGATCTGATGCAGGACGAGGGCCTTGACGCCATCTTTGCCCGCCATGAGCGCCACCGCCGCGCCAGCCAGGCAGCCATGCAGGCGCTCGGCCTGCCGCTGTTCGCCGCTGAGGGCTACGGCAGTCCAGCCATCACCGCTGTCGCACCGGCCAACCTGGATGCTGAGGCCCTGCGTAAAGCGGTCAAGAGCCGCTACGACATCCTGCTGGCGGGAGGCCAGGACCACCTCAAAGGACAGGTGTTCCGCATCGGTCATCTCGGTTTTGTCTGCGACCGCGATGTGCTGACTGCCGTGGCCGCCATCGAGGGGGCACTGGTGGAGCTGGGCCAGCCGCCGGCCCAACCGGGAGCGGGCGTTGCCGCTGCTGCAGCCATCCTTCAAGGCTGAGCCCATCAGCGGAGGCCGGGCGCAGAAGGATCTGAGCAGCTTTCGGGCACAGGACCGTTCTGCCAGCACGGCGCCCGGCCTTCGCTGAAGTCAATTGCTCCAATGGTGATGTGGCAGGAGCTGAGAGCAGCGCCTCACCCCTGCCGCAAGCCAATGCAAACAGCCTGGGCGGTGCGAACACCACCGGGACTCTTTGCTAGTTTGAAGTTATGCGGGTGTAATTCAGTGGTAGAATGTCAGCTTCCCAAGCTGAACGTCGCCGGTTCGAGTCCGGTCACCCGCTTGCAGAACAATCAATTGGTTCAAGTTGATTGATTGAAACGATTGATCATCCGCAGACCAGCAGTCGTGGCTGAGTTGCGCGAGATCTGATCCAGTTGTCTTCAGGTGCGACGCCTGATCAGGCCGAGAACCTGGGGGCCATGGGCCTTGGCCCGGCGTTCGCAATCGAAAGCTTTGAGAATCAGCAAACCGGATTCATTGATCTCGCCTTGAGCGGCAAGCTCACTGGCCTGCTCAAACAACTGCTGCGCCTTGGAGATCAATTGCTGACGCTCATCAAGCAGTGAAGAATTTTGTGCCGGTGCTGCTGCTCTCAATGGCTTTGAAACGACGGGTACCGCTGATGTCATGCCTAAATGATTCTTGCACCCGCGATGCCTTAAGACTGACAAATTTTGAACACAAGCGCAATCTTCAATGACCCCGAGCCATTGACCCATGCATGAAATTGGCTGCTGTGATCAAGTGCCGGGCTCTTCACTGTTGTCACCCAAGGCAGCAATGCGGCCGCGAAGGTCAGTGACGCGTTGCTGATCGCCACGACCAACGGCAACGGCGAGAGCAAATTCCAGTTTTTCAATCTGATGATCACTCTCCACGTAGGCCCGCTGATCGCTCAGCGGTGTGAAGGGACAGGACTGAGGGTGAACGGAGGCGAGGGGTGCCATGGTTCGCTTTCTTTTTATTTTGACACCCATGGCCAGCCCCCATGGCACGAAAACCACGATGGACTGTCACGATTTCCTGATTTTATTGCATTTTTTAACCTTTCAGCCGCGACTCCCGATCAGCGCTCGCTCTGCTGATGGGGGAAGCGATTGAGGGTGTAAAGGTAAGACGGTTGCCCATGCTCCACCTGCAGGAAGCTGCGGCACTGCAGGGATGGCTTGAGCACCGGATAGAACGCTGCCACCGTCAGCGTCGCCGCGGTCTCCAAGGGGCTGATGAATCCCTCGCGCGGCAGCAGCTGCTGCTGAAGGTGCTCCACCTGCGGGCGACTGACAGCAAACATGCCCGCATGGGGATTGCTGGGCCGATCAAAGCTCAGCTCCCGGCCGGCAGCTTGCGTGAGCGTCAATACATCCCGGGCGGGCGTGAACGGAGGCTGCACAGCTCCTAAGCGAATCGGCCCATCCGGCAGCAACTGCCCCAGGGAGCGGCGCTGGATCGACTCGGTGCGATGGGGCATCAGCACCATTTCGCTGCGGGTCTTTTGCAGGAACCAGTCCAACTTGTCGAAGGTCTGCAGATCCAGCAGCACCAAATCGTCTTCCAGGTACACCGACAGATCCACTGGATCGGGATGGTGAATCAGGTGATCTCTCGCCGCCAACGGCAATTGACGTGGATCCTCAAGCGCAAAGGAGCGCACGGAGATCTGTTCACCGAAACAGGCAAGCACCTCATCCAGGGCATGGCAGCCGTCGGTGCAGACGATCACCTCCAACTCCAGCGCCCTGGCATGGGTGCGGCCTGGCAGATGCTCGATGCGGCGTTGCTCGATGTTGAGCAGCACATCACGCGGCTGCCGGCGCTGACTCAACAGGCTGGCAATGCAGCGCCCCACCGCCAGGCTGCGGGTCATTGAACTGGTGCTGCTGCGCGTTGATGCCACACCGGTGTCCCCAGCCGATGGCCGGTAGTAATGGGGAATGCAGGCCCGAACGGTCAGAGGGGGTGGAGCGGACACCGTTGACCTCAGTGGACCGCCCGATTGTCCACGTCTCAGCGGGCCTGCACCAGAGGCAAATCGCCCAGTCGGGTCGTGTAGCCGCTGGAGAGGTGATGGCGGCGCATGCACCAATCCGGCTGCAATCCCACCACAGCCCACTGCAGCGTGCCGGCACCAAAGCGGCGATTAAGCCGATCCACCGCCTGCATCAACCGTTCGCGGCGCTGCAGCTGAGCTGGAGACGCTGCCTGCAGTAGATGGTGCTGCAACTGCTCCTCAGGCTGAAGCTGCTGCAGCAGCACACCGGCTTTACGAAAAGCGCAGCCGGGCCGGTAGAGGTGATCCACCAGGGGCAACGCCGCCTGCAACAGCACACCGGTGTCCTGCGTGGCCAGAGGCAGCACCGCCGTGGCGCTGTTGGCATAGAAGCCGGAGCTGAAGGGGCTGGTGCGCACAAACAC
Source organism: uncultured Synechococcus sp. (assembly GCA_913049535.1). Taxonomy (GTDB): domain Bacteria; phylum Cyanobacteriota; class Cyanobacteriia; order PCC-6307; family Cyanobiaceae; genus RCC307. Next base: position 6,460 of record CAJWYF010000021.1, read on the forward strand.
GGTGAGCCGGGCGGTGCGCTGCCGCTGACGGCGCAGCTTTTCAGCGCCACGCACCACATGGGTGGCCACCGCCTCGCGCAGGGACTGACGATCCAGAACCGGTGCCCCAAAGCTGCGGCTGCAGCAGGTGTCCTGCTTGGGGGTGGCCACGGTCTCGAGAGGTAAACAGCTGATACCGCGCAGCTCCTGCTGCAGGCGCAAACCCACCACACCCCAGCCCTGACGAATCAGGGCGGGATCGGCGCGGGCCAGGTCCAGGGCGCTGCTGAGCCCGCGCATGCGGCACCAGCGCGAGAGACGACGGCCCACCCCCCAGAGGTCCTCCACCGGCACCCGGGCCAGATGGGCATCCAGTTCGGGATCGCCGATGAGGTTGCAAACCCCCACCCGGGCCGGATCACGTTTGGCCAAGCGGTTGGCCAGCTTGGCCAGCACCTTGGATGAGGCCAGCCCCACGGCAATCGGCAGGCCCAGCTGCTGACGCACCGCCACCCGCAGCTCCGCAGCCCAGCGGTTGAGTCCATCCGGCGGCAGGGCCGGCAGCCGAGCGAAGGCCTCATCAATGGAATAAACCTCCAGATCGGGCACCCAACGGCCCAGAAAGGCCATCACCCGCTGACTCATATCGCCGTAGAGGGCGTAATTGGAGCTGCGCACCACCACATCGAGGCGGCGCAACTGATCAGCTGCCTGGAAATAGGGCGTACCCATGGCAATCCCGAGCTGCCTGGCCTCACGGCTGCGGGCCACGATGCAGCCATCGTTGTTGGAGAGCACCACAAGCGGCCGGCCAAGCACGGCCGGATCAAAGGCCTGCTCGCACGAGGCATAGAAGTTGTTGCAATCGATCAGGGCCAGAGGCGGAGCCATGGGAATTGGGGCGGCAACGAAACAACGTCAGAGGGGATGGATCACATGGGTGGCCACACCCCAGATCTGCAGCTCGCCGCAACGGTCCAGCTCCAGCGGTGGGTAGGCGGGATGGGCGGCCTGCAGGCGCAGACGACCGCGGTGACGCTCCAGCCGCTTGAGGGTGAAGGCACCATCGAGGACGGCCACCACCACACGGCCCGGACAGGGCTGCAGGCTGCGGTCCACCAGCAGCAGATCACCGTGGTGGATGCCAGCCGCCAGCATCGAATCACCACTGACCCGCAGCAGAAAGGTGCTGATCGGGCGGGGGATCAGCTGGGCATTGAGATCAACACCTGCCTCGATGTAGTCATCAGCCGGGCTGGGAAAGCCGGCCTCAACGACCGCCATGCCATGAGTACGTTTGTACTGATTCTAAGGGTGATGGGCGGGTTCGTCCGCCGGTGTGGCCAGCAGCTGACGGCAGTCATTCAGCAGTGATTCCACCGTCTGCAGCGATTCCAGTTCCTGGGGATGGGGAGCCAGCTGACTCTGCAGCTGCAGCTCCATCGCCGCCAGACGCTGCTCCAGCTTGACCACACGCTGGGAAAGGGTGGCCAGGGTTTCCGCCAGCCCCTCCGTGCTGCGCGTGATGCGAAATGACAGCGGTTCCACAGGCGGCGGGCGGGGGACAGCTGGATGACAGCACAGGCGCTGAACACACTCAAGAGAGGAGTTGTGGGCAGCTCTGGACAGACGCGCGCAAATCGATACTTTGGGCCGAGATCATGGGAGACGCCGCTTCATGGCCATGCAACGGGCACAACTGCTGAGCGCGCTGCTGATCGGCCTGAGCGGTGTGGTGGCACTGCCGGCTGCAGCGAACGAAGTCGGCCGCAAAGGCGCTGAGGTGTATTGCTTCATGCGCGAGAGCGGCAATCCCCACAACGTCAGCTGGGATGCGGCCTATGCGCGCATCAAGCGCCAGGGCAGCGGCCTGTTCAAGACCTCTCCCAAGCATGCTGCGGTGCTGATCACCGAGAGCGTGGTCACCGATCGCAAGACCTTTGGCAACTGCGGGAAATATCTCGGTGCGCTCTACAGCGGTGCCCAGATCGTTGGCGAAGAAATCGACACGGACGTCAACGAGGGCAGCGACACCCGTGCAGACTCGAGCTCTGATCGCTACAGCTACTGATCCAGCCATGGGCAAGGGGCAGCGGGCCGCAGCCATCACGATGGGTCTGGGCCTGCTGCTCCTTGGAGGCTGCAGCAGCGGAACACCGGACGCGGAAAGCTGCCTGGCTGATGTGGAGGCCAACGCCCTGAACCGGGCCTTGAAGCACTGCGATCGTGTTGTGGCAGCCCATCCAAGCGACCCAAGACCGCTCAACGACCGTTTTTTGCTGCACACGCTGCTGCAGAACAAAACGGCGGCCTGCCAGGACATCCGCAAGGCTGATCAGTTGCTGCAGCAGAGCAAGAGCGGCGACTACAGCGACCTGCGCGATGAAATCCAGGTGCGCCTAGACAGCTGCCGTTAGGGCTGCACCAGCTCATCGAGCATGCGCACCAGACTCTGACGCCGCAACTGCCGGCGGCGCCGGCCGAGCACCACATCAATGCGATCCACTTTCGAGAGGATCAGACCATCCACCAGATCATCAGCACCGCCAAGCTGCAACCAATGGCAGCTGACCGTGCGCTCGGTGCCGAGGCGATGACAGCGATCCTCAGCCTGCTCCGCATCCCCGGGTGTCCAGGGGCGCTCCAACAGGATCACGTGAGCTGCGCGCTGCAGACCCAGACCCAAGCCGGCCACGCCGTATGTGGCCAGCAGCAGATCAGAGCCGCCGCTCTGAAAACGTTCCAGACGCTCTTGACGCTGGGGCGGAGCCACCAGGCCAGTGAGCAGTTCACCACCCTCAAAACGCTGCAGCTGCAGCAGCGGCGCCCGAAAGCTGCTGAACACCACGACCGCCTCACCAGCCGCACGCAGCCGCTGCAACAGAGCAGTCAACGCCGGCAGCTTGTGCTGCGCCCCCAGCTGCCGCATCGCCGTCAGCAGCGCGAGGCGTTCGGCATCAGATCGCACCAGGCCGGCCGCGACGCGGCTGCGGTAGCGGCTCAACTGACGCTGCAAGGCAGCATCAAAACGGTGTTGGGCAGAAGCGGCCAGTGACACCCCATGGAACTGCCGCCGTTTGGGAGGCAGATCAAGACAATCTCGTTTGCGCCGGTGCAGCAGCTGGGGGCGCAGCAGGCGCTGCAGCTCATCCAAACGGCTCGCCCCCTGGCAATCCCACACCTGACGGCCACCGGCCTGGCGCCAGTGCCCATTGCAGAAGAGCGTTTCATAGGCGCGCCGATCGCGGGCCAAGGGATGACCGATGGCCATCAACAACGGCAGCAGCTGGATGGGCCGACCATTTTTCAGCGGTGTTCCGGTGAGGAGCCAAACCGCGCGGATGCGGGGATGGCGGGCCAGACGCAGCAGCGCCTGGCTGCGAACGGCGTGGATGTTCTGGGCGAAATGGGCCTCATCCACAACCAAGACAATGCCGCCAGGTGGTGGTTCAGCAGGAATCCGGGCCCAGCTGATCAAGCAGGGTGACAGTTCAAGGGCAAGTGCCTCACGGCGCCAATGGTCATGCAGACCGACGGGCGCCACCACCAGCAACCGGGCCTGACTGCAGCGCATCACCGCCCTGGCAGCGGTCAACGCCGTGATGGTCTTGCCCAGGCCCATCTCATCGGCGAGAACAGCGCCGCGGCGCGCCAGCAGCCAGCGGACACCTGCCCGCTGGTGAGCCAGAAGCTGGCGGCCATCAGCCAGTGGCTGATCCAAGCCAGCTGCAGCGATCAGCTCACGATGGGCAGGCAGCGGTGGCAGGGGGACGCGCACTGCATCGAGCCATTGCTGCAACGGGGCATCGATGCGGAAGCGCTCACCAAACTGCTGCTGAAGGCGACCAGCGGCTTCCAAGGGAAACACCCAACCGCCAAGGCGCTGCTGCCAGCAACCGCGCGGACGGATGCGACGCAAAGCAGCTGCCGTGACCGGATCGGGGGGGCACCGGAAGAGAACTTCACCGGCGGCAGTGAGGGAAAGACCGAAACCCACAGACCGCTTGGACAAATCTCAATTTAGAAGATTCAGGATTGAAATCAAGCCTTCAGATTCCAGTCTGCGCTTGCAGTCCTCGACACATTGACAGGACCGAGAAGCCCCGCAGACTTAAGGCATATCCGGGGGATTCGGATGCACCAGAGCGATGCGGTGTTCCTTGAGGAACTCTGTCCCAAGCTCCGTGTCCGTCGCTGGCGTCAGTCTCTGCACGAGTACACCCAGCACACCTGCATCTATTGCGGCAAACCGTCTGAATCCATTGACCACGTTCTGCCCCGGGCCAGGGGAGGACTAAGCGTTACGGAAAACTGCGTGCCGTCCTGCCTCTCATGCAACGGCCACAAAAGCGATGCCGATGCCTTCCAGTGGTACAGGCGCCAGCGTTTTTATGACCCGCGTCGTGCCATGGCCATCCGGGCCTGGATGGATGGCGATCTCAGGCTGGCTGTCCGTCTGTTGCAGTGGGCCACACCCAGCGATACAACCAGTCCTCGCGAACGACAGCGCAGCCGCAGCACGACAGCTCCTGGTCGCAACAACGATCTCAACCTGCAGGCCGCCTGAGAGGGCCGTCAACCTGCCCAGCGATCACCACACCTGACAGGCTTCGGCACTGCCGTAGCGCTGACAGATCTGCTCCTGCAGCTGGGGTTGCTCAGGCATGAGCAAGCCCCCCAAAGCCAAAACCATGGCCACTGCTGAGGTGCCAAGCCATGGGCGGAGCTGGGGAAGAGGACGGCGGGCCGGTGCAGCGGAGATGATGGAGAGCGAGGCCATGGAACAGGTGTATTAGTGAGTAATACAGGTGTACTCGCGCCAGTCGATGCTGTCAACCCGCTCCCCGCTGGAGCTCAGCTTCTGGTGATTGGCGGTGGCTACTGCGGACACCGCTTTGCCACCCGGCTGCAAGAGCTGGGAACCCGCGTCATCACCACACGCCGCAACCCAGAGGCTGGATCAAACGCGCTCGCCTTCAACAGTGACGACGGAACCATCCCCAGCGCAGAAGCTCTGGCTGGCACCACCCACGTGCTGGTCACTGCTCCGCCGGATCGCGAGGGGCAGGATCCATGCCTGAAGGCACTGGAATCCCAGCTGCGACGTCTGGAACTCCAGTGGGTGGGCTACCTATCGACAACGGGTGTGTACGGCGATCGCAAGGGGCTTTGGGTCAATGAAGACGATGAAGCTCCGCTCGAGTCCCTGCTGCGCCGCAGCGCCGCACGCCGCCGCTGTGAGGAGGCCTGGCTCAGCAGCGGCTGGCCAGTGCAGATCTTTCGCTTGCCAGGGATCTACGGACCAGGGCGCAATCCCATGGGGAGCCTGCGACGCGGTGAATCTCGACTGGTCCACAAACAGGGGCAGGTGTTCTGCCGCATCCATGTCGATGACATCGTCGGAGCCATCACGCACTGCCTGGCCCTTCTCGCTGAGCGACGGCCCGCATTGCTGAATGTGGTGGATGCATGGCCCGCACCGAGCAGCGACGTCATCAGCTATGCCGCCCACCTGCTGGGCTGCTCGCTGCCGGAGTTCCAACCTTTTGAAGCAATTGCCGGCGAACTGAGCCCCATGGCTTTGAGCTTCTGGCGAGACAACCGACGTGTTAGCAACCAGCGACTCACCCAGGGGCTGGGCTACGGGCTCAAATACCCCAGCTTCCGCGAGGGGTTACGGGCGTGCCTCAACGAGGAACAGGCTCAGCTGGGTTGAGCTGCTGCTCAAGATCACGCCCGAGGCGATCCCATCGCACCTCGAGCCAACCCCGCTGAAAGCCTGTGGCGAGTCCGATCAGCAGCAGTGCCAGAAGCAGGAGTCGCAGCATGGTTCAAGCAGAACAGACAGGACAGAGGGGCTCGTGGATCATGCCTTAGTGCACTCTTAATGCGTGCTCACTTGAATTTGCATTCCAGAACGCTTAGATCGATGGCTCGATACGAGTGCTTCAGCCGAACTCAGCAGACCGACCAGGAGCTTCTGCCCCTGGCTAAAGAAGCACTCGAAAGCCGCGGTTTCAAGGTCCGCTCGGCGATGGGTGACTCCCTGAGCATGATCGACACCCAGCCCGTCAAGCGCCTGCGTGATCGGGTTGTGGTGATCCTGGATCAAAACCGCACCACCAGTGGCAGCCAGGAACTGCAGTGCGTCATCAGCAATGAATCCATCGCCAGTGGATCAAGCTGCCGCTGCAAGGATGCCTTCAATTTCTTGCTCAGCCACCTGCACACCGTCCCCGACGTGCAGGTCGAAACCGCCGCGGCCTAGCGTCTCTGTGCTGATCTGATTGCGACTTGACCCGTCTGGCAATTGCCCTTGGTGACCCCGCGGGCATTGGAGCGGAGGTGGTCCTCAAAGCACTAGCAGGACTACTGGCTCGCTCATCCACGATCAATCCGCTGTTGGTGGGTTGCCGCAGCTGGCTGCAGCAGAGCTACGACCAACTGCATGCGAGCTGCCGTGAACCGCTGGCCGACCCACGCCAGCTGGATGTGCTCGACCTGCCCCTGGAAGCAACCATCACACCGGGGCAGGGCTCAAGCCGCAGTGGTGCTGCTGGGTTCACCTGGCTGAGCCACGCCACCAACGCCGTCCTAGATGGGCGCTGTGATGCCCTGGTCACCGCACCGATTGCCAAACAGTTCTGGCATCAGGCTGGACACCACTACCCAGGCCAAACCGAGCGGCTGGCTGAACTCTGCGGGGGCTGCGAAGCAGCGATGCTCTTCACCGCACGATCGCCACTGAGCGGCTGGCGTTTCAACACCCTGCTGGCCACCACGCACATTCCCCTTGCAGCAGTTCCGCAGGCTTTGAACCCTGAGCTGCTGGAACGGCGACTGGATCAACTCCATCACTTCTGCAAGCGCTTCGCTGTTGCGCCAAAGCTTCAGGTGGCAGGGCTGAATCCCCATGCCGGAGAAGCAGGCCAGCTCGGTGAAGAAGAATTGAGGTGGATCACACCAACACTGCAGCGCTGTCGCCAGCACGGTGTTCAACTTGAGGGTCCTGTGCCACCGGACACCTGCTGGATGGGTGCGGTGCAGGCCTGGCAAGGCAGTGATCCAACAGCAGACGCGCCCGATGGGTACCTGGCGCTGTATCACGATCAAGGGCTGATCCCAGTCAAATTGCTGGCCTTTGATCAGGCCGTGAACACGACACTCGGTCTGCCATTTCTGCGCACATCACCCGATCACGGCACCGGTTTTGATCGCGCCGGACAGGGCACAGCCAGAGGCAACAGCATGCTGGCGGCGATGGAAACGGCCCTGGAATTGGGCTAGTTGGAACGCACCAGCATCAGCACCTGGTTGTATTCCACGGGAGTGCCGTTTTCGACCAGGATCTCAACGATTTCGCCCGACAGCTCGGCCTCCAGCTCGTTCATCAGCTTCATGGCCTCAAGGATGCAGACGGTCTGGCCATTGCTGACCTTGCTGCCCACTTCGACAAACGAAGGCTCGCCAGGAGCGGGGGCCCGATAGAAGGTCCCCACCATCGGTGCTTTGATCTCCACCAGATCGCTGCGTGTGGCAGCGGCAGCCGGGGGCGGCGCCGCCGGCGCCACGGCATCGGGTATCACCGCTGCGGCAGCCGGGGGAGCAACCGCTGAGGCAGGCATGACCACGGCTGCTGGGGCCGGCAGATTCCGCCGCACCTCAAGGCGAAAGTCATCGCCCTCGAGCTTGAGTTCTTGGATATCGCTGCCGGACAGAAATTCGAGCAGCTCGCGCAAGGCCTGTTGATCCATCTGCATGGCTCAGGACTCCCGGCCGAGATAGGTGTCGTTGCGGGTGTCGATCTTGATCTTCTCTCCGATCGACAGGAAGAGGGGGACCATCACCTGGGCGCCGGTCTCGACAATCGCTGGTTTGGTGCCACCGGTGGCGGTGTCGCCTTTGACGCCTGGATCGGTTTCGGTGATCTCCAGCACGACCGAGTTGGGCAATTCCACCTCGATGGGCTTGTCCTTCCAGGAGACGACGTTCACTTCCATCCCTTCCTTGAGGTACTTGCGCTGATCACCGATCTGCTTGGCCGACAGACGGGTCTCCTCAAACGTCGACATATCCATGAACACGTAATCCTCACCTTCCATGTAGGTGTGCTGGAGGGTGGATTTCTCCAAGAGAGCCGACGCGACCATCTCGCCGGCACGGAAGGTTTTCTCCACAACGTTGCCGCTTTGTGCCGACTTGAGCTTGGTGCGCACGAAGGCTGAGCCCTTACCAGGCTTGACGTGCAAGAACTCCACGACCCGCCAGACCTGGCCGTCAAGCTCAATCGTGGTGCCGGTGCGGAAATCGTTGCTGGAGATCATTCCGGCTGAAAGGATTGAGGCGGATTGTACGGTGGTCGCCGCTACCGAACCGGCGGCCGTGCTCAGCGCCCTGATCCCTCAGTTGCTGGCGGTCATGCTGGCCGCCGTCGTTCTGCTGACCCCCAGCGTGAGCTGGGGTGCACTGCCACCGGGCAATGCCGTCACCGACCCGGAGGCCATCCTGCGGGATGCGCTGCCACTGCAGCAGAGCGATCTGCGAGACCTTCAGCACCGATTGGAGAACACCAGCGATGACCTCCGCGCCCGCCGCTGGAGCAGCATCAAAACCAGCTGTGATCGCACCGAAAAGCGCCTAAAGCTGCGTGGCGGCGCCATCACCGACAGTTTCGACACCGCAACCCGTCCCCAGGCTGAAACGCTTCTCAACCAGTTCGGCACTCAACTGGAAGAGCTGTGCGAAATCAGCACCCGCCAGGACCGAGACGCCTTCCTTGACCAGCGCCGCGCAGCCCTCAGCAGCCTGGGCAGCCTGGAAGCCCTGGCTGTTGAGGACTTCCCCTTTGCCATCCCCGCTGAGTTCGATGCCCTGCCTCGCCTGCTCGGGCGGGCGACTGTGGCCTTCAACACCACCCAGGGCGAGCTGAAAGCGGTCATTGACGGCTTCAGTGCCCCCTTGACCGGCGGTGCCTTCGTCGATCTGGTGCAGCGGGGCTTCTATGACGGACTGCCCTTCACCCGCGCAGAAGACTTTTACGTGCTGCAGACCGGCGATCCCAAGGGGGATGCCAGCGGTTACGTGGATCCCGGCACCAAGCAGGAACGGCACGTGCCGCTGGAGATCATGGTTCCCGGTGATGACTCCCCGATCTACAACATGACCTTCGAGGATCTGGGGTTGTTCAAGACCACGCCAACCCTGCCTTTTGCCACGCTCGGCACCTTGGGATGGGCCCATTCCGATGAAGCGCTCGATGACGGCTCATCGCAGTTTTTCTTCTTCCTTTACGAAGCGGAGCTCACCCCAGCGGGGCTGAATCTGGTGGATGGCCGCTACGCCGCCTTCGGTTATGTGGTCGATGGATCCGCAGCCTTGAAGGAAATGGGCGTTGATGACCGCATCATCAGCGCCACCGTTGTCGACGGTGGCGACAACCTCAAACCCCATGCCTGAGGGTCCCAGCCTCGCCGAACTGGGTGAGGAGGGGCTGCTGAAGCGCTTGGCTGTGCACGCTCCGCCGGATCAGTGGAGCGACGATGCCGCCCTGCTGCCGGAATTGCAGGGCCAGCGCTGGGTCATCAGCAGCGATGCCCTGGTGCAGGGGGTGCACTTCTCAGAAGCAACGACACCGGCTTGGAGCACAGGATGGCGAGCCGCGGCTGCCAACCTGTCTGACCTGGCGGCCATGGGCTGCCGCAGCTGCGCTGGAATCACCGTGGCCCTGGCTGCCCCAGGCAGGACATCAGCGCTCTGGCTCGAACAGGTTTACAGCGGCATGAACCAACTGCTGCAGGACCACGGCGGAACCCTGCTCGGAGGTGACTGCAGCCGGGCTGATCAAGTCATGCTGGCCATCACCGCCATCGGGCCGGTCGATCCAGCGCGGCAGGTGCGGCGCGGCGATGGCCGACCTGGCGATGCGTTGGTGGTGACTGGCACCCACGGCCTCAGTGGACTGGGGCTGCAATGGCTGCTGGGCAACGCGCTCAGCACCAGTGAGCTCAGCGAGGCCACAATCCAACAGGCCATCAGGGCGCATCAACGGCCCCAGCCGCGTTTTGATGCCATCGAGGCGCTGCATGCCAGTCAGCCGCCACGAATGCCCTGGCGGGTGGGCGGCACCGACAGCAGCGATGGCCTGCGCCGCAGCCTGGAGCTGATCAGCCAAGCCAGTGGCTGCCGAGCCGAACTGGATCCAGCGGCACTGCCGCAACCCATCAGTCGAGGGGACGATGCGGTGATGAAGGCCCTCTGCCTCGATGGCGGAGAAGACTTCGAGTTGGTGCTGGCCCTCGATCAGACCTGGGCTGATGCGTTGGTGCAAGCCCTGCCAAGTGCCACGATCATCGGGCAGCTGGTGGATCACAGAGGCCCCCCTTGCTGGTCCGACACAAAAAAACCCCTACCTGACGGCAGGGGGTTCGAGCACTTCAACCAGAGGAGCGACTGATCAGGCAGCCCAGCGCTGAGCCACGATTTCGGCAAGGTCCACCACACGCTGGCTGTAGCCCCACTCGTTGTCGTACCAGGAGAGGATTTTCACCTGGTCATCACCCATGACCTTGGTGAGCTCAGCATCAACGATGGTGGATTCATCGGTGCCGGCATGGTCGGAGGACACCAGGGGCAGCTCGCAGTATTTGATGATTCCCTTGGCAGAACCCTCAGAAGCGGCCTTGAGCGAGGCATTGACTTCGTCTTTGGTGGTGTTCTTGCTGACGTTGAACACCATGTCCACCAGGGACACGTTGGGGGTCGGAACACGCAGGGCCAGGCCATCGAGCTTGCCCTTGACGTTGGGATAAACCAGCGCCACAGCCTTGGCTGCACCAGTGGTGGTGGGGACAATGTTCATGGCCGCCGCGCGGGCACGTCGCAGATCGCGGTGGCTGGCATCGAGGATGCGCTGGTCACCGGTGTAGCTGTGAACGGTGGTCATCGAACCCTTGACGATGCCAAAGGCTTGATCGATCACCTTGACGATCGGAGCCATGCAGTTGGTGGTGCAGCTGGCGTTGGAGAGGATGTCGAAATCTTCGTGGCGGTACTCGTCAGCGTTGACACCCACAACGAAGGTGCCCACCCCATCACCTTTTCCAGGGGCCGTCAGGATCACCTTCTTGGCGCCGGCCTGGATGTGCATGCTGGCCTTCTCATCGGTGTTGAAGACACCGGTGGATTCGATCACCAGATCAATGCCCCACTCCTTCCAGGGAAGGTTGAGGGGGTTGCGGTCGGAGAAGCACTTGATCTCTTTGCCGTTAACAATGAGGGTGTTGTCGGTGTAGCCGACCTCAACATCTTTGATGCGACCCAGCATCGAGTCGTAGGTCAGCAGGTGGGAGTTGGTCTTCGGGTCGGACGTGTCGTTGAGGCCCACCACCTCGATTCCCGTGTTGGCACCACGGCTCAGCCAGCAGCGCATGAAGTTGCGCCCGATGCGGCCGAAACCGTTAATGGCAACGCGGAGGGTCATGGCAATGCGGGAGAAATCCCGGTAGATAGGGAATTTGGCTGCAGATCATACAGACTCTGACCGGTTTTCTCGGCAGTCCCTGCCAACAAATTCGAGCCAGAGCGAACGGATCGAATTAACGTCCCATCAGGCACTTCACCGTTTTGACCAGGTCCGCGTCACTGACCTCTGATCGGCCTGTGCACTTCATCGGTGTGGGGGGCATCGGGATGTCGGCCCTGGCAGGCATCCTGGCCGAGCGCGACTTCACAGTCACCGGCTCCGATCCGCGTCAGTCCGTGCTCTCTCAGGAGCTGCGCCAGCGCGGCGCACGCATCTTCCAGCAGCAAAGCGCCACCACGATCGATGCGATCCGCGCTGGCGTCAGCTGTGATCCGCTGGTGGTGATCAGCAGCGCCATCCCCGAGAAGAACCCTGAACTGGTGGCTGCCCGCCAGGCGGGCCTTGAGATCTGGCACCGCGCCGAATTGCTGGCCTGGATGATCAATGCCCAACGCAGCATTGCAGTTGCAGGCAGCCACGGCAAAACCACCACTAGCAGTTTGATCGCGACCCTGCTGCATGCCACCGGCATGGACCCCACAGCCGTCATCGGCGGCGTCGTACCGAGTTTTGGCAGCAACGCCCGCAATGGCGCCAGTGATCTGCTGGTTGCAGAAGCCGATGAATCAGACGGCTCCTTGGTGCGCTTCCGTCCCAGCCTTGGCCTGCTCACCAACCTCGAGCTGGATCACACCGATCACTACCCGAACCTTGAGGCACTGATCGCCACGATGCAGCGCTTTGCAGGCAACTGCTCAGGCCTGCTGGCCAACCATGACGATCCAATCCTCCAGGAGCACTTCAGGCCCGATCACTGGTGGAGCACCCAACCAGGCAGCGCAGCAGATTTCCGCGCTGAGCCCATCGATCTGGCCGGTGATGGCAGCCGAGCTGACTACATCGAGCACGGACAACGGCTGGGTGAACTCCATCTCCCGCTGGCGGGACATCACAACCTCAGCAATGCCTTAGCCGCGATCGCGGCCTGCCGGCTGGTCGGCGCCGCCTTCGAGCCGCTGCAGCAGGCCCTGCAGCGGCTGGAGCCCCCCGGACGTCGCTTTGATCTGCGCGGTGAAATCGCCGGTCGCCTGATCGTCGATGACTACGCCCACCATCCCAGTGAGGTAGAAGCGACCTTGACCATGGCCCAGCTCATGGTCAGCAGCGGCCGCAGCACCCTGCCTTGGGTGCCCCAGCGGGTGGTCGCAGTGTTTCAACCGCACCGATTCAGCCGCACCGCTGAATTCATGGATCGTTTCGCTGCAGCCCTGGGGGCAGCAGATCAGGTGTTGCTGGCACCGCTTTACAGCGCCGGTGAGTCGCCGATCGAGGGCGTCAGCAGCGCTGCGATGGCCGATCGCATCCGAGCCAATGGCCATGACGCCCAAGCCTTTGAGCACCTTGAAGACCTTGCTGATGCCGTGATGAGCAGCAGTGAGAACGGTGACTTGGTGCTGGTCATGGGGGCCGGTGATGTCAACCGCCTGTGGCACCTGCTGCAGCAGATGCATGACAGCAACAGCATCGCAGCGGCCTGAAATCATGGCTGCCCCACCAGCACCACAGCTGCGTCACGAGGTGGAGCTGGCGGGTTTCACCACCTGGAAGGTGGGAGGGCCGGCTGAGTATTTCGCTGAACCCGAAACCCCTGAGGAGCTGGAGGCTCTGCTGATCTGGGGCCGCCAGCAGGGCATGCCCTTGCAGGTCCTCGGCGCAGGCTCCAATCTGCTGATCAGTGATCAGGGCTTGCGCGGCCTGGTCATTTGCAGCCGCCACCTGCAGGGCGCCCAGCTGGACGGGGCCAGCGGCCTGGTGGAGGCCCTCGCCGGCGAACCCTTACCCACCCTGGCGCGGCGGGCAGCCAAAACCGGACTGGCAGGGCTGGAATGGTCCGTTGGTATTCCCGGCACCGTGGGGGGCGCTGTGGTGATGAACGCCGGCGCCCAAGGGGGGTGCATCGCCGACAGCCTGGTGAACGTGACCCTTCTCGATCCAGGCAGTGGCGAGCAGCGGGTGATGGGCACCCAAGAGCTGGATTACGGCTACCGCCACAGCCGGCTGCAAGCTGAGAGGTGGGTCGTGCTGAAAGCCCAGTTTCAGCTGGAGATCGGGCAGGCAGCGGAGCAGGTCAGCCAGCGCACCAGCGCCAACCTGCACAAACGCACCAGCACCCAGCCCTATCAACTGCCCAGTTGCGGCAGTGTTTTTCGCAACCCCGAACCGCAGAAGGCCGGCCGGCTCATTGAAGGCCTCGGACTCAAGGGTCACCGCATCGGCGGTGCGGAGGTCTCTGAAATGCACGCCAATTTCATCGTCAACACCGGCAACGCCCGGGCCAGCGAGATGGATGCCTTGATCCGCTTTGTGCAACAGCAGGTGGCACAAGCCCATGGGCTGCAGCTGCATCCTGAGGTGATGCGCCTTGGCGCGTTCCCAGACCAACCCGCTGCTGCGGCCTAACCTGGCAGGCCCCAGTTCACCAGCCATGGCCGGATTCGGTCTTCCCAACTTCGGTCAACTCACTGAGGCCTTCAAAAAGGCTCAGCAGATCCAGCAGGACGCGCAAAAGCTGCAGGAAGAGCTCGATGCCATGGAGATCGAGGGCAGCAGCGTCAATGGTCAGGCCAGTGTCTGGCTGTCAGGCAACCAGCAACCGCTGCGGATCCGCATCGCACCCGAGCTGCTGGCGGCGGGCCAGGAGGCCACAGAAGCAGCCACGTTGGAGGCGCTTCAGAACGCCTATGCCCAGTCCACCGCCACGATGAAAGAGCGGATGGAGGACCTCACCGGTGGCCTCAACCTGCCGGGCCTCGGCGGCTGAGCTCGCTTGCTTGCTCCATCAGCGCGCAGTAGATGCCGTAACGCTCCCAGCTGCGATCCAGGCTGCAGCCCGGTTCCTGCAGGTGGCGGCAATCACGGAAGCGGCAACGCACCCCCGCTTCCAATTGCCGGCGTATCTCTGGAAAGAGCAGCGGCAGCTGCTGTGCATCGATTGGAAACTCAGGCCTGTTGAAGCCAGGGCTGTCGGCCAGCAGCCCACCACCAGGCAAATCATGCAGTTCGACATGGCGCGTGGTGTGGCGGCCGCGCTGAAGCTTGCCCGATACCGCAGCGGTGCGCAGATCCAGGGACGGCACCAAGGCATTGAGCAGGCTGCTCTTGCCGACACCACTGGGACCGCAGAGAACGGCCACACCGCCGGCCAGGCGCTGTTGCAGCACCTCGAGCGATGACGGCGCCTCGCGGCTGATGCAGAGGGCCTGATAGCCCCAGCCCCGCAAACGCTGCTGCCAGTGGCTGGCCTCGGCCGGGCCAATCAGATCGGCCTTGCTAAGCACTGGGATCACCTCAACACCTGTGGTCTCAGCGCTGAGCAGAAAGCGGCTGAGCAGCTCCTCATCAAGACTCGGTTGAGCCAGCGCAACCACCACCAGCACCTGATCCACATTGGCCAGGGCAGGACGCAGCAGCTGGGTGGAGCGGGGCTCGAGGCTGGCCACCGCAGCGCGACCATCACGCCAATCACAGCCCTCCAAGCCGACCCAGTCCCCAACCATCACCTGCTGGCCGCCGTGGGCCAGACGGGCGCGTCGGGTGCAGAGCAGCTGACGTTCACCGGTGGGACCCGGCTCCAAAAGGCGCACCCGCAGGTAGTTGGCCTCAAGGGCCATCACACGGCCCCGCAATGGATCAGGCACGGGTGATGGAGAAGGTCACCGAGCCATCAGGCTGCTGCAGACGCTCCAAAACACCCACCTCAGCGCTACTGCGCAACGACTCACCAACGAGTTGGTCAGGTTCACCGCCATCGAGCTGCACGATCAACGTGCTGCCAGCAGGCACCTTTTCCAGGGCCAACCGGGTGCGGATCAAATTGAGCGGGCATGGTGTCCCGCGTAGATCCAGCGGCGTGGCGCTCATGTTCAGCTGAAGAGGCCGCCAAAGAGACCACCTTTGCCCTTGGGATGGGTGGTGGAAATGGACGCCAGCTCCTTGAGCAGTTCCCGTTCGCGGGAATCCAATTTCTGAGGCAGATGCACCTTGACCGTGAAGAGATGGTTTCCCCGGGCGACGGGATTGCCAAGACGCGGCACACCGTGATCCTTCAGCGTCAGCACAGCACCAGGCTGGGTGCCGGCAGGAATCGGCAGTTCCATCGGCCCATCGACCGTATCGACCTGCACCTTGTCGCCCAGGATCCCCTGCAGGTAGCTGATGCTCAGCTCGGAGTGGATGGTGATGCCATCACGCTTGAGCTTGGGATCGGCTTGAACGAACAGAACGACATAGAGATCACCTGCAGCAGCACCCCGCTGACCGGCGTTCCCTTCCCCGCTCACCCTCAGACGTGTGCCTGAATCAACCCCCGCTGGAATGTTGACCCGCAACTTCTTGCGCACCTGCTGCACACCCTGACCACCGCAATCGGGGCAGGGATCAGCAATGACCTGGCCGGTGCCCTCGCAAGCCGGGCATGGCGCCACCTGGGTGAACGTGCCGAAGGGAGTGCGCGTGGCGCGACGCACCTGGCCGGCTCCGCCGCAGGTGCTGCAGGTCACCGGCCCAGAGCCGGCCTTGGCGCCACTGCCTTTGCAGGTGCCGCAGGTCTCCAGGTGGCGGATCTGGATCTCCTTCTCACCACCAAAGACCGCATCTTTGAAGCTGATGTTCAGATCAAACCGCAGGTCATCACCCTGGCGGGGACCGCGCTGCTGTCGCGCCGCGCCGGGACCTGCGGCCCCACCAAAGCCACTGAAAAAGGTTTCAAACAGATCCGCGAAGCCACCCATGTCGCCCATGTCGGGCATGCCGCCGCCGGCAGCTCCGGAAACACCGGCTTCACCGAACTGGTCGTACCGGGCACGGGTCTGGGGATCACCGAGCACCTCATAGGCACGGCCGATCTCCTTGAAGCGATCCTCCGCCCCAGGCTCTTTGTTGACATCGGGGTGGTACTGACGCGCCAGCCGCCTGTAGGCCCGCTTGAGGGTGTCGGCATCGGCATCGCGGGAGACCCCGAGCAGCTGGTAGTAATCAGCCATCAGTTCGTCTCAGGCGCTGAAGCCCCAGCCAGTCCAGGGCCCATGGACACCTTGACCATGGCGTGGCGCAGCACGCGGCCATCGAGGTGGTAGCCGCGCTGCAGCTCCTCCATGACGACATCCTCGGCATGGGCATCGCTGGGCTCACGCAACACGGCTTCGTGCAGGGTGGGATCAAAGGCCTCCCCTTCCACCCGCATGGGGGACACACCCAGCTGCTTGAGCACATCAACCAGCTGCTTGTAGAGCCCCTGGTAGCTGCGGTGCAGGGCCTGGGCCTCCTCGCTTTCAGGATTCAGCTGCTGCCGAGCCCGCTCGAAGTTGTCCACCACAGGCAGGATCTCTCCGAGGGTGCTGCAGGTCAGCTGCACCTTGAGGTCCTCCGCATCGCGTTGTTGACGTTTGCGGAAATTGTCGAAATCGGCGGCGATGCGCATGTACTGGCTGCGCACGGTGTCGTGTTCAGCGCGCAGAGCGGTGAGTTCGGCCTCCAGCTGACTGGCGCGATCTCCACTGGCCTCCGCCTCAGGCTCTTGTGCAGGCATCTCAGCCACAGGAGGCTCCACTGGTGTCGATGCGGCCTCGGCACCAGCCTCAGTGCCGACTTCAGCCTCGAGCGGGGAGGGGGAAGCGGGGGGCTCTCCGGTCATCGCAAACGCCATCGCAATCCCAACATGTTGCTGGGAGCCCCACCCCTGGATCAAGGTCGGAAAACCCAGCCATCCTGAGAACAGACCCGCCGCGCTCCTGGCCTTGGAACGGTTTGAGCTCGATGAGAGCTTTGAAAGCTTTGCCCCACCACCGCCGCCCGATGGACCGGAGCTGCAGGAGAGCGCCCATGACAGCAGTGCGGCCCCGGTGATTCAGCTGGCTGATCGCATCCTGCTTCAGGCACTGACCCGCAAAGCCAGCGACATTCACATTGAACCCCAGGAGGATGGCCTGCATGTGCGTCTGCGCCTCGACGGGGTACTGCAGAACGCCTTTGAAACCCTGCCAGCCAAGGTGATCCCCGCGCTCACCAGCCGCTTCAAGATCATGGCGGAACTGGACATCGCTGAACGACGCCAGCCCCAGGACGGACGCATCCGCCGCCGGTTTGAGGGCAACACGGTGGACTTCCGCGTCAGCGTGCTGCCCAGCCGCTTCGGCGAAAAGATCGTCATGCGTCTGCTGGACTCCAGCTCCACCCAACTAGGACTGGACCTGCTGATCAGCGATCCCCAAGCCCTGGCGGAGGTGCGGGACATGGGCAGCAAACCCTTCGGCATCCTGCTGGTCACTGGTCCCACCGGTTCGGGCAAATCGACGACGCTCTACTCGCTGCTGGCAGAACGCAACAGCCCAGGGCTGAATATCTCCACGGTGGAAGATCCGATCGAATACACCCTGGCGGGCATCACCCAAACCCAGGTGAACCGCGACAAGGGGTTGGATTTCGCCCAGGCCCTGCGGGCGTTCATGCGCCAGGACCCCGATGTGCTGCTGGTGGGGGAAACGCGCGATCTGGAAACCGCCAAGACGGCTTTGGAGGCCGCCCTGACTGGGCACCTGGTGCTGACGACCCTGCACTGCAATGACGCCCCCAGCGCCGTGGCCAGGTTGCAGGAGATGGGGGTGGAAACCTTCCTGCTCAGTGCTGCCCTGATCGGCGTGCTGTCGCAACGGTTGCTGCGGCGGCTCTGCCCCCACTGCCGCCAGCCCTACCAGCCCAAAGAAGCGGAGCTGGCGCGCCTGGGGCTGCAGGTGAGCGATCGCTCCAGCCTGAAGTTCTTCCGGGCACCAACGGGAGCGAACCCCTGCAGCCACTGCGATGGGCTGGGATACAAGGGCCGCATTGGTGTTTATGAGGTGATGCGCGTCAATGAGGGCATGGCAGAAGCCATCGGCCAGGGGGCCGGCACCGACCAGCTCAGGCGCCTGGCCCTGGAGAACGGCATGAAAACCCTGCTGGGTTATGGCCTCAACCTGGCCCGGGAAGGCCACACCAGCCTCGAGGAGGTGGAGCGGGTGCTGCTGACCGATTCCGGGCTGGAGCAGGAGATTCGCGCCCGTCATCTCAGCACCGCCACCTGCCAGGGCTGCGGTGCCGGTCTGCAGGATGAATGGATCGACTGTCCCTATTGCCTCACACCCAGGGGCACACTGCAGGAATGAGGACCCTCGCCTGAGGCGCCATGGAGCTGCAGATCGAATCGCTGATGGAGCAGCTGGTGGAACAAGGCGGCAGCGATCTGCACCTGTCAGCCGGACTGCCGCCCTATGGCCGTTTCAGCGGTGCCCTGCAGCCCATGCATGAGAACGCCCTCAGCGAAGAAGGCTGCAATCGCCTGATTTTCAGCCTGCTGAACAACAACCAGCGCAAGCAACTGGAGCAGACCTGGGAGCTGGACTGCTCCTACGGGCTCAAGGGGGTGGCCCGCTTCCGCGTCAACGTCTACCGCGAGAAGGGCTGCTACGCCGCCTGCCTGCGGGCCCTGGGCAGCCGTATCCCCAGCCTGCAACAGCTGGGCCTGCCAGAGGTGGTGCGGGAAATCAGCGAGCGGCCCCGCGGGCTGGTGCTGGTGACCGGTCCCACCGGCTCGGGCAAGACCACCACTCTGGCGGCCCTGCTGGAGCACATCAACCAGAGCCGAGCTGAGCACATCCTCACGGTTGAGGACCCGATCGAATTCGTCTACCAGTCAGCCCGCAGCGTCATCCACCAGCGGGAACTGGGGGAGGACACCCGCAGTTTTGCCAACGCCCTCAAGGCAGCCCTCAGAGAGGACCCCGACGTGATCCTGGTGGGGGAAATGCGTGATCTTGAGACCATCCAGCTGGCCATCACCGCGGCAGAAACCGGTCACCTGGTGTTCGGCACGCTGCACACCAGCTCAGCAGCTCAGACGGTGGACCGCATGGTGGACGTGTTCCCCCCAGCGCAACAGACCCAGATCAGGGTCCAACTCAGCGGCAGCCTGGTGGGGGTCTTTGCCCAGACCCTTTGCAAGCGGCTCAACCCACCCCCTGGCGCCTTTGGGCGGGTGATGGCGCAGGAAATCATGATCAACACCCCGGCCCTGGCCAACCTGATCCGGGAGGGCAAAACGGCACAGATCTACTCGCAGCTGCAGACCGGGGGACAGATGGGTATGCAGACCCTCGAACGTGCCCTGGCTGATCTGGTGAGCAGCGGCAGTGTCGAACGTGATGAAGCCATGGCCAAAGCCAGCAAACCCGATGAGCTGATGCGACTGCTCGGTGAAGCCTGATGGCAACGCAAACCTTCCTCGCCATCTACAAAGACCGCCGAGGCAAGGAAAAGAATCTGCGCCTCAAGGCAGCCGATCTAGCGAGCGCCAAACGCAACCTGCGGCAGCGGGGGATCATTCCCGTCAGCCTCAGCAGCGACAGCGCTGCAGGCGAGAAGGTTCAAAGGGGATTGAGCCTCTCGCTGGAAAAGGTGCCGGCGGTCAAGGACAAAGCCGTCTTTGCCAGCCAGATGGCTGCGCTGGTCAGCGCTGGGGTGCCGATTGTGCGCAGCCTTGAGATCCTCGCCGAGCAGCAGAAGCTGCCGATGTTCAAACGGGCGTTGCTCCGCATTTCCAAAGACGTCAATCAAGGCTCATCGCTCGGGGCAGCGCTACGCCGCTGGCCCAAGGTGTTCGACAACCTCAGCGTGGCCATGGTGGAAGCCGGGGAGGCCGGTGGCGTGCTGGAGGAGGTGCTCAAGCGCCTGGCCAAGCTGTTGGAGGACAACGCCAAGCTGCAAAACCAGATCCGTGGCGCCCTGGGCTACCCCGTCACGGTGCTGGTGATTGCCATTGGTGTCTTCCTGGGCATGACGATCTTCTTGATTCCCACCTTTGCGGGGATCTTTGAGGATCTGGGGGCCGAATTGCCGGCCTTCACCCAATTGATGGTGGATCTCAGCGCCCTGCTGCGCTCCTCCTTCTCACTGCTGCTGGTCGGCGGCTTGTTGCTCCTGGTCTGGCTGCTCAAGCGGGCTTACGGAACCAAAGTCGGTCGCCGGCGCATGGACGGGGTGATGCTCAAGTTGCCTCTCTTTGGCGATCTGATCCGCAAAACAGCCACAGCCCAGTTCTGCCGCACCTTCAGTTCCCTGACCCGCGCCGGGGTGCCGATCCTGATGGCACTGGACATCGTGCGCGACACCGTCGGCAACCGGGTGCTCTCAGAAGCGATCGAGGCATCAAAAAACGAGGTGCAGCAAGGCGGCACCTTGAGCCTGGCCCTGCAACGACGCAAGGTCTTTCCCACCATGGCCGTGAGCATGCTGGTGATCGGCGAGGAGAGCGGCGGCGTGGACGCCATGCTCTCGAAAGTGGCGGACTTCTATGAAGACGAGATCGCGGCCACCGTCAAAGCCATGACCGCCATGCTGGAGCCGGCCATGATCGTGATCGTGGGTGGCATCGTCGGCTCGATCCTGCTGGCGATGTA
>CAJWYF010000022.1 GCA_913049535.1 uncultured Synechococcus sp.
TGAGCTCCTCGCGCTGCTCAAGGTTCTGGCTGCCCAGGCAGAGCATCAACAGCAGTAGGAGCGAGCCGATCACCGTGCCGGTGAGTAGGCGCAGGCGCAGCAGCATCCAATCCACCCGTGAAGCATCAGTCTGACTCCCCTTCTGCGTGCAGCAGCCCGTAAAGCTGCCGGCGCGGATGGCCGCTGCTCTGGGCCAGGCTGCGGGCCGCTTCCGATGCACTCAGCCCTGAGGCCTGCAGGGCCAGCAGCTCCTGGCGCAGGGCAACGGCATTCCAGGGCTGCGCTTCTGCCGGGGGAGTCCCGCCGAGCACCACGGTGAACTCTCCTTGGGGCTTGTGTTGTTCAAAGTGGGCCAGCGCCTCGGCCAAGGTGGAGCCCACCTGCTGCTCATGGCGTTTGGTGATCTCGCGGGCCACCTGCACCGCGCGCTGTGCGCCGCAGTGTTCGGCGAGATCGCGCAGCAACGCCAACAGCCGGTGCGGCGCTTCATAGAGCAAGGAAGTGCGGGGTTCGCGGGCCAGCAGCTGCAGCCGCTGCTGACGCTCCTTGCCTTTGGTGGGCAAAAAGCCCTCAAAGCAAAAGCGGCCGGACGGCAGACCGCTGCTCACCAGAGCCGTGGTGGCGGCGCATGGACCGGGGACGCACACCACCCCATGGCCAGCGGCTCGAGCTGCGGCGACAAGCTCCTCGCCCGGATCGCTGATGCCCGGCAAGCCGGCATCACTCACCAGCGCCAGGGATTCACCGGCCGCTAGGGCCTCCAGAAGTTCAGGGATACGGCGCTGCTGGTTGTGCTGGTGGAAGCTCACCAGGCGGGCATCGATGCCAAAGCCATGCAGCAGCAGGCCGCTGTGGCGGGTGTCTTCGCAGGCGACGCGATCCACGCCGGCCAGCACCTGTTGCGCCCGCGGGGAGAGATCACCGCGATGACCAATGGGGGTGCCCACCAGATACAGCACCCCGGCTGCGGGCTCAGGCCTGGATCCGGGGTCCTTCACAATGGCCAGGCCCTGCTCAGTCCATGATGCCCACCACCGCTGCCCTGCCCGCATCGGTGGAGCTTGAGGCGCTGCTTGCTCTGCTGCGCCAGCTGGTCTGGGAGTCATGCGACATCCTGCGGGCCTATGCCCGTGGTGAGCAGCCCCCCTTTGGCTACCCCGCCGCCCTCAGCGTCGATGAAGGCGGCGAGGGTCCGGTCAGCGCCGCGGATCTGGCCGTCAACCAGCACCTGCTCGAGGGTCTGCGGCGCGGATTCCCCGATGCCCCCTGGACCCTGCTTAGTGAAGAAACCGCGGCTGAGCAGATGGCCAGTGGCGAGCCGCTACCCGGGGAGTGGATCTGGATCCTGGATCCCCTCGATGGCACCAAGGACTTTCTGCAGGGCACCGGGGAGTACGCCGTGCATCTGGCCTTGGTGCGCCAGCAGCGCCCGGTGTTGGGGGTGGTGCTGCAGCCCGAGCGCGAGGAGGTGTGGTTTGGCCTGGTGGATGGCAGCGGCTGCGGTGGTGAGGCCTGGTGCGAAACCCGTAGCGGTGAGCGCAGCCCCGCCCGGCTCAGCGGCCGCTCCGAGCGCAGCGAGCTGGTGCTGGTGGCCAGCCGCAACCACCGTGATGCGCGCCTGGAGCAGTTGCTGGAGCGCTTGGCCCTCGGGCAGACCAAGGCCATCGGCAGCGTCGGCGGCAAGGTGGCGACAATCCTGCGCGGTGAGGCCGATGTCTACATCTCCTTGTCAGGCCGCAGCGCCCCGAAGGACTGGGATATGGCCGCCCCGGAAGCGGTGTTGCTCGCGGCCGGTGGGGCCTTCTGTCACGCCGATGGGGCGCCGCTGCTCTACAACCGCGGTGATGTGAGGCAGGCCGGTTGTCTCATCGCCAGCAACAGCAAAGCCCAGGCCGAGCTCTGTGAGCTGGCCCGGGCTTGCCTGGCTGAGATTGATCCAGGCTTTGCGGTTTAGGACTCGCCGATCGGCAGGATCACAGTGGGCTGAGGATCGGAGCCGTCCTGGGGCACACCGCGCAGGGTGAGGTTGATGCGGCCGCGGTTGTCGATCTCGCGCACGCGAACGCGCACCTGATCGCCGACATTGACAACGTCCTCCACCTTCTCCACCCGCTGCTCGGAGAGCTGGGAGATGTGGATCATCCCCTCCTTGCCGGGCAGGATTTCCACAAACGCACCGATGGGAATCACGCGGGTGACGGCTCCCTCAAAGAACTCGCCCTCGCTGACGCGGCGGGTGAGGCCTTCGATGATCTTCTGAGCTTCATCGGCCGCGGCGCCATCGTGGCTGGCGATCGTGACGATGCCGGTGTCCTCGATGTCGATCTTGGTGTTGGTGCGCTCGGTGATGCCTTTGATCGTGCGGCCACCGGGACCGATCACCGTGCCAATCAGCTCGGGATCGATCCGGAAGCTCAGCAGGCGCGGGGCATGGGGGGACAGGCCTTCGCGTGGTGTGTCGATCGCCTCCAGCATCTTTTCAAGGATGTGCAGACGGGCTGGACGGGCCTGATTGATCGCCTCGGCGATCGTTTTCACCGGCAGACCGGTGACCTTCATGTCCATCTGCAGGGCGGTGATGCCCTTTTCGCTGCCGGCCACCTTGAAGTCCATGTCGCCGAGGAAATCCTCAATGCCCTGGATGTCGGTGAGGACGCGCACCTCCTTGCCCTCCCGGATCAGGCCCATGGCCGCCCCGCCCACCGGAGCGGCCAGGGGGACACCGGCATCCATCAGCGCCAGGGTGCTGCCGCAGACCGAACCCATGGAGGTGGAGCCGTTGGAGCTGAGCACCTCAGAGACCACCCGCAGCACGTAGGGGAAGGACTCTTTGCTGGGCAGCACGGGCACCAGAGCCCGCTCAGCCAGGGCGCCGTGGCCGATCTCGCGTCGACCCGGGGAGCGCATCGGCCGGGTTTCACCCACCGAGTAGGGGGGGAAGTTGTAGTGGTGCAGGTAGTGCTTCTCGTTCGATGGATTGAGGTCATCCATCTCCTGGGCGTCGGAGGGGGTGCCCAAGGTGGCGGTGGAGAGCACCTGGGTCAGGCCCCGCTGGAACAGGCCTGAGCCGTGCACCCGCTTGGGCAGCACGCCGGCGGCGGCGCTGATGCTGCGCACCTCATCGAGGTTGCGGCCATCTACCCGCTTGCCCTGCTCGACGATCTGGGCACGCATCATCTTTTTGGTCAGCGCCTTGAAGCTGTTGCCCAGCAGCTTGGAGCTACTACTCACGGCCGTGCGCACCGCATCGGCTTCCGGCAGGGCGGCGACGGCCTCGGCTGCCTTGCCCTTGATGCCATCGAGCTGGGTGTCGCGCTCTTTCTTGCTGAGGCTGAACTGGGCCAGCACGCCGCCGATGTCCTTGGAGCACTGCTTGGCCAAGTAATCGGGGACGGTGGTGTCCTCAGTTGGTGCCTCGGGAATCACCTGCTCAATGCCGAGGGCCTCGAGGGTCTCTTTCTGGTGGCGGATCAACTCGCCGACGGCCTCATAACCGAAGTCGATGGCCTCGATCATGTCCTGCTCCGGCAGCTGCTGGGCCCCGGCTTCCACCATCACCACCCCATCGGGGGTGCCGGCCACTACAAGGTCTAGATCGGAGCGCTCGATTTCGCGATAGCTGGGGTTGAGCACGAAGTCATCGCCCAACAGGCCGACACGCACGGCGGCCATCGGTCCATAGAAAGGGATCTTGGCCAGCAGGGTGGCCAGGGAGGCACCGGTCACTGCCAGCACATCGGGGGGCATGCGCTCATCGACGGAGAGCACGGTGGCCACCACCTGCAGGTCGTCGCGCATCCAGCTGGGGAATAGCGGCCGGATCGGACGGTCGATCAGACGGGCGGCCAGGGTGGCGCGCTCCGGCGGGCGGCTTTCGCGGCGCATGAAGCTGCCTGGGATGCGACCGGCGGCGTAGAGACGCTCTTCGTAGTCGCAGGTCAGGGGCAGAAAGTCGATGCCCTCACGGGGTGTGGAGCGGGTGGCGGTGACCAGCACCGAGGTATCGCCGCATTCGATCAGCACACTTCCACCGGCCTGAGGGGCGTAACGGCCCGTCGTCAGCCTGATCTCGCGGCCATCAAAGGAGATGGTCCGTGTTTCACCTTGCACTGGCGCTTATGTCCTGTTGCTTGTCAACCATCATCTTGACATCCAGGCCCTGCTGTGAATAGTGAACTGATTCAGCTGCAGCACCGCTGGGGAGCGCACAGCGGCTTGCAACTGCGCGCTGTAGGCCGCATCGCTGATGCAGAAGCAGCCAAAGCGCTCCAGATGTGGGTTGCTGAGCTGCACATCAAATAGGGCAAAGCCCCCATCGACCAGGGCCTGCTGCAGAGCCACCAGCACGACGTTGGAGGCGTGGGGTCGCTGGTGAAACATCGATTCACCGATCCAGCAGCGGCCGATGGCCAGCCCCAGCTGAGCGCCGGCCAGCCCCTGCCCGTCCCAGGCTTCGATGCTGTGGGCCCAGCCCAATTGGTGCAGGGCGCTGTAGATGGCTTGCAGCTCCGGGCTGATCCAGGTGCTGGGCCGATCGCTGCAACCGGCCACCACCTCGGCAAAGGCGGTGTCGATGCGCAGTTCGAAGCGATCGGGGCGCAACTGGCGCCGCAGGGAGCGGGGCACATGAAAGCGCCCATCGAGGGGCATCAGGGCCCGCTCGCGGGCACGAAAAAGGCCGAGGGATCCATCTGGACCCTCGGCCATGGGAAACCAACCGGCGGCGTAGGCCGCCAGCAGCTCATTCACCAGCTGGACTTGACCACACCGGGCAGCAGGCCCTTGTGGGCGCGTTCACGCAGCTGATTGCGGCACAGGCCGAAATCGCGGTAGACACCACGGGGCTTACCGGTGGCCCAGCAGCGGTTGCGCATGCGGATGCGGGCGCTGTTACGGGGCAGGTTCTGGATCTTGCGGTGGATCTCCAGACGCTCCATCGGATCTGCCGCCGACTCAAAGGCGTTCATCAGGGCCGACCGCTTGGCCGCGAAGCGCTCCACCATCTTTTTGCGCTTCACATCCCGCGCGATCATCGACTTTTTCGCCATGCGGCAGCCCGGATTGGATCAACAATCCATCATCTTAAATGATCAGGGTTCAATTCCCCATCAACTGGCGCACAAGGCTCAGCTGGCTCGTGTCTCTGACGATCAGCACAGCGCTGAGCCCCAGCAGCAGCACCAGGCCTGACTGCATGAAGGCCATCTGCAGTCGCTCGGGCAGCGGCCGGCCCCGCAGGCCCTCCAGCAGCAGCAGCAGGAATTGACCGCCATCCAGCAGGGGCAGCGGCAGGGCATTGAGCACCGCCAGGTTGATCGAGATCAGCGCGGCAAACAGAAACAGGCTGGAGCCGCCCTGATCGGCCAGCTGGGCGCCCATCTCAATGATCTTCACCGGGCCTGAAACCTGGGAGGCCGTCTCGCTGAAGCGGGTGGCCAAGGCCGAGAACCCTTCCAGCGTGCGTGACCAGATCGCTGAGAAATCTTTGTTGGCCTGGCTGATCACCTGACCTGGGCCGCTCGGACGGCTGAAGTGCTCCACCCCTGCTGGCTGCAGCTGGGCGCCGATGCGGCCGCTGCCCCCCTGGTCAGCCGGGACCATCTCCAGATTCAGGGTCTGGCCGGAGCGCTGCAGCTGCACCTGCAACTCCTGGCTGGGGGAGGACTTGACCGCTTCCACCAGCTGTTGCACCGCGCTGGTGCCACCGCCGAGGGGTTCGCCGTTGATGGCCAGCAGCTTGTCACCGGGCTCAAGGCCCGCGCGGGCGGCAGCATTCTCTGGTTGTACCGCCGTCACCAGGACACCGCCGGTGGCATCAAAGCCATCGGGGATGCCGACGATGACCCCCTGGCCCAGCAGCACCACCCAGGCCAGCAGCAGGTTGGCCAGCACGCCGGCGGCGATCACCAACGCCCGCTGCCTTAACGGCCGGTTCTTGAGCAGATCCGGGTCCTCGGGATCAATCGTGCTGTCGGGATCGTCATCGGGGAAAGCCACATAGCCCCCCAGGGGGATCAGGCGCAGGGCGTAGAGCACCGGGCCGCGCTGCAGCTTGAGCACTGCCGGACCAAAGCCGACGTTGAAACTGCTCACCCGGATGCCCTGGCTGGTGGCGGCCAGGAAATGGCCGGCCTCGTGCACCACCACCAGCAGCGCCAGGATCAACAGCGCCGTCAGTACACCCACAGGCTTACCCCTTCACCAATTCATTGTGGCGCGAGTGTGTCGCAGCCGACGTAGGGCGCCAGGGCGGCGGGAAGCTTGACGCTGCCATCCACCTGTTGTCCGTTTTCCAGGATGGCTGCCATGGTGCGGCCGATGGCCAGACCGCTGCCGTTGAGGGTGTGCAGCAGCTGGGTGCTCTTGCCCTCCTTGAAACGGATCGCCGAACGGCGCGCCTGGAAATCGCCGCAGGTGCTGCAGCTGGAGATTTCGCGGTAGGAGCCCGCTCCTGGCAGCCACACCTCCAGGTCGTAGGTGCGAGCGGCGGAGAAGCCCATGTCACCGGTGCAAAGCTCGAGGCGGCGATAGGGCAGCTCGAGGGCCTCCAGCACCGCCTCGGCATCCAGAGTCAGCTGCTCATGGGCGGCTGCGGAGTGTTCGGGGTGGCAGAACCAGTAGAGCTCCACCTTGTTGAACTGGTGCAGGCGGATCAGGCCGCGGGTGTCACGTCCGTAGCTGCCTGCTTCACGGCGGAAGCAGGGGGTGTAGGCCACGTAACGCAGAGGCAGCTGATCGGCCGGGATCACCTCATCGCGGTGCAGTGAAGTGATCGGCACCTCGGCGGTGGGGGTGAGCCAGAGGTCGTCCTCAGCGCAACGGAAGCTTTCTTCGGCGAATTTGGGCAGCTGGCCTGAGCCGGTGAGGCTGGCAGTGTTCACCAGGATCGGGGGCATCACCTCGCGATAGCCCTTGCTGGTGTGCAGATCGAGCATGAAGCTGATCAGGGCCCGCTCCAGGCGCGCCCCCTGGCCCATCAGCGTGATGAAGCGGCTCTGGGCGATCCGCACCGACCGTTCGGTTTCAAACAGGCCCAGGCGCTCGGCAATCTGCCAGTGCTCCTCGAGCTCAACGCCAGTGGTCGGCTCACCCCAGCGCTTGACTTCGACGTTGTCAGCTTCTGATTGGCCGTCAGGGGTTTCCGCCAGCGGCAGGTTGGGGAAGGTGAGCAGCTGCTCGCGCAGCTTGGCCTCGAGGTTCTTCTCCTCTTCCTCCAGCACCGCCACCTGCTGCTTGATGCGGTTGCCCTTCTCGCGCAGCTCCTTCACCTCAGGGCCTCCCGGGGCGGCGCCGCCTTTGATCAAAGCGCCCACTTCTTTGCCGACCCGGTTGCCCTCGGCCTGCAGGTTGCTGCGCTGCTCTTCGAGGTCCCGTTCCTGCTTGGCGATCAGCTGCAGACCGGTGAGGTCCACCGTCATGCCGCGGCGGCCCAGCTGTTCGGTGATCAGCTCAGGGTTGTCGCGCAGCAGGCGCTGATCCAGCACGGCAGGATTCTTCGATTGGCGGGAGCTTAAGGGGTGCCGCTCAGAGCACTTGCACCACTTCGCTCACCTCGGGGATGGCTTCACGCAGCTTGCGCTCGATGCCCATCTTCAGGGTCATGGTGCTGCTGGGGCAGGAGCCGCAGGCCCCCTGCAGACGCACCTTCACCACAGGACCGTCGATCTCCACCACCTCGACGTTGCCGCCATCGGCCATCAGGAAAGGACGCAATTCATCGAGGGCGCGCTCCACGTTCTCCAGGGTCAGGGCCTGGGGATCAGCGGCGCCGGTGGCGGTGTCGGTGGTCATGGCATGAGCCTGTGTTGCCTCCAGCGTAAGGAAGTGGCCCCATAGCCTGAACAGACATTCATCCCTGGCCGCTTTGGAGCGCTACGACGCCGTGCTGGTGGGCGGCGGAATCATGGGCGCCACCCTGGCGGTGCTGCTGCACGAACTGGATCCAGAGCTGCGCCTGCTGATGCTCGAGCGCCTCGATCAGCCAGCGCTCGAGAGCAGCGCGGCGGTCAATAACGCCGGCACGGGCCATGCCGCCAACTGCGAGCTCAACTACACCCCACAGCAGGCCGATGGCACGGTGGCCACCGCCAAGGCGTTGCGCATCAATGCCAGCTTTGAGCGCAGCCTTGAGTTCTGGGCCTCCTTGCAAGAGCAGGGGCGCCTTGATGCAGGCACCTTTCTGCATCAGGTGCCCCACATCAGCTGGGTGCAGGGCAGCGCTGATGTGGCATTTCTGCGCCAGCGCCAGCAGCAGCTCAGCGCCCTGCCCGCTTTTGCAGGCATGGAGTGGAGCGAGGACCGGGCGCAGCTGGCTGATTGGATGCCGCTGGTGATGCAGGGGCGTGCTGCAACGCAGCCCGT
Source organism: uncultured Synechococcus sp. (assembly GCA_913049535.1). GTDB lineage: Bacteria > Cyanobacteriota > Cyanobacteriia > PCC-6307 > Cyanobiaceae > RCC307. The sequence goes on from CAJWYF010000022.1 coordinate 8,362, forward strand.
GGCCGCCACCCGCATCGGCCGCGGCACCGATGTGGATTTCGGCAGCCTTACCCGCGCCTACCTGGAGCCTCTGGAGCGCAGTGGCGCCTTGGAGTTGCGCCGCGGCTGCGAACTGCGCGATCTCGAGAGGCTGCCGCATGGCGCCGGCTGGCTGCTGCAACTGCAGGGCGTGGATGGCAGCGATGAGGTGATCTGCCCCTTTGTCTTCCTTGGCGCAGGTGGAGGAGCCCTGCCACTGCTGCAGCGCTCCGGCATTGAAGAAGGCCGCCTCTATGCCGGCTTCCCCGTCAGCGGCCAGTGGTTGGTGTGCCGCGATCCGGCCCTGGCCCAGCGCCATTTCGCCAAGGTTTACGGCAAGGCCAAGGTCGGGGCGCCGCCCATGTCGGTGCCCCACCTCGACACCCGTTGGATCGATGGTCAGCGCTCGTTGCTGTTTGGTCCCTACGCCGGCTTCAGCAGCAAGTTCCTCAAGCAGGGCTCCCTGCTGGATCTGCCCCTCTCGGTGCGCATGAGCAACCTGGTGCCAATGCTGCAGGTGGGTTTCAACAACCTCTCGCTGGTGCAGTACCTGATCAACCAGCTGCGCCAGAGCCCCGAGGAGCGCTTGGAGGCCTTGCGTGAATTCCTGCCAGAGGCCGCAGCGGGCGATTGGCAGCTGTCCGTGGCTGGTCAGCGGGTGCAGATCATCAAAGCCAGCGCCGAAGGCGGCAGGTTGCAGCTGGGCACTGAAGTGGTGGCTGCGGCTGATGGTTCCCTGGCGGCCTTGCTTGGCGCATCACCGGGGGCCAGCACGGCGGTGACGATCATGCAGGAGGTGCTGCAGCGCTGCTTTGGCGAGCGCCTGGCCAGTGAGAGCTGGCAGCAGCGTCTACGGCAGCTGTTGCCCAGCTGGGGCCGTGATCCGATGGCTGAGCCGTCAACCCTGGCGGCCATGCGCCAGCGCAGTGATGCCCTGCTGGGTCTTCAGGCCTAGGCACCAGGCGATGCCGTCGTGGCTGGGCGCTTTCAACCGTTGAGCTGACCGGTGAGATTGATGGTGATCACACCGGCGGTGATCAAGGCCATCCCCACCAGCTGGCTGGGGCTGGGCACCTCCCGGTAGGCCAGCAGGCCCACGAGCACGATCGCCACGATGCCCACGCCGCTCCAGACCGCATAGGTGACGCCAAGGGAAATGGTCTGCACCACCCGCGAGAGCAGCAGCATGGAGGTGCCGTAGGCCGTGACCACCAGCAGTGAGGGCAGCAGCCGGCTGAAGCCCCCCGAGAGCTTGAGCAGCGAGGTGCCGAGCACCTCCGCTGCAATGGCCAGCATCAGCAGAATCCAGGCGGGCATGGGACAACCTCAGGGGCGGGAGATGAAAGTGCGCGGCGCCGCGTTGAAGCGCTGCGGAGGATCCAGAACAGCGAAGTGACCGACGCCCGCTCGAACCTGGAATGGAGCGCGAACCAGGGCGGCGGACGGGGACCAACCCGGCAGCATCAGCGACGGCGCTGCGGCACCGGATTCCAGCCCGCTGGGCCGCACGCCATCGCTGGTCTCAAACCGATGCCGTGTGGGTTCCATCAACTTGACGCCGCGGGTGGCCAGGGGCTGCTCCCTAAGATCCAGCCATGACTGATGCTCCTGTCTCAAGGCTCCGCAATTTCTGCATCATTGCCCACATCGACCATGGGAAATCGACCCTGGCCGATCGGCTGCTGCAGGACACCGGCACGGTGGCGGCGCGTGACATGCAGGCCCAGTACCTCGACAACATGGACCTGGAGCGTGAGCGCGGTATCACGATCAAGCTGCAGGCTGCGCGGATGCAGTTCAAAGCAGCCGATGGTGAGCTCTATACCCTCAACCTCATCGACACCCCCGGGCACGTTGACTTCTCCTATGAGGTGAGCCGCAGCCTGCAGGCCTGCGAAGGCGCGCTGCTGGTGGTTGATGCCAGCCAGGGGGTGGAAGCGCAGACCCTGGCGAACGTCTACCTGGCCCTGGGCAATGATCTCGAGATCATTCCGGTGCTCAACAAAATCGACCTACCGGGTGCTGATCCTGCGCGCATCAGCCAGGAGATTGAAGACATCATTGGCCTGGACACCTCCAATGCCATTCATGCTTCGGCCAAAACCGGCCTGGGTGTGCCTGAGATCCTCCAGGGGATCGTCGATCGGGTGCCGCCTCCGGCGGACACCACAGCAGAGCCTCTCAAAGCGCTGATCTTTGACTCTTACTACGACCCTTACCGGGGCGTGATCGTCTACTTCCGTGTGGTCAGTGGTCGCCTGAGCAAGAAGGACAAGGTGCTGCTGATGGCCAGCAAGAAGACCTACGAACTCGATGAGATCGGGGTGATGTCGCCTGATCAGCAACAGGTGGATGAATTGCACGCCGGTGAGGTGGGTTACCTGGCGGCCTCCATCAAGGCGGTGGCTGATGCCCGCGTCGGTGACACCATCACCCTGGCCAGTGCCCCGGCTGCTGAGCCGCTGCCCGGCTACACCGAAGCCAAGCCGATGGTGTTCTGTGGTCTGTTCCCCACCGACGCCGATCAGTACCCCGATCTGCGTGATGCCCTCGACAAGCTCAAGCTCTCAGATGCTGCGCTGCAGTACGAGCCGGAGACCAGCAGTGCCATGGGCTTTGGTTTCCGCTGCGGCTTCCTCGGCCTGCTGCACATGGAGATCGTGCAGGAACGGCTCGAGCGCGAGTATGACCTTGATCTGATCGTCACCGCACCATCGGTGATCTACAAGGTCAACATGGTTGATGGCACCACCTTGATGGTGGATAACCCCGCCACCCTGCCTGATCCCCAGGCGCGCGAATCCATCGAAGAGCCCTACGTGAAGATGGAGATCTTTGCGCCCAACAGTTTCAACGGCACCTTGATGGAGCTGTGCCAGGAACGGCGCGGCACCTTCATCGACATGAAGTACATCACCACCGATCGGGTGACGCTGACCTACGAGCTTCCCTTGGCTGAAGTGGTGACCGACTTCTTTGATCAGATGAAGAGCCGCACCAAGGGTTACGCCTCCATGGAGTACAGCCTGATCGGCTACCGCCAGAACATCTTGGTGCGCCTCGATGTGCTGATCAATGGCGATAAGGCTGACCCGTTGACCACGATCGTGCACCGCGACAAGGCCTATGGGGTCGGTAAGGGCCTGGTGGAGAAACTCAAGGAGTTGATCCCGCGCCAGCAGTTCAAGATTCCGCTGCAGGCCTCCATCGGCAGCCGCATCATTGCTAGCGAAAGCATCAGCGCCATGCGCAAAGATGTGCTGGCCAAGTGCTACGGCGGCGATATTTCCCGTAAGAAAAAGCTGCTCAAGAAGCAAGCCAAGGGCAAGAAGCGCATGAAGGCCATGGGCAAGGTGGATGTGCCCCAGGAGGCCTTCATGGCCGTGCTCAAGCTCAACGAGTAACGGTTCATCCACTTTTCAATGAACTAAAGTAAAGCTATCGGACTCAGCTTTGGATTGGCCGCAGGATATTTCCACCGATACCCCTGCTGAGCATGAATCGCGATCAGCTGCATAACGCCCTGGCAGTGCTTGCCTCTGCCCATTACAACGTGCAACCACCGGCTTCCTCTGCCTCCTTGCCGCTTCAACGGCGCTGGCCAGCGTCGCCTCCGCCTTCTGTTCGAACCCCTCCACTCACCCCCAGCGAGCAGTGCTTCTACAGCTGAAATGGCTGCCATGGATCACCGGCCTGGTGCTGGCTGCACTGGTAGCTCCCATGCCCGCCCGATCGGTTGACCCCGAAGCGGTGCGCTTTTTGCCCGATGAGGCCCAGATCGCCTGCCGGGCCATCCTGCCGGCGTGCTTCACCAAAGCTGGCTGGGCTGAGCTCTGCGTCGCCCAGGACGATGTGCGCCAAGCCCATCCCCGCGCTTGCCGTGTGGCCATGGACAAGGAGATGCACAACCGTTAGCGGGGCACGCTGCAGCTAGTTCTTCTGACTGGAGATGCGGTGCGGCGTCAGAGCAAAGTCCTCCGGTTCAGCCGGGTTTGTGCTGCCCCTGGTGATGGTGACAGCGCTTGTGCTTCTGCTCAGTGGTCTCGCGCTACAAGCGATGGCGCTCCAGTCACTGGCGCAGCAGCGCGTGCAATGGCAACTGGCGCAACAGCGCGATGCCGAGATCAGCGCGGCGATGAAAGACGCCATCGACCTGAACGGGGCTTTGGATTGAGTGAGGTGCTCATCAGCGCCGTGATCCTGGCCATGGCCGTTGCGGCCAGCCTGCGGTGCTGGGGCGCTGTGACGGCGCTTGAGCAGCAGCGCCGCAAGCAACAGCAGTTGCGCGATTGGATGGAGCTGCAGTTGCAGCGCGATCAGGGGCTGTTGCATCAGCACGCCAGCCATCTGGCGCTCGATTGCGCTGATCCCGACCAATCGGCGCAAGGATTGCAGTCATTGCAGGCGGCATGGCACCAGAGTGAGCCGTTGCCGCTTCCGGTGGGCGCAGTCGCTGATTCCAGCTTCGAGCCAGCGGGTGATGGTCTGCTGCTGCTGCAGCTGATCAGTGGTGTGCATCAGCGCGGGCGGCACTACAGCCTGCAGGGATTGGGGGCCTGCCTGGATGAGCCTGCCTGAACTGCTCATCACCATCGTCATCGCTGGCCTTCTCGCCTCATTGGGGACGGTGCATGGCGGCCGCTCCATCGCCCACCAGCGCTTGCTCAATGCCAGCCGGCAGCTGCAACTCGGGCTGGAGCGTGCCCGTGATCAAGCCCAGGCCAGCAGCACCCCCTGTGCCCTGGAGCTGGGCCGCCAGGGTTGGCAGGAGCCTGCCACTGGCGCATTGCCTGGCTGCAGTGCAGCGATCGGGCCATTGCTCAGCGGCTGGAGCGCCCAGCAGCTGCAGCTCGATCACAACCTGAGGGTTCTGCGCTTTACCAGCAATGGGTTGGTGCTCGGTGGCGGCACCGTCTGGTTGCAATGGCAGGGCACTGATCTGGTGCGCTGTGTGGTGATCAGCCTGCCGCTTGGCATCAGTCGCCATGGCATCAAGCAGGGGGGCAGCTGCCGCCCCAGCTAGCGCTCCTTCTGCCAGATGCGCTCGAGCGAGCGGCGGAATTCCTTGCTGTTCAGCGGCTTGGCTAGATCACGTTTGCGCAGGGTGCTGCCGATCCACCAGAGCTGCAGCCCACCAAAGGCCAAGGCCAGCAGCCCCAGCTGCAGATATCCCCACTGGGCGACGTCCATGCTCAGGCCCGTGCTTCGCTGGCGTCTTCCCGCATCATGAAACCAACGCCGCGCACGGTGTGGATCAGTTTGGGCTGATCGTCGGTTTCAATCTTCTGGCGCAGGTAGCGGATGTAGACATCCAGCAGGTTGTCGTCGCCGTAGAAGCTCTCGCCCCAGACCCCATGCAGGATGTCCATGCGCGTCTGCACCTTGTTCGGGGCGCGCATCATGAACACCAGCAGCTGGTACTCCTTGTTGGAGAGGGCGATGGAGCGGCCGGCGCGGCTGACGTCATGGTTGGCCAGATTCAGCTCCAGATCGCCGATGCTGAGCACGTCGGATTCCTGCTCCTGGGGCCGCATGGCCAGGGCGCGCCGTTGCAGTGCCCGCAGCCGGGCCAGCAGCTCCTCAATGGAGAAGGGTTTGACCAGGTAGTCATCGACGCCGGCATCGAGGGCCTCCACCTTGTCCTTGACCTCGTTATGGCCGGTGAGCATCAGCACCGGCACCGTCATGCCCGTTGAGCGGATGCGGCGGCAGATGTCGAGCCCAGTGAAGTCCGGCAGATTCCAATCAAGCAGCACCAGATCAGGGCTGGGCTCGCTGCGCATGGCAATCAGGCCGCTGGCGCCGTCATGGGCCACAGCAACCCGGTAGCCCTCCACCTCCAGCTCCATGCGCAGAAAGTCGGTGAGCTTGGGCTCATCGTCGATCACCAGCAATTGCAGCGCTTCCGGGTCCGGGGCCATCCCGTTCTCTCAGGCCTGACTCACTTTAGGTAGCACTTGGTTCGCGCTTCTACCCTGAAACCAACAGGTTGATCCCCCTGATGGTTTCGCAGTGGACCCCAGGTGCTGTCGCTGCCCTCAGGCAGAAAGAGAACCTGCCCTTTGTGCGCGCCGATGCCAGCGGCGACATCGTCGAAACCAATCCCCGATTTGATGAGGTCTACGGCTGGCAGCCCGGGGCCTTGATCGGCGAGTCCCTGGCGGCCATCCTGCCGGCCAGCTTTCGCGAGTTCCACCACGCCGGCTTTGCGCGCTTTCAGCTCACGGAAAGCTCCAAGGTGGTCAACCATCCCTTGACGCTGGCGACCGTCTGCAGCGATGGCACGGAGCTGCAGAGTGAGCACTACATCGTTGCTGAGAAATATCCCGACGGCAGCTGGAGCTTTGCTGCCACCTTGCGGCCGCTGGAGGGACCCCATGCCTCCAGTGGCGCCGCAGCCCCATGAGCGCCGGCCCCGGCCAGGGGGACCTGCTGGCCCAGTTGCGCCAGTCCCTGGGGCTGTTGCAGGTGGCCTTTGATGCCGCCTCAGAAGCGATGCTGATTCTTGATCCCAGCGGTGAAGTCCGCTGGGGCAATCAGGCCGCGGCGGATATCTGGACCGATGGGCTGGCGATCCTGCTGGTGGGGCGGCGCCTGGAGCAATTGCTCGAGCCGATCGCCAATCGCGGTGGCCATCCCCTCAGCCTGGAGGCCCCTGTGCATCCGCTGCAGCTGCTCAAGGCCGGTGATGGCGGTGGGGTGTTTGAACTCAAAGGCAAGGTGCTCCGTCTGGAGTGGCGCCTGATTCCCGAGCCGGGTGAGGGGTACAGGTTGCTGCTGGCCCGTGATCTGGAGCCCCAGGAGCAGGCGCTGCAGTTGCAGCGTCAATTCCTCAACCAGCTGGCCCATGAACTGCACACGCCCCTGGCCATCGTCAGTGGCAGCCTCAGCCGCCTGCAGGCCAAGACCACGGAGCTCAGCCAGAAGCCACGTCAGTGGCTGGCGCAGGCTCGCGAAGAGACCAGCCGCCTGGGCCGTTTGCTCACCACCTTGATGGCGCTGACAGATCTCGATACCGGCCGGCGTGTCCTCTGCCTGGAGCCCGCGCCGTTGGCTCCCTGGCTGCGGCAATGGCGGCACGAACAGGTGCTGCCAGCCGGTGCTGAGCTCGAGCTGCACATCGATCCTGAGGCCGAGGCGGTGCGCATCGCCAGCGACGGCCCAGCTCTGCAGGAGCTGCTGGCCCAATTGCTCGACAACAGCTTGCGCTACAGCGATGCGCCTGTGCGGATTGCACTGGCCTTGCGCCTCGATGGCGCGCAGCTGCAACTGCGCTGGGCGGATCAGGGCTGGGGCATCAACTCAGAACCACGTGATCAGGTGTTTGAACGCTTTGTACGCCTTGAGGAGCACCGACGCCCCCAACAGGTGGATGGGGCGGGCCTGGGCTTGGCGCTGGCCCGCGAGCTGCAGGCCGCCATGGGAGGCAGCCTGCAGCTGGCAGCTTCCAGCCCTGATCAGCCCGGCGTGGCGTTTCTGGCGAGCTGGCCCCGGCGTGACGATTAATGCTGCAGATGTTGCTGCAGCAGCTCCGGCAACTGGTCAAACAGGGCTGATTTGAGCACCCAGCCGCAGGCACCAGCGGCCATGGCCTGGGCCCGCAGCTGGGGGTCATCGAGCCCGCTGAACATCAGCACACGGCCCTGGTAGGCCGAATCAGCCAGGCGCTGCAGGCACTCCAAGCCATCGCCACCGGGCATCTGCAGATCGAGAAAGATCAACTGGATCGCGTGCTCTGCCAGGGCAGCCAGCAGGGCATGGATGCCGTTGCATTCGATGCAGCCGTAGCCCAGATCTTCCAGTTCATCGCGCAGCAGGGCGCGGATGCGGGGATCGTCGTCGACGATTGCAATCTGCCCCCCCGTCACAGCTCCAGCGTCCGTTGCCTGCGGCTTCAGTGTGGCTGTGAGCCCGCTGCAAGGGGAATGAGCATTGTCTGAGAGCTTGCTGAGAAGCGCAGTGGCGGCGGGGAATGCTGCATTGCCGCTCGATCAGCTATGCCCTCCGACCGCCAGTTCGGCTTTTCGTTGATCGAGCTGCTGCTGGCCTCCAGCCTGGGTTTGGTGGTGTTGATGGCCGTGATTCAGGCCCTGCTGGGGGAGCAGCGCCTGGGCCAGGAGTTAGGTGAGCTGCTGCATCAGCGCCAGCAGCTGCAGCGTGCCAACGACCTCATCGCAGCGGATTTGCGCCGGGGCCTGACGCTGGCGGCCGATCCTCTGGCGTCTCACCACCAGAGCGCCTGCTCGCTGGCGCGCCGTCACCCCGTGCTGCATGTCGATGGGCCCGATGGGCGCAGCACCACCTACAGCGTGGGATCAGCGCCGAGCCCGATCTGGCGCGGCTGGGTGCTGATGCGTTGCGGCCAGGCCTTTGGCAGCGACGGGGGCATCAACCCGGGCTCCAAGGCGCAGAACCGCGTGGTGCTCGATGGCCTTGATCCAGCACCACGCCCCTGGGATGGTTGTGCTCTGCCCAACGCCACGGCCATCGTTGCGAGTCAAGCCCTGCCGCTGGCCGCTTGCATGGAGCGATCCACCGGCCTGGTGCAGTGGCAGCTGCGCTTGCGCCTGGGGCCGCGGCAGCAGGAAGGAGGCGGCAGTGCCCTGATGAAAGGCTGAGAGGGGCGTCAGCTTGGCGGTTGGCCACTGGTGGGCCAGCCCTGCAATCGGTACTGTCCGCGCAGTGAGGTTGGGATCTGCCGGTGCATCGTCTGCTGCCGATCGCCATGGCCAGTCTGCTGGCGATGCCATTGGCCGCTGAGGTGCGTGCTGCGGGCCGCGTGGATCTCAAGGTGGTGCGCTACCCGGGCTCGGTGCAGCTGCGCTTGGAGGGCATGGGCCAGAACCCCGATATCCGTGAGCAGCAGACCGACAGCGGCTGGTTGATCGAGGTCAATACAGCACGCTCAGGCCAGTTGGCCAGTGGACCACGCTTCCTTGCCATGCCTGATGCAGGCATGGACAGCATCAGTTTTGATGGCAGTGGCACCCTCTGGCGCCTGGAGGTGACCGGTCTGCAGGGCAGAAGTTTGGGCAAGCCGGTCATCACCGCCAACGGCCGTGATGTGGAGGTGAGCTTCAAAGCGCAGGCGTTGCCGGCGATGACCTCAGGCAGCTACGACCTGACCACGCCGGGCCGGGTGCAGCGCAATGCCTATGTGCCGCCCCTGCGCAAGCGGGCGACAGCACCGCCAGTTGGCGATATGGCCATCGGCACCATTGCGATCAAGGGCAATGAGGTGCGGATGCCCGGCGCCGGCAAGCTCGAGCGCCTCACCCTGCGCAATGCACCAGCCCGTGATGTGTTGATGCTGCTCGGCCGCGCGGGGGGGTACAACGTGGCGTTCTTCTCCAAGAAAAGCAGCGATGGCGAATCCTCAGGTGGCAATCCCATCTCCGTTGACTTCAAAGATGAGCCGATCGAAGAAGCCGTCAATCTGGTGCTGACCCTGGGGGGCCTGCAGGCCAAACGTCAGGGCAAGACCTTGATCGTTGGCGAGAAGCTGCCCTCCTTGGCACGGCAGTTGATGAGCCGCACCGTGCGGCTCAATCAGGTGTCACCGGCAAGGGCCAGTGAGTTCCTGATGAGTCAGGGCGCCACCTTCTATCGCACCAAGGTGTTGGAGGAAAAGGAAAGCAAGGTTGATGCTGTGGAAGTGGTGGGTCAAGGCGGATCCAGCACCACCAGTGGTCCTACGACTGAGCTAACAGGCACCAGTGTTTCAGTTCAAACCGTCGAAGCTGACGGTGAAGCTGCCGGTGCCTTACCGCTGAGGGGCCTCACGATTTCACCCGATGATCGTTTGAACTCAATCACGCTCACCGGTGAGCCTAATCTTGTGACCATTGCAGAGGGTTATCTCAAGCAGATTGATTTGCGTAAGCGGCAAGTTGCTGTTCGGGTCCAAATCCTTGATGTTGATCTAAAAAATGATAAATCTATCGATAATAGTTTTGCATTTAAGTCGGGCAATACCTTTGTTGTCAGTAGAAAGGGTCAGATGTTGGCGAATTTTGGCAATCTTAAGCCCCCCTCTGAGATTGAAGCGGGATTGCCATCCCTTTATGACGGTACTAAAGGCTCTCCCCTTGTGGGAACTGGTAACTTTAGGTTGCCCAATGGTAATACTCAAGTTTTTAATGACTTCCCCCAAACAGCTGCTCCTTGGGCTGGAAGACCTACTGTCTATCCATATCCAGGATATAGAGAATTGCCAACACTAAATCCAAATGTTGATCCTAACTCTCCTGTGATTGTGGATATCCCTGGTGTTGGTCCAACCACGATCAACAACACTGCAATACCTCGGTGGCAATACGCCAGGCCCGGCTTTGGTCCCTATAACAACCCAGCCCAGCCAGGCTACAATGTTGCAAACACTGCATTTGAAGTTCCAAAGAGTTTCCAGTATCCAAAAAATCAGTTCTTCGATTTTGTTGTAGCTCAAATACAGTCAACATCGACAAAGGTTCTGGCTGATCCAACCCTAATTGTTCAAGAAGGAGAGAGTTCCAGTGTTGGAGTGGGCACAACTTATACTACTAAGCTTAATTCTACCGTGTCTTCTCAGGCCGGTACCACAACTTGCGATCAAGTAAAAACTGAAGCAGGTTTGCAAATGGATGTAACCGTTAGCCGTATCGATGACAATGGATTTGTCACAATGAAGCTGACGCCTACACTCCGAAAGCCAACAAATCCACAGGATCAGGACTGCAACAATATAACTTATAAAGTGTATGATTTAGTTATTCGGCAACTTAAAACAGGGCAGTTTCGCGTTCGAGATGGTCAAACATTAATATTGACGGGCGTAATCGAAGATAACGTTAGTGAGTTAACCACTAAATGGCCCATACTGGGTGATATTCCGTTCATTGGTCAGTTTTTCAGAAACACTAGTAATACCCGGGAGAAGAGAGAGCTTGTCATTGTTGCAACTCCTCGAATCTTGGATGACTTCAGTGGTGGAACTTATGGATATGGCTATCAACCTTCTACGCAGCCTGCCAAGAAGATGATTTACTCTCCATAGTCAGCTTAATGCTTATCAAGGTGCTTCTCGTATTCGGCTGTTGCACCTAAGGCAATAAGACGAGTCAGAGCTAACTCTGACTTATTCTGTGTCTGCATAGGATTACTCAAGAGCCTTGTATTCTCCGCCAGCACCAGCACTCATCATCTCCATCCATGTTGACTGACGACCTACAGAGACTGTATTGACATCTAGAAGGTCCCAGCCGCGCTTGTCGCGAGTGTTATTCATAGCGATGTAGGCATCAGCAGTTTTTCTGTAATCTTTTGGGCTCCAAGTACCGTTATTTCGGTCGTAATTGGGCTCACCATCCGTCATAAGAAAAATTGAATTGGCTTCCTCATTTTCAAATGCTTTGTCCAGGGCATTCCAGGGACGCGTGCCGCCCCAGCGCGTTACTGATCCAGCAGAAAGCGAATTCACAAATTCCAGGGCACTATTCCTGTTGCTGTCATTGAGTTCAACCATTTGTCCATTTTTCCAGCTTCGGTGGTTGTAATACCCAGGGGAGCTGAATGACTGTAGGCTAATGGTTGTATCGCTTGAGAGAGATTCGAGCAAACCACGCAATTCCTTCTGCAGTGATTCCATGCGCGTCATCAAACAATTCTGCTTGGTTCTGATGTAGCGACTACCATTGTAGTAAATGCGGGTTTGCTCTCCATAATTGCTGCCCCAGGATATGCATGTGCTCATGGAACCTGAGCCATCCACAATGAGCTGCACTGCTTTAGTGGTTACAGGAATACCAAAGAAAGTGCAGGAGTTGTCCGAATCGCAGCCACTTCCATCTGTTTCACCCTGGTTGCCGTACGCACTATTGTCCGAAGGGTTGGTTGCAAAGCTTTCACTGTCCCGATTGACCTTATCGGCTCTCGCATAGGCCACGAAATTCAAATTGACGCGCAAATTACGTCTTGCTTCAGGCGGCTGCAAAAAACTCGCATCAGTGAGCTCATTGGGAGCAACCAGCTTCAGGAGTTTACGAGGACGATCTGTTTCAATTCCAAAAGCTGGTTCAGGATATTTCCTTGCTTGTGTCATGTTATCGGCATTAAGCTCATTATTAAGATTCTGAACAAGCGTCCGCCGATCAGCACCACTTATGCAGGTTCCATCCATGCATGGTGTAATGCCGATGTTTTCAAGTACAGCGGATAGAACAACATTTTCAACTTCATAGCGACCATCTCCGCTGAGTGCAGGGCCACATCGCAACAGTGCATAATTCATACCATTCTTTGCCATGCCAAGCCCGTAAATCACGGGTTCGTTGAGCTCCGCCATCCGCAAGCCAAAAATTGGGTTAAAAACATTCTGCGAGTCTTCACTGAGTTGTCCACAGTTATCGATTGCTCCGCTGTAGAGAGTGTTGTCGAGCTCTGTGAAAGCTTGATCTGATTCAGTGGAGCCGCCTTTGACCATCAAATGGAGGCTCCTTTGGGCTTCTGAGCGCAATAATCTCAGCCCCGTGATCGACGAGCTTCGTAGAGAGGCCATCTGACCGCTGGCTTTCATGGCGCTATTGACCGATCGCATCGACATTGCCCCACCCGCAATCAGCAGTGAGCCAGCAAGTACTGAAACAATGATTTCAGGCAGTGTGAAGCCAGCGGATTGTCGATGCTTTAGTGGTCTGATCAATCGCTTCATGGCATCAGTTGATCGGTGAAGTGCTCTGAATTGATTGTGGCGGACGGACATGGGTTGCGTCATGACAGTGAACTTGTGAATCTCTGAGGGGTGTGTGAGGGTTTAGGTCGATATTGAGCATTCTCCTGTTGTGAAGTCACTCCCATTCCAGGTCCCTGAGGTGATTTCACCAGTTGTGGGATGCATGTACAAACATCGTTCAAGTCCATTGTCCCCAAGAGCGAGCGAACGAATACGAACCACCAGGGGCTTATTACTAAAAGCCAAGCTCGGTCTGGCAACACCTCCAACTGTGTTGAAGGCAATTGCCTCAGGTTGAATCATGATTCTGATGTTCTCTTCTTCACTGTCGGTTTGAGTATTTCTAATGGCAATCATTCGCATCTTTGTGGACGCCATTGTCCATCCCTCTTTCATATTGCTAGGTTTAGGGCATTCTGCTTCCTCATCAGCTTTAGCCTCCTCGTTTATAATCAGATTATCCAACTGACTTGGTGCCACGCCGGGTTCCTGCGTGGCCTGAGGTGGGAATCGAATCACACAGCTGCTCTGTCTTGAGATCATATTGGCTTTGATTTGATTCAGACCGCTTTCAAGCTTTTGTGTGTAGCTGTCAACACTACGCTGTTGGAATTGTTTGTAGAGGCTTGGTATGGCAGATGCTGCCCCAATTGAAATGATGGCAATGCCAACCAGCAATTCAACAAGAGTAAAGCCAGCTTCGAATTTATGGGTCATGAGATCAGCGGGCATGCCGTTCTAAAGCTGGGGGTGATTTCAATCACTCTGATCTCGGATTCTTTGTCAGGACCGTTGGGCCAGAAGGTGTATGTGATGACGAGGATGTCTGGTTCATCGCTATCTGGTTCTTTAGCATTGAGATCACGATTCCATCGCGGTTTTTCTTGCCCCGAACTGTTTCCCTCGACCGCTCTTGCGGTTGAAGAATCATCCCCGAGCTCATTGGTGACGGCATCCAGCAATGTCTTGCTGCTGCTCTGGTTTGACAAGCAGTCGGGATCATTATTCAAACGTGTGTCGATATTTTGGATGTCTTCAATGTCACCTAGTATTTCCTGCTCAGTCACATAGCGAGAACTGCTGCCGCTGGAACTTGCCATGCCTAGAGCAATCATTCGATTGGTGCCGAGCATCAGGGAGATCATCACAACGGCGGCCACCATGACTTCTACAAGGCTGAACCCCTGTTGTTGATGACTAGTGCGTAATTTAGATTTAAAGTGTTTCATCACCATGCAATAAAGGTATCGTGACCTTTGCCTCGAATTCCTCTTCTCAACGTTCGCCCAAATTTGAATAGGTCAGTTTCGCTTTGATGAATCCAAAGTTTTCGGAAGTCAGCAATCACACTATTTCCGCTTGTATTGCTGATATTGAGAGATAGCCCTGACTGGGCACAAATCGACTGTGCCCAAAGGAGGCCTCGCATTGAGGTCGGCCCATCAAGCACCACCGAACCCGTTGGCATCAGAACTACCGCTGAGGGCAATGAGTTACCACTGATGGTCAGATTGCCGCTGGCTGAACCGCAATCTTTAGCTCCATCACCTGCAGGTGCCGTTATCACCAGTTGCTCTGCTCTGGCCTGGGTGGTCGGATTGCTGCATCCCACGATGCTCGAGCTGGAGCCGCCGCTCTGGGCTTGACAGAGCGTGCCATTGCTGAGGTTGAAGCGTGTCGCACTGCCACGCATACGCAGAATGATTGGCTTTTGTGGGCTGGTCTCAATGCTTAGAACCGCATCGTTTTCCAGATTGATGCTCTGCACCTCAATTTCACACGGGCCTTTGCTGCTACCCGGGCAAAAGTCACTGGAATGGAGGGTCATTCGGACCGAGCTTCCTTCGACCTTCACCTCGCTGCGTCGATCGGTGCAGTCATCAAAATCACCGGAGCCATCTTGTTCACGACAGATGGCACCAGTGGATTTACCTGCTCGTGTGCTGTCAATCTCAATGACTTCAGAATGAACATTTTTTGAATGACCGTTGGCTGTTTGGTTGAGCAGGGATCGACTCGGGAAGCTGTAGTTCACCCTTGGCCAAAGCATGGAAGCAATGTTCCCGCTGCTATCGGTGGCATTGGCAGCAGCAGCTTTGCAACTAAGACTGCTGTCAACTGCCAGTACAGCGGTCTGCTCTGGTGCAATCATCCATAGGGCTACTCCGTCATGCCCAGAGTTATCGCTGATGATTGAGCTATTCCCTAGTTCGAGTGCCTCACCAGCCAGAACACCCCAGTGTGTTGGGTCGGCGATGTCATCTTGTGTGTAGAGGGTTCTTTTCAGCAGGGTTCTGCTGAGGACTTGAGTCCCTGTATCTCCATGTTGTGTTGTATAACCCTCGATCTCAAAGACACCTGTTTTGCCATCTGGACCATAGGAGCGAAGTCTATAACTGGTTTCCACGGCCCCACCGCGTCCATCACTACGCACTTTCCCCCCACCGGCCAAACTTCCATCAAACACACCCAGATCGGTGAGGTTTGAGTTGATGGGTAGGCAGGGTTGTAAGAGTTCTTGGCGTATCGCAGCAGGACTGCTTTCACTCAGAGTCCATTCTTCAATGGCACCATTAGGGTCATTATCATTTTCTCTGAGTTCCCATAGGTGACTGAGATCTGTATCGGGTTCATTCATCACAGCAAGGATCCTGTTCATGCCGCTGCTTGAGGCCATGTCAGCGATCTGTTTGTAACTCTCTGCGGCTCCAAGCCGGCGCAACATGAGTTGCTTGGCCACGATGCCGCCGGATGCCAGCATCAGCACCATTCCCACCATCATCGTCAGAGCAAGCGCCATTCCCTGCTCTTGCAACGCTCTGCGTTGATGAGATGTTGAGCGGAAGGAGGATTGCTTCTTTATACGTAGTGCTTTCATTTCAGGTGGTCCCTCCGCAATTGGCCTTCTCAGCAGGTGCTTGACCAGAACCTCGCTCTAAGGCTGAAGCACCATTGTCAGTATTCAAACAAGCATTGATATCCCATTTGCCTTGAGTGGAATCGACAGGTGTGCCGGTAATTGAGTATTCATCACCATTAGCTGTGATGGATATTGAGTAAAAACCACCATTGGGGCTTTTTAAGTCTGGAGAGAAGCTGCTGCCGCTGGTTACTACCCCAGTATTCGTTGGTATGGCAGTAATCTCTGCTAAGTCACCCCATCCAGATGGGTTTCTGAGGTATTCCTCGCGATAGCCCTGTATCGATATTGTCAGCTGAGAGATTTGATTTGCCACCTCCGCCTGCCTGGCTTTGTTCACAGAGCGGAGATAGTTGGGTAGGGCGACGGTGCTGAGGACGCCAACAATGGCTACCGTGGCCATCAGCTCAGTAAGCGTGAAGCCTGCTTTGTTGACTATGCTGGTTTTGCTGCCTTGATTCATCTCAGACCTCGCGAAGTAAGGGTGGAAAGGGCTTCTCCGATCACCATGATCTTCCCTGTTGACTGATCCCATATGAAGGCCAATCATCAAACCGATGAATGATGATTGCTGCATTGATGAGAGTTTGATGAGTTCAGGCTCATCGGTAGATGAGCCTGAGAGCGATCTTTAGACCAGCTGGAGGTTGTTGCGCTGGAGTTCAACGCTGCTGTTCTGGTGGGAGAGCACCGCAATGAGCTCATCGTTGGTGCTCATGAGGCCATTGCCGTCGCTGTCCTGGAAAACCCCTGTGCCGAGCAGGCTTGGGTGATTCACTTGAGCGGTGAAATAACTGCTGCCGCTATGGAGCTGCAGGCGATCCTGGGTGGGATCAAAGTCCGTAATCTGGGCGTAGTCACCCATTCCCTGGCTGCTGTAGAAGGACTGGTCTTTATTGCCCAGCACAAACAGGTCCCTGCCTCCACCCCCAGTTAGTAGATCACGCTGCTGGCTTTGGGCTTTCGCGATTGAGCCAATCAAGACATCATTTTGATCTGAGGCGATCATGCTGTCGCTGTAGGTGGATCCAGTAAGCACATCGCCATCGATGGTGATGTCTGATGGGTTCGCGCCATCGCTGATCAGGCTGGATGCTTCACCAACGATTTGCTCAACCGAACTCTCTGCCGTGTTCTCCCATACTGCCAAGAGATTTGAACTGTTTGGCTTGGTTTTTCAGTACTTTTACGCAAGCCTCAATCGCAGCTCAAAAAAAAGCGGTGCCATAGGCTCCGCTTTGCTCGTTTGTGGATATTGATGGGTTGTTGGAGATTTTAGATATCAGCCATTGCCGTCGCCTCCGCCGCTGTCGCCGTCGCCTCCGCCTACCCAGCATCCACATTGTCCTTGGTGCCGCCAAACATCTTCATCGTTTCTGCTTTCACAAGGGTTACAACCCCTGTCTCAAAGTTAATTTTCTGAACCACTAGGTTTCCATTGATTGCTGGGTCGTTAGTGTTGCCTTCTGCTGTTACTGTGAATTCGTCCCCGGAGATGCCGCAGTCATAGTTAAAATTTTGGGTGTTGTCTTCGGGTCCGCCAAGGGTTGTGCAGTCCGTAGAGACGGCGCTTGCCCCTTCTGTGTGATATTCGGCCTGAGCGCTCTTGATAATGCTGGCGATCGTTGATTTGGCTTCGGTCCCTTTGGCCTTGGCTGCTTGGCTTAGGAAGTTTGGCAGCGCGATGGCACTGAGAATGCCCACAATAACGATCACCACCATCAGCTCCACAAGGGTGAAGCCTTGTTGGAAGATGTTCTTGCTCTTGACCTTTTTGCTGCTCAGTTGACGCAGCAGTTGGGTTTGAAAAGTTGTAGAGGTCAT
>CAJWYF010000023.1 GCA_913049535.1 uncultured Synechococcus sp.
CCAGCCATGCCCTCATCGAGCAGCTTGCGGAACATTTCCACACCGGTGACGGTGGTTTTGCGGGTGTCCTTGATGCCGACGATCTCGATTTCTTCGCCAACTTTGACGATTCCGCGCTCGATGCGGCCAGTGGCCACGGTGCCGCGACCGGTGATGGAGAAGACGTCCTCAACGGCCATCAAGAAGGGCTTATCCACCTCGCGCTCGGGCTCGGGGATGGCTTCATCAACTGCGTCCATGAGATCGAGGATCTTGTCGACCCACTCATCAGCGCCACGCTCGGCCTTGTTGCCGCCCTGGATGTATTCGAGAGCCTTGAGCGCCGAACCGGCCACCACGGGGATGTCATCACCGGGGAAGTCGTAGTCCGAGAGCAGCTCACGCATCTCCAGTTCGACGAGCTCCAGGAGCTCCTCGTCATCCACCATGTCCTTCTTGTTGAGGAAGACCACCAGAGCGGGCACGCCAACCTGCTTGGCCAGCAGGATGTGCTCGCGGGTCTGGGCCATGGGGCCGTCGGTGGAAGCGACCACGAGGATGGCGCCATCCATCTGGGCGGCACCGGTGATCATGTTCTTCACGTAGTCCGCGTGACCGGGGCAGTCCACGTGGGCGTAGTGGCGGCCCTCGGTTTCGTACTCAACGTGGGCGGTGTTGATGGTGATGCCCCGTTCCTTCTCTTCCGGTGCGCCGTCGATTTCGTCGTAGGCCTGGGCTTGGGCCTGACCCATGGAGGCGAGCACGTTGGTGATCGCAGCGGTCAGGGTCGTCTTGCCGTGGTCAACGTGGCCGATTGTGCCGATGTTGACGTGAGGTTTCGTCCTCTCAAACTTCTCGCGGGCCATTGTTAGGGAAGAATCGGGGGGTAAACGAAGAGGGGAGAAGGATCAGGAATTTCCCTGATTCTTGGAAATAATGGCTTCGGCCACATTCCGAGGAGTCTCCTCGTAATGGCTGAATTCCATTGAAAATATACCCCTCCCCTGGGTCATCGAGCGGAGCTGGGTGGCGTAGCCGAACATCTCAGCCAGAGGCACCTTTGCCGAGACCTTAGAGGTGCCATCGTCGATGGATTGACCTTCGACTTGGCCCCTCCGGGAGGAGAGATCACCGATGATGGAACCGAGGAAATCCTCAGGAACCTCGACTTCGACTTTCATCATTGGCTCAAGAAGTACAGGATTGCACTTCTTGACGCCGTCTTTGAAAGCCATGGATCCGGCAATCTTGAATGCCATCTCCGAAGAGTCGACGTCGTGATACGAACCGTCGACCATGGTGCAGCGCACATCGATCAACGGGAAACCTGCGATCACACCAGATTCGCAGGTTTCTTTCATGCCCATTTCTGCGGGCTTGATGAATTCCTTAGGAACAACACCACCAACAATTTTGTTGATGAACTCGAAGCCGGAACCGGGTTCGCCCGGCTCCATCTCGATCACAACGTGGCCGTACTGGCCCTTACCACCGGTCTGGCGGGCGAACTTGCCTTCACCTTTGGCTGAAGCGCGGATGGTTTCGCGGTAAGACACCTGCGGAGCACCGATGTTGGCCTCCACCTTGAATTCACGCAGCATTCGGTCCACAAGGATTTCCAGGTGGAGCTCGCCCATACCGGCAATCACGGTCTGGCCGGTTTCCTCGTCGGTCGACACCCGGAAGGTGGGGTCCTCCTCGGAGAGGGAGGTCAGAGCTTTGGAGAGTTTCTCCATGTCGCCCTTGGTCTTGGGCTCCACGGCCACAGAGATCACCGGTTCAGGGATGAACAGGGTCTCCAGAACGATCGGATCATCCGGATCGCAGAGCGTGTCACCGGTGGTGGTGTTCTTCAGGCCCAGAACCGCACCGAGGTCGCCGGCACGCAGTTCATCGACTTCCTCACGGTCGTCGGCTTTCAGCACCACCAAACGGGAGATGCGCTCCTTGGCGTCTTTGGTGGCGTTCAGCACGTAGCTGCCCTTGGAGAGGATGCCGGAGTACATCCGCACAAAGGTGAGCTTTCCATACGGGTCGGCCATAACCTTGAAAGCCAACGCGCTGAAGGGTGCGTTGTCATCCGAGGGACGAACCGCTTCGGTGCCGTTGGGCAGCACCCCTTGAATCGGGGGCACTTCCACTGGGGCTGGCAGGTAGTCGACGACGGCATCGAGCAGAAGCTGAACACCTTTGTTCTTGAAGGCGGAGCCGCAAAGCATCGGGACTAATCCGTGCTTGAGAACACCCTCGCGAATACCATTCTTGAGCTCTTCATCGGAAAGTTCCCCAGTTTCAAGGAACTTTTCAATCAGATTTTCGTCGTTTTCGGCGACACTTTCCATGAGCTTGCCGCGCCACTCGGCGGCCAGCTCAGCCATGTCTGCAGGAATCTCGGTTTCCTCGATATCAGTTCCGAGATCGTTCTTGTAGATGTAAGCCTTGTTGCCCACCAAGTCGATGATTCCGCTGAGGTCACCTTCGGCGCCGATGGGAAGCTGAATGGGTGCAGCCTTGGCTTTCAGTCGATCGGTGATCTGTCCATGGACTTTGAGGAAGTCGGCGCCGGTGCGGTCCATCTTGTTGACGAACACCATCCGTGGCACGGAGTAGCGATCAGCCTGGCGCCAAACCGTTTCTGACTGCGGCTGGACACCACCGACGGCGCAGAAGACGGCAATCACACCATCGAGAACACGCATCGAGCGCTCCACCTCGATGGTGAAGTCCACGTGGCCTGGAGTATCAATGATGTTGATGCGGTGATCATTCCAACTGGTGGAGATTGCCGCAGCGGTAATGGTGATTCCACGCTCCCGCTCTTGTGCCATCCAGTCGGTGACGGCGGCACCATCGTGCACTTCGCCGATTTTGTGGACAACACCCGAGTAAAAGAGAATCCGTTCGGTGGTTGTGGTCTTGCCAGCGTCAATGTGCGCGGCAATACCAATATTCCTGACGCGTTCTAGGGGGAATTCGCGAGCCACTGGATGCTCCTGGGATGGTGCTGAAAAGCGGGCGCAACTCTACAGGCTGATCCTCACGCAGCCGTCGGCCCTGTTTTGGAGGATGAAAATCAGTAGCGGTAGTGGGCAAAAGCCTTATTGGCTTCAGCCATCTTGTGGGTTTCTTCCCGCTTGCGGACGGCGCTGCCGGCTTCATTGGCGGCATCCATCAGCTCACCAGCAAGCTTGTGGGCCATGCTGCGGCCATTGCGGGCACGGGAGAAATTCACCAGCCAGCGCAGGGCCATGGCCGTTCCACGCTCCTGGCGCACTTCCATCGGCACCTGATAGGTGGCACCACCGACCCGTCGGGCGCGCACTTCCACCAGCGGTGTGGCGTTGCGGACGGCGGTCTCGAAAAGCTCGACGGGGTCGGCCCCTGTCCGCTCGTTAATCAGGCCGAAGGCGTCCGAGAGGATGCGCTGCGCCGTTGACTTCTTGCCGTGCTTCATCAGCCGCGCCACGATCATGGAAGCCAAGCGGCTGTTGAACTGAGGATCCGGCAGGATCGGGCGCTTCTCGGCAGCGTTACGGCGTGACATGGAGGGTGGGGGTTAGCAGGTGATGGGGAGATGAGCGGGCCCGGAGATCACTCCTTGGGCGATTTGGCGCCGTACTTCGAGCGGCTCTGGCGACGATCCTTGACCCCAGCAGTGTCAAGGGTGCCGCGAATGATGTGGTAGCGAACACCGGGCAGATCCTTGACACGACCGCCTCGGATCAGCACCACCGAGTGCTCTTGAAGGTTGTGACCGATCCCTGGGATGTAGGCCGTCACCTCGAAGCCCGAGGTCAGGCGCACGCGAGCCACCTTGCGCAACGCGGAGTTGGGCTTCTTCGGGGTGGAGGTGTACACCCTCGTGCAAACACCTCGGCGCTCAGGGCAAGCCCGCAGCGCAGGGGATTTGGTCTTACGGAAGGTGCTCTGCCGCTCGGAGCGGATCAGTTGCTGGATGGTGGGCATCTAGGACCGGAGGCAGGCCGTCGGGCCGACCGGATTCGACAATCGACCACAATACCGGAGCGTGGGTCAATCCGTCAGCACCCGAGTGAAGGCCGTACCGCAGGCGCAACTGCGCACATCGTCACCACCTCGGAGCAGGAAACCACCGCCGCTGAGGTCACCGCGATAGTCCAATTCCATGCCCCTCAGCAGCGATTCTTGATGGGGCTGTCCATGCAAGGTGATCCCGTCAGCCCGAGCCAGGGGAACGCCTGCGCCACTGCCGGCTCTGATCTGCAGGGCCCAGGTTTCGCAGCTGCCCTCCACAAGGTTCAGGTGGGCTTGGCCGGGCTCCCCGCCGCGCACAGAGAGGCGGCAGAGCTCCGCTGCTGCGCCTGGGGTGATCTGCAGGCCTGGGGTGGGCTCCATGGAACTGATCAGCGGGCGGGATTGACAACAATGCCCAAGCCATTGTGGATGGCAGCACCGATGCCTCGCCCTCGGGTGCCGCTGCGGCCCCCCACCATCAATCGGGTTGAGCTGCCGCCATCGAGGTTGAGAGCTTCCTTGATGCCGAGGCGCTGCATCAGTCGAGCGGTGTCTCGCAGATTGGGCCCCTTATTGCCGTGGCCCTCGACCGCCAGGAGCCAGACCTGCTCGCCGTCGCTGGCCACCACACTGCGCGGGGCCCGCTGACGCATGAATGGGGCGCTGAAGCGCTCGGCTTTGCCATCGAGAACGATCTGCCCGCGATTGAGCAGCAGGGGGCCCCCCTGAATCAGAAAAGGTTTCTTGTTGAAGTGGGATGGAGTGAGCTGGCGCTCGAGGCTCACCTCATCACCCACCTGCAGTGGCAGCTTCGCTCCGCCCCGGGCGACCACCAGGGTCTGGCCACGCCGCAAGCCAGTGCCGCGCTTGAGTTGCTGTGGATTGAGCAGTGTCGTCACCTTGGTGCCCATCACCAGGGCGCCGCGTTCGGTGCCGGTAATCGCCTTGTAGCGCGGACCCCAGAGGCTGTTGTACTGCGCCAGCCCCTTTTTGACCCAGCCACTGTTGAGGGCACTGATTTCAGCGCGCTTGCCCTGGCTGGTGCTGATCCATTCCTGCAGCCGGACGCGGCTGAATTGCGGCAGCTCGCCCTGATCCCAGGCCATGGCGCCGCGATCCAAGATCGGCCCTGAGAGCCAATCGCCGCGATCACGCAGGCCACCCAGGGGCAGGGCCTGAATCCGGTTGAAGAATCCACCATTGAGCGCCGCCAGGGCGCCTTGGGAGCGGGCCAATCCCAGCAGGGATCCCAGTCCCACCATGTTGCGGCGGCTCAACGGCACCAGGGACATTCCCGCTGCAGCGGGGTTGAAGCGCACAAAGCTGATGCGGTATTTCTCGGCACCCAGCTGCAGCACGCGCTGCTCCAGCGCCAGATTGCCGCTGCCGCTGGGCAGCAGTGCTCGCCCGTTGCGTGCCAGGGGTGTGACATCGCTGCTGCTGCGCTCAAGAATCAGGCGGTTGGGCCCACCGAGACTGCTGCTGCGCCAGCCATCCACGGAGAGCAGCAAGCTGCCGCTGCCCAGTCCAGCTCTGACCCCGCGCTGCCTCAGAGCCGTTGCTGCCGCTCCAGGGTTGTCAAGCTGCAGTTCGAGCTGGTCATCGTTGCGCGGCAGCAGGGCAGGACCGCTGAGCTCAAGCACCAAGCGCTGCCCCCCATTGCGGCGGGATTCACGCAGGCGCAGAAAGCGTGGGGATGCAAGCTGCAGGGTCAGAGCCGGTTCCTGCCCCATGACCGAGGGCTCCAGGCCCAGGGCCACGCCGTTCTGTCGCAGCAGCTGACTGACCTCGACAGCGACTTCATCTTCGATGCTGATCTGTTCGGCTTGCTCGATCCGCTGGTTCGCGCCGAACCAATCCAGGTCGATGCTGCCGTCGTCATTGATGCTGCGCCGCGCTCCCAGCTCGCTTTCGAGCAGATCAAGGCCAAGCCACAGGCGTCCCGGTTCCCCCTGGACCCAGCGCCAGGCCGATTGGATGCGCTCGCCGTTGAGCGTCAGCTCGAGCCCCTCAACGGAGGGAGACTCCAGCAGCCGAACCAGCGGAGGCGGGGCAGGAGGAGGACTGACGGGCAGCACGCAGGGCACCCAGAAGCGGGCGCAACTTAGCCAGGGTGCGAACTTTTAGGATCGACCTTTGGCGTGGCCGGAGACATTCCTTCTTGCAGGGGATCGGCCCAGCCCAGCAGTGAGTTCTCCTCCGATGTCCTTGCACCACAACGCTGTCTGGCCCCATTGCGACAGCCCGGCTCCGGCTGCAGTCGCTGGCGAAAAGGACGCTTGTGGTGTCGGTTTCCTGGCACAGCTCCAGGGGCAGCAGTCCCACTGGTTGCTGCAGCAGGCGCTGCGGGGGCTGGGCTGCATGGAGCACCGCGGCGGTTGCGGCGGTGATGGAGATTCCGGTGACGGCGCCGGGGTGCTCAGTGGCATTCCCTGGAGCTACCTCGAGGCGGTGTGGCCCGCGGCGGCAGCCAGTGCTGCTCAGGCCCGTGGTCTGGCGATGGTGTTTCTGCCCGCTGATGCCGAGCGAGCGGCCCAAGCCCGTCAGTTCTGTGATGAGGAGGCCGCCCGCTTGGGTCTAAGGCCCCTGGGGTGGCGCGTGGTGCCAGTGGATCCCGACGTTCTCGGTCCGCTTGCCCGTGGCACCGCACCATTGATCGAGCAGTGGCTGCTGGGCTCCGATGTTGAGGGTGACGCCCTTGAGGCCTTGCTGTTCCGCCTGCGCCGACGCTGCGGTGAGCGGGCGCGCACGGCCTTTGGTGCCGCAGCCACGGACCTTTATTTCGCCTCGATCAGCAGCCGCACGGTTGTTTACAAGGGCATGGTGCGTTCGGAGGTGCTGGCGGCTTTTTATGCCGACCTCCGCGACGAGCGTTTCGCGGTCAGCTTTGCCGTCTACCACCGCCGCTTCAGCACCAACACCCTCCCCCGTTGGCCCCTGGCTCAGCCGATGCGGTTGCTGGGGCACAACGGTGAAATCAACACCCTGCTCGGCAATCTCAACTGGGCCCAGGCTTCAGAGGGCAACCTCGATGCGGTCTGGGGCGCTGATGCTGCTGACCTCAAGCCTGTGGTCAATCCAGCGTTCAGTGATTCGGCCAACCTTGACGCCACGCTGGAGCTGATGGTGCGCGGCGGGCGCCCGATCACCGAGAGCCTGCTGACGCTTGTGCCTGAGGCGTTTCGCAATCAGCCTGAGCTGGCGGACAAGCCTGAAGTGCAGGCGTTCTACGAATATTCAGCCTGTACGCAGGAGCCCTGGGATGGGCCGGCCCTGCTGGTGTTTGCCGATGGCCGCAGCGTGGGCGCCACATTGGATCGCAACGGCTTGCGCCCGGCCCGCTACTGCCTCACCAGCGACGGCTTTGTCGTGATGGGCTCGGAGACCGGTGTGGTGGAGCTAGATGAGAGCCGCATCATCGAGAAGGGTCGATTGGGCCCTGGACAGATGCTGGCGGTCGATCTTGAGCAAGGTCGTCTGCTGCTCAACTGGGATGTCAAAGCTGAGGTGGCAGCCCGGTATCCCTACAGCGACTGGCTGAGTCAGCACCGCCGCTGCCTGGATGCCCAGCCTTGGACCACCAGCAAGCAGTTGGGCGACCTGGAGCTGCTGCAGCAGCAGACCGCCTTTGGCTTCACCGCCGAGGACTTCGAGCTGGTGATCGAAGACATGGCGGCTGCGGGGAAAGAGCCCACCTATTGCATGGGGGATGACATCCCGCTGGCGGTGCTGTCAGACAAGCCGCACCTCCTGTACGACTACTTCAAGCAGCGTTTCGCTCAGGTCACCAACCCCCCCATCGACCCGCTGCGCGAAAAGCTGGTCATGAGCCTGGAGATGCATCTAGGTCGCCGCGGCTCCCCGCTCAAGCCCGAGCCGGAAGCGGCCGCGATGCTCCATCTCTCCAGCCCGATCCTCAATGAGGCGGAACTGGCTGCTGCCGCCGATCAGGGCCTGCCCACGCTCACGCTCTCGACCCTGGTGCCAGTGGCCGATGGTCCCGGCGGCCTGGCCCAGGCCGTCAGCCGACTGCAGCAGCAGGCAGAAGCAGCCGTGCGGGAGGGCAAAACGGTCCTGGTGCTCTCGGACCGTGGTGTGACCGCCAGCCAGACCACCATCCCCGCGCTGCTGGCAGTGGGTGCGGTCCATCACCATCTGCTGCGCCTCGGGCTCCGTCTCAAAACGTCCCTAGTGGCGGACACCGCCCAGTGCTGGAGCACCCATCACCTGGCGTGTCTCATCGGTTTTGGTGCCAGCGCGGTGTGCCCCTGGCTCACCTGGGAGACCACGCGTCACTGGTTGGATCAGCCCAAGGTGCGCAAGGCCATTGAATTGGGCAAGTTGCCGGCCCTTGATGCGGCAACGGTCCAGGCCAATGTGCGCAATGCCCTTGAGAACGGGCTGCGCAAGATCCTCTCCAAGATCGGGATCTCACTGCTGGCCAGCTATCACGGGGCGCAGATCTTTGAGGCCATCGGCATTGGCGCTGATCTGATCGAGCTGGCTTTCTGCGGCACTACTAGCCGGGTGGCGGGTCTCTCGATCACCGACCTGGCCAGTGAAACCCTCAGCCTGCATGCCAAAGCCTTCCCGGAGCTCAACCGCAGCAAGCTCGAGTTCATGGGCTTTGTGCAGTACCGATCCGGTGGTGAGTACCACCTCAACAGCCCGGAGATGGCCAAAGCGCTGCATGCCGCTGTGAAGGCCGGTCCCGGCTACGACCACTTCAGCACCTACAAAACGCTGCTGGAAAACCGCCCGGTCACCACGCTCAGGGACCTGCTGGAACTTCAACCGGCGCCCACGCCGCTGCCGATCGATCAGGTGGAAAGTGTGGAGAGCATCTGCGCCCGGTTCTGCACCGGTGGCATGAGTCTTGGCGCCCTCTCCCGGGAGGCTCATGAGGTGCTGGCCGTGGCCATGAACCGCATTGGAGGCAAGAGCAACAGCGGTGAGGGTGGCGAGGACCCGGCACGCTTCAATGTGCTCCAAGACGTTGATGCCGGGGGGCGCTCCCAGGTGCTGCCCAGCATCGGTGGACTGCGCAACGGTGATACGGCCTGCTCGGCCATCAAGCAGATCGCTTCCGGGCGCTTTGGCGTCACACCGGAGTACCTGCGCAGCGGCAAACAGCTCGAGATCAAGGTGGCCCAGGGCGCGAAGCCTGGCGAGGGCGGCCAATTGCCCGGACCCAAGGTTGATCCCTACATCGCCTGGCTGCGCAACAGCAAGCCCGGCGTGGCCTTGATCTCGCCGCCTCCCCACCACGACATCTATTCGATTGAGGATCTGGCCCAGCTGATCCATGACCTGCACCAGGTCCACCCTGCGGCGCGGGTCAGCGTCAAGCTGGTGGCTGAGATCGGCATCGGCACCATCGCCGCAGGCGTCGCCAAGGCCAACGCCGATGTGATTCAGATTTCAGGCCACGACGGTGGCACCGGCG
Source organism: uncultured Synechococcus sp. (assembly GCA_913049535.1). Lineage (GTDB taxonomy): Bacteria > Cyanobacteriota > Cyanobacteriia > PCC-6307 > Cyanobiaceae > RCC307. Next base: position 9,419 of record CAJWYF010000023.1, read on the forward strand.
CATCTCCGCTGAGTTCGATCAAGCACGCCGGCGGCCCCTGGGAGATGGGGCTGACTGAGGTGCACCGCTCCCTGCTGGAGAACGGTCTGCGCGATCGGGTGCTGCTGCGGGCCGATGGTGGTCTTAAAACCGGATGGGATGTGGTCATCGCCGCCCTGCTGGGTGCTGAGGAGTACGGCTTTGGCTCAGTAGCGATGATCGCCGAGGGCTGCATCATGGCCCGCGTCTGTCACACCAACAATTGTCCGGTTGGGGTCGCCACCCAGAAGGAGAACCTGCGCAAACGCTTCCCGGGTCTGCCCGAGCAGGTGGTCAATTTCTTCCTGTTCGTCGCCGAAGAGGTGCGTCAGCTGTTGAGTGTGCTCGGCGTCGCCAGCCTGCAGGAGCTGATCGGGCGCACGGAGCTGCTCAAGGCCCGTCAGGTCAGCCTGGCCAAGACCAAGGCTCTGGACCTGTCCTGCCTGCTGTCCCCGATCAAGGGGGCTGAAGATCGCTCCTGGCTGAAGCACGCCGATGTGGCCCATGGCAATGGCGTGATCCTGGAGGACCAGCTGCTCGCCGATGCCGATCTCATGGCGGCGATTGAGAGCCATGGGCGCCAGGCCCGCACCATCCCCATCGTCAACACCGATCGCAGCGTCTGTGCCCGATTGGCGGGCGAGATCGCCGAGCGCCACGGCAACACCGGTTTCAAGGGCCAGCTTGACCTCACGTTTGAAGGTGCCGCAGGCCAGAGCTTTGGCGCGTTCAATGTGCAGGGCATGAACGTGCGTCTGGTCGGTGAAGCCAACGACTACGTCGGCAAAGGCTTGTGTGGCGGCCGTTTGAGCGTGGTTCCTCCCGCTGACGTTCAAGACCCTGGCAGCCAGGTGATCCTCGGCAACACCTGTCTTTATGGCGCCACCGGCGGTGAGCTGTTCGCCTACGGCCGAGCCGGTGAGCGCTTTGGGGTGCGCAACAGCGGTGCCCATGCCGTTGTCGAGGGGGCTGGGGATCACTGCTGCGAGTACATGACCGGCGGCATCGTCGTCGTGCTTGGCAGCACGGGTCGCAACGTTGCGGCCGGGATGACCGGCGGCGTCGCCTTCGTTCTCGATGAAGACGACCGTTTGACGCCACGGGTCAATCCCGAAATCGTCGCGATCTGCCCGCTCACCACGGCTGAGCAGGAAGCCCTGCTCAAGCCCCTGCTGGAGCGCCATCAGGCGGAAACCGGCAGCAGCAAAGCTGCGGCAATCCTGGCGGACTGGCCCAGCTGGAAAGGACGATTCAAGCTGCTGGTCCCCCCCAGTGAACGTGCCAGGATCGGCTTGGAGGACAAGGAGACCGTGGCGGCCTGAGCGCCAGCACCGGATGGGTCACATGTGTCCCGTCATTCCGGTTGAAAGTTCAGCTGGGCTCTCTAATTTTCAGGGGTTTTATGACCCCTTGTGCGAGCAGTCCTGCTGGGTGTGTTGGCCGGATGGCTTCCTGCCCAGATGGCCTTGGCTGCTCCATCGGTTGTGTTGGAGCGCATTGATGTCGAGAATGCCCCGATTGCTGCTGCTGAGCTGAACCGTTTGCTTGAGCCCTCCTTGGGTGCAGCGGTGACAGCTGAGGATCTGGAGATCCTGCGCGACAACCTCGAGCAACAGTTGTTGCGCCATCGGTTGCTTGGGGTGCTGCGTTTGCCTGAGCAGGAGCTCACCGATGGTGTGCTGCAGCTGGTGTTCGAGCCGAAAGTTCTTGGTGAGGTTCTGGTTGATGACTCCATTCCTCACCGTTTGGATGACGACTGGGCGCGCCAATTCGTTCTGGTCAACCTCACCCCGGGCGAGCCCATTCGCTTGGACCGACTCGAGTCGTCCATCCTCAAGCTCAATGACCTCTCGGGGGTGAAGGTTAAAAGCCAGCTGATTCCCGTTCCTGGCAGTGACCGGATGGATGTGCTGCTGAAGATCTCCGACACCAAGTTGGTGAACGGCAAGGTGGATCCCAATAACTTGATTAACGGTCTGTTTGGTGATGCCCAACTCAGCGCCAAGGGCAAAGCCAATGACCTCTTTGGGCGTGGTGAGCGCATCGACTTAGAACTTCAAGGTGCTGGCTTCAAGCCAGATCTCACGCAGCGGACCACCAAGGCCAAGCTGCAACTGCCGCTCTCGCCAACGGGCGCGAGTGCCACACTCAAGCTGAACTGGAATGACTATTCCGTTGTTGGGCAGCCGGGCGTGCCCAATGATGCGATCGCTGGTAACACCAGGCAGGTCAAAGTGGATGTGCAGCTGCCATTGGAGCGTCAGCTCGCTTACACCACTGTGGCCCAGTTCAACTTTGAAGCGGCCCGTTATATCAACAACTTCTTTGAACAGCCGCTCACTGATCGCAGCAAAACCGTCGGCCGCGGCAATGTCTTCAAGCAGTGGCATAACGACTTTGCTGGTCGCGCCATCAACAACCTTCTCGGCACCATTTCGATGGGGCAGATGATGCTGGATAACAACACACTTCAGGACAGTCAGGATTCTCTTGGCCCCGGGGTTGATGGCTTTTTTGCCAAGGCTAATCTCAGCTTGAACCGGGTGCAGATGCTCAGCACGCTCACTGAGTTGTCGCTCAATATCAATGCTCAGAAAGCACTGGTGAACAATCTTGATCTCACCGAGTCGATGAACATGGGCTTCCCTTCTGGGGTGAGGGCCTATCCACCTGGGCAGAGCATGAGCAATGACGGTGTCGTTGGCCAGGTGGATCTGGCTTACTACTTCACCCCCCAGTTCAAGCTTTTTGGTGTGGTCGATGCGGCCTGGGGACGGCTTTACAACGAGTCCTGGAGCGGCCAGCCCTACGACAACACTGTTTCTCTGTTCGGCACCGGTGCTGGCCTGCGCTGGAAGGTTCGCCAGGACACCAGCCTGCAGGCCCTGGTGACCCATCCCCTGGGCCCAGAACCTGACAATCCATACGGCGTTGATGCGGCCAATCAGTCACCGGGCTGGCAGCTGTGGGCTGGTTTGGAGTGGTGCTTCTGATGGGGCTCCTGCGCGGTCTTCTACTGGCGACAGCTCTTGGTCTGAGCGTCGCCCCTGCGGCTCAGGCCCAGCTGCCCAGCGGCCCATCGGTGCGTTCCGGCCGTGTCGGAATTGAGCGCCAGGGCAACGAATTGATCATCCGCAGCGCATCAGAACGGAGCGTGATCAATTGGAACCGCTTTTCAATCGGTGCCGATCAGATCGTCACCTATTACCAGCCATCGCGCAGTGCCACGGTGCTGAATCAGGTGACCAGCGGCATTCGCTCGGTGATCCGCGGATTGCTGCAGAGCTGCATCAGCGCTGGAGGTCAATGCCGCCCGACGGAGGGTCGCGGCAGGGTTGGCGGGGGTGTGATTCTGGTCAACCCAGCTGGTATTTCCGTGCTGGGGGGGCACATCATCACGGACCATACGCTGCTCACCACGGCGGGGATCAATGTTCAGCAGTTCATTGATTCGGGGCTGATCAACCTCACCTTGGCGGGCGATGGCCTGATCGAAATCGCTCAAGGAGCCACCTTGAGCGGCCCACTTCTCAACCCCACAGGGTTGGAGGGATTGTCGGTGGTAGCGCCTCGGATTGTGGTGGATGGCAGCGTCAACATCCCAGAAGCGAGCAGCTTCATCATTCAGCCCCAGGCCAAGGGCACAACAGAGTTTGTCTTCAACAACGTGCGGCCGAGCCGTTCGTTCTTGAAGCTTGATCCAGGTGTGCACCACAGCGGCGTGAGCACCGTGCATGAGGAATCCGATCGCACCCGCTGGTTCTTGTTGAACGGAACCGACCGCACCTCCACGCCATGTCCAGCTGGTGCTGAAGGAACGTCTGATTGCTATTCCGTCACCGAGCATCTGACGACTGGCAGCACCCTTGAGCGTGAATTCCCGCTCAAGAGCTACACGGTGGCGACGATTCCAACGATCCCCGCCTCGCTCTGGTCTGTTCTGCCGTGGGCCATCACCAGCACCCGTTTGGAAACGCCTGAGCGCCCACCGGGAATAGAACCCAGCCAAGGCTGTGAGCCCAACGGTGGCGAGAACGGCACCGGGGAAGCGGTGTGTGTTCGCGATGGTCTGGCACGGTTTCAGCGGCGCCAGGCAGAGCTGTTGACCCCGCAGTCCACCCTCATCTCTGGGGCGGCTCAGGGCATGCAACCCCTGCGACTGGAGACCACCGCGGAAGGACGGGTGCTGCTGACCCGCCGTTTGGATCCAGCTGTGAGACCTGAGCCAAGGTCACAGCAACCCACACCAGGGGCCTCGTGCCCGGCCCAACCGGGTTTGCGTCTGCCGGCCACCGTGCCATCGCCGGATCGCCAGGCAGCGGCGTCTCGATTCCTGCAAGCGCTGATTGATGGCGGGCTCCTGAAGTCCGGCAGCACGATCGTCGGTGAGATTCCCGACTTCAACCAGATCTGCCAAGCCGGCTCCGCCCCGTCGATCACCGTGCGTCAGCCCGGTATTGAGGGCACCAAGCAGGTGCCGATTGGAGGATGTCTGCAACTCACGGCTGTCCGCAGTGGCTGTGAGCCTGGGGCCGCGCCCACCCCGACGCCGATCAATTTTGTCTTGGGCAGCGATCAGCGCCCGACCACCTCCGCTGCGCCCCTGGATCCTGAGCAGACCCTTGGTCATGTCACCGACAACCACCTGGTCAGCATTCCGGTGAACCCCAAGGACCAGACCCAGCTGCTGAATCCTGCAGGGGAGCCGATCGAGGGTTGCCAAAGCAGCGGCACGGTTCTGGTGCCCTTGCCCAAGGCCCTGTGGGAGAACCTGAAAAGTGGCAGTTCCAAGCTCTCCACGGACCCCTATCAGCCCGCATCATCGCCTGGAGAGCCTTTGGCTCCCCCCCTTCCGCGTCAAGGGATTTTCGAGTCCTTGCAGTGTGACCAGCTGCTGAAGCCGGCCGATGCCAAGCGGCCGGCGACGGCCCAAAACATCTTGGAGGCTTCCGAGTCCAACAGCGGCGATGCGCCCAATGTGTTGCGCTGCACCTACAAGGAAACCTGCGCGCCCCAGGGTCAGGCTCGGGTGCAGTCCCACAAGCTCTTTGAGGTGCGGGACGAACAGGGACGTCCCATTGCTTTGGATCGCGGCACCATCGCCAATCTGATCCGCACCATGGGTCTTCAACTGGTGGAGGGTCAACAGACCATCACGCCTCAGTTGCGCGGGGGAGAAGCACAAACCGATGCCCGCATGGTTCCAGCGGGGACCCCACTGGCCATCGGTGAGGTCATGGGAACCAGCAGCCCCATCATCGGCCGCTGGCAGTACAGCTATCGACCGGGGGCCAGCCGCACCACGCTCAATGGCCAGCCGCAGACCAGCAGCTCGTTCGTGCCGCAGGCCGGCCAGGACTACACCGTCCGCTACACCAATGTTTTGGAGCGACGGGAGAAGCCTGCTGATCCCCCCAAGCCGGTCACCCGTTTCCCGTGCTTGGAGATCAGCAAAACCGGTTGCCCAGGTTCCCTCGCCCAGTTCCGCGTGCAGGCCCGCGGCGGCCTGGCGCGTGTTTACGGCACGCAAAGCTTCAACATGCTGGCCAATGGGGGGCCTCACCGCTTCTGTCCCAAGCGCGATGAGCTGGAGGGCACCCCAGACCAGTTCCAGGGTTCGATCGACATCCGAGAGCTCAATGCCCAACCTGGTTCCACCATGGCCGCATCAGCTGCAGGCCAGAACCCCAGCCTCTCCACAACACAGCAGGGATTAGGCCGGCTGCGGTTGAGCTTCAACGGCACGGCCGGCCGGCAGGGGGATGGGGGCCAACCCCAGCCACGCGTGCTGCCCATCACCGTGACCAACCCAGGCTGCCCCCCGGGCGCAGGCCAGGGCACACGCGCCTGCGTGAAGTTCCGCAAGGCGTGGGAGGGAGGTGCGCCCCCCAATGGCTCCTCTCCGCGCATCACCTTGAAGGGCCCTGGCGCTCCGGTGACGGTGAGTCAGGAATCAGGTCAGCGCTGCTACGGCAATCTTCAACCAGGCCGGAGCTATGCCGTCAGCGCCAGCGAAACCCCGCCGCCTCAGGATTCAGGCAACGTGGTCGTTCAGCCAACGGATCAGGCCTCCATCAGCGCTGGGCAGGCGGCTGCGCCTGAGTTGGTGTTGGTCAACAAGCGCACGGATCAACGCTGCATCACGGTCACCAAGACCCTCAACTCTGCTGGTGCGCTTCTGCCTCAGCAGGCCTTCCCTGCCACGCTGACGGCCAGAACAGCCAGTGGGCAGCAGACGATTCCGCTGCAGTTGAAGCCGGGGGAATCCAAAACGCAGTGTTTTGATCAGTTGCAGCGCTTCAAGGTGAGTGAACCGGAGCAGCCTGGCTCCTCCTTCACCCATCTGGCCACCAAGCTCAACGGCCGCATCGTCGCTGATCGAGGTCAATCGATGCCGTGGCGCTCACCAGGGCGCAACACGGTCAACCGTGTGGAACTGGTCAATATCCCCAAGGAACAGCTCAGCAGCCAGGCCTGCGTCGAGGTGCAGAAGATATGGCTGAAGGATGGCAAAGCGCTTGAGACAGCCACGTCTCCCCTGCAGCAGGTCACGAGCAAGGACAGCTTTGTTCTCAAATCAGATGGGCGCAGCAACTCACTTCTGGCCGACCTCAAGAATCAGGATCAGACAGGAGCCCGCGTCTGCAGACCCATGCGACCGGGTGAGGAATGGGCGGTGACGCTGCAGGAGCGTCTGGATCGTTTGCCCAAGGGCTGGGTGCCTCTGCCATCGGCCACCACCACCGCCAACCTCACGGCCAAGGCCAAACCGATGACGGCTCAGGTGGCGACACGGGGAACCACCTCGGTGGTCAGTGGTTTGCGCGTCCTTGCCGGTAACACTGAGCGGGTGATCCTGGCCAATCAGTACCGCGAGCCTGTGCAAGTCTCGCGCCAGGACTACTGCCTTCGCATCAACAAAAGCGTTGTCGGCTCTCCACCGCCATCTGCTCAAGTTGTGACGTTGGAATTCAGCCAGCTCAGCACTCCCCTGCGCACCATGGGACTGGGTGGTCGCCAGGTGCAGCAGTCCACGGTGAGCACCAACCAAGTTGGCGAAGAGGTGCACACCCTGCGCCAAACATTGGACCTCGCCAGCGGCAGCATCACGCAACCGGTCTGTTTCACCGATGAGAACTTCGCCCGTGGCATCACCCTCAAAGAACCTTCTGCTGCAGGCATTGCTGCCCAGCTCAGCGCCACCATCAATGGCCGCGACGTAAAGCCTGATGCCAGTGGTGCACTGTTCTTCAGCAAGCGCATGATCGGCAAGGGGCAACTGGCCGAGGTCAATCTGGTCAACACCTACCCGGAGATCCCGGCGCAGCCTTTCAAGCCTCAGGTGCCGGCGCTGCAAATTCCGACGCCTCAGAACCCCACGCCGCAGGGTCAGACCCCACCGATCCCCATGCCTCAGGGGGTGACACGGCCTCCTCAACCGCGCGACGTACCAGTCGCGCAGCCGCCAAAGCCGCTGCGTTTCAAGCGGTTTGACCTGCCCTCGAAGCGATTTGTCTTCCTGATTCCCAACGGTCCTGAGGTGGTGGTGCCCCAGGCCGCGATGGAACAGCTGCCCTTTGATGTTGTCTACGAGGAGCGCCGCTACAGGTTGCTCAAGCCCCAGTTGGTGCGCGGCTTGTTCTGATCAGTCGATGGCGGCGACCGCTGCTTGGAGCGCGTCACGGCGGCTGATCTCGGTGCGCCGTGAGGGCAGCTTGTTGAACAGTCCCAATTTCTCGAGGCGGCGACGGGTCGTTCCGCTGGCGCCCACCACGTACACCTGACGGCCCACATCGATGGCTTCTTCGACCGCGTTTTCAACGGCCAGTGCAGCGGTCACCCCCAGGTGGGACACCTCTGAGAGGTCGAAGACCACAGCTTTGCAGTCACTAATGGCGTTGTGTTCACGGTTGATGGCCTTAGCCACGCCGAAGATCATGGCGCCGGTGAGTTGAAAGAGCAGCACCTGGCCGTTGCCTTGATCGAGCAGGTCGCGTTCATCGTTCGGGATGGCGAGGTCATCGTCTCCGCCGGTGCTCACCGATTTGATCGCCTGGCTTTGCAGGGAGCTCATCTTGTCGATGGTGAGGATGTTGGCGATGAAGACGCCGACAAAAACGGCAGTGATCAGGTCCACCAGAACCGTGAGGCCGATCACCAGGTACATGATCAGCGCCCCGTTGCGGGAGATGCGATGGGCGCGCTGAATGAAGTCCCAGTCGACGATGTCGACGCCTACCTTGAGGGCGATGCCGGCCAGGACGGCCTGGGGAATCTCAGCGGCGAGCTGGGCTCCCACCAGAATCACCAGCATCAAGATCACTGCACGGGAGATGCCGGAGAGGGCACTGCGCCCGCCGCTTTGGATGTTGACGACCGTGCCCATGGTGGCGCCCGCTCCGGGCAGTCCACCAAACAGGCCGCTGATGACGTTGCCGAGCCCCTGGCCAATCAGCTCCTTGTTGGAGTTGTGTTCGGTGCGGGTGAGGCTGTCAGCCACCACCGAGGTGAGAAGCGCATCGATGCAGCCGAGCATGCCCAGCACCGCCGCGTCCACCACCATCAGCCGTAGATCCGAGGTGCTGAAGATCGGCAGTTGCAGCTGCGGAAACCCTGAGGCGATCTCGCCGATACGGCGCACGTCATCTGCTCCCACCCCGCCGAGCAGGGGCAGCGACACCAACGTGCCCACCACCAGCGCGATCAGTTGCGGGGGCGCCAATTTTTTGAGCTGTTTGGGCGTGAACCAAAGGATGGCCAGCGTCAGCAGGGCCAGTGACACCTCCAGGGGCTGAGCTTCAGCGAGCAGCTGGGGTAGGGCCTGCAGCGTGCCGATCACCCCCCCTTTGGGACTGGCCTGACCGAGAAACGGGCCCAGCTGCAGGATGATCAGGATCAGGCCGATGCCGGTCATGAAGCCCGAGATCACCGTGTACGGCATCTGGGTGACGTAGCGCCCCAGCCGCAGCACACCGAAGGCGATCTGAAACACACCCGCGAGCATCACCACGGTGAAGGCCATGGCGAGGCCGTTTTCAGGGTTGCTCGCCGTGAGGCTGGCGATGACAGCGGTCATCACCACGGTCATCGGACCGGTGGGTTCGGAGATCAGTGTGGGTGTGCCGCCGAAGAGGGCAGCGAACAGCCCCACCAGCACAGCGCCCCAGAGACCGGCTGTTGCCCCGGCGCCACTGGCCACACCGAAGGCCAGCGCCATCGGCAGCGCGATCACCGCGGCAGTGACCCCACCAAAGAGATCACCACGCAGATTGTTCGTGCTGATCCGGTTGAACACACCGGAGAACCGGGTGGACGCCGCCGGGGCCGGGGCCATGGCTTTCGACACGTTTGGCGGGTGACCCTAGGACCCTTCCGTGGATTTTCTCCTCAGCGCGGATACTGCTGCATCAGCCGTTGCACCTCCCCGGCGTGGTAGCTGCTGCGGGTCAGCGGGGTGCTCACCACCTGCAGGAAGCCCAGCTCGTCTTCCCCGACGCGGCGGTAGTGGTCAAATTGCTCTGGACTGACAAAGCGATCCACCGGCAGGTGCTTGGGCCCCGGTGAGAGGTACTGCCCGATCGTGACGATGTCGACAGCGTGGCGGCGCAGATCAGCGAGCACCTCGAGGACCTCAGCGTCGCTCTCACCCAGTCCCACCATGAGCCCCGATTTGCTGTAGCAGCTCGGCCAGCCTTGCCTGACCCGTTGCAGCAACTCCAGCGAGCGCTCGTAGATCGCCTGGGGGCGAGCCTTGCGATAGAGGCGAGGGACGGTCTCGATGTTGTGGTTGAGCACATCGGGTCCCCCGGCCATCACAGCGGCCAGGGCATTCCAGTCACCACAGAAATCCGGGATCAGCAGTTCGATCGTGGTGCCTGGTGAGCGCTCGCGGATCTGCTCGATGCAGGCGACGAACTGACTGGCACCGCCATCGCTGAGGTCATCGCGGTTGACCGAGGTGATGACCACATGGCGCAGGCCCAGCCGCTGGGTGGCTTCCCCCAGCCGCTCCGGTTCGGTGGGATCGAGCGCACGAACACTCTTGTCGAAGTCGATGTCGCAGTACGGGCATGCCCTGGTGCATCCCGGCCCCATGATCAGAAAGGTTGCTGTCCCCCCGGCGAAGCATTCACCGATGTTGGGGCAGCTGGCCTCCTGGCAGACGGTGTTGAGCTTGAGATCCAGCAGCAGATCAGCAACGGCGCCGATCCGCTCGCGCTGTGGGGCTTTGACCCGCAGCCAGTCAGGCTTCTGCAAGTTGGTCTCCTACGATGGATCTATCGGGATGTAGCGCAGCTTGGTAGCGCACTTCGTTCGGGACGAAGGGGCCGCAGGTTCGAATCCTGTCATCCCGACTTCAACGTCGATCAATTGAGTGCTGCTCCCGGGTAACCGCGGGGGGTCACCATCCGCCCTTGATGCAGGCGGGTGGTGCTGTTGCCGATCAACACCAGCGAAAACATGTCGACCTGATCGAGAGGAAGCTCGCCAAGACGGTGGATCTGCAGGGCTTCATCAGGGCGGCTGAGCTGCCGGCAGATCGCAGCTGGGGTGGAGTCAGGCCGCTGCTGCAGGAGCAGTTCCACGGCTCGCCCCAGCTGCCAGTGGCGATCACGGGAGCGCGGGTTGTAGAGCGCCACGACGAAATCGCCTGCGGCTGCCGCCTTGACCCGTTGTTCAATCACGTCCCAAGGGGTGAGCCGGTCGCTGAGGCTGATGGTGCAGAGGTCATGCATCAGTGGTGCGCCAAGCCGGGCTGCGGCCATCTGAAACGCAGAGATGCCCGGATGCACCTCAAACAGGGGCTGCTCCTGGGCCGGTAGCTCCAGCCAACGCTCCAGCGCCAGGCCAGCCATCCCGTACATGCCGCTTTCGCCGCTGGAGATCAGGGCGACTTTGATGCCCTGCCGGGCCAGATCCAGAGCTTGCTGGCAGCGTTCCCGCTCGCGTGTCAGCTGGCCCTCCATGCGCTGTTGATCACAGCGGCGCAGCGGTTCCAGCAGATCCAGGTACAGGCTGTAGCCGACCCAGACCTGAGCATTGGCCAGGGCGCTGCGGGCTGCGGGGGTGAGTTGATCCAACGCGCCTGGGCCAGCGCCGATGAGCTCCAAGCTGCCGCGCTGAGGTGCCCACGGCACGGCGGCTTCTGCAATGGCCACGGTGACGGCCCCGTGGCCATCCTTTTTATGGATGGTTTTGGCCTGACGGAGCACAGCGCCATGGCCTGCTGCCACGAGCGCTGCTGCTTCAGCCACGCTGGGGCAACCCACCTCCGCTGCCACCACCTCAGAAGGCGTCGGCACCGGCTGCTCTTTGAGCTGCTCCGCGCTGAACAACTTGAGCGGCCACTGCCGTTCTGCAGCCAGGGCCAGCAGGGCTGGCTCATCGCCTTTGAGCTCGAGGCTGGCCAGCCCCGCGACCGCTTCTGGCGCCAGTTGCGATGCGCTGAGGCTGTGCTCCACCGCCTGCTGCAACAACGGCAGGCTGCTGCCCCGCTCGCACCCCAGGCCGATCCAGAGCTGGGGCGGGTGCCAGCGGCAACCGCCGCCGCTATGGCAGCTGACCAGCAGATCGGCATAGGCTGTGCTGCTGCGCTGAAGGGGTTGGCCTTGGGGTTGCTGCAGTGAGGCGGTGGCCAAATCCTGCGCAGCTTCGGTGTTGAGGGTGAGCGCTTCATCACGGGCTGCTCGATGCATGAGCGCGTCCCATGGGCCGCCCCCGCGGCGCCAGCCCCAGCCCCAGCCGAAGCTGTCTAGGGGAACGCGCCCCTGACTGGCGCTGAAGCCGCTATGGGCAATGCGGGCCTGCAGCAGCGGTGCCAGGCGAGCTGCTTCCCTCTCGCCACCAGCTTGATGGGCGCCCAGCAGCGGCAGCAGCATGCGCCCGGCATCTGCGAGCAGCAGCACTGCCGGGTCCCGCTGCTTCTGGCTCAGCAGCGGAGCGATCATGCGCACCAGCGCTCCAGCGGCCAGGGCGCCCACCAACACGTCCAACTCGCCCCAATGCTTCAACAGCAGGGCCCTGGGTCCTGCGGGGTCATGCAGCAGTTCAGGCCGTTGCGCATCGATCAGACTGGACGGGACAGCCACGGCCTCCAGTTCCCCGAGGCGCAGCAGCGGCTCTAACTGGCACAGGCCAGCGTGTGAGGCGCAGAGTCCCAGCCGCTTCATGAAGGGCTCTCCTCTGGCGTTGCCTCAACGTCGGTCAACTCAGGTGCTGCGGTGTCCTCAGCTTGCCTGTCGCCACGGTCAGGGATGGGGCTGATCGCCGCGTCCTCTGGTGTGGCGTCCGTGCTGCTCTCGGCGGCGATCACGATCTCCGGATCCTCAGCATCAGAGGGCTCCGGCTTAGCAGAAGGTTCTGAGGCGCTCGGCACGGCGGCTGATGGAGCCTTTTGCTTTGGTTCGGGTTCTGGGTTGAGATCTGGGGCGGGAGTGGCTTCGGTTGACTCGGCTGCAGCGCTGACGCTGGGATCACTCAGTTCAGCGAGCTGGGACGCGTTGAGCTCTGCGCCATAGAACGCTGGCGCCCCCGAGCGTGAGGAGGGCACCGGCAGCTCGAGGACCAGCGCATTGAACGGGGCACCCAGCAACTCCCCACTGGCATCCAGCAGGTCCAGTTGCAGGAAATGTTCTCCTGGTTTGAGGCCGCTGAGCCAGAGCGGCTGGGCGCGATCCAGCACAACGCTGCTGCCTTCGAGGCTGAGGCGCAGGCGCCATTGCTCATCATCAGGGCGCAGATGCTGCAGGGGCGCATTGAGCAGCAGCCAGTTGATCGGCACCGGCCGAGTGGCTGCGAGGCTCGGTGCGCCAATGGCCACCAGCTGGGGGGCGGCTTCATCGGGAAGTGCCGCCTGGTTGCGCAGGCCGCGGTGCAGCCTCCAGTTCAGCTTTGCCTGGCGGGCGCTGACAGGCTCTCCCCAGGGCAGTGCGGCATAGGCCACAAGCCGGTGACTCCCAGGGGTGAGGGCGGGCATCTCCAGTTCCACCACGCCGTCTGCGCTCGCATCAAAGGCGCGCACCGGCGCCTCCCCGTCGAGCTGGACCACCACGTGGGCGCCGGGCCCCAGCGAGGGGCTTTGCAGCAGTGGCCAGTCGCTCACCAGTAGACGCAGGGTCCAAGGCCCCGCTGGCACCAGGCTGTCGGCAGCAGGAGAGAGCAGCTCCAGACGGGGCTCATGTGCACTGAGGACGTGGGCAATCTGCTGGGCCGCAGCAGGCGGTGCCACCTCCTGCAGGGCCTGAGCGCTGGTGTTGCTGCTGGTTGGACTGTTGCGGCCGCGGTTCCAGAACGCTGCTTCTGCGCCAGGCGCATTCAGCAGCAGTAGCACCAAGCAGAGGGCAAGGGCAGCGCAGCGGCTGAGCAGGGACCGGGGCATCACCAGATTGCGCGCGCAGATCATCCTCCAGTGAAGCGCAACGCAGTGCATTCCCAAGGGTGGATCTGTCAAGGGGTAAGTGTTAACGAACTCACGGGATATGCCGGTATTGGTTGTCAAAAAGTCCTTTGAAGAGTCCAGTCCAGCACTGGGATTTGAACCTTTGTAACTGCCTTGAGAGGGGGTAATTGACGGCCCCTATACTCCGTCCAGCGGTCCCCCTAGCTGGGGTCCGCGGCCCAGTGCTGCCAAGGCTTTTGCCTCGGCGCATTGCGGTCTGCACCCCAGCGGTCCCTGCGCGTCCATTCGGTCGCGTGGCAGGCCACCGACCCAAACCCTCGAGGAACGTCTCGATGACCATCAGCCCACCAGAACGTGGGGAGAAGGCCAAGGTCTCGGTTGACCGGAATCCCGTGCCCGTCGATTTCGACGTGCTCGGCAAGCCCGGCCACTTCGATCGCGCATTGGCCAAAGGTCCCAAGACCACGACGTGGATCTGGAACCTCCACTCCCGCGCTCATGACTTCGACAGTCACACCAGTGACCTGGAAGAGGTCTCGCGCAAGATTTTCAGCGCTCACTTCGGCCACCTGGCCGTCATCTTCATTTGGCTCAGCGGCGCCTTCTATCACGGTGCACGCTTCTCCAATTACTCCGGTTGGCTCGCCGACCCCCTCACCGTCAAGCCCAGTGCCCAGGTGGTCTGGCCGATCTTTGGCCAGGAAATCCTGAACGGTGACGTGGGTGGCGGCTTCCACGGCATTCAAATCACCTCAGGCCTGTTTCATGTCTGGCGCTCCTGGGGCATCACCAACGAGACGCAGCTGCTGTCCCTGGCCATCGGCGCCCTGGTGATGGCTGGTTTGATGCTGAATGCCGGCGTCTTCCATTACCACAAGGCAGCTCCCAAGCTGGAGTGGTTCCAGAACGTTGAGTCGATGCTCAACCACCACCTGGCTGGTCTGTTTGGTCTGGGCTCACTCGCCTGGGCTGGTCACCTGATTCACATCTCCTTGCCCACAACAGCGCTGATGGATGCCATCGACGCTGGCAAGCCCCTGAGTCTGGATGGCAAGGCCATTGCCTCTGTGGCGGACATCCCTCTGCCCCATGCCTTTTTCAATCAGGATCTGGTTGGACAGCTCTATCCCGGCATCAAAGAAGGCATCGGTGCTTTCTTCTCCGGTAACTGGGCTGCCTACAGCGACTTCCTGACCTTCAAAGGTGGTCTGAACCCGATCACGGGCAGCCTCTGGATGACCGACATCGCTCACCACCACGTGGCGATCGCGATCATGTTCCTGGTGGCTGGTCACATGTACCGCACCAACTGGGGTATTGGTCACTCCATCAAGGAGATCCTTGAGGGTCAAAAGGGTGATCCCCTGCTGTTCCCTGCCACTCGCGGTCACGACGGTCTCTACGAGTTCATGACCAACTCCTGGCATGCCCAGTTGGCTGTGAACCTTGCCCTCGGTGGCTCCGTCACGATCATCGTGGCCCAGCACATGTACGCGATGCCTCCGTATCCGTACATCGCGATCGACTACCCAACCCAGCTGTCGCTGTTTACCCACCACATGTGGATCGGCGGTTTCTTGGTTGTGGGTGCTGGTGCTCACGCCTCAATCGCGATGGTTCGCGATTACATCCCTGCTCAGAACATCGACAACGTTCTGGACCGAGTGCTCAAGGCACGCGACGCCATCATCAGTCACCTCAACTGGGTCTGCATCTGGCTCGGCGCCCACAGCTTCGGTCTCTACATCCACAACGACACCATGCGTGCCCTGGGTCGTCCCCAGGACATGTTCAGCGACTCGGCGATTTCAATTCAGCCGATCTTCGCTCAGTGGATCCAGAACGCCCACGCTGCAGCAGCCGGAAGCACCGCTCCGAATGCCCTCGCTGGTGTGAGCGAAGTGTTCAACGGCTCTGTTGTGGCCGTCGGCGGCAAGGTCGCCGCAGCTCCCATGCCGCTCGGCACTGCCGACTTCATGGTCCACCACATCCACGCCTTCACGATTCACGTGACGGTGCTGATCCTGCTGAAGGGTGTGCTCTACAGCCGCAACTCCCGCCTGATCCCCGACAAGGCCAACCTCGGTTTCGCCTTCCCCTGCGACGGCCCCGGCCGTGGCGGCACCTGTCAGGTGTCCGGTTGGGACCACGTCTTCCTGGGTCTCTTCTGGATGTACAACGCCCTGTCGGTTGTCATCTTCCACTTCTCTTGGAAGATGCAGAGCGACATCTGGGGCACGGTCAGTGCCAATGGCACCGTCCAGCACATCACTAATGGCAACTTCGCCACCAGTGCCCTCACCATCAATGGTTGGCTGCGTGACTTCCTGTGGGCTCAGGCCTCGCAGGTGATCAACAGCTACGGCTCTGCCACCAGTGCCTATGGCCTGATGTTCCTGGGTGCCCACTTCATCTGGGCCTTCAGCCTGATGTTCCTGTTCAGCGGCCGTGGCTACTGGCAGGAGCTCATCGAGTCCATCGTCTGGGCTCACAACAAGCTCAAGGTTGCACCGGCTATCCAGCCGCGTGCGCTGAGCATCACTCAAGGTCGTGCTGTCGGCGTTGCCCACTATCTGCTGGGCGGCATCGCAACGACCTGGTCCTTCTTCCTGGCCCGCATCATCGCGGTGGGCTGATCTCCCCCTTCTGACCTCTCTCATGGCAACGAAATTCCCTTCGTTCAGCCAGGGTCTGGCCCAG
>CAJWYF010000024.1 GCA_913049535.1 uncultured Synechococcus sp.
CAGGCCCTGGGCTGGGGCGGTATCCAATGGCGCGGCTCTGGCCTCGAGGAGGTGGGTCACCGCGCTGACACCGATGCGGCGGTGGTGCGCATTGACCCGCGCTACTTCCGACCTGCCGAAGTCGAAACCCTGCTGGGCGATCCCAGCAAAGCCCACGCCAAACTCGGCTGGACACCCACCACCACCCTGGAGGAACTCGTCAGCGACATGGTGGAGCAGGACAGGGAAGAGGCCCGCAAGGAGGCCTATCTGCGCCGCAAAGGCTTCAACGTGGTGGGCACTGCCCAGGAGTGAGCCGCGCCATGAGCCCAGCCCCCCTGATCGCACCGGCCGATCGCATCTTCATCGCCGGCCATCGCGGCATGGCCGGCAGCGCCATCTGCCGCGCCCTGCATGCTGCCGGTTATCAGCAACAGCTCACCGCCCCGCGCGCAGAGCTGGATCTCCTCGATCGCTCTGCTGTGGAGGCCTGGTTCAGGACCCAACGCCCTGATGTGGTGGTGCTTGCCGCGGCCAAGGTGGGGGGAATCCTGGCCAACAACAGCTATCCAGCTGATTTCCTACTGGAGAATCTCAACATCCAGAACAACGTGATCGAAGCGGCTTGGCGCCACGGTGTACGCCGGCTGTTGTTCCTGGGCAGCAGCTGCATCTACCCCAAGTTCGCGGAACAACCGATCCGTGAGGAGAGCCTGCTCACTGGCGCGCTTGAACCCACCAACGAGTGGTACGCCATTGCCAAGATCGCCGGCATTCAGCTCTGCCGTGCCCTGCGCATCCAGCACGGATTTGATGCCATCAGCCTGATGCCCACCAACCTCTATGGCCCTGGCGATAACTACCACCCCAGTCACAGCCATGTGATGGCCGCCCTGATTCGCCGCTTCAGCGAAGCGGCCCGCAGCGGCAGCGATGAAGTGGTCTGCTGGGGCAGCGGCTCCCCCAGACGTGAATTCCTGCACGTGGATGATCTGGCCAGCGCCGCAGTGTTCTGCCTTGAGCGCTGGCAGCACGATCCATCCAGCCACGAACCGGCATTCCTCAATGTCGGCACCGGTGTGGACCTCAGCATCAAGGAGCTGGCCACACAGATCGCCGCAGCCACGGGTTTCCAGGGAAGGATTGCCTGGGACAGCAGCAAACCGGATGGCACCCCCCGCAAACTGCTTGATGTCAGCCGCCTGGGGGCCATGGGCTGGCGAGCCACCATTCCCCTGGCTGAAGGTCTCCAACGCGTCGTCGCTGAGCTTCCCGAGGTCTTCCCCACATGAGCAGCCAGAGCGGGGCGGGTTTTCTCAATGGCCTGAACGATGCCCAGCAGGCTGCTGTGGGGCACCACTGCGGCCCACTGCTGGTGGTGGCAGGCGCCGGGAGCGGCAAGACCAAAGCCCTGACCCATCGCATCGCCCACCTGATCGGTCACCACGGCATCGACCCGGGTGAATTGCTGGCGGTGACGTTCACCAACAAAGCCGCCCGTGAAATGAAAGAGCGGCTGGAGTTGCTGCTCACCCAGCGATTAGCCCTCAGCCAGTTCGGCCAACCTCTGGCCACCCTGCCGGCCCACGAGCAGAAGCAGCTGCGCAGCCGCATCTACAGAGAGGTGATCAAGGAGCTCTGGATCGGCACCTTCCACGCCCTGTTTGCGCGGCTGCTGCGCTTTGACATTGATAAGTACAAGGACGCTGAAGGGCTGAGCTGGACGCGCCAGTTCACGATCTACGACGAGGCGGATGCCCAGAGCCTGGTGAAGGAGATCACCACCCAGGAGCTCCAGCTTGATCCCAAGCGGTTTGAACCCAAGAAGCTGCGCTGGGCCATCAGCAATGCCAAAAACCAAGGCTGGCTACCTGGTGATCTGGAACAGCAGGAGGCTGGCCAGGGGCACCGGGGCAAGTTGCTGGTGGAAACCTACCGGCGTTACCGGCGTGCGCTGGCCGCCAACAACGCCCTGGATTTTGATGATCTGCTGCTGATGCCGGTGCAGCTGCTGAGCCAGCACGAGCAGGTGCGCAGCTACTGGCACCGCCGCTTCCGCCACGTGCTGGTGGATGAGTATCAAGACACCAACCACACCCAGTACGAACTGCTCAAGCTGCTGGTGACCGATGGGCTGCCACCAGCGGAGTTCAGCAACTGGGAGAACCGTTCGGTCTTTGTGGTCGGCGATGCCGATCAGAGCATCTACAGCTTCCGCGCTGCCGACTTCCGCATCCTGATGGGCTTTCAGGGGGATTTCGGTGATGGCGCCAGCGATCAGGCCACCCGAACGATGGTGAAGCTGGAGGAGAACTACCGCTCCACCGCCACGATCCTGGAGGCGGCCAACAGCTTGATTGCTCGCAACAGTGAGCGGATCGACAAGGTGCTTCGCCCTACCCGGGGAGAAGGAGAACTGATCCGCCTGACGCGCTGCGACGACGAAGTCGCAGAAGCCGAGGCGGTGGTGCACCGGATGCGCGAGCTGGAAGCGGCTCACCCTGACCTGCGCTGGGGGGACATGGCGGTCCTTTACCGCACCAATGCCCAGTCCAGAGCGGTGGAGGAGGCCTTGGTGCGTTGGCGCGTTCCGTACACGGTGGTGGGCGGTCTGCGCTTCTACGACCGGCGCGAGATCAAGGACGTGCTCGCGTATCTGCGTCTGCTGATCAACCCGGCCGATTCCGTCAGCCTGCTGCGGGTGCTGAATGTGCCGCGGCGCGGCATCGGCAAGACCACCATCCAGCGGCTCACCGATGCATCCACCCAGCTGGGGGTTCCCCTTTGGGAGGTGGTCAATGACCCGGAAGCTGCCCGGACCCTGGCGGGCCGCTCCGCCAAGGGCCTGCTGCAGTTCAGCGAACTGCTCAATGAGTTGCGCGCAGTCATTGACACCAAGCCCCCCAGCGAGCTGGTTCAGCTGGTGATGGAGCGCAGCGGCTACGTCTCAGAACTCATCACCGAGGGCACCGATGAAGCAGAGGAACGCCGCCGCAACCTCCAGGAACTGGTCAACGCCGCCCTGCAGTACCAGGAGGAGAATGAGGAGGGCTCGCTGGAAGGTTTCCTGGCCTCAGCAGCGCTGGCCAGCGATGCTGACAACAAGGATCTGGCCGCTGAACGGGTGGTGCTGATGACCCTCCATGCCAGCAAGGGGCTGGAGTTTCCTGTGATCTTTCTGGTGGGCCTGGAGCAAGGGCTGTTCCCGAGCTACCGATCCCTTGAAGATCCAGGAGCCCTGGAGGAGGAGCGACGGCTCTGCTATGTGGGCATCACGCGCGCCAAAGAACGCCTGTTCCTCTCCCACGCCAGTGAACGGCGCCTCTGGGGCGGCATGCGCGAACCGGCCATCCCCTCAGCTTTCCTCAGTGAACTGCCTGAAGCCCTGATCCAGGGAGAAATCCCGCGCAGCGGCGGCGCATCCCTGCGACGGGAGCAACGGCTGGAGCGACTCACAAGGGTGGACCGCGAACCAGCCGCGCGACCTGCACCGAGCCGGCCCAGCGGCCGCAGCCAGCACAGCTGGACCGTGGGGGAGAAACTCAGCCATGACGCCTTCGGGGAGGGCACCGTGACGCATCTTTTTGGCAGTGGCGAGAAGGTCTCGGTTGCCGTGAAGTTTGAGGGGATGGGCACCAAGATCCTTGATCCGCGACTAGCGCCGATCCATCCGTTGACCTGAAGCACTACAGAAGGCCAGCGGCATCCCCAGCAGGAGCCCGCTGAAGGCCAGGGTCACCGGCCAGTGCAGAAGCGAAAGATCAAAACAGCCCTGCAGCAGGGTGTAGATCAGCGCGGCCTGGCCGCTGCAGCACAGGCCGCTGGGCATTTCAAGCTCGACTGAACGCCACTGAGCGATCAGCAACACCAGCACAAGTACAAGGGCAAGCACCCCCAACAGACCAGCACCAGCCCAAAGCTGCAGATACGTGTTGTGGGCGTGCTGCAGCACCAGCGCCTGAAAAGGAACCTGGCAAAGCTCCTGAACACGATCAAAACCAACGCCATACAACAGGCGGTTGCTGCCGCTGAAAGGCAATGCTGCGAAACACTCGGCGCTCAACAAACGGCCCAGGTCGGAGCCGGCTTTCAGACCCGGCAGGCTCGAATTGGTGGAGAACAGCAGCCAACGGGCCAGATAAAGCAGCGCGCCCGCTCCAAGCAAGAGCGCAGCATCACGCCGCCAGGTGCCCGCCTTAGCGCGCTCGCGCAGAACAACGATGAACAGTGCAACGGCAGAGGCAATCAAGCCGGCCCTGGATCCGGTCTGCCACAGCATCACAAAAGCCAGTGCTGCACTGCCCCCGGCGAGTCCTTGCAACCATCGCTGGCGCTCCTTCCAGCACCAGATCACGGCTAGAAGGAACAGCAACCCCAGCAGGTAGGCCCCCTGATTGGCGCCGACGGCTGGATTGGGTGCCCATGGCTTGGCGCCCAGGGACGTCAGTGGTGGCAGCAGCGCCAGCAACGGCAGTCGCAGGATTCCAAGCCAACGGTGCTGGGGCACGGTGGTGGCGCCAAGAAGGCCAGCCACCAGCACCAACCCGTCCTGAACAGACGCCGGATGGGGAGGGTCGTTGAACCACCACAGGCGTGTGTTGAGCAGCAGCAGGGCCAAGAGCGGCCAGAGGGCCCAGCGGCGCTGCTCAGACGCCCCCAGCAGCTGCACCAGGATCCAGAACATCAGCGGCAGGCTGCTGATGCGCGGATCGAGTGGCATCAGGAAAAGCCCCAAACCCAGAGGCAAAAGCAGATCCCACACCACAGCGATGGATGCCCTCATGGCGCCGTCTCCTGCAGCAACCAGCTGCTGTAGCGCACCTGCTCAAAGGTCCGGGCCTGCTGCTTGGCGCGCTGACCCATGGCTTGAATCGCAACAGTGGAAGTGCGGCGCGGATCCCTTAACCGCTGCAGCAACTCCACCTGCTGCTCTTGCAGCTCGGGGCCGGGTTCACCAAGATCAAAACCTGTCAAGCCAGGCTGCAACTGCTCATGCCAACCGCCTGTGCGGTTGCGCAGCAAGGGCTTGGCCAAAGCCATGGCTTCTGCGGCAACAAGGGAGAAGGTTTCACTCAGAGAGCAGCTGACCGCAAAATCTGCCTGAGCCATGGCCGCCAAGGCCTCCTCCCGGCTGCCATGCTCCTGCCAGCTGAACCGCGGCCCCAGCAGCGCGCCAGCGCGACGGCAAAGCTCACGACTGAAGGCGGCATAGGCGCCGCACTCCAAGCCAATGAACTGCAGCTGAACGTCCCTCATCCCGGGGGTGCCTTGGGGCTGCTGCGCCAGGGCCGCTTCAATCCAGCGCAGCAGCCAGAGGTGACCCTTCTGGCCGCATCCGGCCATACCCGTGAGCTGAAGCCGGAGCACCGCATCACTGGGAGCGCATCCGCTGGCTGTTGGCTCGGGCAGAAGCAAACGCGGCCACTGGACTGCCAAGGCGGGAGCGGAGCAATCGAGCCACTCGGCATAGATCTGGCGTGTCTGCCGTGAGGGGACCCGTAGTTGCAGAAGCTCGCGCTGCAAAGCCTGACGCAGACGCTCAGACCAGGCGGGATCGGGCAGCCACACCCAGGGATCGCCTTCATGGGCATACCAATCCAACCGATCGATGAAACCCTGATCTCTCCAATCAAGGGCTTGCCGGAGAACTGCTTCTGGGAGGGCAAGGCTGTTGAGCAACACCCGATCGCCCTGTTCCGGCTTGGGTGGCAGCTGCTCAGCGTCCAGCACATCAACAGCAATGCCCTCAGCAGCCAGCGCGTGCTGCAACTGGGAATGGCGCCGGTCATGCAAGCCGCCCCAGCTCAGCAGGCGCAGATGGGCGCGCCATCCAGCGGCGGCCAACTCCCGGGCGATGGCGGCCAACACCAGCGGTGCACCGGTGTTGGTGAGGTTGTGGCTGTACAACCAGAAGGTCTTGCTCATTGCGCTCGGATGGCCATCAGCTCCCGCCAGCGGGAGACGTAGGGATCAATGCACCAGCGCCCACCGAGGGCATCACTCCACAGCTCGCGGAATCGCGGCAGCTCCGCAGGGGTGCCCTTGATGGTGCGGCTGGCGGATTCAAAGTGGGTCCAGCGACTGGCGGGATCGAGCAGCACGGCCAGGCCCCGCTGGCGTGCGCGCAAACAGAAATCCACATCGCCGTAATTGATCGGCAGATCAGCGCGCAGCCCCTCAAGTTCTCGCCAGAGCTGGGTGCTGCAAAGGCAAACCGCTGCGGTGACCGCCTGGCAGGGGCGCGGGGCCGCAAGCCAGCCATAGGGCAGTCGCTTGGGCCAACTCCCCGCCCAGGGATGGCGCGGCGCCAGGTTGTCGATCGCCACCCCGGCGTGCTGCACCCGGCCACCGGGGTAGAGCAGCAATGCCCCAACAACCCCCACACCGGGCTGCTGAGCCAGAGCGAGCATCGAGCCGATGGCACCAGGTTCGAGCAACTCCGTGTCGTCATTGAGCTGCAGCAACCAGTCCCCGCGGGCCATCGCGGCAGCCTGATTGAGGCGCTGGCTGTAGCTGTAGGGATGCTCACTGCGGGTATGGAGCCAACGGCCTGGACCGAGGGCACTGGTGGTCAGCTGCTCGAATTCCTTGAGTTCGCGATCGGCCAGTTCTCCGCCATCGATGAGCACAATCTCGAGCTGGCGGTACTCACTGCGCTGCAAGAGGGTCTGCAGTCCATGGCGCAGGAGCATGGTGCTGCGGCCGCCAACGGGCTTGTAGAAGCCTCCGCTGGGAATCAGCACGCTGACCAGTGGCTGCCCTTGAGGCTGGGCCGGCTGCAATGGCGGGACAACAGGAGCTGGAGCCGTGACCAGAGGCAAGGCCACATGGGCCCAGCCATCGGCGCCAACGGCATCCAGCAGTGCTGCGCGCCAAAGGACACGTTGGGCTGGATCCAACGGCGGATCCCCCAGCTGCTCAAGCAGCTCACGGCGCAGCCAGAGGGGACCCTCCGATTCCTGCAGTTGCGGTTCAAGCAACGGGTCAAATCGACCTTTCTGCCTCCAGGCACGGCGACCGTTGGCCACAGGAACCCAGTCATCACAACTGACCACCGCAGCCCCGCTGCGCTGCTGACGGCGCCGCAGCAGACGCTGAAGCCGGCGCTGCTGCACAGCGGGGATGGTCCATCCAGGCGGCAACAGCAGGCTGAACTCCCCTGCCTCGTTGCTGCGGCAGCGCAGTGGGGCCAGGCCCGGCTGGATGGCCACCATCAAGCGGCGAATGGCATCTGCCACGGGCTGACCGCGCCAACGCTCGAGCTCTTTGATCATGCGCACGGCTTTAGCCAGTCGCCAGCGCTTGAACTTGCTGCCCCAGTCGGCAGGCTGGGCGTGTTGGTTCACAGGCGGCCTGAGACCGGCCAAACCGTAATGCAGGGCTCTTTGCTGCTGTCTCCATGAGTGCTGCCCAGACCTGGATGGACTGGCTTGCCTTGAAAGCTGGCCAATGCGACCTGCAGCTGGCACTGGTGGGGGGTGCGGTACGTGACCAGCTGCTGGGACGCCGCGGCCCTGACAAAGATCTGGATCTGGTGGTGGAGGGGCCCAAGCGCTGGCCCGCAGTGGAACTCGCCCAAGCCGTCGAGCAAGCCCATGACCTGCCCTCTGGCTTCTCGCTGATCAACCATCAATGCTTTGAAGCCTTCGGCACCGCCCAGCTTCAGCTGAACACCCCAGAGGGGCCCCTGCTGTGTGACCTCAGCTCAGCCCGGCGGGAGCATTACGCCTTTCCAGGCGCGCACCCTGAGGTGTCGCTGGCATGCCTGGAGGAAGACCTGCAGCGGCGCGACTTCAGCCTCAATGCGATCGCTCAGCGTCTTCCCGCTGCTGACCATGCCCGTCTTGATCCCTTTGGCGGCATGGGCGCGCTCAAGGACAGGCAGCTGGAACTGCTCCATCCGGCCAGCCTCAGCGATGACCCCACACGCTTGATCCGGGGGGTGCGCTACGGCGCCCGGCTCAACCTTGAGCTGAGCGCGACGGCGGCCAAGCAGGCCGCAGCAGCGCTTCAAAGCTGGCCCTGGCCGCAGGGCGCACCGGCACTTGCTGCCCGTCTGCGAATGGAACTGGAGCTGCTTTTTGATGAGCCCCACTGGCCTGCCGCCATTGGCTTGATGCAGCGCTGGGGCGCTCTGGAGCTGCTGCAGCGCGAGTGGCAGCAACTGCCACCCGGCAGCCTGGCCTGGCTCCAACGCCTGGGGGCTTGGGGCAAGGCCCTTGCAGCAGAGCCGCCCGTTGCCTGCCTGCGTCTGCTGGGCCTGCTGCTGCTTGCCCCGAGCGATTCGAACGGCATCACAGCCATGGCGAGGCGCCTGCAATTGCCCCAGGGCCAGCTGAAACTGCTCGAAAGCAGCCTGGAACTCGGTGACTGGCTCAAAGAACTGACGAGCGCCGAGGACTGGCAGCCCAGCACCTGGAGCGAAGCACTGGAATCACGCGGGGCCGCCAGCCAGCCCTTGCTGGTGCTAATGCAGCTCGGGCCCGGCCGCTGCCACTGGCGTCGTCCACTGCTGCGCTGGTTGTGGCGCTGGCGGCTGATCCGCAGCCCAATCAAAGCCCAGGAGCTGCTGGCCCAGGGCTGGTCCAGTGGACCTGCCCTGGGCGAGGAATTGCGTCGCCGCCGCGCTGAAGCCATCAACCTCCAGGCCTGAGTCCGCGCAGCACAGCCATGCCTCTGCGGGGCTGGATGGGCAATCGCAACAGTGCAGTGGCCAGCAGGCGCGTCAGCCGCAATGCCCGCACCCAGCCAGGGCAATGGAGGCGGAGGTAGCGGCAGTAGCTGCGGGTGGAGAGCTGCAGACGCCGGCACGAGGGGGTGCGGCTGCCCTCACCACGCTGATGCCCAAGCCGCGGCTGGGGCAACCACAGCACAGGCGCTCCAGCGGCCTGCAAACGGCGGCAAAGATCCAGGTCTTCGTAATACAGCGGGTAAGCCGGATCAAAGCGGGCCGGTGGCTGGTGGGCGCTGGGGCAGAGGATCAAGCTGCAGCCACTGAGCCAATCAACCGCCAGGGCCTCAAGCTCGAGCTGGCCGTGCCGTGGCTTGATCCGCCGGCGCCTGAAGCGCAGGCCAGGGTCAATCCAACCGCCACTGGCCTCCAGCTGGCCGGCGGCATCCTCAACAGCTGTGCCGAGCAAGGCGTGGTGGGGGTAACGCTGCAGCTGCTGCTGCAAGCGCTCCAACTCATGGCCCGCAGGAAGGCTGATGTCTGGATTGAGCAGCCAGATCCAGCCCCTGTAGCCCCGCTGCTGGAGCGCAGCAAAAGCGGCATTGCAGCCAGCGGCAAAGCCCCAGCCTTGACGCCCCTGCAGCACCCGCAGGGGGATAGGGCCAAGTTTTGCCTGGAGGGGTGCAGGATCAAGGGGCCCTGAGTCCGGGGCGTTGTCCACCACCATCCAGCTCTGGGGGGGCTGGGTTTGCCGCGCCAGATCAGCCGCCAGGCTCGTCAGGGGCCCCTGGCTGTGATAAGCAACGCTCACCACCACCAGAGGCAACACCGTGCCCACCGTTCTCAAGTTCAGCTCAGAAGACTGTGGCACCTGTCACCGCATGAGCCATTACGACGGCAAGGTGGCCGAAGAACTGGGCCTTGGCTTTGTCAGCGTGATGCTGCAGGACACCGAGACCTACCGCAAATACCGCAAGGTGCTGATGGCCCAGTACCCCAACAAAGAGGGGATGGGCTGGCCCACCTATTTGGTGGTGAGCGATCCCGAGGGGGCTTTCGTCATTCATGGCGAGCTCAAAGGCGGCATGCCCAAAGGCGATTTCCGCGAGAAGCTCAGCGCCCTGATTCCGGCGGGCTGAGCTGCTGCTCAACGGCCTCCACAGCGGCTGGGATCGACTGCCATGCCGATGGCAAGCGCCAGAGCTGGGCGCCGAGCACGGCACTGAGATCTGCCAGACCCAGCAGCACCGCCGATGGGCTCTGGCGGGCTGCGGCGTCCGCCACCACTGTGGCTTGCCACAAGCGGCCTGCAGCAGTGAGCACCACAGCCCGGTAGGCCGCAGGCCAGGGGCTGCCGGGATCAAGCTGCTGCAGGCGCTCAAACCAGTGATCCGCTTCCAGCGGACGGTTCTGCAGAACCGCAATCAGAGCCAGGCTCCAGAGCGCCTGTTGATCTTGCGGCTGGTCCTTGAGCCGCTGCAGGGCCTGCTGGCGCACGTGCTGTTGATAGGTGCGGTGGCCATCAAGCTGGTGTTCGCTGGCCACCGCGGTAAACACCGGATCAAGCCCCACGGGCCCTTGGGCCAGTCCTGCGGCCAGAGCCGGGAAGCGCTGCTCAAAGGGCACGGGCAGGGCTGCCGTTGATCGGCGAACCCAGAGCTCATAGGTGCCTCCTTCCGGCCGGGGCCAGGCGTCCTGCAGCACAAACACACCCGAGCGACGGATCGCGTCACTGAAACGGGCGGCACTGCGGCGCACCGACCCCTGCGCGCCGGTCGCGAGCAGGACCAGCTCCGCCTGGGCCAACGCCGGCTGGATGTCGGCAGCACTGCTGCCCAGCTGGCGACCCACCAGTCCACCACCCTGACGGCGGCCGTAGTAGCTGATGCTGTGCTGATTGAGCTGGGGGCGGCTGGGCACCACAATCAAGGTGCGCAGACGCTCCGGGTCATCGCCTTGAACAGCGGCAACGATGGCCGGCAAGGGCTGCGCAAACGGCGGCGGGCCAAGCACCGCTTGCAGACGCCCCTGCAGGGTTGAAGCAGCGCTGAGCAGCAAGCCAGCACCGAGCAGAGGCCAACGCCAAGCGGGACGCAACAGCGCAACGAGCAGCAACCAGCCACGGGCGAGCAACAGCGCAAGCAAAGGCAAAAGCGGCGCCAGATAGCGGGGGTCCTTGTTGGGGCTGAGGGTGGTCAACAACCAGCCACTGAGCAGAACCCCCCACAACCAGGCGTCATCCCCCCGGGGCCAGCACCGGCGCCAGAGCGCCAACCCAGCACCTGCCAGACCGCCCAGCAGGGGCAACGGACCTGCCAGCAGCGGCAATCGCTGGGGGTACCAGATCCAGCCCGCCAGGCTGGCGGCATTGGGATCCCCCTCCCGCGCCGCCGATTCCAACGTGGCTCGGTTGGTGCCACCGATGACGGTGATCAGGTTGTGGCCCAACCAGGGAGCCACCAGGAGCAAGACCAGAGCCAAGGCACCCAGCACCTGCCAGCGGCGCCGGCGCACACGCCAGCCCGCCACAACAGCCCACAGACCAGGGCCCAGCAGCAGCAACAAAGCGCTCTGCTTGATCAACAGCGCGCAGGCCGTGGCCACAGCAGCTGCCAGCGCTGCTGCCCAGCTGGCACCACTGGGCCTGAGCCAGCGGCCCAGCAGCCAGAGCGACCAGACGCATCCGGCACACAGGGGAATCTCCAGCACGTAATCCACCCGCCATTCCGCCAGCCCTGGCGAGAGCACGCAAAACAGCGCTGCCAAAAGACCCACAGCCGGACCACCCAGCTGCCTGCCCCAGAGGGCCACGCCCAGGAGCAACAGGGCAAACCAGAGGCTGAGCGTCCACGCTGCCTGGTCGGGATGGTCCCCCGCCACCGCCATCACCGTGCCATTCACCAGTGATGCCAGCGGAGGAATCTTGGGCGAGTGATCCAGCAGGGCCTGCCAGCCCTGCCAGCCGCCGCCTGGCAACAGACCCAGGGCGCGGCCATGATCCATGGCGCTGTTGAGGTAATCAGCCTGATCCCAGGACGGCAGACGCTGGTCCCAACCCAGCCAGAGCCGGTCCCACAGGGTGCTCAGGCCCCACAGCAAGAGCAGCAAGGGCCAAAACAGACGCGCTGACATCAGGCTTGACTCCGCTGCACCTGGGCAATCACCACAGCCTCGGACCAACCGCGGCCATGCAGCGCCTCCACACACGCTGATGACTGAGGCTGGGGCAACGCCACCAGCAGCGGGCCACAGGTCTGGGGATCCACAAGCAACTCCGCCCGAACACCCTGCAGCCCGGGCCAAGAGGCCAGGGCCGCTGCATTGGCCGGCGCCAGAGTGCTGCGCCAGCCCTGATGCAGAAGTTCCAGCGCTCCGGGCAACGCCGGCACGGCTTGGGCCTCGAGCTCCACCTCAATTTCAGGCGGAGAAGCGCTCAGCATCTCGTTGAGGTGGCCCAGCAGGCCAAACCCGGTGATGTCGGTGCAGGCGCGGCATCCAAACCGGCGCAGCAGGGGCAACAGGGGAGCCTGGGAGCGCTGCAGCAGCGCCAGTGATGCGTCAATCCACTGGGGCGCAGCCGCGCCGGCCATGGCAGCGGCAAACAGCACACCGCTGCCCAGCGGACGCGTGAGGATCAAGGCGTCGCCGGCCTGCAACGGGCCCTTGCCCCAGGCCGTCTGAGACGGGCGCTGATGACCATTGACTACAAGGGCCAGGCTGAGCTGCGTGCTCCGCGGTTGACTGGGATCGGGGGCCTCCCGCCGCTGCAGGGTGTGGCCGCCGATGAGGGCGGCGCCCTGGGGATGCAGCACCGATCGCACCCCCGCAAGGGTCTGCAGCAGCAGTTCCTCCTGCAGCGGCGCTGACGCTCTTGGCACGGTGACCAACGCCTGGGCCGAAGCCGGCAGCACACCGCAGGCCCAGAGATCCGAGCAGGCATGCAATGCCGTCAGGCGGCCATTGAGCCAGGGGTCTGACACCAAGGCCGGAAAACCATCAAGGCTTTGCCACCACTGATCCCCCTGATCGCCAGCGCGAAAGCCAGCAGCGTCTTCTGCGAGTGGGAGCTCCCCCCCCTCCAGCCGCGTCAGTGCCGCCACCAGAGGAGCAGCGGGCAATTTGGCGGCACACCCACTGCAGAGCATGGGCTCAGCCGGGCTCATCGGCGGCAGGCGCAGCATGGCCATGAACCGCTGGTCCAGGTGCTGCTTCCAACGCCAGATCCAGCGGGCCGGACCCACACACCGCGAACCCCACAGCGCCCAGGCCCGCCCGCGGCCATCGCCAAGCAATTGCAGCGCCCGTTGCTGCGGCTGCCAGCGGCGCAAGCCGCGCCCCTGCAGAGCCCGTCGCAGATTGGTCGCCAGCACCGGCTCGGCCCGCACGGCCCAGACACCGCTTGCAGGTCTGCAATGGCGGGCCAGCACACCGCAATCACCGCTGGCAAAGATGTGGGGATCGGTAAGGCTGCGCAGGCACTCATCGGTGAGCACCCGGCCGCGCGCATCAAGCTGCAAACCGGATGGCGCCAGCCAGGCCGGAGCTCGACTGCCAGTGCAGTGGATCTCCAGATCGACCGCACCGTTCGGCGTTGAACTCAGTGCCACCCCTGCGGCCTGAAGTGCGTGAGCAAAACGCCCCCAAAACCATCGCTGGCGCTCGAGCGCCTGCAATTGCACAGCACAACCGCGGGCT
The DNA here is from genome assembly GCA_913049535.1 of uncultured Synechococcus sp. GTDB lineage: Bacteria > Cyanobacteriota > Cyanobacteriia > PCC-6307 > Cyanobiaceae > RCC307. The sequence goes on from CAJWYF010000024.1 coordinate 13,346, forward strand.
GCCAGCGCCAGGCTCACCTCGATGGCCGCAGCGCCACTGCCCACCACACGCACTGGCGCAGAAGCAGGAAGCCGCTCAAGGGCAGCCAGGAGTGGTTCCAGGGGCTTGATGGGCAGGCAGGTCTCGCTTGCCGGGCAGGCCACCACAGCCCCAAGGTTGAGGCTGAGCCAGTCAAAACGCAGGGGCGGACGCTCACCCTGCAGCTGCAGCTCACGCTGGGGGCAATCCAAGCCCGTGATCTCGGCCTCCACAAAGCTCACACCAGCTGCCCGGCAGAGGTTGCGCAGGTCGATGGCGCACTGCTCAAGCGGTCGGGCAGCGCTGAGGGCCGCGGGGATCAGACCGGAGTAGAGGCTGGTGGAGCGGTTGCTCACCAGGGTGATGGCCTCCGCGGGCGGGCGGCTGGCGGGCTGCATCGCCCAGCGACGCAGCAGCAAGGCATGGGTGTGGCCGCCTCCGGCGAGCAGCAGCTGACTCACCGGTAGCCGTTGGGATTCGCCCGCTGCCAGGCCCAACCATCGCTGCACATCTGCTCGAGGCTGCGGCTGGCCTGCCAACCAAGAAGCTGGGCGGCGGCTTGCACCGAGGCTTCCAGCTTGGGCACGTCACCGGCGCGGCGCGGCAGGACGTCGTAAGGGATGGGGATGCCGGTGGCCCGCTCAAAGGCCTGCACCACCTCCAGCACCGAGCGCGCCCTGCCGGTGCCGAGATTGAGGGTGATCTGGGTCGCCTCCGCCCTCTGCAGGAGGTAATCGAGCGCCACGGCATGGGCTTCCGCTAGATCCATCACGTGGAGATAGTCGCGCTCGCCGGTGCCATCAGCCGTGGGGTAGTCATCGCCAAACACCCGCAGACGCTCCAGCCGGCCCGCGGCCACCTGGGTGATGTAGGGAAAGAGGTTGTTGGGAATGCCATCGGGGTCCTCGCCGATGCGGCCACTGGGGTGAGCTCCGACAGGGTTGAAATAACGCAGCGCTGCGACGCGCCAGCCCCGGCTGCGCACCATGGCCGCCAACAGCTGCTCCGCCGCCAGCTTGGTCTGGGCGTAGGGGTGCACCGGCGGGGTGGGCATCGTCTCCACCAGGGGAAACACCTCGGGTTCGCCATAAACCGTGGCCGTGCTGCTGAAAACCACCAGCTCACAACCGTGGCGTGCCATGGCGTCCGCCAGGCTCCTGGTGCCGCCAAGGTTCACATCCCAGTACAGCAGGGGCTGCTCCACCGACTCCCGCACGGCTTTACGGCCCGCGAAATGCACCACCCCCGTGATCGGGGCTGCCGCAGCAGCGAAAGCACGATCGAGATCCTCAGCGCAGCGCACATCGCCATCGATGACATGCAACCGCTGATCAGCTCCAGCTGGGGCCAGCTCCAGCACCCGATCGAGAGCCAAAGGGGAGCTGTTGGCGAAGTTATCGAGCACCACCAGTTCATGACCGGCCTCCAGCAGCACCAGCACCGTGTGGCTGCCGATGAAGCCGGCACCACCGGTGATCAGCAAAGGGGCCATGCAGGCAGCAAGAGGATGGCAAGGCGTCCATTCTGGGCGGAGAGGCAGGATGTGCCGCGAAGAGGCATCCCGGCGTTGGAACAGCTGCAGACCCTCAGAGGCATGGTGGATCTGCTGCCGGAGGCAACAGCCCACTGGCAGTGGCTTGAGGCGATGGCCCGCGAGCACTTCCGCCGCGCCTGCGTCCACGAAATCCGCACGCCCTTGTTGGAGGCCACCGACCTCTTTGCCCGCGGCATCGGCGAAGCCACCGATGTGGTGGGCAAGGAGATGTACAGCTTCCTGGATCGCGGCGAGCGCTCCTGCACCCTGCGGCCGGAAGGCACCGCCAGCGTCGTGCGGGCTGCCATTCAGCACGGCCTGCTCAGCCAAGGGCCCCAGAAGCTTTGGTACGGCGGGCCGATGTTCCGCTACGAACGTCCCCAAGGCGGTCGCCAGCGGCAGTTCCATCAGATCGGTCTGGAGTGTCTGGGCTTTGCCGATTCCCGCAGCGATGTGGAAGCCATCGCCATCGCCTGGGACCTGCTGCAGGCCCTAGGGCTCACCAACCTGCAACTGGAGCTCAACTCCCTCGGCAGCCAGGACGACCGCAGGGCCTACAGGGATGGCTTGGTGGCCTGGCTACAGGAGCGTCAAGACCAGCTCGATGCTGATTCGCAGCAGCGCCTGGCCACCAACCCATTGCGCATCCTCGATTCGAAACATCCCCAGACCCAGGAGCTGCTCAGCCTTGCCCCCAACCTGGAAGACGCCCTCAGCCCGGCCAGCCGGGAGCGCTACGAGCAGGTGAAGGCTGGCCTGAGCGCCCTTGGCATCCCCTTTCTCTGCAATCCCCGTCTGGTGCGGGGGCTGGATTACTACGGCCACACCGCCTTTGAGATCACCAGTGACGCCCTCGGTGCGCAGGCGACGGTCTGCGGCGGCGGTCGCTACGACGGCTTGGTAGAGCAGCTGGGGGGCGCCCCCACCGCCTGCGTCGGTTGGGCCATGGGTCTGGAGCGGCTGATGCTGCTTTTGGGCCAAGAAAACAAGCCCACCAGCAGCCCCGATGTGGTGGTGGTGAGTCAGGGCGATCGCGCAGAAGCCCTGGCGGTGCCTGTGGCGCGGCAGCTGCGTCAGCTTGGCCAGGCCGTGGAGATCGATCTGAGTGGGTCAGGTTTTGGCAAGCAGCTCAAACGGGCCGGGAAGAGCGGCGCCCGCTGGGCCGTATTGATCGGAGAAGAAGAAGCAACCAGCGGCCAGCTGCAGCTCAAGGACCTGAGCAGCTCAGAGAGCCGCTCGATCGCATTGGGGCAGCTTGCAGAAGAATGGCCGCGCCTTTGAGCCAGCCGATGGTCCAACCGCAGATCCCGATCTACATCGGCGTGGATCCACGCGAGCGCTCAGCCACCAATGTGCTGATCGATTCGTTGATCCAGCACAGCAGCACACCGCTGGCGCTCACGCCGCTGCTCACCCCGCAGCTGGAGCGACAGGGTCTCTACTGGCGAGCACGCGACCCCAAACAGAGCACGGCGTTCTCATTCAGCCGCTTTCTGGTGCCTCACCTGATGGGCTTTGAGGGCTGGGCGATCTTCATGGACTGCGACATGCTCTGCCGGGCCGATATCGGCGAACTCTGGGCCCTGCGCGATGAGCGCTACGCCGTCATGTGCGTCCAGCACGACCATCAACCCAATGAAACAGTCAAATTTCTGGGGGAAACGCAGAGCGCCTACCCCAAGAAAAACTGGAGTTCATTGATGCTGCTGAACTGCAGCCGCTGCACAGCACTGACACCGGCCTTCGTCAACAGCGCCAGTGGGCTGGAGCTGCACCGCTTCCACTGGCTGGAGGGCGATCACCAGATCGGTCCACTGCCGCCGCGCTGGAACCACCTGGTGGGCGTGCAGACCACCGGTGCTGAGGAGGCTGCACTGCTGCACTGGACCCTGGGAGGTCCCTGGTTTCGGGCCCAGCGCACGATGGGTGGCCCCCTGGCAGCGCAATGGTTTGGAGCCCGCACCGATGCGATGGCGCTGTGGGAGGAATGACCATCCCCAGCACCGTGGTGGCCGTGCCGGCTCGGCTGGAATCCAGCCGCCTACCGCGCAAGCTGCTGGCCGATGTGGGGGGCCGGCCCCTGCTTCAACGGGTGCTCGAGCAGTGCCTTCAGGCGCAGCAGCCTGCAGCCGTGGCGCTCTGCACCGACAGTGAGGAACTGCGGCAGCTCGTGCCGCAGTGGGACCTGCCCAAACCTGTTCCCGTGCTGATGACGCCCCGCACCTGCAGCAGCGGCAGCGAGAGGATTGCAGCCGCCCTGCCGGCGCTCTTAACGCTCGCCGGGGTGGAAAGGCCTGAAAACAGCTGGGTGCTGAACGTGCAGGGGGACCAACCCTTTGTCGATCCTGCTGTCATTGACGCCATGGCCGGGCGTTGCCTCGAGAGCTCCACACCGGTGTTGACACCCATCTACCGGCTGCCGCAGAGCAAGATTCACAACCCTGCAGTCGTGAAGTGCCTGGTGGCCCACGACGGCCGCTGCCTCACCTTCTCCCGCAGCGCCTTGCCGCACGTGCGTGATGTGCCGCCCGAGCAGTGGCACGCCCATGCCCCCTTCTGGGGTCATGTCGGGATTTATGGCTACCGGGGCGATGTGCTGGCCCGCTGGAGTGAGCTGCCGGATTCACCGCTGGAGCACACCGAAAAGCTGGAGCAGTTGCGCCTGCTGGAGGCGGGACTGGCCATTGGCACTTTCAGCGTCGAGGGGGATTCGCTGTCGGTGGACACCCCTGAACAACTGGAGGAGGCCCGCCGGCTGGCCGCTCAATTGCGCTGACGCCAGCCATGACGGGCAAGGGCATGCCATGACCCGCGTGCCCGCAGGATGCGCTCACTCAGCTCCCTGACGGCCCCCTGACCACCAGCGCGTCGCAGCACCAGATCCGCCTGGCGCTTCAGGGGCCTGCAGGCATCAGCTGGAGTCACCAGCACCCCCACCAGCGGGCGCACCACCAGGTCATTGAGGTCATCACCAATGAAGCCGGTGGCGCCAGCCGCAATGTTCAGCTGAGCTTGCAGATCCACAAGTGCCGCCTGTTTGTCTTTCACAGCGCTGTAGCAGTGCTCAATGCCCAGGTCCTTGGCCCGCAGCGCAATGGCAGCGCCGCGGCCACCACTGATCACGGCCAGCTCGATGCCCTCCTGCTGCAGCAGCTTGAGCCCAAGGCCGTCGCGGACATCGAAACGCCGCCAGACCTCACCTGAGGCCGAATAGCTGAGCCCACCGTCGGTGAGCACGCCATCCACATCAAGCACCAGCAAGGCCAATCGCGCCAATCGGCGCTTCAGGCCGGAGCCGATCACAGCGTGCTGAGAGCTTGGGGCTGGGCCTGAGCCGCACAGCGGATGGCCAGCAATTGCTCCAGCAGCGGCTCCAGGCGATGCAGGGGAACCATGTTGGGCCCATCGCTGCAGGCATTCTCAGGATCAGGATGGGTTTCCATGAACAGGCCATCAATGCCGACCGCCATGGCCGCACGGGCCAGCGGCGCCACAAATTCCCTCTGGCCGCCAGTGGTGCTGCCCTGCCCACCAGGCTGTTGAACCGAGTGGGTGGCATCAAAGATCACCGGGCAATCCAAGGCCTGCAGCTGAGGCAAGCTGCGCATGTCCACCACCAAGGTGTTGTAGCCAAAACTGCTTCCCCGCTCAGTGAGCCAGAGCTGCTGAGCCCCGTCCAGTCCATTGGTGCGCAGCTTGGCCACCACCTGGGCCATATCCCAGGGAGCCAGAAACTGGCCTTTTTTGACATTGATCGCTGAAGCTGCCGTGGCCGGATTCAGCACCGTGGCGGCTGCCGCCAGCAACAGATCGGTCTGGCGGCAAAGGAAGGCGGGAATCTGCAGAACATCCACCACAGCGCCAACGGGCGCCGCCTGGTGGCTTTCATGAATATCGGTCAGCAGCTCCAGCCCGAAACGCTGCTTAACCTCCGCCAGGATCGCCAACCCTTCCTCCAGGCCCGGGCCGCGGAAGCTGCGACTGGAGCTGCGGTTGGCCTTATCGAAACTGGCCTTGAAGATGTAGCGAATCCCCAGGCGGGTGCAGATCGCCTGCACCTGTTCAGCAACGCTGAAGACCAGATCGGGGCTTTCGATCACGCACGGCCCAGCGATCAGCGTGAAGGGAATGCTCATGAGGCCAGAGGCTGCGTGGCAGCAGGATCCGCCAGTGGGACCGGGGCGGCAGCTCGTCGTTGCAGGCCCGCCTGGATCAGATCATGCAACCGCAGCAGCCCCAGCAGCGAACCATCGCTGCCCTGCACCGGCAAGACCGTGATCGGTTTGCGTCGGTTGTGCTCCATGGTCTCGAGCGCATCCACAGCCAGGCTGGTGGGCAGCACCGTGATGGGATCAGCAGTCATCAGATCCGCAGCACAGATGGACACCCACTGCTGGGGGGGATGCTCCTGCAAGGCCCGGCGCAGATCCCCATCGGTGATCAGTCCCTGCAACTGATCAGGGGCCATCGCGTTCTGCACCCAGGCGGCTCCAGCGGTGGTGCCGGTCAGTCGGCTCACCACTTCAGCAAGAGGAGCGCGTTCCTCCAGAGCCGGCCACTGCTCAACAGGCACCATCAGCTCGGCCACGGTCAAGGTGAGCTGACGGCCCAGGGAACCGGCTGGATGATTCACGGCAAAATCCCGTGGCGACACGCCACGCCGCTCCATCCAGACAGCGGCCAGGGCATCACCGATGGCCATGGCCACCGCCGTGCTGGCGGTGGGGGCCAGGTTGAGGGGGCAGACCTCCCGATCCACCGACCCATCGAGGACGACATCGCAACCTCGCGCCAAAGAAGAGTTGAGCTGACCGGTCAGAGCCATGCAGGAACTGCCCCGGCGGCGCAGATGCGGCAGCATCGCCAGCAGTTCTTCGCTCTCTCCACTGTTGGAGAGCAGCAGAACCACATCATTACCGGCCACAACCCCAAGATCACCATGGAGTGCATCCAGGGGGTTGAGGTAGAGGGCCATCAGGCCGATCGATGTGAAGGTGGCAGCAATCTTGCGGGCGACGATGCCGCTCTTGCCCACACCGGTCACCACCAATTTGGCGCCCTCATCGCTGCAGCGCTCAAGCAGCACCAGGGCTGCCTCGCACTGCTCCTGACTGAGCCGCGCAGCTGTACGCCTGAGGGCCTCGGCCTCTTGATGCAGCACTTCAGCGAGCGGGTTCATCAGGGCTGATGAAGTCATTCCTGCAGCAGGATCCCATCTCTGGAGCCGAGCCGCTCCAGCTGGGCCAGCTCACGGAAGCTGCTGGAGCGTTCCTGCAGCTCCGCAAACGTGCCAAAGGCTTTGACCTCCCCTTTGTTGAATTCATAGATCCGATCACAACGGGAGATGGTGCTCAGCCGGTGAGCAATCACGACCATGGTGCAGCGGCGCCCCACCACCTCGAGGGCATTGATCACCTCACTTTCGGTGCGGTTATCCAATGCACTGGTGGCCTCATCAAGCACCAGGAAACTGGCATGGCGGTAGAAGGCCCGGGCCAGGGCCAAACGCTGCCGCTGACCACCCGAGAGCTGATGGCCGTTCTCCCCAACCGGCGTCAGCAGGCCGTAAGGCAGCTCTGAGACGTATTCATCCAGCTGGGCGGACTCCAGGGCTTCCCAGACCAGGTCGTCATCAATCTGCTGCTCATCAATGCCGAAGGCGACGTTGTCGCGCACGCTGGCATCGAGCAATTGAATGATCTGCGGCACCTGGGCACAGCTGGCCTGCCAGGCGGGCAGCTCCTCACGACTGAGCGGGCTGCCATCGAGTTCAAGCTGACCCAGTTCGGGCTTCAACAGGCCCAACAGAAGGTGGGCGATGGTGGATTTGCCGCTGCCGGTCTTGCCCACAAGCGCGATCCTCGAACCCATGGGGATCGTCAGGTTGACGCCCTTGAGCACCCACTCCTCACTATTGGGGTAGCGATACCAAACATCTCGGAGGCGGATGGCGTGCTGGGGGAACACACCTGCAGGGGTCGGCACCCCAGGGCATCGCAGGGTGAGGCGCTCGACAGGAAGCTCAAGCATTGCCACGGTGTTGCTGACCTGAGGCAGTCCACCCCGCAGCTCGGTGAGCGAATGGAACAACTGCTGCAGAGGAGGGGTGAGGCGCTGAGCCGCAATCGCCAGGGCCGAGAGAAAAGGAAGGATGCCCAACACCTGACGGGGATCCCCCTGGATCAAGGCCGGCACCGCACCGATGACAAAAATCAACGTGATCCCCAGGGGCTCAATCAACTGGCGGGGAATGATGGGCAGCAGAACAGAGCGCAACGCATAGCGGCGGGCCCGCTCTCCAGCACTGCTGAAGCTGTTCTGGAAGTGTTCTTCTGTCCCGGTGAGGGTGATGTCACGGACCGAAGCCAGCGATTCCAGCAACAGATGGGTGGTGCGCACTTCCAGGCGCAGGTTCTGCTTGCGGGCATGACGCAGGTACGGGGTGACCAGCGTCGATAAGCCCAAATAGGAGAGCACCACGGCCGAGAGCAGCAGAAACCCCGGGAAGCGCCCAATCCAGAGCACGCCAAGCGAGAGCAACAGGATCGACACCGTGGCGCTGACCATGCGCAGGCATGGGCTGATCACACCATTGGCGGCCTGCCGGATGTTGGAGAGGATCGATGTGGTCAGCTCAGCCGTGCTGCGGGTGAGGTGGTAGGCGTACTGCTGACGCAGTACCCGGGCATGGATCTCGTTGGAGAGATCACGCCAGATGCGAGCGGTGACCCGTTCCTGGGCCAGCTGCAGGGCGATTTTGGAGAAGGAGGCAAGCCAGGCAATGCCGATGAAGAGTGAAACCAGCCAGAGGCTCTGATCGATCTGATCACCGCCAAACACCTTGACTCCAGGGATCTGATCGGCGAGACGGGAGCCCACCAGGGAGCCCACCATGCGGGCGCCGACAGCCACCAGGGCCAGATCCATCAGGCCAGGCAACACGGAAAACGGCAACAACCGCCAGAGGGTGCGCCGGCGTTGCTGCGGCAGATGGCTAAGCAGACGCAACAAAAGATCCAGCGTCTGGCTGCGACGCTTGAACCAACCCAGCGGGCCGGAGCGATCAGAAGTGTTGCTGTTCACCCCAGAACCCTATGGCCGGCAGCATGGTTCAGCTGCTGCCGAGCAACCGGCTGAGTCGCCGGCCCCAGCGCAAGCGCCACGGCGCCAGCGAGCTCAGAGCAGGTTCTCCAGCCAGCAGCCGGTCCCAATGGTCATTGACCACCGCCAACGCATCAGCCCAGCGCTGCCGCACGGCCTCCTCCTGGTGGGCCGCCAACAACTGCTGCAGCCCTGCTGGATCCGGCCGCCACTGCTGCGGATTCCTCACCGCTGAGGCGATGCGCTCCACATCCGCGCTGAGGGTGCCCCTACCGATCTGCCAAGCGATCTGGCCTGGATCCAGCGTGTCCGCCAGGGCGTGGTTGATGCTGCTGAAAACCACACAACCGCTCGCCAGAGCCTCCAGCGGCGGCAGGCCAAACCCCTCACTCACTCCAGCCCGTCGCCAGTGGTCGGCTGAGTCATAAAGGACGACTCGGGCCCGGCGAAACAGGGCAGCCAAGTCATCCACCCAACCCTGCTGCAGCTCCACATGGAGCCCTTGACGCTGCAGAGCCGGCAGGAGCTGGTCACGCACGTAGGCGCTGCTTTTGCGCTGCTGCACCAGCACATCCAAGGGGCGGTCCAACCCAGAAGCGGACGGAGCCATGAAGGCCGGATCCAGGGGATTGGGAACCCATTGCAGGGGCGAGCGCGGCGAGCGATTCCCCCAGTAGCCCAGGGTGTTGCGACTCACAGCCAGCACTGGAACGCCTGCCGGCAGATCAAAGCCATAGCCACTGCTATGGGCGTGATACGCCACTGGGCGGCCCTGCAGCTGGCGCAGCAGTTGCGGGACATGAAAACCCCAGCTCACAATCCAAAGGGCAGCATCGGGCGGCTCTGGAGCCGCGAGCAGATCCCTTAAAAACGGGCGACCCGAGTCGCGGGCCCTGTAGGTGACCACCTCGACATCAGGTGCCAGGCCCTGGCAGAGACGCGCAGTCTGCAGCTCGACAGACAGTCCGCCGCAACGGAACCGGCTCCCGGTGCCGGGAACCAAGAAACGCAGCGGCCGTGATGACACCTCAGGCAGCCACAGCCTCGGTGCTGCCGGCACGCTGGCGGCGGGTGAGGAAGCCGAACAGCACCTTGCCGATGGCAGCCACCAGATTGCCTTCCAGCTCCTGGAACATCTTCATGTTGAGATGGAACGCATGGTTGGCCTCTTCCACGATGCGATCGGCCATGGGTTGATCGATCGGCAGGGCATCCATCGCGGAGCGATAGGTGGTCTTGAAGGCTTTCTCGTCCTGGATTTCAGGGAAAACGTAGAAGTGCAACCCATCGTCCGTGGGATTGTTCATCGCCTTCTGGGCAATGTTCTTGAGGATCTGACCACCGGAGAGATCGCCCAGGTAACGGGTGTAGTGGTGACCCACCAGCAACTCAGGTGAACTCTGGGCCACCTCACGGATGCGAGCCACGTACTCGAGGGCCGCGGGTGAGGCTTCGATCTGATTGCGCCAGTCCGCCCCGTAGTAATAAGCGAGGTCTTCTTCCAGGGCCTGGCTGCGGTTGAGCTGCTCGAAGGCCACCGGTGCCAGCACCGGGTGGTCTTTCAAACGCGTCATCTCTTCCTCCATAGCGCCATAGACAAAGAAGAGATCAGCAACGAGCTTGCGGTAGCTGAGTTTGTCCACCACCCCTTTGAGGAAGCAGCTCACGAAGCCGGTGTTCTCAGCCATCGTGTGGGACTTCTTCGTTCCTTCACGGAGCTGGGCGGCAAGGGCAACAGCCATGGGGCCAGACGCGCATAACGGTTGTCCACCGTAAGAGCCTTTTCCCGGAGAACGCCTGCGCTGGTTGCGAAGGGTTACGGGAGCAGCTCGAACAGATCACTGCAGAAACCACGCAGGTCCTCGACAACCGCATCGGTGGGCGGCTTCTGGCCGCTGATCGGCCAACTGCCAACCGTCGCCAGACGCCACTGCTCACCTTGAAAGGTCATGCCGCTGATCAGGATTCCCAGCAGGTGAGGGGTGCGCTGGCCGCTGAGCCCCCCTTCAGGAAAACGCAGCTGCACAAGCAGGCTGCGGCACTGCCATTTGGGACTCCACCCAGGCAGATGAAAGGCCAAATCCAGAGAACTGCCCTCAGCAAAGCGCCGCGTCTGGGGGTCATCGCGCCATGGGCGCAGATTCGGCCTGGCATCAGGGCAGCGCTGGCGAAAGAGGGTGACAGCAGAAGCAATCAGTTGTGCCAGCTCGAGGCTGCGGGCCTGCTCAGCGGCATTCATGACAGCGCAGGCCAAAAACTAGGCTCACGATGCCGAACATCTGCGGCTTGCGCATCCAATGGCCACCTACGAGAAGCTGACCCCCCCCACCAGCGGTGCTGTGATCCGCTTCGAGAACGGCCAGCCGGTGGTTCCTGACAACCCGATCGTCCCCTTCATCCGCGGCGATGGAACCGGTGTTGACATCTGGCCGGCCACCCAAAAGGTGATCGATGCCGCCGTCGCCAAGGCCTACGGCGGCGCAAAAGCCATCGAATGGTTCAAGGTCTACGCCGGCGATGAGGCTTGCGATCTGTACGGGACGTACCAATACCTGCCCCAGGACACGCTGACGGCCATCGAGCAGTACGGCGTCGCTATCAAAGGGCCACTCACCACACCCATCGGTGGTGGCATCCGCTCATTGAATGTTGCGCTGCGTCAGATCTTTGACCTCTACTCCTGTGTTCGCCCATGCCGCTACTACAGCGGCACCCCCAGCCCCCACAAGCGGCCAGAAGATCTTGATGTTGTGGTCTACCGGGAGAACACCGAGGACATCTACATCGGTATCGAGTGGGCGGCCGATGACGCCGTCGGGCAGGAACTGCTGCGGCACCTGAATGAAACGGTGATCCCCGCCAGCCCAAAGCTGGGCAACAAGACAATCCGAGAAGGCTCAGGGATTGGCATCAAGCCGGTCAGCAAGGAGGGAACGCAACGTCACGTGCGCCGTGCCATCCAGCACGCCCTTCGCCTGCAAGGCAAACAGCGCCATGTGACCTTGGTGCACAAGGGCAACATCATGAAATTCACCGAAGGAGCATTTCGTGACTGGGGCTATGAGCTCGCCACCACGGAATTCCGCGCTGAATGCATCACCGAGCGCGAGAGCTGGATTCTTGACAACAAGGACCGCAACCCTGAGCTCTCGACCTCCGACAACGCACGTCTGATTGAACCGGGCTACGACAATCTCACCCCCGAGAAGCAGTCAGCCATTGATGCTGAGGTCGAAGGTGTGCTGAGCAGCATCGGCTCTAGCCATGGAGCAGGACGCTGGAAGGAGATGGTGCTGGTGGATGACCGGATCGCCGACAGCATCTTCCAGCAGATCCAGACCCG
>CAJWYF010000025.1 GCA_913049535.1 uncultured Synechococcus sp.
GCGATCTCATCAATGCCGTAGGCCCGACGAACCGTGCGGGAGCGCCCCAGCTGAATGTCCACCGACGATTCTTCGCGTACAGAAGAAGAAAACTAACAATCAGCCTTCCCCCCACACGGTGTTCCCGCGTCAGTTCTTGCCGGTGATGTCCCCCCAGGTGCTGCTGACCGCATCGATGATCTTTTTGCGCTCATCACTGCGCACCAGTCGCTGACTGGCAAACAGGCTCAGCCAAATCAGACCGATGAGCTGCAGGATCCGCGGCAGCATCGGCACGTGATCCAAGGTGCCCAGGACCGCCCCCAGCAGCTGCAGCACAAGGATCAGCAGCAGTGCCAGGCCGATGAGCTTGAGCGGCTGTTTGCTCTGCTCCCACAGGGAGGCGAGATCGACGCCACCCAGTTGTTCATTGAGCTTGGCGAGCAGCAGCTGAAATTCGCCGCCCTCGCCATCACTGGCTCCAGGCTCAGCCGGAACGCTGACGGTGCTGGCAATGGCGCTGGGCTCTGCCGCAGCAGCCGGCGCTGCAACGGGCTGGCTGGCTGGCTCAGCAACAGGCGTGGGAGCTGCCTCGCTCACCGCCTCGCCTTCGCTTGCCGCAGGGCTGGGGGGAGCGATTTCTGCACCTGCAGTTTCAGCTGCAGCTCCATCTGTGATGGGCTTCTCTTCAGGCTGCGGTATGGCGGCAGAACCCGGAGTGATTTCCATCGCAGGGCAAACGGTTGGCGGCTGGATTTTATGGCTGCTCGAGTGAATTAGCCCTCCAGCGGGTGAAGCCTGCCCCGTTGGCTCAATGGGGTGATCCGCGCTGGCAGCGGAAAGCTTCCATCGCGCAGTTGCTGGATCAGCGCTTCGGTGTGGCTGTCGCCCAGGCTGAGGCTGCAGGCCGGTGCTGCTGGAATCTGTTGGCCGTCGACCTGGATGCGGCCGTCCAGCAGTTCGCGGTAGCTCACCGTGCCAAAGCCTGGCCGGATGCGGCGCGGAATCGAGAAATCCAGCACAGGAGCCTCCAGGGCGCTGTCGGGGACCGCTGCCTGCGCGGCCTGACGCTCCCCCAGCAGCAACACCGGAGCGGCCACCGCCACCAGCAGGGCCGCCCCATGCCCTTCGAACCAGCAGGGCCGCAGCCACTGGCGGTGCAGGCCGGCCAGTTCGACGCTGAGGGCCGCGGCGGCCCCCGGTGCGCGGGCATGGCCTGATGGCTGACGCCGGGTCTGGGGCTGATGGCCGCTGCCGGGACCCAGCACGTGGCCCATGGCACCGGCCACCAGCACAGCAGAGCCCGCCCCAAGCTGCTCCAATCCCGGCATGGTCATGCCGATGCTGCGAGCACCGCTGGCATTGAAGAGTGCATTGCCGAATGGTCCAAGCAGTCCGCCGAAGGGGCTGGCCAGCAGGCCTTCACTGCTGCTCACGGCAACGACGCCGTTTTCACTGATTCCCCGCGCCAGCAGCAGGCGGGCCTGGTTGAGCCGCTCGAGCTGGATGGTCGTCAGCAGCTCACGTCTGGGATGCAGGGTGGTCCCCTCCCCTTGCAGCTCCAAAGGCACCTCCGCGCCTGCCAGCAGGGCATCGAGCACCTGGGCACCACCCAGCCGGCGAGCGTCACTGGGGTTGCCGCCGATGGGCAGGCAGAGCTCACCGGCTCCAAAGCCACCACTGGTGCCCACTCCCCCAAGGCGGGCCTGACGCAGCCTCAGGGGCGGGTCGCTCGGTCCGAGGCTCAGCCACAGCTGCCCTTGGTCGGTGAAGCCGCAGCTGCCGGCGGCCACCACATCGGTATCGGCGTAGGCCTGCTCCAGCCCAACGGCCTCAGCGCGGTGGCGGAATTCCAAGGCGGAGCAGACCCGCAGCGTCCCCTGCTCCTGGCGTTGCAGCAGCTCTGCGCAGCTTCGCGGTGCGAAAACCATGCCAAGTGCCCAGACATCAGTAATGTTGGTTGTTCAAGTGGCTCAGCGCAGCAGGCAGCGGCATGGCGGATCCCTCCGGACCCACAAACCCCGGCGGAGCCAGCGAACGCATCATCCAAACCGACCTCCGCAACGAGATGTCGCGCTCCTACATGGAGTACGCGATGAGCGTGATCGTGGGCCGGGCGTTGCCTGATGCTCGCGATGGTCTCAAGCCGGTGCACCGGCGCATCCTCTACGCGATGTACGAGCTGGGCCTCACCGCCGAGCGTCCGTACCGGAAGTGCGCCCGTGTTGTGGGTGAGGTGCTTGGCAAATACCACCCCCACGGTGATACCGCCGTTTATGACGCCCTGGTCCGCATGGCCCAGGACTTCTCGATGCGGGCCCCGTTGATCGATGGCCATGGCAACTTCGGCTCGGTGGATAACGATCCACCGGCTGCCATGCGATATACCGAATCGCGCTTGCAGGCGCTGACCACCGACAGCCTGCTGGAGGACATCGAAAGCGAGACCGTCGATTTCAGCGACAACTTCGATGGCTCCCAGCAGGAGCCGACCGTGCTGCCCGCCCGCCTGCCCCAGCTGTTGCTGAACGGCTCTGCGGGCATCGCCGTGGGGATGGCCACCAACATCCCCCCCCACAACCTGGGCGAGCTGATCGAGGGTGTTCTGGCGCTCATCGCCAACCCGGAGATCGACGACAAGGAACTGCGTCAGATCATCCCCGGACCCGACTTCCCCACCGGCGGTCAGATTCTGGGCCGCAAAGGCATTCGCGAAACCTACGAGGGTGGCCGCGGTTCCATCACCATGCGCGGCGTTGCATCCATTGAAACCGTCGAGGCCAAAGGACGCCCCGATCGCGATGCGGTGATCATCACCGAGTTGCCGTACCAGACCAACAAGGCCTCATTGATTGAGCGCATTGCTGAGATGGTCAACGACAAGAAGCTCGAGGGCATCGCTGACATCCGCGATGAAAGCGACCGCGATGGGATGCGCATCGTGATCGAACTGCGCCGTGACGCCTACCCCCAGGTGGTGCTGAACAACCTGTTCAAACTCACCCCACTGCAGAACAACTTCAGCGCCTACATGCTGGCGCTCGTCAAAGGTGAGCCGGTGCTGCTCAATCTCAAGCGCATGCTTGAGGTGTTTCTCGATTTCCGCATCGAGACGATTGAACGTCGCACGCGCTTCCTGCTGCGTAAAGCAGAAGAACGCGACCACATCCTGCAGGGCTTGCTGGTGGCCCTCAATGATCTCGACGCCATCATTCAGCTGATCCGCAATGCCGCTGATGCGGCCACGGCCCGGCAGGAGCTCGTCGCCGGCCATGGCCTCACCGAGATCCAGGCTGACGCGATCCTGCAGATGCAGTTGCGCCGCCTCACGGCGCTGGAAGCCGACAAGATCCGCCTTGAGCACGAGGATCTGCTGGCCAAGATCACCGATTACAAGGACATCCTGGCCCGCCGTGAGCGGGTGCTTGGCATCATCGAGGCCGAGCTGCGTCAGCTCAAGGAGCGCCATGACACCCCGCGTCGCACCGAGATCCTGGACCTCGAAGGAGGTCTTGATGACATCGATCTGATCGCCAATGAGCGCTCGGTCGTGCTGCTGACTGAGAACGGCTACCTCAAGCGGATGCCGGTCAGTGAATTCGAGTCCACCAGTCGAGGCACCCGCGGCAAGGCAGGCACCCGCAGCCAGGCCGAAGAAGCGGTGCGGCTGTTCATCAGCTGCAATGACCACGACTCGCTGCTGTTGTTCTCCGATCGCGGCGTCGTCTACTCCGTCCCGGCCTATCGGGTGCCCATCGCGAGCCGTGCCGCCAAAGGCACCCCCGTGGTGCAGCTGTTGCCGATCCCGCGGGAAGAGCAGATCACCTCGTTGCTGGCGGTCAGCGCCTTTGAAGACGATGTTCAGCTGGTCATGCTCACCAGCGGTGGATTCATCAAGCGCACACCGCTCTCGGCCTTCGCCAACATCCGCGCCAATGGCTTGATTGCCATCAGCCTGGAAGACGCCGATGCCCTGCGCTGGGTGCGTCTGGCCCGTTCGGGCGACAGCGCTCTGATCGGCTCGCTCAAGGGCATGACCATTCACTTCCGCATCAGCGATCAGGAGTTGCGCCCGCTGGGCCGCACGGCCCGAGGCGTGCGCGCCATGGCCCTGCGCGATGGCGACAGCTTGGTGAGCATGGATGTGCTCCCCGCGGAGTTGGCCGATCGGGTGGCTGCCGCCGGGGACGACAGTGCCGATGACGTTGATGATGCCGCCAGCAGCGATGGTCCCTGGGTGCTGGTGGCCACGGCCAGCGGTCTTGGCAAACGCGTGCCAGTGGATCAGTTCCGCCTTCAGAAGCGTGCGGGCATGGGCCTGCGCGGCATCAAGTTCCGCAGCGATGCCGACTCCCTGGTGGGGCTGCGGGTGATGGGCCCTGATGAGGAGCTGTTGCTGGTCAGTGAGCGCGGCGTGATCGTGCGCCTGCAGTCCGCTGCCATCCCGCAGCAGTCCCGTGCTGCCACCGGCGTCAAGCTGCAACGCATCGATAAGGGCGATCGCCTCACGGAGGTGGTGCTGGTGCCACCGGCCGCTGAGGACGAGGATGCCGCTTCAGGCTCTGGAGAGGAGACTTCATCGGCGGCGGCGGCTGGCGATTCCGCGGCTGCCGCTGAGGGCGGTGACGACGCCCAGGCGTGAGCGGAACGGCTGGCCTTGATGCTCTGGTGCTGGGGGGCGGCCCCGCAGCGCTGTGCATCGCCTCAGAACTGGGGGCTCAAGGCCTGGATGTGGCTCTGCTGAGCCTCAGCGATCCGCGGGCGCCCTGGCCGAACACCTATGGCATCTGGGCTGAGGAGGTGGACCAGCTGGGTTTGCAGCATCTGCTGGAGCACCGCTGGAGCAACACGGTCAGTTATTTCGGCTCCGGTGCGGCCGGTGATGCAGGCCGGGTGGCCCATGGCCGCGACTACGGCCTGTTTGACAAGCAGGCCCTGCAGCAGCACTGGCTGGATGGCATCGCCCGTCATGGCAGCCGCATCCTTGAGGCTCAGGCCCAATCCCTCAGCCATGACCAGGAAGGCAGCACCCTCCTGACGCGGGATGGTGCTGCCCATCGGGCCAGGGTTGTGGTGGATGCCACCGGCCATCAACCGGTTTTTCTGCAGCGTCCCAGCGATGGTCCGGTTGCCGGTCAGGCCGCCTATGGCGTGGTGGGTCGCTTCAGCCAGGCGCCGGTGGAATCAGATCAGTTCGTGCTGATGGATTACCGCTGCGATCACCTCAGCGAGGCGCAGCGGCAGCAGCCACCCACCTTCCTTTACGCGATGGACCTCGGTGCTGGCCGCTTCTTCGTGGAGGAGACCTCCCTGGCACTGGCACCAGCGGTTCCTTTCCCCGAGCTGGAGCGACGACTGCATCAACGCCTCCGTCAGCGCGGCATCAGCATCGAAGCCGTCGAGCATCAGGAGTACTGCCTGTTCCCGATGAATCCGGCCTTGCCCGATCGCGCTCAGCAGCTGCTGGGTTTCGGTGGCTCGGCCTCGATGGTGCATCCCGCCAGCGGCTACATGGTCGGCAGCCTGCTGCGGCGTGCCCCTTCGCTGGCCGCAGCCTTGGCCGAGGCCATCAACGCCGGGCAGCAAGGCCTGCCATTGGCCCAATCGGGCTGGGCCACGCTCTGGCCTGCTGAGCTGCGCCGGCGCCACGGTCTCTACCGCTTTGGCCTCGAGAAGCTGATGCGCTTTGACGAGGCCCAGTTGCGGGCCTTCTTTGCTGCCTTCTTCGCCCTGCCCAATGAGCGCTGGTATGGCTTTTTGGCCAACACCCTGCCCACCCCCGTTCTGCTGCAGACCATGCTGCAGCTCTTTGGTGGTGCATCGGGCTCGGTGCGCTGGGGTTTGATGCAGCCTGTGGGGCGCGAGCTCAACTTGATGGGGAAGATGCTGCAGTGGTGACCGTCGCCCCACCGCAACTGCTGCCCTGGCCGGCGGTGCACCCATAGCAGTGGTTCGCCGTGCTGATGCTGCGCCCCTGCAGGTCTGCTGCGGTGATGCTCTTCAGCTCCAGCGCCAGCGGCAGCTCCAGCATCTGGTTGAAGTCGCAATCAAACAGCTCTCCGCTGGCACTGACTGAGAGTGTGTTGCGGCACATCAAGCCAGCGACGCTGCAAGGGTTGTATGCCTTCCGCAGCTGTTGCAGGTAGGTGCCGGTCCGGCCCTGCTGTTCCAATGACTCGAGGAAGCGGGCGATCGGCATGTTGTTCAAGCCGATCAGATCGGTGAAGACCACACCATGCCCCGCCAACACCGAACGCCAATGGGCGGTGTCACAGGGGGTGAGCTGCTGCAGTGCCTCGCCGGTGGGATTGCTCATCAAGGTGAGCTTCAAGGTGCTGTCGGCGCGGCCATAGCCCAGGGCGTTCAGCCGGCGTAGGGCCTCCAGCGAGGCGTCCCAGGTGCCGGCACCGCGTTGGCGATCGGTACTCAGCGCCTCAGGTCCCGGCAGGCTAGCGACGATCTCCACCTGCTGCTCTGCCAGAAAGCTCGCCAGATCGGCCAGGGCCGGCAGCAGCAGCACCGTGAGGTTGCAGCGATCAATCACGCGGCAGCCCAGTTGCCGCGCCCGCTGCACCAACTGGCGGAAGCTGTGGTGCAGCTCCGGTGCACCGCCGGTGAGGTCCACCGTTGCAGGTCGCAGCCGCTCCATGGCCTCCAGGCACTGCAGCACCACCTCCTGGCCCATCTGCGTGTGGCCCTGATCAGGGCCTGCATTCACATGGCAGTGGCTGCAGCGCATGTTGCACAGTCGCCCCAGGTTGAGTTGCAACACCTCCAGCCCAGCGCCGCGGTTGAGGGGCGCGTTGAATCCCTCCTCCTGGGGCAGAGCCAGTTCCAGACATTGACGTTGCTCGTGGGCTGTTAGCTGCGCCAATCGTCTGGATCAATCGTGGGGAAGAGTGAATCCTCCGCTTCCACGGCACTCAGCCACTGCTGATCCACCTGCCCATCGCTTTTGAGACCCTCAAGCAGACGCCAGAAGCGCTCGAGGTGACGGCGAATGCGCTCGCGTGCCAGTTCGGTGGTGGTGCCAGCCCGCAGGATGAAGCTCCAGTCCGAGGACTGGGCCAGCAGCAGTTCGCGGGCGGCCTGCTGCAGCAGGCGCTGCTGCAGGCCGCTGCGGTGCAGGCTCGTCCTCACCGCTTGCACCATGGCAAGACAAGCCCGATGCCAGTCAGGGACCACCCAGGCATTGCTGGCGCTAAGCCAGTAGGCGTGATAACCCCCTTGCCCCCAGCTGGAGGGGGATGGCCTGCAGACCTGGAGCTGGGGTTGGCTGCTGAGGTGCTGACGCAGCGTGCTGAAGCTCAGTCCTGCTGCCTGCCCCTGAATAAAGACCTGCTCGAGGAACTGGGGTCCCTCAAACCACCAGTGGCCAAAAAGCTCAGCATCAAAGGGGGCGACCACCAGTGGCTGTCGGTCCATCACCGCCTCGAGCTCCTGCAGTTGTTTGAGCCGCTCCTGGACATAGCTCAGGGCGTGGCCCCGGGCCGTGCGGGCCGCTGCTGCCGGGTCATAGGGCAGCTTGCCATTGAGGGGGCAGTCGCCGCCGCTGACGCGGCGCAGCTTGAGCCCGAGGGGGCGACTGCTGAGGATGCCAGCGGCCTGCAGCTCCTGCTCCGGCAGCTCCCAGCCGATGTCCCGGTGAAACTCGCGGTAGGCGGCATCCCCTGGATAACCATCACTGGCGGACCAGACCGGCAGCGTGGCTTCGCTGTCACGGCCGAAGAAAGCCACTGAAGCCGACGAGCAGATCGGCGCGTAGACGCCGTAGCGGGGACGGGGCAGGCCATGGAGCAGCCCGTGGGCGTCCAGCACGGCGTAGCGCAGCCCCACCTGGGCCAACGCCGCATCAAGGCCCTCATAGAAGGCGCACTCCGGTAGCCAGATGCCCTGGGGAGCGACCCCCAGGAGTCGTTCGTGCTCGCGCACAGCGGTGCGCAGTTGCCCATGCACCGCCTGGGCCGGATCGCGCAGCAGCGGCAGGTAGCCGTGGGTGGCACTGCAGGTGATCAGGTCAAGGACACCGGCTTGCAGCAGCTCCTGGAAGCCGCGCAGCACCTCGCCCTGATGGCGCCGAAAGCCATCGAGTTGGCGCTGGAAATGGGCGTGCAGTTCGGCCGCTGCGCCCTGTTCTTCAGGGGCACAGCGCTCCAGCAGCAGACAGCGCTGCTCGATCCATGGTTCAAAGCGCTCCTGCAGCACCGGATCGCTGAGCAGCGAGAGCAGGGTGGGGGAGAGGCTCATGGTGAGCCGTGGTCGGGCGCCCTGGC
Organism: uncultured Synechococcus sp.; assembly: GCA_913049535.1. GTDB lineage: Bacteria > Cyanobacteriota > Cyanobacteriia > PCC-6307 > Cyanobiaceae > RCC307. The sequence continues at coordinate 8,253 of CAJWYF010000025.1, forward strand.
GCAGCGCGCTGGTCAGTGACTCCAGCAGGGGCAAATAGCTCTCACTGAGGGCCTGGAAATACCAGTCCTCTTCCAAAGAGCCAGGGTTGCGGCTGCGGACATAGGGCAAATGGCCGTGGAGCACGAGTGCCAGAGCGCCGGCGACCATGAATCACTATCGATGGAGGCACTTTACGGCCAGCAACTTGCGCCGGGCCCGGAAGGATTAGAATGGCAATAACTCATAGTCAGTCCGCATAAGGGGTATGGCGCGCGACCCGGGTCGGGTGTTGATTTTCGACACCACCCTCAGAGACGGGGAACAATCGCCCGGAGCCAGCCTGAACCTGGACGAGAAGCTGGCCATCGCCCAGCAGCTGGCACGCCTGGGTGTGGACATCATCGAGGCTGGTTTTCCCTTCGCCAGCCCTGGTGACTTCGAAGCCGTGCAGCGCATCGCCGCGGCAGTGGGCACCGACGATGGGCCGGTGATCTGCGGCCTGGCCCGGGCCACCAAAGGGGACATCAAGGCCTGCGCCGATGCGGTGGCTCCAGCCGCACGCCGCCGCATTCACACCTTCTTGGCCACCAGTGACATCCACCTGGAGCACAAGCTGCGCAAGAGCCGCGCTGAGGTGCTGAAGATCGTGCCGGAGATGGTGGCCTACGCCCGCTCCCTGGTGGAGGACGTCGAGTTCTCCTGTGAGGACGCCGGCCGCAGCGACCCGGAGTTCATGCACCAGGTGATCCAAGCGGCCATCGCCGCTGGGGCCACCACCATCAACATCCCCGACACCGTTGGCTACACCACCCCCGGTGAGTTCGGTGCCTTGATCGCAGACATCAACAGCCAGGTGCCCAACATCGAGCAGGCGGTCATCTCCGTCCACGGCCACAACGACCTGGGCCTGGCCGTGGCCAATTTCCTTGAGGCGGTCAAATGCGGTGCCCGTCAGCTGGAGTGCACCATCAACGGCATCGGTGAGCGGGCCGGCAACGCCTCCTTGGAAGAACTGGTGATGGCGCTGCATGTGCGCCGCAGCTACTTCAACCCCTTCCTCGGCCGCGCTGAGGGCAGCAGCGAACCGCTGACGGCGATTCGCACCGAGGAGATCTACAAGTCGTCACGCTTGGTCTCCAACCTCACCGGTATGGCGGTGCAGCCGAACAAGGCGATCGTTGGCGCCAACGCCTTCGCCCATGAATCCGGCATCCACCAGGACGGTGTGCTCAAGAACCGCCTGACGTACGAAATCATTGATGCCCGCACCATTGGTCTGAGCGACAACCGCATCAGCCTGGGCAAGCTCAGCGGCCGCAGCGCCGTGCGTGCCCGCCTCGAGGAGCTGGGGTACCAGTTGCAGGGCGATGACCTCAATGACGCCTTTGCTCGCTTCAAGGAGCTGGCTGATCGCAAGCGCGAGATCACCGACCGTGACCTGGAGGCCATCGTCAGCGATCACACCCAGCAGCTGGAGGCCCACTACCAACTCGCTGGCGTGCAGGTGAGCTGCGGCAGCGAGCTGCGCCCCACCGCCACGGTGACCCTGCGCACCGCCGCCGGGGAGGAGTGCTCCCAGGCCGCCATCGGCACCGGCCCTGTCGATGCGGTCTGCCAGGCCCTCAACCGGCTGGTGATGGTGCCCAACGAGCTGGTGGAGTTCAGCGTCAAATCCGTGACCGAGGGCATCGATGCCATGGGGGAGGTGACGATCCGCCTGCGTCAGGACGGCCGCCTCTATTCCGGCCATGCCGCTGACACCGATGTGGTGGTGGCCGCTGCTCAGGCCTTTGTGAATGCGCTCAATCGCCTCGTCAGCGGTCAGCAGCGCTTGCCCCTCCATCCCCAGCAGGCCCCATTGCCAGCCACCAGTTCTGAACCGCTGGAAGCACCGGCGTTGTGAGCACCCGCCGACTGCCCCTGTGGTCGCTGCTGCTGCAGCTGACGCTGCTGCTGCTGGTGGCGCTGGCTGTGCTGATTCCCCTGTTGTGGTTGCTGAGCACCTCGCTCAAGGGTCCCGCCGAGGACATTTTTGCCTCGCCGCCCAATCTGCTGCCCTCCCAGCCGAGCCTTCAGGCCTACGCAACGCTCTTCAGCCAGAGCCCCATGGGCCGTTATCTGCTGAACAGCACGGTGGTCAGTGCCTTTTCGGTGCTGGCCAATCTGCTGTTCTGCTCATTGGCTGCATTCCCCCTGGCGCGCATGCGCTTTCGCGGCCGTGGCATCGTCCTGGCTCTGGTGGTGGCAACGATCCTGATCCCGTTTCAGGTGGTGATGATTCCGCTGTATCTGCTGATGGTGCAGCTCGGTCTGATCAATTCCCTGATCGCCTTGATCCTCCCCAATGCCGCCACGGCGTTTGGCATCTATCTGCTGCGCCAGAGCTTTCTTGGGGTGCCCAAGGAGTTGGAGGAGGCGGCGCGGATGGATGGCTGCAGCGCGCTGGGGGAGTGGTGGAATGTGCTGATTCCTGCGGCGCGGGCTGATCTGATCACGCTGGCGATGTTTGTCTTCATCGGCACCTGGAGCGATTTCCTCTGGCCCCTGGTGATCCTGGATGACCCCCAGCTCTACACCTTGCCGCTGGGCCTGCAGCAGCTCTCGAGCTCCTTCTCGCTGGACTGGCGTTTGGTAGCCGCCGGCGCCGTGGTCTCGATCATGCCGGTTCTCGCCTTGTTTGTGTTTCTGCAACGCTTCATCCTGCCCAGCGCCAGTGGCGATGCGGTCAAGGGTTGATCAAGCGCTGAAGGCCTTGCGCGCTGGAATCGGATAAGGAATGCGGCGGTGGCGCATGCGCTTCCAGACCTGCACAAAGCCGCGCACCAGCAGCTCAATTTCCACTGGCCCAAGACCACTGTCATCGAGCTGGCCGTCGTGGCGGCGGGCGTGAATGATGCGCCTGACGCTGTCGCAGGCCTGCTCTTCGCTGGTTTCCGGTGGCATCGAGCGCAGGGCTGCCTCGCAGCCGTCGGCCAGCATCAGCACTGCGGTCTCCTTGGACTGGGGCCGGGGACCCCGGTAACGGAAGGGGCGGTCGCTGGCGTTGGGGTTCTGCTCCCGGGCCCGGTGCAGGAAATAGCCCATGCGCAGGGTGCCCTGGTGCTCGGGGATGAAATCAGCCACCGGCGCGGGCAGGCCGTAGCGGCGTGCCATCTTCAAGCCTTCATCGACATGGGCCTGGAGGATTTCGGCGCTGCGCCAGGGATCGTCGAGGTGGTCATGGGGGTTGTCGCCACTCTGGTTTTCGATGAACCACTGGGGCGCATGCAGCTTGCCGACGTCGTGATAGAGCGCGCCGGTGCGGATCAGATCCACATCACCGCCAATGGCCCGCACCCCCTCCTCGGCCAGCCCGCAGATCATCAGGGTGTGCTCAAAGGTGCCCGGCGCCTCCGACGAGAGGCGCCGCAGCAGGGGACGCTGCAGATCACAGAGCTCCAGCAGCCTGGAGCGGGTGATCATCCCGAAGACCTTCTCCACCATCGGTGCTAGCAGCAGACCCAGCAGCAACAGGCCCCCCATCAGCACCCCTTCGCTGAGCAGCTCACCGCCGACAGCCCCTCCCATGATCTGAATCAGGGCCGCCTCCACCAGCAGCGCCGCCACCGTCAGGAGCACAGCGCTCTGCAGGGTCTCAGCGCGGGAGCGCTGGCGCCCGGCCAGCAACACGCCGACCACGGCGACGCCGCCCGCCACCAGTAGCCTGGCTGTGCCGATGTTGTTTAGCGGAATCGGCCATAGCAATGTCGCCAGGGCCAACCAGCTCAAGCCGCATGCTGAGCCGAGGCCTTCAGCCAGCAGCAGGCTCGGGGGCACAAGGACCGCCAGGGCGCTGACGGAAGCACCGAACCAGAGCTTGCAGCCCTGCACCGCAGCCAGGGTCCCCAGCAGCAGCAGCGCCTGGGGGACATTGAGATCGGTTTTCCAACGCCGGCAGATCATCAGCATCAGACCCGCGCCGATGCTGGCTTCAATCCAGCGCACCAGAAAGAGCCCCGTGGCCGGGCTGCGGCTGATCAGCCCAAAGCTGTCAAGCACGTCGTAGGCCCGCTGGCTGATCACTTCGCCTTTGACGGTGATCACTTCGCCGGCTTGCACCTCGATCTTGGGCACCCCGTTTTGCTGGATCAGGTCATTGAGCAGCACCTGCGTCAGACCGTTGTCGGTGCGCAGATTGGTGCTGCCCTGCAGCGAGCGGGTGATCAACTTGGCACCCAGGCTGCGGCCGGGTTCTGGCATGTCATCAAGCTGTTGCCAAGAGGCCTGCAGCAGCTGACCTTCCGCCAGGGTGCTGACTACGCCCTGGGCCAGCATGCGGCTCTGGGCCCGCTCCACCGCCAAGGGCCACTGCTGTTCACCCTGCTGACTGAGGGTGATCAGGAAGGCCTCTTCCTCCGGGGTGAGGCTGATCGGCCGCAGGCGGGCTTCCTGCCCCTCGCTGCTGGTGATCAGTTCGTTGAGCAGCCGTTTGAGCCGTTGCTGTAACTGGCGCGTTGCATCCTTATCGGTGATCTGCACCTGGATGCGCGGTCCCAGCTGGGAGCGGCGCTGCGCCAGGGCTTCGCTGTCAACCACTGACGCGTCCTGGGGTGCGCGGATTTCAAACGGTGCCGGCACCCCTGGCCGCAGGGAGGGCTGCACCAGCCAGGGCCAGGCCGAGATCACCCCCACGCCCAGGCAGGCCAGCATCACCAGCAGCCCATCACGGGCGTTCCAGCGCACGCTTAGGCGCCGGGGCTGTTCATGGCGCAGCCAATGGCGCCAGCGCCGCTGCAGCCGCCGTCGGATGGTCCCTTGCCAGCGGTGGAAGGCGGAAAGCAAGCGCACATCTGTGGTCAGACTGACGCTAGCTCCCGAATCCGTGATGCCCGCGCAGCGTCTCGATGGCCGCACCCTCGCCGCTCGCCTGGAAGGTGTCCTGGCGGAGGCGATCCGCCATGGCCTGTCTGTGGCTGGCCGGCCCCCGGGACTGGCGGTGCTGCGAGTCGGTGATGACCCTGCCAGCGGTGTTTACGTGGCCAATAAAGAGAAGGCCTGCGCCCGGGTGGGGCTGGCGAGCCATGGGGCTCACCTGAGCGGTGACACGCCTCAGCAGGAGCTGGAAGCGGCTCTGCGCCAGCTCAATGACAACGCTGCGGTCGACGGCATCCTTGTGCAACTGCCGGTGCCCGATGGCATCGATGACCAGGCCCTGCTGCAGGTGCTGGACCCTGATAAGGATGCTGATGGGCTGCACCCGTTGAATCTGGGGCGGTTGGTGCGATCCGAGCCCGGCCCGCGCAGCTGCACCCCAGCGGGGGTGATGGCCCTGCTCAAGGAGGCGCAGGTGCCGCTCAGTGGGGCCCGCGCTGTGGTGATCGGCCGCAGCACGCTGGTGGGTCAGCCGATGGCATTGATGCTGCAGAAAGCAGACGCCACGGTCACCGTGGCCCATTCGCGCACCCGTGAACTGGCGGAGCTGACGCGTCAGGCCGATGTTTTGGTGGTGGCAGCGGGCCGGCCGGGACTGATTGGCGCAGAGCACGTCAGCCCTGGCGCCGTTGTGGTGGATGTGGGCATCCACCGCAAAGCGGAGGGTGGCCTCTGCGGCGATGTGCGCTCAGCCGAAGTGGCTGAGATCGCCGCCGCGCTGACACCGGTTCCAGGCGGCGTTGGCCCCATGACCGTGACCATGCTGCTGGTCAATGCCGTGCGCGCCTGGACACGGCGATACGGGTTGCCGGATCCCTGCCCTGGCCTCTGACCAGGCGAGGGGGTCCATGGGCGATTAAGGTTTTTTTTAGCTTCTGTGCGGTGAGGTTGCCTGTGGCCTTCACGCTGCCCACACCCGATGGTTTTGCCTCGCAGGAGCAGCTGCGCGCCATGAGTGGCCTGGATCTGCTGCGCACCCTGGAGCGCTGCCACGGGGAGCTGGCCTGGTCCAAGCCGGAAGTGAATGAATTTGCCGCCACCACCTTGGTGGTGGAGTTGCCCCAGGCGCTCTTGGCGTTAATGCAGCAGGTGCTGGGCCGGCCGCCGTTGGGAGAGAATCCCCCCACCTGAGGCGTTGATGCCTGCCATGACAGCTGTGGTCGCCAGCGGCTTCGACTTCTCCCAATTTCTTGAGGCCGGTCGCCGCAAGGTGGAAGAGGCTCTCGACGGATCCCTTGGACCGGAGCGGCCTGAATCCTTGCGGGAAGCGATGCGCTATTCCCTCCTGGCCGGGGGCAAGCGGTTGCGTCCGATCCTCTGCCTGGCCAGCTGTGAGTTGGCTGGAGGGGATGCAGCCCTCGCGCTGCCGACAGCGACGGCTCTGGAGATGATCCACACCATGTCGCTCATTCATGACGACCTGCCGGCCATGGATGATGATGACCTGCGCCGGGGCCGGCCCACCAACCACAAGGTGTATGGAGAGGCCACGGCGATCCTGGCCGGTGATGCCCTGCTCACCAGGGCCTTTGAAATGGTGGCCCTGCGTAGCCCTGGTGTGCCGCCTGAGCGCCTGTTGAAGGTCGTCGGTGAGCTCTCCCTGGCCGCTGGTGCCCCCGGCCTGGTCGGCGGTCAGATCGTTGATCTGGCCAGTGAAGGGGTGGAGGTGGATCTCGACACCCTCGAGTACATCCACCTGCACAAGACCGGTGCCCTGCTGCAGGCCTCGGTGCTGACTGGGGCCCTGATCGGCGGGGCCGATGATGACTTGATCGAGGCGCTGCGTACCTATTCGCGCGCCATCGGCCTGGCGTTTCAGATCATCGATGACATTCTTGACGTCACAGCCAGCAGTGAGGTGCTCGGCAAGACGGCTGGCAAAGATCTCACCGCTGACAAGACGACTTACCCCAAGTTGCTGGGCCTGGAGGAATCCAAGGCCCGCGCGGAAGCGCTGGTGAGCGAAGCCTGCGAGGTGCTCAACCCCTGGGCGGAGAAGGCCCAGCCCCTGCTGGCGCTGGCCCGTTACATCACCTCCCGCGATCGATGAGCCATCCCTTGTGGGCGTTGTTGGATAACGCCGTTCTCGCCTGGGGTCTGGCAGCCTGCGGCCTGGCTCAACTCTCCAAGCTCTTCATTGAACTGCTGGTGCATCGCCGTTGGCGTCCGGCTGTCTTGATCGAGACCGGTGGCATGCCCTCGTCCCACTCGGCCTTGGTCAGTGGCACTGCCGCAGCGATCGGATTTGAGCAGGGGTTTGACGCGCCGCTCTTTGCCCTGGCAGCCACCATTGCCTTTGTGGTGATGTACGACGCCAGTGGCGTGCGCCGGGCAGCCGGCCGCACGGCGGAGCGGGTCAACAGCCTCAGCGGGGTCGAGGCGCTGCCGCCGCTCAAGACCACCCTGGGCCACAGCCGCGTTGAGGTGCTGGTGGGCAGCTTGATGGGCCCCCTGATTGCCCTCTGCGGTGAGGCCTGGGTGGGCAGCCCGGTGGTGCTGGCCCAGCGTCTCGGCTGGATCAGCGGGGTGGGTTGAGCTGGCTGAACCTGCTTCCCCTCCCCTGACCGCGGCCCAGGCCGAGGCCCTTGAGGCCTTCCAGGCCTGGCTTGGCGGCGATGGTGATGGCCGCCCTTTTGTGCTGAGTGGTTTTGCCGGCACCGGTAAAACCTTCCTCTCGGCCCGATTCCTGCAGCTGGCCGACAGCGCAGGACTGTGCTGGACCGTTGCCGCCCCGACCCATAAAGCGGTGGGGGTGCTGCGCAACCAATTGGAGTCCCAGGGCCTGCGCCCCACCTGGTACCCCTCCACGATTCATCGCCTGCTGCGGCTCAAACTCAGCCGCCAGGAGGATCAAGAGCGCTGCGATCCCACCGAGCAGACCGCCACGGCCCTCGAGCACCTCGGCCTGGTGCTGGTGGATGAGTCCTCGATGGTCGACAGTCGCCTGCTGGAGATCACCCTGCAGTGCGCGCACCACTACGGCACCCGCCTGGTGTTTGTCGGGGATCCGGCCCAGTTGCCGCCCGTCAGTGAGCCCACCAGTCCGGTGTTTGCCATGGCACGGGCGGTGGCGATGCATCTCAGCGAGGTGGTGCGCCACGGCGGTCCGGTGTTGCGCCTGGCCACAGGCCTGCGTGAGGGTCAATTGCCCAGCACCCAGCCACCGCTGCTGCCGGCCGTCGATGACGACAGCGGCCGTGTTGCGGTGGTCAGCCGCGAGGAGTGGATCGCCGAGGCGCAGGCCGCGCTGCGCCTCAGCAGCGAACGGCTCGATCCCGATCAGGCGCGGATGCTGTGCTTCACCAACCGCACGCTCGATCGCCTGGTGCCCATCGCCCGCCGGGCGCTCCATGGCGAGATGGCCGATCAACTGCCTGTGTTGCCCGGTGAAGTGCTGATCACCCGTGCTGCGGTCATGGCGCCCGCCTGCCAGGAGGGGTTGGCCAATGGCGAGGACGCCGATCTGGTGCTGGGCTCCAATCGAGAGCTGCTGGTGCGTGATGTCACCCCGGATCGTTGTGACCTGGCCGATCTGGGCCTGGCCCAGGCGCCGGTGATCGAGACCCTTCGTGTGGAAGTGGAAGCGGGCGAGACCCAGCTGCAGTTGCGGCTGGCACCGCTGCCCGGCAGTGATGGCCGCTCGCGTCTTGATGCGGCCCTGGCGGATTTGCGCGGACGGGCCAAGTTGGCGCAAGGCAGTGAGCGGCGCCTGCTCTGGCGCCAGTTTTTCCTGCTGCGCGATTCCTTTGCCAAGGTCGGCCCTGCAGCGGTGCTGACGGTGCACCGGAGCCAGGGCAGCAGTTTCACCGATGTGTTCGTCGCCCCTGATGTCCATTGGCCCCAAGAGGAAGCGATTCGCCGTCAGCTGGTGTACGTCGCCGTCAGCCGTGCCCGTCGCCGCGTCTGGCTGGTGGGCCGAGAGGCTGGGGAGGAGAGCCGTAGGAGCTGGCTCCAGCAGCTCAGCTGATGGCGGTGAAGCCCCCCAGACCGCTCCAGCCCGACCATCCCAGATAAAGGGCCAGGGCCAGGCTGAGCAGGCCCAGGATCAGGCTGCTGCGGGCCTCGATGAAGCTTTTGCCGGCCTGCAGCCAGGGCTGCACCAACTGGCGGTTGATCAGCAGCAGCACGATCGGAAGCAGCAGCAGGCTGCTGCTGATCAGGCTGAAGTACGCAATCAGGCCCACTTCGGTCAGGGGTTGGTGCTGCCCCCCTTGCACCAGCGCTGCCCCCTTGGCCAGCAGAAAAAGATTGTCAGGGCTGAGCAGCAGCGTCGCTGGGGCCACCAGCATCATCAGGGCCAAGGGCAGCTGGCTCACCTTGGCCAGCTTGGTGATCCAGCTGTTCTGCAGGTCTTCATACCCCTTTGGTTTGGGATCCAGCTCCCGGATACCAAGGGCCAGCAAGGCACCAGCAGCAAACAGGTCAAGTCCCACCTGATGGATCCCGCCTTTTTCCATCGAAAGGGTCAAGCCCTTGCCCACGGTCACCAGCACAGCAATGGCTGCGCTGTTGGTCAGGAACCAGGCGCTGCTGAACAGGCTGGATTTCAGCAATGGCGCCGTACCCAGCAGTAACAGCAGCACCAGGGCGATATCCAGGGGGCTCAAGGCCACCGCCAGACCGCAGGCGGTCAGCTCCGTGAGCGTGCGCGTCAGCGGCATGGGGCATTCCAGCGTTTCAGAGCCCGATTTTCGCGCTCAAAGCCGAGCACGCTGGTGGTGGCGGTGCCAAGGATCAGGTGTTTGCCGCCGACGGCCCCCTGGCCGATCCAGGTGCCAGCCAGGCTGCGCAGGATGTGCCCATGGGCAAACAGGGCCACATCGCCATCAATGGCCACCACCTGCTCAATCACCTCCTGGCAGCGCCGGGTTACCGCCGCGGCATCCTCACCCTGAGGGCAGCCGTGGCTCCACACGGACCAGCCCGGAACGCTCTGGCGGATCTCCGCTGTGGTGATTCCCTCGTAGATCCCGTAGTCCCATTCCCGTAGACCCTCCATCACGTCCGCTTGATCACCCAGGCCGGCCAGCTCGCAGGTGCGCCGGGCCCGCTGCAGTGGGCTGCTCCAGACCCGCGCGAAATGCTCCCCTGCCAGCAGTGGCGCCAGAGACCTGGCTTCCTCCTCCCCCTCTGGCAGCAACGGGATGTCACTGCTGCCGGTATGGCGTCCATTGCGGCTCCATTCGGTGGCGCCATGGCGCAGCAACCAGATCGATTGGGTCGAAGCCATGGCCAGCGGGCTCAACGTCTACAGCTGAACGCTATGGAGCCTGGTTTGATCTGGGGTTAAAGGCGCCATCACCGCCCTGCAGATCAGGCCTGATTTCAAACCAGTCGGCGCCGGTGGCCGAGATGCGGCTGGCCAGCACCGATGCCACCCGTGCCTCCGCTGGACCGCTCTCGCACCAGACGCGCAGCGCGATCAGCTGCTGCTCATTGCCTTCCGCCTGGACTTCAACGCAGCCATCGCTGCAGTTGCGCACCCATCCCGAGAGGCCCAGCTCCTTGGCCCGTCGGTTGCAGGCTGCCCTGTAGCCCACGCCCTGCACGTGGCCGCGGATCACATAACGCCAGCGCTCCCGGCTGCTCAAGCTCAGATCCATCGAGCGCAGCCGGTCGCTGCGGCTCAGGCTGGGGTCGTTGAAGCCGCCGCTGCGGCGGCGTGCCCAAACCGCTGGGCTATCAAAGGGCATCCACCCCACTGGAGGTGAAGCCAGCTTGCGTGAATCGCGGCGCCTGACCATCCCTCAACCCTAGACCTCACACCCCACCCCTCAAGACGCCACAGAGGTTCAGCCCCACGCTCTTGCGCGATCTCTTCTGGCTCCAGTTGCCAGCGGTGAAATTCATGGCCCCGCAGCTGCTCGCCTTGACGCACCACCAGTCCATCGGCGCGGGCGGTGGCGCAGCGATAGCCCAGGCTCAGCTTTCCCTTTCGGGCCGTCAGGGGCAGCAGGGACGCCATCGGGTGGGACCGGCCATCACCGTCCTCCAGGCTCTGGCCGAGCAGCAGCAGGCCGCCGCATTCGGCATAGATCGGTTTGTGGGCCCGCCCATGACGTTGCAGTGATTCCAGGCTGCTGCGGCAACGGCTGAGTTCAGCGGCATGCAGCTCGGGATACCCCCCCGGCAGCACCACGGCCGCGGTGCGCTCAGGGAGTGGTTCATCGCGTAGTGGTGCCCACCAATGCACCTGGCAGCCAAGGCGCTGCAGTGACTCCGGCAATTCCGGGTAGCAGAAATGGAAGGCCTGATCTCGGGCGATGGCAACCAGCGGAGCTGGGCTCTGGGTGAGTGGTGAGAGGTCTGCCAAGGGAGCCCGTCCGTCCTGGGCCGAGCTGGTGTTGGAGTGCAACAGCGGCATCAGCGCCTCGAGATCTAGCCACTGCTGGGCCAGGGCGGCTAGCTGCTCAAGCCGTTCATCCCAGTCCGGCAGCTCCTGGGGCGGCACCAGGCCGAGGTGCCGGCTTGGCAGTTCCAGGGCCGGATGGCGCGGCAGGACCCCCAGCAGGGGCATGTCAATGGCCGCCAGGCTCTCGCGCAGCAGTTGTTGATGCCGCTCGGTGGAGACCCCATTGAGCACCACACCGGCCAGCTGCAGTGCGCTGTCGTGGTCGCGAAAACCCCGGACCAATGCCGCCAGAGAACCGGCTTGACGGCTGGCTTCCACCACCAGCAGCACGGGAAGTCGCAGCGCCTTGGCCACCGCAGCACTGCTGCCCTCAGGACTGGGTCCCAGTCCGTCGTACAGCCCCATGACCCCCTCCACCAGGGTCAGCGGCTGCTGCCGGCTCCACCAGTGGTAGCTGCGCTGCACCCACTCCTCACCACAGAGCAGCAGGTCGAGGTTTCGGCAGGGGCGTCCACTGGCACGACCCAGCAGTTGGGGGTCGAGGTAATCCGGGCCCACCTTGAAGCTCTGCAGGCCCTGACCGCGCTGCCGGGCGACCGATGCCAGCAGCAGCGAGACCAGGGTCTTGCCGCTGCCGCTGCATGGTGCGGCGATCAAAAGGCTCAAAGGGGCTGGTCGTTCAGCGAGGCAGCAGTCTGGATGCCAGCGGGACGCATGCAGCCAGCAGCGGATTGGTGCTGTCGTGGCCGCCTCGCAGGGTGCGGGACACCTCGCGCTGGACACTCTCGATGGTGGAGACCACCACCTCCTCCACCAGCTCCAGCTGGGCCATGCCACCTGCTTCCAGGCGCATGCAGCCGCCGGTCTCGCCGCAGAGAATCACGCACAACGGCGGGCGATGCTCGGGTTTGCAGACCATGCGCAGTCCCACCAGCGAGCCGGGGTGGGTGCTGGGCTCGCCCACAGGCACCGGCATCTGCCGGAACTGGACCATCTCGCCATCGCCGCGGCGGAAGCGGGCGGTGATGCCATCCCCCTCGGCCCGTCCGGTCTCCTCCAGCGTCCAACCCAGGCGATCGGCGATCCAGGCGGCCATCAGCAGCCCTTGCACCGGTTGGTGTCCCTGGACATCGATGTCCAGCTGCACCACATGGGCCAGGGCGTCCCGCCGGCCCGGCTGATCGAAGACCATGGCCAGGTTTTCGCGCCAGCTGAGCAGGCGGTACCAGTTCAGATCGCTGATGGCCTGGCCGCTGGCGGCGCGCTGGCACAGCACGTCGAGGGCCCGGGCCGGTGAGCCCATGGCCGTGTCAACGATCAGGCGGCGGGGCGCCTGGCTGAGTCCTTCAAACAGCTGGGGTGCCTCATCAAGTGCGCCGTTCCACCACACCCAGCAGGGCAGTTCGGCTGGAATCAGGGGGTTCACCATGGCGAGGCCCTGCTCCAGGGCGCCCATGCCACCGCGCATTACCACCACGTCACCGCACACGGCGGTGACAGGTCCCTCTTCTGGCAGGGGGCAATAGGCGGCGACGAGGGTCTCGAGATGTTTCTGACCCTCCAGCGTTGGTGCCAGGGTGATCAGTCGGCGGGGCTGGTGCCGGCTGATGGCGGGGTCCACGTGTTGTCCGCGCAGGTCATCAGCGCTGGCCTCACCGGGAAGTTGCCCCAGCTGCCAGGCCAGCTCTGGGGCCAACGGCGATGTGGAAGGGGGAAGTCCGCAGGCTGGGGTGGCCTGGCGTGCAGCCTGCAGGAGTTCAGGTCGCTCCAGCCCCGTGATCGGTCCATCCAACCGACCGAGACGCACCAGGTGCTGCTCGATCCAGGAGGGTTGCCACACCACCAGGGAGAAGGTGGAGGCGCCGTTGGCCTGGTCCTGATCGCCGCTCCACAGGCGTCCGAGGTAGTCGGAGACATCCTGAGGAGGCAGTTCCAGCGGGGCCTGAAGGGTGAGCTGAGGAGCCATGGGTCAGCGATGGCAGAGGTGGAAAGACAGGTGGAGACGAAGTTGGTTCAGGGCCGGCGCCAGAGGAGGCCGTCGCGGGCCATCAATCCATCGGCCGCGGCGGGTCCCCAAGTGCGGGCCTCGTAGGGGTAGACGGGCAGCTGCCAGGGCTGCTGCTCGATCAGTTCAATCAGCGGGGTGTAGAGCCGCCAGGCCGCTTCCACTTCATCGCTGCGGGTGAAGAGGGTGGGGTCCGAGAGCATGGCGTCGGCCAGCAGACGGACGTAACCCTCATCGGAGGGTTCACCAAAGGATTCGTCGTAGGAGAAATCCATGTCCACCGGTCGGCTGCGCATGCCTGAGCCGGGAGCCTTCACTTCAAAACGGAAATCAGCGCCTTCATTGGGTTGAATCCTCAGGATCAGCTGGTTGGCGCCGGGGTTGCCGCCTCCGGAGGAGTCGAACAGGTGAACCGGTGCCTCCTTGAAGGTGAGCACCACCTCGCTGAGGCGCTTTGGCATGCGCTTGCCCGTGCGCACGTAGAAGGGCACCCCCTGCCAGCGCCAGTTGTCGATGAAGACCTTCATCGCCACGTAGGTCTCGGTGGTGCTGTTGGGGTCCACACCAGGTTCCTGCCGGTAGCCCGCCAGGGGGTCGCTTGTGGTGCCACCAGGCCCGTACTGGCCGCGCACGCAGCAGTTCCAGGGTTCAGCCTCATCAGCCAGTCGAGCGGCCTGCAGCACCTTGGCCTTTTCATTGCGGATGGCTTCCGGGTCGTAGCGACCAGGGGTCTCCATCGCTGTCAGGGCCAGCATCTGGGTCAGGTGGTTCTGCACCATGTCCCGCAGGGCGCCGGAGGTTTCGTAGTAGCCGGCCCGCTCTTCCACGCCCACCGTTTCAGCGGCTGTGATCTGGACGTTGTCGATGTAGTTCCGGTTCCAGATCGGCTCGAAGATCGTGTTGGCAAACCGCATCACCAGGATGTTCTGCACCGTCTCCTTGCCCAGGTAGTGGTCGATGCGGAAGATCTGGTTCTCCTGGCCGCAGCTCTTGACCACCCGATTGAGTTCCTGGGCGCTGGCGTAATCGCGCCCGAAGGGCTTTTCGATCACGACGCGGCTGCGCTTGGGATCGGCCAGCAGCCCAGCTCCAGCCAAGGCGCGGCAGCCACTGCCATAGAAGGCTGGGGAGACGGAGAGATAGAAGGTGCGGTTGCTGCGGGTGGCGCGCTGCCGGTCGATCTGCTCAAGTCGCTTACCCAAGCGAACGACGTCGTCCTGCTTCTGCAGGTCGACCGGTTCGTAGAACAACCCGGAGGAAAAGGTGCTCCAGGCTTCCGGGTCGTCAGCGATCTTGGCGGCCAGGGCCACCTCCATCTTCTGGCGGAATTCTTCGTCGCTCCAGGGGCGCCGGGCGCAGCCCAGCACAGCAAACTCACTGGGAAGACGACGCTGGCGGAACAGGTCAAACAGGGCTGGGATCAGCTTGCGGTGGGTGAGATCACCGCTGGCGCCGAAAATCACCAGGCACTGTGGGGAGATGACCCGTTCCTGACGCAGTCCGACGCGCAGGGGGTTGGTCAGAGTGGCAGTCATGCCCTCGCCTCATGCAGACGATCCACACACGATGGGTGGATCAGGTGAACGGAAGGTGAATGGTCCGTCTCTCTGCAGATTTGAGGGCTCGCGCTGAGATCAGTAGGTCTCGACGTGCCAGCGATCGGCCTTCTTGAGGGCGGGACGCATGGTGCTCCAGTCCAAACCCTTTGCGGCGGCTGCAGTACTCATGGCTTCGTCGATTCCTGGCTCCATGCCCCGCAGACCGCACATGTAGACGTGGGTTTTGGGGTCTTCGATCATGGCGAAGATCTCGTCGGCGAATTCGCTGACGCGGTGCTGGATGTACATCCGTCCGCCCTCGGCGTTCTGCTGCTCGCGGCTGATGGCCTTGGTGTAGCGGAAGTTGTCGGGGTACTGACTCAAGTAGTGGTTGAAATCAGCTTCATACAGCAGGTTCGGGGTGGTGGGCACACCCATGAACAGCCAGGCCTTGCCACGGAAATTCCAGTTGTTGCGCTCCCGCTCGGTGGGCTCGAACATCCGGCGCAGGTAGGTGCGCATCGGTGCGATGCCGGTGCCTGTTGCCAGCATGATGATGTTGGCTTCCTCGTCTTCGGGCAGCAGCATCTCCTTGCCGACAGGGCCGGTCACCTTGACCTTGGCGCCGGGCTCGATGTCGCAGAGGAAGGTGGAGCAGACGCCGTAGATCTGTTCTCCGGCTTCGTTCTTGTACTCCAGCTGGCGCACACACAGAGACACCGTGTTGTCCTGCATGTTGTCGCCGTGACGGGTGGAGGCGATGGAATACAGGCGCAACTTGTGGGGCTTGCCGTTGGCGTCAACGCCATCGGGGATCACACCGATGCTTTGCCCCTCGACGTAGTGGAGCTGGGGCTCCCCGCCGGAGAGGTCAAAGGTGATGTGGTTGACCCGGCCGATGGCCCCATCAGCCAACAGGGAATAGTTTTCGGTGATCGTGGCCTCAAAGGGGGCCTTGGGTTTGTAGAGATTGACCGGAACGCTGGCGTGAGCGGCCTTGGCGGCTGGCTTGGCGGCGGGGGCGGGGCTGCTGGTCACGGGCGCTGCTGGTGCGGGTTCTGGAGTGTTGGCCTGGGTTTCGCCGTTGATGGACAACACGCGGATGCCCTGGCTTCCCAGGGTGCGCATCAGAGCGCTCAGCTTGTTGTAGGCCACCTTCAAGGTGCGCTGACCACTACGAACAGCGGCAGCTCCGGTCAATCCGGCGATTTCAACCGTGAACATGCGGGAATCGCCAGAAGGGCTGGAAGCAAAGGGGACGCGCATGTCCACTGACTCAGGCGCCGCGACTATAGGGACCTTCAACGGTTTTCTTCTCTTCCCGTCAGGTGGAAAACACGTTTAGTGTCTGTTGTGTTGCATTGACGACTGATCGAGCCTGTGCCCGTTTCGCCGCTCACTAGCACCGTCAAGCTGCCTGCTGAGCCGATCGAGCAGGAGATTGAGCGCTTGCCAGATGCCACACGCCGTCTGGCGGCGCAGCTGGTGCTGCCGCTGGAGCTCGATGCTGTCTGGCAGGTGCTGACCGACTACGACCACCTGACCTGCTTCATTCCCAACCTGGTTTCGTCCAAGGTCCTGCGCAAGGAGGGTTTTGATGTGGTTCTTGAGCAGGAGGGGAGTCAGCGCTTTGCCGGTCTTCGCTTCACCGCCAAGGTGACCCTGGAGCTGCGGGAGCGCCGCGCCGATGGCATGCTGGATTTCCGCATGGTCAGTGGTGATTTTCGCCGCTTCGAGGGGGCTTGGTTTCTGTGCCCTGATCCCAACGGGGGTGTGCGGCTGCGCTACGAGGTTCTGATCCAGGCCTGCCGGGGCATGCCCATTGGCTTGATTGAGCAGCGCCTCAAGCAAGATCTCTCCAGCAATCTGCGCGCTGTCGCAGCAGAAGCCCTGCGTCGTCAGCAGGCCTGATAAAGATCGTTCCACACCTACCTCTAAGAGGCTTTACCCCCCAGAGATCTCGACATCAAGGGTCTCCACGGCTCATAAACTGAGTCATGGTTCCTCTCTTGTCGAAGAACTTGATACCCCCAAGGGGATTCGAACCCCTGTCGCCTCCGTGAAAGGGAGGTGTCC
>CAJWYF010000026.1 GCA_913049535.1 uncultured Synechococcus sp.
GCGCCACAGCGCGCTGCCTCCCTGCGCGGAGCTCGCAATGATGAGGTCATGATTCATCTCCGGCCCCTGCTGCCCTGGCTGCTGCTCCTGGCCTTCGGCACGCTGCACTACAGCCTGCAGCTGCGCCAGCAACCGCGGGGTGTGATCCGCTTTCGCGTGATCCCGCAGCCCACCCCACAACCCAGGCCAGCACATAAACCAGAGGCCCCATTGATCTAACCCCCCCGATCAGCCCCTTTGGCCATGGCACGGGCTGCATCTCGGATCTCACAGATGCGCTGATAAAGGACGCGATTGGGCAGGGCTGCAACCGCAACGGCCGCTGCGAATGGAAACACCAGAGCCAGCACGAGCCAATTGCGGGGGTCATAGCCCTTGGCCACGGCGATGCGGCGGATCAGCACCACTGAGACGCCATACAGCACCAAGGCGTAAACGATGAAGATCGGATGGTGCTCACTCCACGCGAGCGCAAGCTGGAGGTTCAAACCAGGACCTGTGAGGCAACGGCTTCAGGGTTACGGAAACTCAGCTGGCGACAAGACCTCGGCAGAAGGCATCGGCCATCGCAATCGCTGCTGATAAGTTCTCGGTTTCTGTGAGACCTGAAGCTTTGCGTGGCTTGAAGCTGTGGTCGCCGTCAGCCAGCCAACCCAATTGAATCGTGGACGCGAGCGAATAGGTCTCCACCTCAGCGCGGGTTCCAAAACCATCGCGCTCCCCTTGCAGGATCAATAACGGGGTCTGCATCTGCTCAAGATGCTCGGTGCGCAGCTGATCGGGCTTCCCCAGGGGATGGAACGGATAGCCGAGACACAACCCACCACGGACATCAAAGTCTTGCGCAAGGCCATCGAGCAACAGGCTGGCCACCCGTCCACCCATGGACTTACCGCCAATGATCAACGGACCTCCAGCGGCATGGGCCTGCTCCTGGACCTGGCTGCGAAACACCTCCTCGAGCTTCGGCATTCGGTCAGGAGCCGCCTTCTTGCCGCTGCGCCGCGCCCGGGCCATGTAATCGAATTCAAAGCGCACCACGCGCCAACCCTGGGCGGCCAAACCAGAGGCCATCGCTGCCATGAACGGGCTGTCCATGGGGGCTCCCGCACCATGGGCCAGCACCAGCGTTGCCGGCGCTGCAGCCGAACCATCAACAAGCTGCGGCGTTTCGCCTTCAGGCCAACTTGATCGTGCTTGTACAGCCAAGGAGGACTCGATAGCGTCGTCCCAGCTTGGGCCGCCGTGTGCGTTGCCATCGTTCCTTCTTGATCACGGTGCTGCTGGCGGCATCCGTGCTTGTGGCGCCCAGAACCAATGCTTTACCAGGCGTTGATGAGTTGGACATCAGCCAGCGCGCCAAGGGCCAGGGCTGGCTGCAGGCCACCTGCACCTATTACGGCCTGGGCTGGCTGCAGGCTGATCGAGCCCAACGGGGACTGCGAAGGATCGTGCTGGAGATCAGCAAAGATCAAGGACCCGGTGCTGCAGAGATGGCCCGGCAGGAAACCCTGGCCAGGGACCCCGGCTGCATGAGCATCTGGCCGCAGACCCCCTGAGCAGAGCGGCCCTCTAATCTCACGGCCCCTGCTGCACCGCGATGCGAGCTGTTCCGCTGAAGCTTGCCCCAGGCAGCGACTTGCGCGAAAGCCTGCAACAGCTGGCCCAGCAGCATCAATGCGAAGGCTTTGTCCTGGGGGTGGTGGGCAACCTTTCCCGCGCCGCTTTCCAGTGCCCCGGTCAAGCCCAGCCAACAGTGATGGAAGGGGATCTGGAGATCATCACGCTCAACGGCACCATCAGCCCTGCTGCGGTGCATCTGCACTTGAGCCTTTCCGATGGGGCGTGCCAGGTGTGGGGCGGTCATCTGGAGCCGGGCACCCTTGTCCTCAAGGGGGCGGATCTGCTCGTCGGCCTGCTGGAGGATGCATCGGGCCCCGCAGCGCCCATGGCGCCTCAGCCGGAAGAGGCAACGCCACGGGTGGAGCTGGCCGTCCTGCCGTCGTGCCCCTGGTCCAGGCGAGCAGTACGGCTGCTGCGCACGCTCCAGATCCCCC
Source organism: uncultured Synechococcus sp. (assembly GCA_913049535.1). Lineage (GTDB taxonomy): Bacteria > Cyanobacteriota > Cyanobacteriia > PCC-6307 > Cyanobiaceae > RCC307. Next base: position 2,058 of record CAJWYF010000026.1, read on the forward strand.
ATACCGTCAGCAGCATCGAAGACGACGCTGCCGCTGAGGCGGTGATGAGCCGCAGCGGCATGCGCACCTTTCCCCAGGTGTTCATTGATGGCGAGGTGATCGGCGGCTACGACGCCCTCAGCGACTGGCACGCCAGTGGCCGGCTGAGTGGGCTGCGCTGATCGCCACCTATCGCCAGCGACTGAACAGAGCGGTGACCATGCCGCAGCGATCCAGCCAACAGGCCCTGCCCATCAACCCAGAGCAGCTGCATCGGCCCAGATCCACACCCGCGGGTGCTGCTGCAGCCAGCTGGCGGGCAACGCCTCGCTGGGGGGCTCATGCAGCAGGCGCTGCAGCACGGAGGCCTTGGCGGCACCGGTCACGACCAGATGGATCTCCTGAGCTTGCAGGATCTCCGCAACTCCCAAGGTGATCGCCAGCGGCGGCACCTGCTGGGGGTCTCCACCAAAGAGGCCCGCGTTCTGCTGCCGTGTTGCGGCGGAGAGCTGCACCACACGGCAGCTGACATCGGCCTTGCAAGGGGGCTCGTTGAAGCCGACATGACCATTGCTGCCCAGGCCCAGCAACTGCACACCAACCCCACCACTGCGGGCCAGTGCAGCGCCGTAGGCAGCCGCTGCTGCCGTGCTGTCGCCCGCAACGCCATCAGGCAAGCGCAGCTGCGCTTCCCCCAGACCGAGGGGGCGACCGAGATGGACGTTCATGTAATGCCGGTAACTGGCCTCATCACCGCAGGGCAGCCCGACATATTCATCGAGATTGAAGCTCAACCAGTTGCTCTGCAGCGCTTGCATCTGAGGCGCTGGCCAGGCCCTGAGCCGCTCCACCAGCGAGGCGTACAACGGCTCCATGGTGCGGCCCGTTGCCAGTCCCAGTGGGCGTGGCCGCGGCTGCTCCAGGCGCTCCTGCAGACGCTGCTCAAGCAGGGCCGTGCAAGCGTCCATCAGCTCCAGCGCCGTGGGCCGATGCACGAGTTGAGAGGGGAAGGCCGGCACCACAGCAGCTGCACTGCCTCCAACCTGGCATCAGGGGGGCGGTGGCGGCAGCGGCCAGCCCGGAGCGGGGCGGAGAGCCCTGACCGTGGTGTCCTTGTAGTAGTGGCTGAGGATGTCGCGGTAGCTGCTGCCGCGCTGACTCATGGCCAGGGCGCCCCACTGACTCAGGCCCACCCCATGGCCCCAGCCTCGGCCGATGGCGATCAGCTGAGGGCGCAGACCAAGCCAGTCCTGCAACGCGGTCAGCGGATTCCCAGCCTGCTCCGGGGACTCAAAGCGCACAAAACTGCTGCGAAGCTTGAGGCGCCGGCGCAGGGCGGAACCACTGAGCTGCAGCTCGCCTTCTGGACCACGCACGAGCACCTGCCTCAGCCTGCCACTGCTGGTGCGTTGCAACGGCAGGATCGCGTCCACCCCACCAATCTCGGCAAACGCGCGCTGCAGCTGGCGGCGATGCAGGGGCTGGCGCCAACGGTGCACGGGACTGGACTGATCAAAGTCCCGGACACTTTTGAGGTAAGGGAGCTGATAACGCCAGATCTCCCCGCTGTTCTCGGTCACACCTCCACTGCTGCTGTGAAAGACCGCATCAATAAGACGACCTTGATGGGTGAGGACCTGATGGCGGGTGCTGGCCACCGCCTCACGGGTGCTGGGGGTTTCTGACTCCACACCTCGATAGACCTGGCTGCTGATGGTGGCCCCGAGGTCGTAATCCGCTGAGGGTTGCCGCTGGCGCAGGGCGTAGGTGCGCGAGGCCACCGCTTGCACCTGCAGGGCCGCTGCAGGCCAGTGATGGGGCATCTCCGCACCCACCACACTGGCGAGGTAATCCGGCAGAGCCACCCGGTTGATCACCTGCACGCGCCCTTGCGCGGACTGCAGCTTGAGCAGACCGCGATACCGCCGTTGCTGGAGCCAAAGGCTGCTGCCGTTGAGCCGCGGCCGGATCCAAAGCAGCTGATGGGGACGGCCCAGCCCCTCAATCCCCGCTGGGGTTCCCTGCAACGACACCCCGCGGGCGAACACACCCAGAGAGCGCCCCGCTGCATCCAGCACCTGCAGCTGCTCACCCGCAGCCGGCACGACGCGCAGGGAATCCTGCGTGGTCAACAACACGCGCAGCTCCTGGGTGCCAGGGGCCATCAGAGCCGTTGCGGTGATCAGAGCGAGGAGGGGCATGGTGCATTGCCGTGGCACCATCAAAGCCGGGGCATCCACTGACGGCCATTGCAGGTCACTTTTCTCGGCACCAGTTCCGGCGTTCCGAGCCGCAGTCGCAACGTTTCAGCCATCGCCCTGCGCCTGCCCCAGCGGGCCGATCTGTGGCTGTTTGACTGCGGTGAGGCCACCCAGCACCAGTTTCTGCGCAGTGAACTGCGCGTCTCCCAGCTGCGTCGCATTTTCATCACCCATATGCACGGGGACCACGTCTTCGGGCTGCCGGGGCTGCTGGCCAGCCTTGGCATGGCCGGTACCTGCCAAGGGGTGGATCTCTACGGCCCAACGCCCCTGGAGCCCTTCGTCACTGGTGCCCTGCAGCACTCGGCCACCCGCATCGGCTACCCGCTGCGGTTTCATCCGGTCGAGCGCGCCGCTGCAGACGGCACACCCCTGCTGCAGGACGGAGAGCTCACCGTGACCTGCGCCCCGTTGAAGCACCGCGTGCCCGCCTACGGCTATCGGGTGCAGCAATGCGAGCGCCCCGGACGGTTTGACATCGCCAAGGCCCGCGCCATGGGGTTACCGCCCGGACCGGAATTCGCCCGCCTCAAAGCCGGCGAGACCGTTACCTTCGCCGACGGCCGCTCCGTGGATGGCCGCAGCCTCTGCGGACCCAGCCAACCGGGCTTGTCGCTCGTCTATTGCACCGACACGGTCTTCAGCGAATCCGCCGTGGCCCTGGCGCGTGGGGCTGATCTGCTGATCCATGAGGCCACCTTCTCCCACCGCGATGCGGGGATGGCCTATCAGCGCCAGCACTCCACCAGCACCATGGCGGCGCAGACAGCGGCAGAAGCCGGTGTTAAGCAACTCGCCATGACGCACCTCAGTCCCCGCTACGTCCCCGGCGCCCAGGAAAGTCCCGATGACCTGCTGCAGGAAGCCCGCACGATTTTCAGCAACACCGTGCTCGCCAAGGACTTTCTCAGCCTTGAGGTGGGCAATCAGGCCTGCAACAGTCTGTAATCGGCAGCAGCATCAAGCCCCGGCTGAGTGGTTTCGCGTGATACAAGAGCTCAGGAGTCTGTCCACGTTGCCCCCAATCTCCATGTCCACCGTTCTCCAGGGTCTGCGGCGTTTCGGCGCAATGCTGCTGCTTCCACTTGCTCTGCTTGTCCTTGCCCCCGCCGCTGAAGCGCTGCAGTGGGACACCGAGAGCCTCACGGTGGTTGCTGACACCGGTGGCGATCTGGTCACCTTCACCGAGGCTGAGATCAAATCCGGACGCAAGACCTTCAACAACAGCTGCGGCGAGTGCCACGCCGGCGGCATCACCAAAACCAATCACAACGTTGGCCTCGATCCTGAGACCCTGGCCCTGGCTACGCCGGCACGCGACAACGTCGAGTCTCTGGTCGATTACATGAAAGACCCCACCTCCTATGACGGTGAGATCTCGATTGCTGACTTCCACCCCAGCATGCGTAGCGCTGATGTGTTCGTGAAGATGCGCGACCTCAATGACGAGGATCTGCGCCGCATGGCGGGCTACATCCTCACCTCACCGAAGGTGCAGGGCACCGCATGGGGCGGCGGCAAGATCTACTTCTGATCCGCGGCAGGGGCATTGAATCCCCCTCGGCCCTCCGCCTGTGCGGGGGGCTTTTTCATGCAGGATCAGGCAGCGACGGTTCAATGGTCGCTGTCTCTGGACGACGGCTGTACCACCACTCCTGCAGCTCAGGGCTGAGGCGTTCGGCAAAGAGGGTGAGCACAGTCACGGTGGGGCGCAGTCCTGGCTGGAGCAGCTCCACCGCATAGGAAGGGCAGCGACGTGCCGCCAGATCGGGGACGAAACGTTTGCCCACCCGCCGCCAACTGGGCTCCTTGCTGCGCCACTGCAGGCGGCAGCAGGGCCAAGGCAGCTCTTCACGGTCAAACAGGCGGCAACAAGGGCCGAGCACACGAAAGCTGTACATCCCACCAGGGCTCGGCTGCTCACTGCCGCCGGGCAGCAGGCTTTCGTGTCGCAACGGAGAAGGCTCTGCCATGGAATGGGTAAAAAAAAGCCACCCCCGCAGGGATGGCCAGGATCAGAAGCTTGGAACGTTGAGCGCCAAAGCGATCAATACAGCTCTTCTTCAGCGTGGGTCTTGATGGTGCAGTCGCTGGTGGGGTAGGCGACGCAGGTCAGCACGAAACCAGCTTCGATCTGATCGTCGTCGAGGAAGCTCTGGTCGCTCTGGTCCACGGTGCCGGCGGTGAGCTTGCCAGCGCAGGTGGAGCAAGCGCCAGCGCGGCAGGAGTAGGGCAGATCGATGCCCTGCTCTTCAGCAGCATCGAGGATGTATTGGTCGTCAGGAACTTCGATGGTCTTGTTGAGGCCTTCGCTTTCGCTGACGAGGGTGACCTTGTAGGACGCCATGACAAATTTCGTTGCTCAGGTCCTCGGCAAGCCGGGCCTGTTGGGCCAGACATTTGTACACCTGATCCAGGGGGAGCTGGGGCACCGCCCGGGAAGGCCAATGGTTGGCCAAACACCCATAAGCGGAATTTATGTAATGACCCTCTCGCTCCGTTGGATGCGCAGCAAGGCCCAGCGGCCCTGATCGGCTGCCAGCTCAACCGCCCAGCCGTGCTGCTGCAGCCGCTGTTGCAGAGGCTCCACCTGATCGAGCAGCAGGCCACTGAGCAGGCCCACACCAGCGGGTTGCATCAGGCCGTCGAATTGCGGCGCGAGCTCGCTCAGCACCGGGGCCAGGATGTTGCAGAGCAACAGATCAGCACGCCGCCCTTGGAGCAGCGCCTGGAGCGCATCAGCCGATCCATGCGCCACCTGCAGCTGCTCAGCGCAGCCGTTCAGCGCGGCGTTCTCCCCGGTGGCCCGCACCGCCAGGGTGTCGGTGTCACTGGCTGTGGCTTCTGAGGCCCCCAAAGCCAGTGCTGCGATGGCCAAGATGCCGCTGCCGCAGCCCAGATCGGCCACCAGAGCACCCTGCAGCTCGGTCTGCTCGAGTGCCTCGAGACAGAGCCGCGTGGTGGGGTGACTGCCTGTGCCAAAGGCGCTGCCTGGATCGATCAGGAGCGCCTGGCGTCCAGCGTGTTCAGGCGGATGCTCCAGCCAAGCCGGCAGGATCAGCAACGACTGCCCGACTGGATCAGGCTGCCAGTGCTGCTTCCAACTCAGAGCCCAATCCTCCTCCGGCTGCAGATGCCAGCGCACCGGAGGGAGGCTCAAGCCAAAGGGCTCGGCCATGTCCTGCAACGCCACAACCAGGCGCTCGCGTTCCTCTGACGGCCAGTCCGCCTCGGGCAACCAGGCCTGCAGGGTGCGGCGATGGGGCTCCTCTGGCTTGTAGCGCAGGGCCACCCGCTGAATCCCAAGACTCTCCAACCGCCAGGTCAGAGACTCCTCCAACTCCCCAGGCGGGTCCAGCTCAAGGCGCCACCAGGAGAGCTGCGGGGAGTCGGCCATGACGGGCTTCAGAGGGTGACGGGGTGAGCCTCCTGGATGCCGTTGATCTCCTTGATGATGTCAAGGGTGCTGGTGGGGATGGGGTCGTCCAGGCTCAACACCATGACGGCATCTCCTCGGACGATGCGGCGTCCCACCTGCATGGAGGCGATGTTCACATTGTGCTCACCGAGAAGCGAGCCGAGATGACCAATGATCCCGGGCATGTCGCGGTGCCTGGTGAAGAGCATGTGCTGGCTGGGGGGCACGTTGAGGGGGAACTCATCGATGCTGGTGATCCGCAGCTCTCCATCAGCGAAGACCGCACCGGTGGCGGTATGGCTGCCGTTGGTGTTGCGACAGGTCAGACGCAGTGAGCCTCCGGCGAAATCGCGGCTGGCATCGTCCTTGACCTCCAGCACATGGATCCCACGGCTCTTGGCCTCGAGGGAGGCATTGACGTAGTTGATGCGATCGCCAAGGGCTGAGCTGAGCAGGCCCTTGAGCGAGGCCACCACCAGCGGCTGGCTTGGGTGCTCGGCAAATTCCCCTTGCAGCAGCACCTCGAGTTCCTGCACCGAACCCCCGGAGAGCTGGCTGACGAGCAGACCAAGGGTTTCAGCAAGCTGCAGATGGGGCTTGAGTCGCTCCATCACCTCAGGGGTCAGCCCAGGAATATTGACCGCGCTGCGCGCCGGCAGACCCAGCAGAACATCGCGGATCTGTTCCGCCACATCCGTGGCCACATTGGCCTGAGCCTCGGCTGTGGAGGCACCCAGGTGGGGCGTGAGGATCAAGCGCTCCTCCACACGGCGCAACGGAGAATCCGCCTCAAGCGGTTCGTTGGCGTAGACATCAAGTGCCGCACCAGCGATGACACCGTTGTTGAGCGCCTCGGCGAGATCGGCTTCTTGGATGATGCCGCCGCGGGCACAGTTCACCAGCCGCGCCGTCGGCTTCATCGTCGCCAAAAGCTCGGCATTGACCAGGTTTTCAGTGTCCGGTGTGCGCGGCAGATGCAGGGTGATGTAATCGGCTTCCTTGAACAGAGACTCCAGGGAGCTGAGACGAACGCGCAGTTGCTGAGCCCGGTCGCTGGAGATGAACGGGTCGTAGGCCATCACCTCCATCCCCATGGCCTGGGCGACGCGGGCGACATGGGAGCCGATTTTGCCCAGGCCCACAACCCCGAGGCACTTCTTGTAAAGCTCGTTGCCCACGTAAGCCTTGCGGTTCCACCCGCCTGAGGCCGTGTTGCTGTGGGCTGCGGGAATATGCCGCGACAGGGCCAGCATCATCGCCAGCGCATGTTCGGCCGCAGCGATGGTGTTCCCCTCAGGGGAATTGACGACGATCACCCCGTGCTTGGTGGCCGTGGGCACATCAACGTTGTCAACGCCGACCCCGGCACGACCGATGATCTTGAGTCGGCTGGCTGCTTCGATCAACGGCGCTGTCACCTGGGTGCCCGAGCGAATCATCAAGGCGTCGTACTCGCCGATGATCTGCTGAAGCTCCTCCGGGGGAAGGCCAGTGCGTACATCCACCTGTGCCACCTGGGACAGGATGTCAATCCCCAGCTGATCAATGGGATCCGACACCAGTACTTTCGTCATCGTCCGCAGGCATGCGGCTGTGCAGTGTAGAGACCGCTCCTGGAGGGGACTGAACCGATGGGCTTGTGTGTGGCCGTGCTTCTGGCAGAACAAAGCCAGCGACGAGACCTGGAGGTCGCTCTCTCGGAAAGGGCTCCTGAGCTGCAACTGCGCCGTGTGGGCGCCGGGGGTGTTGATCCCATGACCGTGGTGGAACTCAACCCTGCGCTGCAGCGTCAGGCGCGGCAAAGGGGCATGGCCACATGGCTGCTGCCGTTCGGCTTCGGGGCTGGGTTGCTCTTCACCTTCATCACCAATCTGGACACCTTTGCCTTTGCCGGCCCCATCGGTCAGCCCCTGATCGGCGGGCTGCTGGGACTGGGCTCAGGCTGGATGGGGAGCTACGCAGCGGCCGCCAGCGTCAGCCCCGAGGGGGCGGACCAGGTCCGCACGGTGCGCAACCGTCTGGACGAAGGGCAATGCGCGCTGCTGGTGGACGCCCCAGCGGGGGTCACGATCCCATGGGCCACCATCCAAGCCAGCCGCCCCAGCAGCGTGGTGCGCCTCAAGGACGACTGACCATGCTGCCGCGCCGTGCCCTGCTCGAGGGCGCCCGTCACCCCGACGTTCTTTCAGCCCTGATCAGCCAGGCTGAAATGGTTCTGCGCACCTACCAGCCGAGCTGGAGTGGCTTTCTCAGCGCGCCGGAACGCGAGGAGGCTGAAGCCAGGCTGGGGGAGCTTGAAGAGTTGCAGCTGCGCAGCAGCGGTGGGTTTCCGCAAGCCGAACGGCGTTGTCTGGAGATCAGCCGCATGCTGCCAGCGGGCAGTGCAGCCCAAGACGAGAGCACTGCTCCCCTGCAGCTGTTGGCCCTCAACGGCAACTTCCTCTTTGATCCGGCTGATCCCACCAGCATCCGGGAAGCTCTGCTGGCTGCGGGCCATTCAGGCAGCGCCCTCGGCGATGTTCTGGTGCGCGGCGATCGTGGCGCTCTGCTGGTGACCAGCCAGCCGCTGGCGGCACAACTGCTGGAGCAGACGCTGCAGGTGCGCACGGTCAGCTGCAGCTTCGAGCCAGCGGATTGGTCACAGCTGCCGGCCCAGGGCCCACGTCAGAAGCGCCTCACCACCGTGGAGGCCTCCCTACGGCTGGATGCTGTGGCTTCAGCAGGCTTTGGGGTCTCCCGCAGCCGCATGGCGGAGCTGATCCGACTGGGCAAGGTGCGTCTGGACTGGCAGCCGGTGAGCAGCCCGAGCCGGGAGCTGAAAGTGGGAGAGAGGGTCCAGCTCGAGGGGCGCGGGGAGCTGGTCATGGAAAGCGCCGATCTGACCAAGCGAGAGCGTTGGCGGCTGCAACTGACGCGAACGCTTTGAGACGAACTGGACCAACCAACCGTGGTGTAGGGTCCATTTTCGGCTGAAGCCGTACCACCCAGGAACGGGCGATTAGCTCAGAGGTAGAGCACTACCTTGACACGGTAGGAGTCACTGGTTCGATTCCAGTATCGCCCATTACAACGGTCCACGAGCATGCAAGATCCAGTCGTGGTGGTGGGTCTCGGGCGCTCCGGCATGGGTGCCGCCCGTCTGTTGGCCGCCCGCGGGGCTGATGTCTGCGTGATTGAGCGCAACAACGATGCAGGCATGCAGCAGCGCGCTTCCCTGCTGCTCAGCGAAGGCATTCAGGTGGAGCTTGGGCAAACGCTGGAGCTTGAGAGTTTCACGGCCCTGCCGAGGTGGCCGGCGCTGGCGGTGGTCAGTCCAGGCATTCGCTTTGACCACCCCGTGCTCGATCAACTGCGCGATCGCGGCTGTGCGGTCGTCGGAGAATTGGAGGTGGCCTGGGAGGCCAGCAAAGGCGTGCCTTGGATCGGGATCACAGGCACCAATGGCAAGACCACCGTCACCTCATTGGTGGGACATCTGCTCAGAGCGGGCGGGCTGGACGCTCCGGTGAGCGGCAATATCGGCGCCTCGGCTGCCGAACAGGCCCTGGCTTGCCTGGAGGGCTCACGCCCGGACTGGTCCGTGGTGGAGCTGAGCAGCTACCAGATTGAAGCCGCTCCATCGCTCAGCCCCAGCATCGGTGTCTGGACCACGCTCACCCCGGATCACCTCGATCGTCACGTCACCCTTGAGCGCTACCGCAGCATCAAAGCGTCCCTGCTGCGCCGCAGCAGGATTCAGATCCTCAATGGCGATGATCCTGATCTGCTGCATCACGCGGCCGAGTGGCCCGATGCCCGCTGGGTGACGGCAGGTCCCCGCGATGGGCTCAAGGGGATTGAGCCCCACCTATGGATTGACGGTGATCAGATCTGCGATGCCACCGGCGTGCTGTTTCCAGCCACGGCCTTAGCGATGCCAGGGCGCCACAACCGCCAGAATTTGATGTTGTCGGTGGCTGTCGCGCGGGAATGCGGCCTCACCACCAGCCAGATCGAATCGGGCTGCCGCACCTTTCCTGGGGTTCCGCATCGACTTGAACGCCTGCGGGAGCTCCGCGGCGTGACCTTCTACAACGACAGCAAAGCCACCAACTACGACGCCGCACTGGTGGCGCTGCAGGCCCTGGAATCCCCACTGGTGGTCCTGGCAGGAGGCCAGGCCAAACGCGGCGAACCGGGTGCCTGGCTGTCGGCCCTGAAGCAGAAAGCAGCCGCCGTGGTGCTCTTTGGTGAGGCGACCCCCACCTTCAGAGAGCTGCTTGGTGCCAGCGGTTACAGCGGGCGCATCGAAGAGCGCAAACATCTCGATGCAGCGGTTCCCCTTGCGGCACAGCTGGCTGGTGAGCTTGGAGCGACAGCGGTGCTGCTCTCTCCAGCCTGTGCGAGTTTTGATCAGTACCGCGACTTTGAAGTGCGCGGCGATCACTTTCGCCAGCTTGTGGAGGCCCTGGCATGAGTTCCAAGCCCCAGTGGTGGTTGATGAAAAGCGAGCCAGACGTTTACGGCATCGATCACCTCAAAGCGGAGGGGACCACGCTTTGGGATGGCATTCGCAACTACCAGGCCCGCAATTTCATGCGCACCATGGCCATTGGTGATCAGGCATTTTTTTATCACTCCAATGCCAAACCACCCGGGATCGTCGGGCTGATGGAGGTGGTGGAAACCTCCCAGACCGACCCCAGTCAATTTGAAGCCGACAACAAATACTTCGATCCCAAATCCAAACCGGAAGCCCCGCGCTGGGACTGCGTCAGGCTGCGTTATGTGGGCCGGTACGCCGAACTGCTCAGCCTCGAGCGCCTGCGAGAACTCTTTAATGAAGACGAGCTCGGTGTGGTGAAACGCGGCAATCGCCTCTCAATCCTGCCGGTGCCCCTGGCCAGTGCAGAGCGACTTCAACAGCTCCTGGGTGCGATCAAGGCCTGAAAAGCTTCATGGTCAGGGCGTTCCTAGCCGGCTAATTTCCGCCCGTGAGGGTGAATCAAGCCATGAACATCGAAGGGCAAGGCCAACCGCTTCCCATCGGCAGCGTCATCAGCCGCGGCTGGCAGGCCTTTGCACGAGCCCCATGGCTGTTCGTGGGCTTCACCTTGGTGGGCCTGCTGCTGAGCTTCTTCACGCAGTGGCTGCAGGATCTTGCCAGTAACGGTTTTGACGGCGATGGCAGTCCCTTCGGCTGGGTTCTGCTGTTCCTCGTGGGATTGGTCCTCAACATCATCGTCAGCCTTTGGCTGAACATCGGACTGTTCCGGGGCGCCTGGCTCTCCTTGGGCGGCACGCGACCGAGCTGGAAGGACTTCACCCGCTGGGATGGGCTGGCCATGGGCCGCCTGTTCCTGATGGCGTTACTGCTGCTGGGGGTGAACGTTCTGATCCTGATCGTGGCCGGACTTTCTGGCGCCCTGTTGAGCCTGATCCGCTTTGAGCTCAGCGCCCTGCCGCTGCTGGCCGGAATGCTGGTCATCCTTTATGTGGCAGTCACCCAGATGTTCCACCTGCCCTTGGTGGTCGCGCGCGCAGAAGCCCCATTGCGAGCCTTTCAATCCGGTCGTCGCACCATCGATCCTCAGTTTTTCCGCCTGCTGGGGTTTGGCGTTCTGATGATGCTGATCGGCTTGGTGGGACTGCTCATCGTCGGCATCGGCGTTCTGGTGGCCGCTCCTGTGGTGGCATGCAGCCTGGTGGCCGCGTATCAGCATCTCTACGACCGGGAGGACCTTGGTGGGTTCCTCAGCGCTGACTGAGCAACCGAGCCGATTCAGCAGCAGTCCAACTGGGCCAAAGCCAAGGCCATGGCGCTGCTGGCCTGGCAGCTCCAGCTGCCCTCGGCACTGCGATCATCAGGCGAGGTGAGCACAAAACGCAGCGACCAGACGTCGCGGTCCCCGCGCAGCTCCAGCCACCAGCACGCCTGCTCCAGCGCAATTTCGATGGCCTCTTCCGCCATCAGTTGATCAGCATGGGCGGCATGTTGATCCACGAGCCGCCCGCACAGCAGGCGCAACAGCTGCAGTTCCTCACCAGTCAGCTCAAGCGCCCATCCATCCCCTCCAATCAGGGCCTGATGGCCCGACCTGGAGGGATCCAAGGCCAGGCGCCAGCCTTGGCCCTCGCGCTGCATCAACCAGGCAGAAGGTCAGGCTGATCCTGCTCATCACTGAGCTCGATGATGGCCCGCTGCACGGGCTTCACCATGGAATCCTCCAGCAGACCCTCAAAGTCGTCGAAACGGCGCTGCTTGGCGCGAAAGGCAATCCGAACCGTGGTGAGATAACGGTTGCTGGAATGACGAATCAAACTTTCGCCGCGCTTGGCCAGGTCCTTGGAATCCGGTTGCTGGGTCAGAAACATCGGCGTCTCTCCGGCTCAACCGGCGTAAACGGAATAAACAACTTTACCTGTTGTGATCGGATCACTCAGCCGTGGAGGTCTGACCGTCCAGCATCAAAGGAATCCGCACGGGGTAGACGCGCTCTGGCAGACCGGGGGCCATCAGCCGGATCTGGCGCACCAGCTGCAGGGCATCAAGGGGCGGGCGCAGGAGCTCAATGAGGTCGTTGACCTGCTCGAGATGCCTACGATCACAACAGTCCACACGCAGGGCGTGCCAGCCTCGACTGAGACGGCAACTCAACAGAGGCTCCAGCCGGCCAAGGCACTCAGGATCCTCCCTGTAAAAGGACAGCACCGCCTTCAGCAACCGCTCCCCAGCCATTACGACGAATAAGACACGCTGGTCTCAATCTGCGGCGGCGGTGCGGGTTACCGGCCTGCCGCTGGTAATGGTTTCAGCATTCACCAGAGTTTTCAGCCGTGGCCCAGGGAACCCTTGCAATTGACCTGGGCAGCTCCAGCACTTTGGTGGGCTGGCAAGCCGCTGCAGGCGAACCAAGCCAGCTGTTGCACCTGACAACGATCAGCCGCAGCAGCACAGACCCGGTGATCCCAAGCCTGGTCAGTCCGTCAGCCAGCCGTCCCCTGCTGGGACAACAGGTGCTGGATGCCGGCTTGGAAGCCGATGCAGCCCGCGACTTCAAGGCACAGCTCAGCCAGGCAGCGCCGCCGGCCGGCGCCCGTCAGGCCGCCGAAGCGTTGCTCGATGGCATCTGGGCTCGGCTGCCGGAGACCATCTGCCCTGAACGGCTGGTGATGACAGCACCGGTCCATGGCTTCCTCCATTACCGGCAATGGCTGCAGCACTGGGCAGAACAGCAGGACGTCGATGAAGTGGCCCTGGTGGATGAGCCAACCGCGGCAGCGCTTGGCGCGGGCCTTCCGCCCGGGAGTCTGGTGCTTGTCCTCGACATGGGGGCTGGCACCACAGACCTCTCCCTGGTGCGACTGGAAGGGGGGCAGGGCCGCGCCATGCCCATGGCCCAGCTCTTGCGCTTTGGTGGCCGCTCCGTTCCCCAGTCGCAACGGGGCCCACGTACAGCCAAGGTGATCGGTAAAGCCGGGGCCACCGTGGGCGGGCGCAGCATTGATCGCTGGTGGGCCGCTGCCCTTGGCGCTCCGGAATCCCTGCCGGCTGGCTGGCTGGACGCCGCGGAACAACTCAAGTGTCAGCTCAGCCAGCTGGAGCGAGCCCAAGTCGTCCTGCAGATGGGGGGACGAACCCAGGCCCTGCAGGGCACACGCGCGCAGCTGGAAGGCGTGCTTGAGCAGCATGGCCTGCCGGAGCTGATGCAGGACTTGCTCGATCAGGTGGAGGCGGCCGCCAGGCGCGGCGGCGAGAGCCTCGAGCGGGTGGATGCGGTGATGGCCGTCGGCGGCGGCAGCGAATTGCCCTGGTTGCAGCAATGGCTGAAGCAGCACCTACCTGGCCGCACGCTGGCTGTGAGCCAACCGTTGGCCGCTGTGGTCCAAGGAGCCCTTGCCATGACCCCGGCCTTGCAGGTGATGGACGTGCTGCAGTCCGGGGTCAGCCTGCGCTGCTGGGACCAACGCCTGGGCCAGCAGCGCTGGCACCCCCTGTTCTGGCCAGGCCAAGCCTGGCCGACACCCCAGCCTTTGGAATTGGTCCTGGCCAGCCAGGGCGAGCAGCCGTGCCTTGAGCTGCAGTTGGGCACACCACAACCCGTCTCCCGCTCCGAGGTGGTCTTTGTCGATGGCATGCCCACCCTGCGGGCGGCCCAAGCCGGCGATCCACAGGTGAATCTTTGGGCAGGTGGCGCAGCAGAGCTCGCACTGAAGCCCCCCATCAAGGACGGCGAGGATCGGCTGGCTCTGCGCTTTGGCATCGATCAGCAACGCCAGCTGTGGATGGAAGGAGAAGATCTGGCCACCAAGGAGCTGCTGCCGCGGCGCATCCTCGGCATCGTGGAGTAAGCCTTCCTCATCGCTGTTGACCCCCCGCCGCTCGCGGCTACCCAAGGTCTGGATCTGGACCTCCATCGGCCTGATTGGATCAGTGGTGCTGGGACTGGCCTGGTGGCAGCAGCAGCTGCCATCCCGGCTCAGAAACGCGGTGCAGCGCGATGAACTCGAGCGCTGTCTGCAGCTGGGCAGTCAGCTGGCCGCATTACGCCAACTCAAGCCCCAAGAGCAGGCGCTGATGGCGGACTGCCTGCGTCAGCAGGCCCAGCGGAGCTGGGCGGAGCAGCGCTGGCGCGCCGCACTGGATCAGCAGAGAGGACTGGTGCTCCGCAGCGCCAACCCGGCCATCGAGGAACGGCAACTGCAGGCCTGGCGGGATCAGATTCGCCAGCGCGCCCTTGATCTGTTTCAGCAAGGCCAAGCCCGAGAGGCACTGAATCTGCTGCAGCTCAGTGGGGAAACCCGTTTCCCCAGCGGGCAACAGCTGCATTCAGCCCTGGCCGAGAACTGGGCAGCCAACCGCTATGCCTTCAGCAGGGCCGGGGAGGCCGCCGGCTCGGAGCAGTGGTGGCAGGCCCTCGATCAACTCAACCAGCTGGATCATCCCTGGTGGCAGAACCAAGCCACATCACTGCGTGAACGGGTGGAAAGCCAAGCAGCCGCTCTGCAAAGGGCCAACAGCCCAAAAGACAGCCACGGCGAGCAGGGGGGAATGACGGTGCCTGATCTGCTGCTCGATGCCGCCGTCAGACACCACCTCAGCGAGGGCCTCTCGGCCTGGATGGCCTTCCAACAGGCTTGCGCTGAACTGGGCGGCCAGGTGCTGGAGGAAGGACCGGAAAGCAGCTGCAGGCGTTGAGTGAGAAACTATCCCTCAAGTAGGCAGGCGTCATGCAGCAAGGGGACCGTGTCCGCGTGAAGGAATCGGTGGTGGTGTTCACCCACCCAGAGCACCGCGGCAAAGCCTTTGACATGCAAGGGCAGGAGGGGGCCATCGCCACCGTGCTGGATGACTGGAAAGGCCGCACCATCAGCCCCACCCTGCCGGTGATCGTGGCCTTCGGTCGCTACAAAGCCCATTTCCGCAGCGACGAACTCGAAGCCATCAGCTGAGGCGATTCAGTCCTCAGCGCTCAAAGGACGCAGCAAAACCACCCCCTCCTCACCGTCCACTTCATCAAGCATGAGGTGGATGAATTCCTGGCGACTCGTCGGCACCACCCGGCCAACAAAATCAGGCTGAATCGGCAACTCGCGGTGCCCTCGATCCACCATGGCCAGCAATTTGACGCTGGCTGGACGTCCCCAACCGTGGAGCGCCTCTAGAGCGGCACGGACCGTGCGCCCCGTGAAGACGACATCATCGACCAGAACCACGTGACGCCCATCGATCGGCACGGGCAGATCGGTTGCCTCAGCAAGCCTCGTCCCGACCCGTTCGAGATCATCGCGATGGAACGTCGGATCAAGCACGCCCTGGTCAATGGCATGCCCCGCTTCCCGTTCCAATTCCCTCACCAGCACCCTCGAGAGCGCAGCGCCACGGGTGGGGATACCCAGCAACAGCAATTGATGGCTGTCAGCAACACCTTCCAGCACCTGGGAGCACAACCGAATCACGGTGCGGTGGAGCTCACTGGCATCGAGAATCGTGCGCCGCTCACTGGACTGCGCTGGCAGGGATGAGCGCTCCACAACCACCGGCTTCGTGGGAATCAATTTTAGTCCAACCGTGCTCAAAGCCTGACCACAGGACCTGATGCACTGGTGCTGACGCGGGCGGGATGTAACTTGCCTTCAGATCAAGGAGCTTCCGGTTGACAGCGGCCTCTCCTCCCAGTACCGACCAGGCCCTGAGCGGCACCTCACTGCCGCCAGTCGCTCCAGTGGTCCTGGTGGTCCTCGATGGCTGGGGCAATTCTCCTGACCAGCAGCACAACGCCATCCATGCGGCAGAGACGCCGATCATGGACGCCCTCTGGCATGCCTACCCGCACACACTGATCCAGGCGAGTGGAGCCCATGTGGGCCTGCCGGATGCCCAGATGGGCAACTCGGAGGTGGGACATCTGACCATCGGCGCCGGGCGCGTCATCCGCCAGGAGCTGGTGCGCATCAGTCAGGCGGTGGCCGACGGCAGTCTCAGCGGCAATCCAGCGCTGAGCGCCCTTGCCAGCGACCTCAAGGCATCCGGCGGGCGACTGCACCTGCTGGGGCTGCTCTCCGACGGTGGCGTTCACAGCCATATCGATCATCTCGGTGGTCTGCTGCGCTGGGCTGCAGCAGAAGGCATCAGCGAGGTTTGCGTCCACGGCATCACCGATGGCCGTGACACCCCAACCGACAGCTCTCCACGCTTTCTGGCCACCCTTGAGGCTCAGATCCAAGACGCCGGAGTCGGCAAGCTCACCACCCTTTGCGGCCGCTACTGGGCCATGGACCGTGACAACCGCTGGGAGCGGGTTGAACGGGCTTACAACCTGCTGACCCGCTGTGACGGCATCAGCGATGCCTTACCAAGCGAGGTGGTGCGGCAATCCCACGCTGATGGGACCGGTGATGAGTTCCTTGAGCCGGTGCGCTTCTCCCCTGAGGTCATCGCATCCGGTGATGCGCTTGTGCTGTTCAACTTCAGGCCCGACCGGGTCCGGCAGCTCACGTCGGCCTTTGTCAATCCAGCGTTCAATGCCTTCGAGCGCTCCTTCATCAGCCCGCTGCCGGTTGTCACCTTCACGCAGTACGACAAAACCCTCCCCGTTGCCGTGGCTTTCCCGCCGGAGTCCCTCGACGACCTACTGGGAGAGGTCGTTGCCCGAGCCGGCCTGCGCCAGTTCCGAACCGCTGAAACCGAGAAATATCCCCACGTCACCTACTTCCTCAATGGCGGGATGGAGAAACCCTTCCCTGGAGAAGATCGCCATCTGGTCCCCTCCCCCAAGGTGGCGACCTACGACCAATCCCCTGAGATGTCAGCCGCCACCCTCACCGATGGCTGTGTTGCAGCGATTCGCAAGGGCATTTACTCCCTGGTGGTGATCAATTACGCCAACCCCGACATGGTCGGACACACCGGCGACATGGCGGCCACCATCGAAGCGATCGGTTGCGTGGACCACTGCGTCGCTCGCCTGCTGGATGCCACGGGCCAGATGGGAGGAACACTGCTGATCACCGCTGACCATGGCAATGCTGAGGTCATGCAAGGCCCGGATCAACGCCCCTGGACAGCGCACACCACCAATCCAGTTCCCTTCATCCTTGTTGAAGGCGAGAAGCGCAAGCTCCCTGGCTTGGGCGGTGACATCGAGCTGCGCAGCGATGGTGGACTGGCTGATATCGCCCCTACCATCCTGCAACTGCTCGGCATTGAGGTGCCCGAGGCGATGAGCGGCACCACGCTGGTGGCCAACACGCCTGTGGTGATGACAGGCAAAGCCAGCCCTACACTGGCCTGATCGATCAAAAGGAATGCTGCAATCGATTTTGAGCTGGGTTTGGGTTGCCACCGGCGTTGTTCTGGTCATCTCCGTTCTGCTGCACAGCCCTAAAGGCGACGGCATGGGAGGACTGGCCGCCAGCGGCAGTTCCATGTTCACCAGCGCGCGCAGCGCAGAAGCAACGCTGAATCGTTTCACCTGGACATTGCTGAGCTTGTTTCTTGGCTTGGCGGTCGTCTTAAGCGCTGGATGGCTGAGCTGAGCACGGCCATAACACCGACCCAATTGGGTCCGGGGTGAAATCAGAAAATCAATCGCTAAATTAAAAATAATTTGCTGTTGATCCATTGGAGCCCTCGTCTGCCAGCAGGCCGTCGGGTGACAAGCGCGGGTTTGATCGCTCCAGGCGACAGCACACGGGCCTCAAGAGGTCAAACGACGGATCAAGCAAGACTGAGGTTTCGGGCCTGCCATTTCAGGCTCAAGGCGAGGAAGCACCACAGCAGCTCAATGATTCAGCAGGCAATGACAGCCTGATCCTCGAGCAAGCTGAGCGCGATGCGCAGGACGGCAACCTGCATCAAGCGCTGTTGAATTACAGCAAAGCCTTGGACATGAATCCTGGCGAGATTCGTGCCCTGCTTGGAATCGCAAAGATATGCCAACGCAATGGCCATCACGATCGAGCCAGTGATTTCTACCGCGCAGCCGTCACCGTTGAACCTCAGTGCATCAGGCATCGCTTCAGCCTGGCAGCAGCGTTGCATGAGGACAAACAAGTTGCTGCGGCGGTTCAAAGCATTCTTGATGCACGTCAATCCTTTCCTGATGATGCAGCCGTGCGCGTTCTTTCAGAATCGATACTGAATGCGGCCTGTGAATTTCAGCATGTCGATCCAGACCAATTCAAAGCGTCAGCTCACACTCTGCTGAAGCATCAGAGCCATCCAGAGCAACTGAACGCGCTGCGCCAAGTCCCACTCGAGAGCCTTCACAGCGACAGCTCAAAGGAAGACCATTGCCGTTACAGAGAGACTGTTGCACACCTTGGCAGACAACTCACACCCACACATCCAACGCAGCACAATCACCCATATCCTCAGCAGACACGGTCCGCCAAGCAATTACGCATTGGTTTTGTCAGTGGGGATCTCAAGCAACATGTGGTAACGCGTTTTTTGCTGCCTCTTTTCAAAGGACTCAAGGCCAAAGATGTTGATGTTTTTGCTTATAGCACCTGCGATGAATACGACAGCATCTCAGAAGAACTAGCGAACCTCAGCACAGCATTCCGCCGCATTCCCAGCAGCAAGGTCTCACTGCAGCGAGCTCTTGATGACATTCGACATGATGAAATCGATGTTCTGTTTGACCTGTCTGGACACACCAAGGACAATCGCCTCGATCTCTTTGCCCACCGCGCAGCACCGATTCAAGCAAGTTGGCTTGGCTACCCAGCCTCCACCGGCATCCCTGCCATGGACTACCTACTCACCGACGAGCCATCACAAGGCATAGCAAGCCAGGACTTCTGCACAGAGACACTTATCGCAAAAAGCGGACCTTTTTTATGCATTGATGGATGGCTAGAGCGTGAGATTGATCCTGTCCTGCCAGAGGAGCGCCATGGCTACATCACTCTCGGGGTCATGAATCACACCCGCAAGATCACACCAGAAGCCATTGAAACCTGGAGCGAAATCCTGCGACAACACCCACAAGCAAAGTTATTGATTGGCCGCTCAGAGCTGAAACATGCATGCATTGCAGAGAATATTCGCAATGCCTTTACTGGCCATGGAATCAAAGCAGAGCAGCTGCGCCTCATCACCAATGCATCCCCCTGGCTGGATGTTTTCAATGAAATCGACATCTGCCTTGATAGCTTTCCCTACACAGGAACCACAACAACCATTGACTCGTTGTGGATGGGGGTTCCAGTTATAACGCTGAGCGGGACTGCCATTCATCAACGTGCATCGGCAGCAATCCTGCACCATCTCGGCCAAGAC
>CAJWYF010000027.1 GCA_913049535.1 uncultured Synechococcus sp.
TTGGCCCTGGGGGTGCTCATGGCCGTGATTTACCTGCCATTGAGGGTGTATCTGACCCTCACGGCTCGCAGCAGGCGTCTCAAGCTGCTCCAGCGCATTCGCCAGCTGCGCCAGCAGCTCGGGGAAGATCTCAAGCCTGAGCAGGGGACTGCAGGCTGAGCCTCAGGCCATCACCATGCCGCCATCGACCTGCAGCACCTGGCCAGTGATGTAGGCCGCTGCTGGATCAGCCGCTAGGAAGCGGACGGCGCCGGCCACTTCCTCCGGCTGTCCGTAGCGCCCCAGGGGAATGGCATTCAAGAGCTCATCGGCCTTGAGATCCTTGGTCATGTCGGTGGCAATGAAACCCGGTGCGACGGCATTGACGGTGATGCCGCGGCTGGCCAGCTCCCGGGCCGTGGAGCGCGTGAAGCCGATCACACCGGCCTTGGCAGCGGCGTAGTTGGCCTGTCCGGCGTTGCCCATCAAGCCCACCACCGAGGTGATGTTGATGATGCGGCCGCGTTTTTGCTTGAGCATGGTGCGGGTGATGGCACGGGTGCAGAGGAAGACCCCCGAGAGGTTGAGCTCCAGCACCGCCTGCCAGTCCTCGGTCTTCATGCGCATCAGCAGGCCATCACGGGTGATGCCGGCGTTGTTGACCAGCACATCGAGGCTGCCGCTGCGCTCCAGCACCGCAGCCATCAGCTGCTCCACCTGATCCTCTTGGCTCACATCAGCCTTGAGGGCGTAGGCACTGCCGCCCGCTGCACTGATCTGGGCGACCACCTCCTCGGCTGCTCCGCTGGAGCTGGCGTAGTTGACCGCCACCGTGGCTCCGGCTCCAGCCAGTTCCAGGGCCACAGCCCGGCCGATGCCGCGGCTGGCCCCAGTCACCAGGGCGGTCTGGCCGGCCAGGGGGGCGGAGCTGCTCATGGAGAAGGTCAGATGCTGGCGGCGATCGTACGGACCCGGCCTATGGGCGAATCACCGTTGCCGACTCCAGCGCCTCCCCCAAGAGTTGCTCCAGGGCCTGCAGCTGCACGAGCGAGCCCATCACGATCAAGCGCTGGCCCGCCTGCAGCACGGTTTCACCGTTGGGGTTGGCGATCAGACCGCCTTGCGCCTGGATCGCCAGCACCAGGGCGCCGCCGGTGCGTCGTCCGATGTCCAGCGCCTCCAGGCTTGAGCCATGGATCGGCGCTGCTGCCTCTGGGCTGTGCTGCAGCTGGAATTCCTCCACCTCGCAGTTCGAGCCCGCCAGCAGATCGAGGAAATTCAGCGCCAGGGGCCGCAGGGCCGTGGCGGCCATGATCCGGCCACCGGCGATGTAAGGGGACACCACCGTGTCGGCTCCGGCCTGGCGCAGCTTGCGCTCGGCTTCGCTGCTGTCAGCCCTGGCGATCAGGCGGCAGTGGGGCGAGAGGCTGCGGGCGCTGAGCACCACGTAGAGGTTGGCGGCGTTGTTGGGTAGGGCGGCCACCAGGGCGCGGCAGCGCAGGATGCCCGCCTCTTCCAGGGTTTCATCGAGGGTGGCATCAGCGGCGAGCACCTCGAGCTGGCGCCGCCGGGCCTCATCCGCGCCGTCAGGGTCGTTTTCGATCACCAGCAGGGGCACCCCCTCGCCGCTGAGCTGTTGGGCAATCTCCCTGCCGATGCGGCCGTAGCCGCAGACAATCACGTGGTTGCGCATCTGTTGGAGGTCTCGCAACAGTCGCCGCCGGCGCCTGCGCAGAAAGTAGCCGGTCTCCTGCAGCCCCAGCAGCCACTGCAGGGTCTGCTGCACCACCACCAGGCCGCCAAAGAGGATGGCAGCGGTGACCCAGCGCCCCGCCATGGTGTCGGGCACCTGATCGCCATAGCCGACGGTGGTGAGGGTGATCAGCACCCCCCAGAAACAGTCGCCCCAGTCCCAGCCCTCGCTGAGGCGATAACCGATGGCACCGCCTGTGAAAACGCTCAGCAGAGGAAACAAAGGGGTGCTGCGCAGGGGGCGCAGCCGCTCCCTCAGGCGGCGCAGGGGCCGGCCCACCTAGCTCAGCCCCAGCGCTTGGAGCACAGGCTCCAGGGGCAAGGCGCTGAGGCTTGTGCCTTGGCTGAGGTCCTCGAGTTCAATCACAGCCACACCGCTGTAGCGGCCCAGGGCAGTAGCCACCGCTGAGCTGCTCACCAGCCCGTCGGCGCTGGCGATTTGGGCGGCTTGCTGCAGCGGGCTGCCAGGTCGCAGCCACTCGATGCGGCCACCGGTGAGTTGTTGCTGCACCGCCTGCTCGAGCTGCTGCCAGCGCGCCGCAGGCCAGTCGCTGGTGCCGGTGCCGGCTGGGGCCAGCAGCAGTAATGGGCCGTCTCCCTCGGGCTGCTGGGCTTTGGCGGTTTGCAGCGCTGCTGCGGGCAGGCTGAGGCGGAAGCTGCTGGTTTCAGCTGCCAGGCCGAGGGGTTGGAGGAATGCGCTGTCGCTGGCCTCTGCAGCGATGGGATTGGTGCAGGAGAAGCCGCCGCGGGCCACGCGCAACGGTATGCGCCCCAGGCTGATCAAGAGATTGATAGGCCAGCCACTGGCGAAGTTGAGGCAGACCTCAAAATCGGGCTCCCGCACGCTGCCCAGCAGGTTGGCCCAGTCCGCCAGGGTGACGCCGCCGTCAAAGCCAAAGGGCAGCAGCTTCTCCACCGCCGGCAGCAGCTTCCAGACCGCCGCCTCTGCAGCGGGGCAGGCCACTTGCAGAGAGGCATTCAAGGCGGCGCTGATCTGCCCAGCGATGGGCAGGCGCTGCAGTTGGGCCTGGCGATCGCCGGGGCTGAGCAACAGAACGCGCATCGGCAGCGGCACCCGAAGTGGTCGAATTGTATGGATTGAGATCCTGTTGGCTTGCACCTGCTGATCGTTGCCGCCGGCAGTGGCCGGCGCATGGGCGCTGAGCGCAACAAGCTGCTGCTGCCGCTGGCCGGGCGGCCACTGCTGGCCTGGACGCTGGCGGCCGCCCTGGCCAGCCGCAGCATCGCCTGGATCGGCCTGGTGGGGCAGGAGCGTGATCGTTCCGATGTGGACGCCATCCTCCAGAGCTTGGATCTGGCCATCCCGGTGCGGTGGGTGCAAGGGGGCGACAGCCGCCAGGCGTCGGTGGCCTGCGGCCTGGCGGCCCTGCCGGCAGAAGCGGAGCATGTGCTGATCCACGACGGCGCCCGCTGCCTGGCAGAAGCGGAGCTGTTTGATCGCTGCAGCGAGGCGTTGCTCAGCACGGGAGAGGCGCTGATTGCGGCCACACCTGTGGTGGACACCATCAAGCAGGTGGATGGCCAGCAGCGCATCGTCAACACACCGCCGCGCGCCGAGCTCTGGGCGGCCCAGACCCCCCAGGGTTTCCCCGTCGAGCAGTTGCGCCAGGCCCATCAGCACGCTGTTGAACAGGGCTGGGCGGTGACCGATGACGCGGCCCTGTTTGAACGCCTCGGTTGGCCTGTGCGGGTGCTGGAGGCCTCAGCGGCCAACCTCAAGATCACCACCCCCTTGGACCTGGAGCTGGCAGCAGCCCTGCTCAGGCGGCGCTGAGAACACCGCTGCTGCCATCGAGCTCCACCGTGATTCCCAGGGGCAGTGCGGCATTTTCAGCGCCGTGGCCAAAGGGGAGATCCGCCACCACAGGGATGCCCAGATCACCGGTGCGTTCGCGCAGCACCTGCTCAAGCTCAAAGCCGGGCCGCTGCTCATCCTCAGCCCGCTCACAGCCCAAGAAGCGGCCCAGGCCGATGCCGGCCAGCTGCTGCAGCGCCCCGCACAGGCGCCAGTGGGTCAGCAGCCGATCCAACCGGTAGGGGACCTCGCCCACATCCTCCAGCAGCAGAATCGCTCCAGCCAGTGGGGGGCAGTGGGGGCTGCCCAGCAGGTGGGTGGCGACCGTCAAATTCCCGGCCAGTAAGGGACCAGCGGCCCGTCCACCGCTCCAGCCACGGCCCTGCAGCGGCTCCGGCGTCTGGCCGGCCAGCAGGCGTTGCAGCCGCTGCTGGCTCCAGGTGGGCTCGCTGGCCAGGGTGGTGACCAGGGGGCCATGGATGGCGCCGCTGACGCCGGCGGCCTGCTGGGCCCACAGCAGGCTGGTCACATCAGAGAACCCCAGCAGGTAACCCCCAGGAGGCTGCCAGCCGCGCTCCAGCAGCCGGGCTGCGCCCCAGCCGCCGCGGGCGCAGGCCCAGAGCTCAGCCGTGCCGCTGAAATCAGCCAGCCTCTCCCCGTCGCTGCCGGCGAAATAGCCCCAATGACGCGCGGGATCGGGGCTGGCTTCAATCTGCAACCCCCAGCTGCGCAGCAGGGCGATGCCCGCTGCCAGTTGCTGACCATCCCCCAGCGCTGAGCTGGGGGCCACCACCTTGGTGCGCAGAGCGCTCATGCGGTGGCGCGGCCCAGGATCAGGGCCAGCCAGAGCAAGGCCCCCAGCAGCACCTGCCGCTGGAAGTGACGGCCGATGCGCGGTTGGCCCTGCTGCTCCTGGGCGGCCAGCGATGTCACCTCACGCCAGCCGGCGCCGAGCACCAGCAGCGCAGGGATCAAGTAGCCCAGGCCCAGGCCAGCAGCCAGCGCTGCTGAGCTCAGCAACAGCCAGGCCAGCAAATAGCAGCCCGCCACCACCGGCACCGCCTTGGCCCCCAGGCTGAGGGCACTGCTGCGCACACCGATCAGGGCATCGTCCTTGCGATCGGCCATGGCATAAACGGTGTCAAAACCAAAGGTCCAGCAGAGCGTGGCGGCCCAGCAGCCCCAGAGGGGCCAGCCGCCGGCGAGGCTGCCGGTGCTGGCTGCCCAGGGGATCAGCACGGCAAAACCCCAGCACAGGGCCAGTAGGGCCTGGGGGTAGGCGAACCAGCGCTTGGCTGAGGGGTAGATCACGATGGGCGGTAAGGCCAGCACCGCCAGTTGCAGGCAGAGCTGGCGCCCCTGGGCAGGCAGCTCGAGCACCACCAGCAGGGCAGTGAGCAGGGTGAGCAGCAGCAGGGTCCAGGCAAAACCAAAGCTCAGGGCACCGCGGGCCAAGGGGCGGCTGCTGGTGCGTGCCACCCGGGCGTCGATGCGGTAATCCCAGAGGTCGTTGGCGATGCAGCCGGCACCGCTGACGGCCATGCCGCCGAGCACGATCAGCAGCAGCAGTCCACCGGATGGGGCACTGGAGGCCAGCCACAGGCTCCAGCCTGCCGGCAGCAGCAGAATCAAGCGGCCGGTGGGCTTGTGCCAGCGCAACAGTTCCAGCCAGGCGGGCCAGCGCATGGGGGCGGCGGAGGTGATGGCCATTACAGCGTCATGGCATCGATGCGAGAGTGTGCCACGGCCATTCCCAAAGCGGCGGTGAGCGGAGAGCGCAAGGCAAAGCTGGACCCAGAAGTGGAGCAGTTGGCGCCGCTGCCGCCGGTGGGCAAGGGGCTGCGCCGCGTGGCAGCCATTGATCTGGGCACCAACTCCACCCACTTGCTGATCGCCTCTGTGGACCCGCAGTTGCGCAGCTTTTCGGTGTTGCTGGCAGAGAAATCCACCACCCGTTTGGGGGAGCGCGATCCCGACAGCGGTGATCTGACCCGCGAGGCGATGGAGCGCGCCCGTCTGGCGCTGCGTCACTGCCGTGATCTGGCCCGCAGCCACAACGTGGAGGACATCATCTGCGTGGCCACCAGTGCCATGCGGGAGGCCCCCAATGGCATGGCCTTTCTTGAGGAGATTGAACAGACCCTGGGCCTTGGCGCCGAGGTGATCAGTGGCGCAGAAGAGGCGCGCCTGATCTACCTCGGTGTGCTCTCGGGCATGGAGTTTGGCGACCAGCCCCACCAGATCCTCGACATCGGAGGCGGCTCGACCGAGTTGGTCCTGGCCGATGCCCGCGACGCCCGCGCTCTGACCAGTTCACGGGTGGGGGCGGTGCGGCTGCAGCGTGATTTCGTGCGGCGCGATCCCCTCGATGCGCAGCGCGTGGAGTTCCTCAAGGCCTTCATCCAAGGCTCGATGGAGCCCTCGGTGGAGAAGGTGCGCCGCCGACTGCAGCCCGGGGAGGAGCCGATCTTGGTGGCCACCAGCGGCACGGCCCTGGCGGCAGCCAACCTGCTCTGCGCTGAGCAGCCCCGTGGTGGTGGGCGGCTGCACGGCATGCAGTTCAGCAAGGCCGAGCTTGATGTTCTGGTGAAAAAAGTTCTGCCACTGACCCCGGAGCAGCGCCGTCAGCTGCCAGGGATCAATGAGCGTCGCGCCGAAATCATTGTGCCGGGGCTGCTGGTGCTGCAGACCGCCATGGAGCTGCTGCAGGCTGAGGCCTTTGTGATCAGCGAACGGGCCCTCAGGGAGGGTTTGATCATCGACTGGATGCTGCGCCATGACCTGATCGTTGATCGCTTCTCGTACCAAAGCGAGATCCGCCGCCGCACCGTGTTGCACCAGGCCCAGAAGTTCGGTGTGCCGATCAGCCGGGCTGAGCGGGTTGCTGGCTACGCCACGAGCCTGTTTGACCAGACCAGCGGCAGCTTCCATCAGGAGGATGCCAGCGCCCGCCAGTTGCTCTGGGCCGCCGCCTTGCTGCACAGCTGCGGGCTGCACATCAACACCAGCGGCTACCACAAGCATTCCTGGTATTTGATCAACAACGGCGAGCTGTTGGGGTACAACCACGGCGAGCAGCTGGTGATTGCCTCTCTGGCCCGCTACCACCGCCGCAGCTTGCCCAAAAAGCGCCATGAGAGCTGGCTGCTGCTGGATCGTGACCAGCGGCGGCTGGTGGAACGTCTCTCCCTTTTGTTGCGTCTGGCTGTCGCCATCGACCGCAGGCCGCAAGGGGGGGTGGAATCCTTGCGGGCTCGCTGCAACAAAGGCGAGCTGCAGCTGCAGCTGCAGCCCAGCGACCCCGGTGACGATCTCAGCCTGGAGCTCTGGAGCCTGCAGACCTGTTCCCAGGCGATTCAGCAGGCCGCCGGCATTGCGCTGAGCTGCAGCGTGATTACGGAGCCTGAGGATCTGCCGCTGGCGGCTTGAAGGTCACCCACTGAATCGTCTCGATGCTGCCCAACACATTCGGGCTCTGATCACCTAGGCCCACCACCACCAGATCCGGGCGCCCTGCCAGCACCTGCAGCCCCTGCTCCAGCGGGAAGATCTGCTCGCCCTGCAGCAGTCCTTCAAAGAGCAGCTGCTGGTCCTTGAGCCGGCGCACGGCCAGCCAGACGGCCTCATCGTTGCTGATGGCCACTGAAAGCTCTTGGGGAACCGGTGCCGGCGGAGGAGCGATGGTCTCGGCTGCGGGTTCTGGCGTAGGGCTGCTGGGCTTGCTGCCGGGAAGGCTCAAGGCGGGCAGCTTCGGCAGCTCGGGGAGATTGGAGAGCGCCGGCAGCGGCAGGTTGCCCTGGCTGGCGAGGCGATGCAGACCGGCACCACCAATACCCAGCACCGCCAGCACCAGCACGCCCGGTAGCAGCCAACCGCGGCCGCTGCGCTCGTTGCTGGGTTGTTTCTGGGCAGTTTTGCTGCTGACCCAGTCGCGCCGTCCCTCCTCCCGCGAGGGGGCCGGTGCGCTGCGTTGCACGGAGGCCTGCATCACGGCCTGGGCCGCTGCACTGGTGCCGTCGCTGCGTTGCTTGAGGGCAAGACGAAAGCCCTCAAGCAGGGGATCGGCTTCAAGACCAAGGGCATCCGCCAGCCGGCGCACCTGGGCGATGGTGAAGACATCCTCGGGCCAGAGCTCCTGCTGGTTGCACTCCAGGGCTTCGATTTGGTCGCTGCGCATGTGCAGCCGTTCGGCCAGCTCGGGCCGGCTCAGGCCCTGCTGCTCGCGGGCGTGTTGCAGCGCTTCTCCAGGGTTCGTAGCGCCTGCTGCCGGGGGAACGGGCTGGGACTCGCGCATGGGGGCCGAAAATCAGCACGCGAATTGTGGCCGACTTTGGCCGGCTTGGCTTGCCACCTGAAGCACCGCCAGGGTCAACGCTGTTGCTGACGCGCTCAATCCTTCAGAAGCATGAGCTCCAAATGCCTACAAAAAGCCCTTAAAAGTGAATCTTTGATGTGATTAATTGATGGGCGATACTGGATTCGAACCAGTGACCCCTTCCGTGTGAAGGAAGTGCGCTACCACTGTGCTAATCGCCCGTTAAGGAAAGAGCCTACATCGCCAAGATGCCCCGCCTCAAGCCTCAACCTTGGGTCGAAAGAGGTGATCGTGATCGGGGCTGTACAGCCTGGAGCGAGCAGCGCCAGAAGCCGCCAGGGCGGGACTCACCACATAAAGCGTGGTGCGCTCAAGCCCTTGGGCGCGGCTGACCTCCGCCATGGCGCTGAGGGGCACCAGCTGCAGGCGCTGATCCGGCCAGCTGACCCGGTAGCCCACCGCCACGGGCGTATCGGCGGGGTAGTGCTGCAGCAATTCGGCCTGAACCTCCTCCACGTGGCGCGCACTGAGGTACAGGCAAAGGCTGGCCTGCAGTGCCGCTAAGCGCTGCAGGGATTCACGCTCCGGGGTGCCGGTGCGGCCGCTGGCGCGGCTCAGCACGATGGTCTGCACCAGCCCGGGGATGGTGAGTTCGGCATTGAGGGCCGCCGCCGTGGCTTGATATGCGCTGATGCCGGGGATCACCTCGACGGCCACATCGGCATCAGCAAGCCGGGCGATCTGCTCCTGCAGGGCGCCGTAGAGGCAGGGATCGCCGTCATGCAGCCGCACCACGCGCAGCCCGCGGCGGACCCCATCGAGTGTGGCCTCGAGCACCTGCTCAAGCGTCAGATTGCCGCTGCGCAGTTTCTCGCAACCTTCAGGGGCGAGGGCGGCAATCTGCGGGGCCACCAGGGAATCGGTCCAGATCAACAGCTCAGCGGCCTGGATCGCTCGCTGGGCCCGAACCGTGAGCAGATCAGGGGCGCCGGGGCCAGCACCAACGATCTGAACACGCGCTTGAGTCATTCCTGTTGTGTTTCGCGGGGGCGCCCTGGATCAGGCAACCCCCGACCGATGGCGTAAAGCCACGCTAGGCCTGCCGCACCGGCCAATGCCAGCAGCAAGCTGACCAGCTGGGCGATGCGCAGGCAGTCGCCAGCGGCGAGGCTGCCGCTGAGGCAGAGGGGATCGAGCCTGAGTCCTTCGATCCAAAAGCGCCCCAGGCTGTAGATCACCGCATAAAGGCAGGTGATCGCCCCGTTGGGCAGCAGCGGTTGGCCGTCGCTGTTGCGGCGGGTGAACAGCACGATCAGCAGCACAAACAGGGCCAGATCCCAAATCGATTCGTAGAGAAAGGTGGGATGGAAGTGGCTCTGATCGAAATAAAGCTCGGGGCGATTGGCGGCTGGAATGAACAGCTTCCAGGGCAGATCAGTCGGTAGGCCGAAGGCTTCGGAGTTGAAGAAATTGCCCCAGCGGCCGATGGCTTGCCCCAGGGCCACCGATGGCATCAGCACGTCCATCACGCTCCAGAAGGAGAGCTGCTTCCAGCGCGTGAAGCCGATCACCGCCAGCAGGCCGCCCAGCAAGGCGCCGTGGATGGCGATGCCGCCGCGCCAGATCTGAACCGCTTCCAGCCAGTTGATCTGGTATTGGCGCCACTCAAACAGCACGTAATAGATCCGCGCTCCCACCACGGCGCAGAGCACCAGCAACGGCAGCAGATCGGCGATCAGGCCGCCATCAAGGCCGCGGGACTTGGCCAGTTCACTGGAAATCCACAGACCCAGCAGCACCGCCAGGGCGATCAGCAGGCCATACCAACGGATCGCCAACGGGCCGAACTCAAAAAGCATCGGCCCTGGCGACTGGAAGGTCGCCAGGGGCAGCAGCAGATCAGGAGCCATGGGCTCAGACGCCCTCGGCGGCCTGCACCTTCTCGATCTGCTTCTTCTTCAGCACCAGCATGATCTGGGCGATGGCCACGGCGGCAAGGAAGGCCAGCAGGCCGTAGAGGCGCACGGGGTTCTGCAGCACGATCTCCGCATCCAGCTGGCCAAAGCCTCCAACATTGGGGTCATCGGTCAGGGCCTCACCGGCATCAACGCTGTCGCCAACGGCCACCAGCAGGGAGGGACCGGCGGGGATGGACTCATCGATGCTGCCGCCGTCATCGGTGGCGATGGTCACGACCGAAGCACCGGCCTCATCGGTGCTGACGGCGGTGATGTCACCACCGGTACTGGCGGTGTAGACGGTGTTGTTGCTCTTCTCGCCGGTGGGGTACACCTGTCCGCGACCGCGGTTGCCGCCGATGTGCAGCTGGGTCTTGCCGTAGCTGATGGAGGAATCGGTCTTGGGATCGGGCGAGAGGATCGGGAAGACGATCTCGCGGTGGTCATCACCAGGCAGGGGACCGACCAGCAGGATGTTGGGCTGGGAGTCGCTGTACTGGGTGTAGTAGACGCCCTCGGTCTCCTCTTTGAGCTCGTCGCTGAGGCGGTCCTGGGGGGCCAGGGTGTAGCCGTCGGGCAGCATCACCACCGCACCAACATTGAGGCCAGTGCGGCTGCCGTCAGCCCCCACCTGCTGCACATCGGTGTCGTAGGGGATCTTCACCACAGCCTTGAAGACGCTGTCGGGCATCACCGACTGGGGCACTTCCACCTGGGTCAGCTTCTTGGCCAGGTGGCAGTTGGCGCAGACGATCTTGCCCGTGGCTTCACGGGGGTTCTCATAGTTCTGCTGGGCCCAGAAGGGGTAGGCCCAGCTGGGCTGGGCGCCGATCAGCAGCCCCACGGTGAGGAGCAGGGAGCCGAGCAGCAGGGAAAGGGAGCGGCGCATCGGTCGGGGGGTAAGGCGAGTCAGGGGCGGTCGATGAATCGGGGGCTCAAGCCCACCAGGGCTTCTCGTCGGTGCGGAAGTCGGTCTCGGTCCACTGGCTGACGAAGACGTTGTCGTTCTCGACATTGACGTGGGCCAGGGCCAGGGAGAGCGGGGCCGGGCCGCGCACCACCTTGCCGGCGGCGTCGTACTGGGAACCGTGGCAGGGGCACATGAACTTGCCGGCGCCGGCGTTCCAGGGCACAACGCAACCCAGGTGGGTGCAGATGGCATTGATGCCGAAATCGCCAATGGAATCGGGGCCATCAACGATCAGGTAGGTGGGGTCGCCCTTGAGACCCTGGACCAGGCTGTAGTCGCCTTCTTTGTGGTCCGCGAGCCAGCCGCTGGCGGTGACGTTATTGCCCAGCTCATCTTTGGCGGTGGTGCCGCCGCCGGCGCCGGCGGCGCGGGGGGGGATGAAGTAGTTCACCACCGGGTAGAGGGCGCCCAGAGCCACACCGGTGACCGACCCGAAGGTCAGCAGATTCATGAACTGCCGCCGCCCCATTCCGGGGACGTCCTGTGCAGGGATCTGGGTCATGGGGGGAGGCGCACCGCCACAAGTGCCGCCCATTATGGACCTATCAAGACCCGTAACGCTTTGCGACGACTGGTCTCTGGCTGGGCTCGGGCATGCTGTGTGCTCAGACCTGCGCCCACTGCCGTGCCGCTGACCGCCGCTGAGCTGCTCGCCATCCTGCGCCAGCGCTGGGGCGCCAGCTATGACCTGCAGATCCGCCGCCGTGCCGGTCGCCTCTACCTGCAGGTGATGTGGGCCTACCTGGAGCAGCAGTCATTTCCCTTTACAGAAGAGGAGTATCTGGCGCGGCTCGAGCAGCTGGTGGAGCAGCTCAATGGCGTTGGTGTCGGCGATGAGGTGAGGCAGTGGCTGGCGGCCACCAAGGACAAGCCGCGGCTGGGCAAGGCCCTCAGCTTTCCGCTGCCGGATCAGGGGAGGTTGAGCGAATTCCTTCTGTGAGCCTCACCAGCAGCACCCCCACCAGAAACAGGGCCGTGATGGCGCCACTGAGCAGCAGCATCGTCACCGGATCGGTCGATGGGGTCAGCACAGCCCCGGCCACGGCCGAGAGCAGCACCACCAAGCGCCAGCCGGCCAGCATCGTCTTGGACTTGACCAGTCCCAGGGCACCGAGCAGCAGCTGCAGCACCGGCAGCTGGAAGGCCAGACCGGTGGCGACCATCAGCAGCAGCACGAAATCGAGGTAGCGCTCGATCGACCAGATCGGCTCGACAACATCCGCGCCGTAGCTCATCAAAAAGCGCAAAGCCGCTGGCACCAGGGCCCACCAGGCAAAGGCCAGACCGAGCAGGAACAGCACCGCTGAACCGGCCACTGCCGGTGCCACCAGGCGCCGTTCGCTGCGGCTTAGCCCGGGCAGCACAAAGGCCAGGCCCTCGTAGAGGGCGTAGGGCAGCGCCAGGGTCAGGCCGGCGTAACCCGCCACCTTGAAGGAGACGAACAAGAATTCCCCAGGGGCCAGCTGCAGAAAGCGCATGCCGCTGGCGGGCAGCTCCAGCAGCCGCACCAGCGGCCGCACCACGATCAAGCAGCCCGCTGCTGCGATGACCACCGCCGCGAGGCTGCGCAGCAGGCGCCAGCGCAACTCCTCGAGGTGGTCGGCGAAGCTCATCTCCACCTCGCCGGGAAATTCCGGATCGGGGAGTGGTGCTGGATCCATGGCCGTCATCGTTTCAGGCTAGGCAGAAGGGCTGCGGCCCGATCGGGTTCACCCCACAGCACATCGCCGCCGCCGTGGCGCACCAGCCCCGGGCCCATGCCGGGGATGCGCTGCAGCTGCTCGGTCTGCACCATCACCACCGGTACGCGGCGGTTGCCGCGGCTGCGGCTGAAATGGGCGGCAAGATCCGCAGCGGCCTGCACGTCCGCCTCACTGCTGAGCCCCTCGGAGCCTTTGAGCACCACATGGCTGCCGGGCTGCTCCTGGGCATGGAACCAGAGATCACCGCGGCGGGCCTGGCGGAAGCTGATCCATTCGTTCTGGCGATGGTTGCGGCCCACCAGCAGCCGCAGGCCATCGGGGCTGCTCAGCTCCAGCGGTTGCGGCACCCCCTCACTGGCGCGGCGGCTGCGGCGGGAGCTGCGTCGCGCCTCCAGGAAGGGGGCCAGGTCTTCGCTGAGTGCATCCAGCAAGGCGTCATCGCCCAGCTCGGCCAGGTCCAGCTGCAGGCGGCTGTTCTCCAGCAGTTCCAGGCGCTGGCGGTGCAGCTGCAGGCGCGGCTCGATTGCGGCCACCGAGCGGCGCAGCTTGCGGGCCCGCTGGTAGAGCTTCTGGGCTTGGGCCACCAGGCTGAGCTGGGGATCGAGGCGCAGCACCAGATCGGGGCCGCCTTCGGGGTCCTCCAGGCGCAGCTGGCGGTGGCCGCTGCTGTTGACATCCGGGCGGCAGAGCAGCAGGTCGGCCTGGCGCTGCAGCAGGCCTTCATCGTCACTGCGCTGCAGCAACTGCTGCTGGCGCTGCACCTCCCGCTCCTCTTTGGCGATCAGCTGCTGCAATTGCTGGCGCAGGCTGTGGCTGCGGCGCTCGAAGTGCAGCCGCCGGGCCCCTTCGCCGTAGTAGTGCGCCAGCGCCAGGTTGAAGCCCAGCGGTTGGGGCGCTGCTGCTTCAGGCGCGCTGGCCGAGCCCCAGCAGCGGTACCCCTTGCCCTCAGCGATGAAGCGCAGTGGTGTCTGCTGCAGCGCTGCAAGCCACTGGCACCACGCCTGGTGCAGCCGCTGCCAGTCCTCGGGCTCGAGGAAGTGCACCGGCGTCTGGCCATCGAGGCCGGCCTGCAGCATCAGTTGGTTGCGCAGGGCCGGGCTGATGCCGCGGTAGCTGCCCATCAGCGCTTTGCTCAGGGGCTCGGGCAGCAGGCTGAGGCGCAGCTGCCAGCGCTCAAAGGGCTCCTCCAGCTCGGGGATGGCCCCCTGCAGCGGTGGCGGCGGGCTGTAGGCATCACCGGTGCCGATGGGCCGCAGCCGCGACTGGTGCTCGCGCACCTGCCGGCCGGTGGCCACCACCAATCCCTGCTCATCGAGCAGAAACAGGTTGCTGTGGCGGCCCATCAGCTCGAGCACCAACCGCCGCCGCTCCGGCGCTCCGGGACGCTCGGCAAAGCCCAGTTCCACCACCCGCTCCCAGGCCGGTTGCTCCAGCCGCACCAGGGCCAGACCCGAGAGGCCGTGCTGCAGCTGCTGGGCCAGGGTGCTGCCTTCTCCTGTACGAGGCGGTGGCGGTGCGGCATGGAAGCGGGCGCTGTCGGCCTGCCAGTGCAACTCCAGCCACAGCCGCTGGCGCAGGGTGCGGAAGCCCAGCTGCAGGGCGCTGGGGCTTGGTTGCTGGGCTTTTTCAAAGCGTGCCGGGATCAGCTCAGGGCGCAGCTCGCTGATGACCCCATGCAGAGCTGTGGTGTCTTGCGGTTGCATCACCCCCCTGCACAGGGCCCTAGTTTCCCCCTTAGCCCTGTGCTGCCTCCGATGACCTCCGCCTCGAGCCAACCCCGCCTGATGGTGTTGAGCGGTCCCAGTGGTGTGGGCAAAGGAACGCTGGTGACATTGCTGCGTCAGCGGCACCCTGCTCTGTGGCTGTCGGTGTCGGCCACCACCCGCTCCCCCCGGCCCGGGGAACAGCAGGGGGTGCATTACTTCTTCCACAGCCAGGAGAGCTTTCAAGCCCTGGTGGCCGCTGGTGGCCTGCTCGAGTGGGCCAGCTTTGCGGGCAACAGCTATGGCACCCCGCGCCAGCCGGTGGAGCAGCAACTGGCTGCCGGGGTGCCGGTGCTGCTGGAGATCGAACTGGAGGGGGCCCGCCAGGTGCGGCGCTCCTGGCCTGAGGCGTTTCAGATTTTTCTGAGGCCCCCGTCGCTCGCTGAGTTGGAGCGCCGCATCCGTGGCCGCGGCACCGACAGCGAAGAGGCGATTCAGCGGCGGCTGCAGCGGGCTGCCCTGGAGCTGGAGGCCGAAGCGGAGTTTGACGCGGTGGTGGAGAACGGCGAGCTGGAGCAGGCCCTGGCCCAGCTGGAGCAGTTGATGGGTCTGGCTTGAGCCTCAGCCCCTGGGGCGAAAGCGCAGCGTGCAGGCATAAAAAAAGGGCCCCCCTGGGGCCCTTAGTCATGGGATGTGATCCGATCACATGGGGTGGAACAGCAGGTCGGGGAAGAACCGGTTGAATTCGATCATGATGCCGGCGGTGGCTGTGAACCAGATGGCCGCGAACACCGGAGCGGTGGTGAGGAACTTTTTCATGGGTGGGTGATCAGCGGGGGGAAACGGTCACCTTGCTGTCGTCTTCGGTGAGCTGCTTGGTGCCGAGCTCACGGAAGGCGGCCAGGGGCCAGGAGGCCGAAGCCAGGGTGGCCTTGAAGGCGGTGGGCAGGTCGATCTGGATCTCCTTCATGTTGGCGCCCTTGCCGGCGACGGCCTGCAGGTAAGTGCGGCCGGCCCAGCCGATGCAGCCAGCGATGTAGAGAAAAGCGATACCGGGGATCATGAAGTCACCGGCGTGGCTCCAGCGGCCATCCACGATCAGGTGAGGCAGGCCGTCTTCACCGCAGACCGCCTGGCTGTACATCTCAAAACGAGCTTGAGCCTGGGGGGTCTTGGCGTTGTTGGCACGGGCCTGGAAGCGGGGGCTCTCACTGCAAGGGGTGAGACCCGCGACATCGGCCTTGGCCAGAGGCGCAAAACCGAAGATCAGAAAGCCGGACAGAAGGACGGCAAAGAGTCGACGCATGATGGGCAATGCCGCATGGCGGTTGCTTTGCGGACAGTAGGTGTCTCCCTGTGCCTTGATGCCCACCGTTCTCGCCCTCGAAACAAGTTGTGACGAGTCCGCCGCCGCCGTCGTGCGCGACGGTGTGGTGCTCAGCAATGAGGTGGCCAGCCAGGTGGAGGAGCACGCCCGCTATGGCGGTGTGGTGCCCGAGCTGGCCTCGCGCCGCCACGTGGAAGCCCTGCCGGTGCTGGTGGAGCGGGCTTTGCAGGGGGCCGGCCTGGAGCTGGCGGCCATGGACGGGGTGGCGGCCACGGTGGCCCCGGGGCTGCTGGGGGCGCTGCTGGTGGGTTCGGTGACCGGCCGCACCCTGGCGCGACTGGCTGGTGTGCCCTTTCTGGGCATCCATCACCTCGAAGGCCACCTCTGCTCCGCCCTGGTGGGTGATCCACCGCCCCAACCGCCGTTGCTGGTGTTGCTGGTCTCGGGGGGGCACACCGAGCTGATCGCCCTGCGGCAGCTGGGGCAGTACCAGCGGCTGGCCGGCAGCCGTGATGACGCCGCCGGTGAGGCCTTTGACAAGGTGGCGCGCCTGCTGCAGCTGGGCTACCCCGGTGGGCCGGCCATCCAGGCCGCTGCGGCAGGCGGTGATCCCCGCCGTTTTGACTTTCCCCCCGGGCGCATCTCCCTGCCCGAGGGGGGCTTTCACCCCTACGACTTCAGCTTCAGTGGCCTCAAGACCGCGGTCTTGAGGGAGGTGGAGCGTTGGCGTGAGCGGGATGAGCCGCTGCCGGTGGCGGATGTGGCGGCATCGTTCCAGCACGTGGTCTGCAAGGTGCTGGTGCAGCGCAGCGTGCGCTGCGCTGAGGACCATGGCCTCGATGGTCTGGTGGTGGTGGGAGGGGTGTCGGCCAACAGCGAGCTGCGCGCCCAGCTGCAGCAGGCCTGCCAGGCCCGGGGGCTGGCCCTGCACCTGGCACCGCTGGCCTGGTGCACCGACAACGCCGCCATGATCGGCCTGGCGGCCTGCCGGCGCCTGGCTGCGGGGCAACGATCCGGTATCGATCTAGGGGTGGCCCCCCGCTTCCCCCTGGCAGAGGCTGATGCGTTGTATGGACCACCACCCTTCTGAGTTGAAAATCGCCCTACGGTGGCCTCACTTAAAGCGGAATCCACCGATGGCACCGCAAACCGAGGTCAAGCCCGCTGAGCTGAACGAATGGCGCCGCGGCTTCACGCCCCAGGCCGAGATCTGGAATGGCCGTCTGGCCATGCTGGGCCTCTCGGTGGGGCTCGCCACCCTGGTGCTCTGGCGCCTACTGGCGACCGCGTAGGGCCTGGGTCAGCTCATTGGGTTTGAGGCTGACCGCTACGGCCGCCTCCCCATCCACCTCACCGGCCTCCACCAGGGCCTGCAGGCTTTGATTGGCC
Organism: uncultured Synechococcus sp.; assembly: GCA_913049535.1. GTDB lineage: Bacteria > Cyanobacteriota > Cyanobacteriia > PCC-6307 > Cyanobiaceae > RCC307. The sequence goes on from CAJWYF010000027.1 coordinate 16,913, forward strand.
GTGACCATGCCGTCAAAGCCACTGCGCTCCATGATCTGCTCGACGGCATCGAGCTCACCGCGCTCGATGTAGTCGCGGCAGGCTTCGGTGTTGATCAAGATGTCGTGAAAAGCACGGCGCCCACTGCGGCTTCGGATCAGTCCCTGGGCGATCACCCCCAGCAATGATTCCGAGAGGGCCCGTCTCAAGCTGGGCTGGTCCTCCGGCGGCACCATGCCAAGGACACGCTCGACCGTGCGCACCGCTGAGTTGGTGTGCAGGGTGCCAAAGACCAGATGGCCGGTCTGGGAGGCCTCCAGGGCGGTGGTCAGCGTGTCTCCATCACGGATCTCACCGATCAAGATCACATCGGGGTCCTCCCGTAGTGCCGCCCGCAGGGCGGTCTTGAAGCGCAGGGTGTGATGGCCCACCTCCCGCTGCCGCACCAGGGAGCGTTTGCTGGTGTGCACGAATTCGATCGGATCTTCGATCGTGAGGATGTGGCTGGCTTTCTGGCGATTGATCCAATCCACCATCGCCGCCAGGGTGGTGCTCTTGCCCGATCCCGTGGGGCCGGTCACCAGCACCAGGCCCTTGGGGCGATCCGCCAGCGCCTTGAGCACCTCCGGCAGCTTGAGCTCCTCGAGGCTGAGGATCGTCTGGGGGATGAGGCGCAGCACCATGGCGGGCCCCAGCAGGCTTTCCATCAAGTTGATGCGCACCCGCACCCGCTCAAAGGCGAAGGAGCCATCAAAGTCGCGCTCGAGGCGGAACTGCTCGCGCTCGGCTGAACCGAGCACCTCACTGAGCCAGCGATCAAACAGCACCGCATCGGTGGGGGGCCAGCCGCTGGCGGTGATCTCGCCTCGAGCGCGAAAGCGCGGCTCCTCCCCCACCCCCAGGTGGATATCGGAGTAGCCCTTGCTGCGGGCCAGTTCGACGATGGCGGCCAGGGTTTCCGGCGCCGGCTCAGGAGCGGCTTGGGGCATGGCCGCCGGCGGTGGCGGCAGGGGGGGCAGCTCGCTCATGGCCCGCAGCGCAGATGCCATCAAGGTGGCAAGGGCAGCACGGTTTGGCCTCCCTAGGATCGGGCTGCTCGCCTGCCTGCTTTGGCCTCCAACCCTCGCGTCACTTTGGTGCTGGGCACCCGCCCGGAAGCGATCAAGCTGGCGCCGGTGATCCGCGCCTTTCAGGCTTCACCGCGCTTTGAGACGCGGGTCGTGCTCACCGGTCAGCACCGCGAGATGGTGGCCCAGGTGATGGCGCTGTTTGGCCTTGAGGCCCAGCGCGATCTGGCCTTGATGGCCCCCAAGCAGACCCTGACCCATGTGACCTGCGCGGCCCTGGAGGGCCTGCGGCTGGAATTTGCCGAGCACCGGCCCGATCTGGTGCTGGTGCAGGGCGATACCACCACCGCCTTTGCTGCAGCCCTGGCCGCCTTCTACGACCAGATCCCTGTGGGCCACGTGGAGGCTGGTCTGCGCACCGACAACATCCTTGATCCTTTCCCTGAGGAGGCCAACCGCCGCCTGGTCTCCCAGATCGCCCAGCTGCATTTTGCTCCCACCGATCAGGCGGCGGCCAACCTGCGCGCTTCCGGGGTGGTGGGCCAGATCCACACCACGGGCAACACCGTGATCGACGCGCTGCTGCAGATGGCCGCGGCAGCCCCCAGCTGCGAGGTGCCAGGGCTGGATTGGCAGGCCAGCCGCGTGATCCTGGCCACAGTGCACCGGCGCGAGAACTGGGGCGAGCCGCTCCGCTCGATCGCCCGCGGCTTCCTCAAGCTGCTCGAGCGCCATCCCGACACCGCCCTGCTGCTGCCGCTGCACAAGAACCCAACGGTGCGGGAGCCGCTGCAGCAGCTGCTGGGGGATCACCCGCGGGTGCATCTGTGTGAGCCGTTGGATTACGACCGCCTGGTGGCAGCGATCCGCGGTTGCACCCTGCTGCTGACCGATTCCGGCGGCCTGCAGGAGGAAGCTCCCTCCCTGGGCAAGCCGGTGCTGGTGCTGCGGCGCACCACCGAGCGTCCCGAGGCAGTGCAGGCCGGCACCGCCAAGCTGATCGGCACTGATGCTGAGGTGATCGAAGCGGAAGCCTCGGCGCTGCTCAGCGATGCTGCGGCCTATGAGGCCATGGCCCGAGCCCATAACCCCTTTGGTGATGGCACCGCCAGCAGCCAGATCGAAGCGGCCTGCGCTGACTATCTGGCAGCAGCTCAGTCCTCGTCGTCCTGACGTCCTGCCCAGGGGGGCAGGTCCAAGAAGACGCGTTGACCCGGCTCAATGCCGCTGAGCACCTGGGTCTGGCGGCCGCTGCTGCTGCCCAGACTGACGGGCTGGAATTCGGGTTTGTCCCCCTGGCCGGGCACCAACACACCGGGCTGCCCTTTGCGGGTGACGATGGCCACGGTGGGCACCAGCGGTTGGGCAGCCAGCTTGCCGGTGTCGAAATCGATGTCGGCGGTCATGCCGATGCGCAGTAGCTGCTTGGCCTGCTCCCCCAGCAGCGCCAGTTCCACCTTGACGGTGGTGACGTCATTGCTTTTCTCGGCGCGGGGGGCCACGCGGCTGACCCGCGCCGGGAAGCGCTGATCGGGGTAGGCATCCACGCGAACACTGGCCTCCTGGCCGGCCTTGATGCGGCCGATGTCGCTCTCGGGCACCTTGGCTTGCACCTCCAGGCCTGAGGCCAGCTGCACGATCGAAGCGCTGCTGGCGCCAGCAGTGGCCGACGCGGCGGTGGTCGGTGTGACAAACGATCCCGGATCGGCAAAGCGGTTCGTGATCGTGCCGGCGAACGGAGCCCGCACCACCAGATCACTGAAGTCCTGCCTGGTCTGCTCCAGGCGCTGCTCGGCCACCTTCAGCTGGGCGACGCTGCTGTTGTAGCTGGCCTGATAGCGCATGTAGTCGTCGGTGTTCACCGCACCGGCGGCATGGAGGCTCTGGCGGCGCTCGAACTCGGCGCGGGTGCGCTGCAGGTCCACGCGCCGCACCTGCACCTGGGCCTCCAGCTCAGCGATCTTGTTGGCAATGTCGTCAGGGTCCATGCGGGCGATGGGCTGACCGGCCTTCACCACATCGCCTTCATCGACGTAGAGCGCCTCGAGCTGGCCGGACTGCTTGGGGCTGACATTGACCTGGCGCACCGCGGCGATCTCGCCGCTGGCGGTGATGACGCCATCAAGGCGGCCCCGTTCCACGGTGGTGGTGTAGGGGCTGAGGTCACGGCCGCCGCCGCTGCTGCCGCGGCGCAGCAGCAGCACACCACCGCCTGCCAGCACCAGCACCAGCAGCAGCGCACCCCAGCGGTTGGGGCGCAAGCGGCGGCTGCGGGGCGGTGTCAGCACAGGAGAGGGCCGATCCAGGGCAGGGGAGGCAGGGGACAACGGGCAGGCCGCACAAGGGCTGCAACCATTCTTCATCCTTTCAGGCGCGCCTGCGACACCAGGGGACGGGCCGGCGTCCGCCTAAATTCCCGCCATGCTCAAAGCCGGAATTGTGGGTCTGCCCAACGTGGGCAAATCCACCCTCTTCAACGCCCTGGTGGCCAACGCCCAGGCCCAGGCCGCTAACTTCCCGTTCTGCACGATCGAGCCGAACGTGGGCACGGTGGCGGTGCCCGATGCGCGCTTGCAGCAGCTCGCTGAGCTTTCCAAGAGCAAAGAGGTGGTGCCCACCCGGGTGGAGTTTGTCGATATCGCCGGCCTGGTGGCTGGAGCCAGCCAGGGGGAGGGTCTGGGCAACAAGTTCCTGGCCAACATCCGCGAGGTGGACGCCATCGT
>CAJWYF010000028.1 GCA_913049535.1 uncultured Synechococcus sp.
CAACTCGGCATCGAACCCGATGCCATCACCATGGCCAAGGGGCTGGGGGGCGGCATTCCCATCGGTGCCCTGGCGGTGAAAGAGCACTGCGCCGTCTTTGAGCCCGGCGATCACGCCAGCACCTTTGGCGGTAACCCCTTCGCCTGCCGCGCTGCCCTGACCGTCGCCGAGGAGTTGGAGCGGCGCCAGCTGCTGCGCCACGTGCAGCAGCGGGGGGAGGAACTGCGCCAGGGGCTGGCCCAGCGGGTCAGCCAATGGCCCCAGCTGCTGGCTGGGGAGCGGGGCTGGGGCTTGATCCGGGGTCTGATCCTGCGTGATGAAGCCCCGAGCGCCATCGAACTGGTCAAAGCCGCCATGGCCGAAGGGCTGCTGCTGGTGCCCGCAGGTCCACAGGTGGTGCGCTTTGTGCCGCCGCTGGTGATCAGCCGCCGTGAGCTGCGGCAGGCCCTGCAGCGCCTTGACCGGGCCCTAGCCCGCTTGAGCTGAACAGGACCGAGACCGTCTTGATGCTTCCCCAACCAGTCGCGCTCGATGACCTGCTCGAGCCCTTCAGCCGCCGCGGCGTTGATCTGGGCCTTGGGCGGCTGCAGGCTGCCCTTGACGATGCCGGCCACCCCGAGCGCTCCTATCCCGCCGTGCAGGTGGCCGGCACCAATGGCAAGGGCTCCATCTGCGCCCTGCTGGGATCGATCCTGCAGCACGCTGGCCTGCGCTGCGGCCTGTACCGCTCCCCTCACCTGGTGAGCTGGTGCGAACGCCTGGAGGTGGCGGGCGAATGGATCACCCCCGAAGCCCTGCGAGCGGCGCTGCAGGAGTGGAGCCCAAGGGCCCAGGCCCAGCAATTGACCCCATTTGAGTTGCTGACCGGAGCCGCCTTCAGCCACTTCGCCGGTGCCGAAGTGGATTTGGCCGTGCTGGAAGTGGGCCTGGGTGGACGCCTCGATGCCACCACCTGCCACCCCGATCGGCGTGTGCTGGGCATCGCCAGCATCGGCCTGGACCACTGCGAACACCTGGGGGCCGATCTGGCCAGCATTGCCCGTGAGAAAGCGGGCATCTTCTGCCCGGGGGCGGTGGCCTTCAGCGCTCCCCAGGTGCCAGAGGTGAGCGCGGTGCTGGAGCAGCAGGCCAGCGCGCAGGGCTGCCGCCTGCACTGGGTCGAGCCCCTCGGGGCGGAGGTCCCCCTAGGCCTGTTGGGGGAATGGCAGCGCAGCAACGCTGCAGTGGCGCTGGCCATGGCCCAGGAGCTTGCCGCTCAGGGCTGGCCGATCACGGCGGCCGCCATGACGCAGGGGCTGGCACAAGCCCGCTGGTGCGGACGACTGCAACGCTGCTGCTGGCAAGGCCTGGAGCTGCTGATTGATGGGGCACACAACCCACCGGCTGCAGCGTCACTGCGCCGCAGCCTCAATGCCTTGGAGCCGCACCAGCCCCGCCACTGGCTGCTGGGCATCCAGCGCCACAAAGACGGCGCCGCCATGGTGCGGGCTCTGCTGCAGAGCGGTGATCAGGCCTGGGTGACACCGATTGGCGGCAGCCGCAGCTGGAGCGCCGCAGAGCTGCAAATCGAATGCCCGGAGCTGGCCCTGCAGCTGCATCACTGCACCGATGCCAGCAGCGGCCTGCTGCAGCTCAAGGGTTCAGTGGCGCAACCTGTCATCGCTGGATCGCTTTATCTCCTCGGCGAGTTGTGGAACACACTGGAGGCCGACGCTTGCAGCTGATGCTCCGCCTGTTGACCTGCGTGCTGCTGCTGCTGAGTCTGATGGTGCCTGCGCCCCATCACGCGGCCAACGCCAGCTACCTCGAGAAGATCGACTACACCCTGACCAACCAGAGCGACGGGGACTTCCACGGGCAGGATCTGGAGGGCAGCTCCTTCGCCGGAGCGGTGGCCCGGAACGCCAATTTCTCCGGCGCCAAGCTGCACGGCGCGATCTTCACCCAGGGTGCCTTTGCCGGCGCTGATTTCTCCGGCGCCGATCTCAGCGATGCACTGATGGATCGGGCTGACTTTGTTGGCACCAATTTGGAAAACGCCAACCTCAGCGGTGTGATCGCCAGCGGCAGCAGCTTTGCCGATGCCCAGATCAGCGGTGCCGATTTCAGCGATGCCCTGCTTGATCGCGAGGATTTCAGCAAGCTCTGCCGCCGCGCCAAGGGGAGCAACCCCAGTAGCGGCATCAACACCAAGGCCAGCCTCGGCTGCCCTTGAGCGGCCCTCAACGCTGCTGCAATTCAAGCCAGCCGCGCAGCTTGCCGGGATTCATCAAGCCATCGGGGTCGTTGGCCTGCTTGGCGGCCACCTGATCGGCATCCACCACCCCCAGCCCCCCATCTTCCACGGTGAGGGCGTGGGCGTTGAAGACCAGACAGCCCAGGGAGCGCGCCGCGGCCATCAAATCCTGCAATTGCTGGGCGCCTGCCCAGGGGAAGAGGGCAAAGCCCACCCAGCGGGGCCGTCCCCCCTGCCGCACCCGCTCCAGGTGCCAGTGAAGCCAGCCGGGCCAACGCCCTGAGAGCGCATCCAGCACCGGGCCCACCGGATCGGGCAGCAACAGCAGCTGATAGGTGAATGCCGGATCCTGCAGCCTCAGTTGCAAGGTCGTGTGGTTCCAGCACAGCTCTCGCAGCAACAGTCCGGTGGGGGGCCATTGCGGCCGCTCAAAGATGCAACTGGCACCGCAGGCTGCCGCCAGCTCACGGATCACCCCAATGGCCGCTGGCGCTGCGATCAGCAGCAGCGAAGGAGCCGCGGGCATGGCAAGACCCGGCAGCGGCGGCATGCGCTCCATCAATGCGGCCTCGAGGTATGTCAAGCCATCAAGGTCCAGGGCGGAGGCCGTGAGCTGCTCAGCCAGAGCCAGGGCCGTGGCCTGATCAGGGCAGCTGATGACCAGTTCCTGCCAGTTCTGCCAGGGGGCCAGAGGCACCGTGACGGCGGTGAAGATGCCGTTGGTGCCGTAGGCGTGGTTCAGTCCTCGGCAGGCGTCTGGACCGAGCTGCAGCACCCGGGGCTGGGGCTCGAGGGTCACCACCTCCAGCCCCAGCAGATTGCCCGGATCGCGCAACAGCCCAAAGCGCAGGCTGCCAACACCGCTGGATCCACCGGCGATGAACCCGCCCAGGCTGGCGGTACGCCAGGTGCTGGGGGCCAACCGCAGGGCCCAACCCTCGGGCTGGAGTTGGCGATCGAGCTCCAGTAGCCGGCAGCCAGGCTCAGCGGTGAGCACGCCGTTGCTGGTATCGAGCTGGCGCACGGCGCCCATGGCCGAGGTGTCGAGCACCACTCCGCCCTGCAGCGGAACGCACTGGCCGTAATTTCCCGTGCCCGCCCCGCGGGGGGTGAGCGGCACCCCATGCCGGTGGCACGCCGCTGCCACAGCAACCACCTCCTCGGTGCTGCGGGCCCGCACCACCACATCGGCGCAGCAATCTCGCAGCTGATCGCTCAACAGAGGCGAGAACGCGAACTGGTCGTGGGAGAGCTGCTGCAGCTGGGGTCCTGCGCTGACCAGATCGAGATGGTCAAGCTCCCGCAACAGAGGAGCCAGAGAAGCAGTAGGGGGCATCAGCGCAGGGGCTCGGCGCGCAGAACGATGAATTGGCCGGCCAGGGCGAGGGTATCGAGCCTGTAGCCCGGCATGGGCAGATCGGCCAGAAGCCCGGTGCTGCCCACCTCGGTGGTGTACAGGCTGAAGAGCCCGTAGTTGCGGCGCTGCGACAGCTTCAAGGCCAGATCACCGAGAGCCGCCCGTTGGGAGCGGAACAGCCTGGGGCAGTCCTTGACGACGAACTGCAGCATCAAGGGCAGCACGCCATCACGGCAGAACTCATCGATGCCACGCTCGCTGAGCTGCTCACCGGCAAAGTGGCTGAAGTCCTCGGGTCCGGGATTGCTGAGCGCCAGCAGGGCTGCAGCGCCCCCCAGCAGCAGCAGGGGAAGTGGAAGGCGTTGGGCCACAGGATGACGAGTGTCCGCTGGTAGATTGTGCAATCCACGGCGGGCGTCGCCAAGTGGTTAAGGCAGCGGCTTGTGGCGCCGCTATTCGGGGGTTCGAATCCCCTCGCTCGCCCTCATCCCGTGGTGGACTGCCGCTGAACCCAGGGTTCAGCTGAGCAGGGCCTCCAACAACAGCTCAGCCCCCCCTCGCACCGCATCGGCGCAGGGGAGGCCTGTCTGCTGGGCCGTCGCTGCGATGGCCTGATCAGCGCTGGCGTCATCGAGACCACTGGTGTTGAGCGCAACGGCCCGGACACGCGGGGGCACCGAGCCGGCGGGTATGCCCAAGGCAGCCAGGGCTTCACAGGTGGCAATCAATTGCGGCAGCGGCGGCAGCTCCACCTGTGGATGAGTGCGAATCGCGGCTTGACCGGCGCGGTGCACCACCAGCAGATCCGTGGGCTGGCTGCCGCGCAGCAAAGGCAGGGTTGCCGTCGATCCTGGATGGCACAGGGAGCCCTGACCCTCGACGAACACCAAGGCATCAGAGCCTGCGCCTTCTGCCATGGCCAGCACCACCTGCTCAACGGCACCGGCGGCATAGTCCACCCGCACAGCATCGAGCGGCACACCGCAACCTGCAATCAGGATTCCGGCCTGACCGGTACCGACAAAACGGGCATCCAGCCCCCGCCCCCGGGCGAAGGCGGTGAGCTCAAGCGCCGTGCTCATCTTGCCGACGGACATATCGCTGCCGAGCGCCAGGATGCGCCGGCAGGGCAGCTGGGCGGCACGGGCCGAGGCCACAGCCAGACCCTGGGGTTCGCAGCGCAGATCCCAGATGAATGCGTCGCTGTGGCGGTGGGCAGCCAACTCCGGGTCATCCCCCAGGCGGGTGTGCAGGCCACTGGCGATGCTGAGCCCCGAGCGCAGTGCCTCCAGCACCGACTGGCGCAGGGGCGGCGGCAGCAGACCTCCAGAGGGGGCCAGGCCCACCACGGCCACCTGAGGGCCGTACACCATGGCTTCCGCCACCGACCCCACCACCGGCACCGAGCGGGGAATGCCGGTCAAAACGGGCAGATCGGCACCGGCATGGACGGGATCCAGCACCGCCACCACCGGCCCCTGCCGGTAGCGCAGAAACGCCAGGCCGGTCTTGCCGCTGAGATCATCCAGTCCGCCGTGCTGCAGCAGCAGCACGGGTGCATCAGCGCTCAGCATCGGCTCACCCCCAGGCCCGCTCCTGGCCCCGGCTGCAGCAGATCCCCCTCCAGCAAAGGCCCGCAGAACGGGTCATCGGCAAGATTGAGATGGGAGTCAAGATCCGGCCACTCCACCAGTGGCAACAGCTGGGCCGCAGCCCCGTTGAGCAGAGCGCTGTCGGAGTAGCAGCCCAGCATCAGCTGCAGGCCCAGCCGCCGCGCCAGACGCGCCATCAGCCAGGCTTCCGACAATCCACCGGTCTTGAGCAGCTTGAGGTTCACCCCCTGCACGTGGGGGGCCAGCCGCAGCAGATCCTCAACGCCCCAGCAGCTTTCATCGGCCACCAGAGGGATCGGGGCCAGCCCCTGCAGCGCAGCAAACCCCTGCTCATCGCCATCGGCCGCCGCCAGGGGCTGCTCCACCAGCACCACCCCGCGCTCCGCCAACCAGGGCACCATCTGCTGGGCCCCCTCCAAACTCCAGCCCCCATTGGCATCGACCTGCAGCTCCGCCCCCTGCAGTTGCGGCACCAGGGCTTCGACCAGGGAACGGTCATGGTCCAGGCCATCAGGGCTGCCCAGCTTGAGCTTGACCCGCGTGGCCGGCAGACGGGAGCGCCAGCGCGCCAGCCGCTGGTGCATCTGATCGATGCTGCTCAGGCCAAGGGTCACGCTGGTGGAACGGCAGCTGGAGCGATCCAGTCCCCACAGTCGCCACAGGGGGTGGCCCAGCTTTTGCCCCCAGCAGTCATGCAGGGCCAGATCGACCGCGCAGCGCGCAGGCGCGCTCAGGGGCGCCAATAGCGCCGGCCAGGCCGCTGGCGCGGGAAGCTCCAGCCCCTCGAGGGCCGGCAGCCATTGCCGGAGCTCAGCCTCAAGGGCACTGGTGGTGACGTGACGCTGACCGGTATCAAAACCACCGGTCTCGCCCCAGCCGCTGCAACCGCCGGACTCCAGTTCAAGCAGCAGGTGCTCAACAGCCGCAGTGGTCCCCCGACTGATGGTGAGGGGAACATCCTTGGTCAGCGTGAAGCGGTGCAGACGCCAGCGCATCACCGCACCCAAAACCACTGAGTCTCACCCTGCCACGGCGCAGCACCGTCCATGGTTGACACTGGATTGCGTGCCTTTCCGACCTCCTGCCCACTCAGCCCATGGCCGACACCAGCCGCGGCACCTACTGGATCACCACCTTTGGCTGCCAGATGAACAAGGCCGACTCCGAACGGATGGCGGGCATCCTCGAGTCCATGGGATACCAGGAGGGTCCCGCCGAGGATCAGGCGGATCTGGTGCTCTACAACACCTGCACCATCCGTGATAACGCCGAGCAGAAGGTCTACAGCTACCTGGGTCGCCAGGCGCGCCGCAAACGGGACAACCCGGCTCTGACCCTGGTGGTGGCCGGCTGCGTCGCCCAGCAGGAGGGGGCCGCGCTGCTGCGCCGGGTGCCCGAACTCGATCTGGTGATGGGCCCCCAGCACGCCAACCGACTGGACACGCTGCTGGGGCAGGTGGACAACGGCCAACAGGTGCTGGCCACAGACGAGCACCACATCCTGGAAGACATCACCACGGCACGACGCGAGAGCCAGCTGTGCGCGTGGGTCAACGTGATCTACGGCTGCAACGAACGCTGCACCTATTGCGTCGTGCCCTCGGTGCGCGGGGTAGAGCAGTCGCGTCTCCCCGGGGCCATCCGCCTGGAGATGGAAGGGCTGGCCGCCCAGGGCTACAAGGAGATCACCCTGCTGGGACAAAACATTGATGCCTATGGACGGGACCTGCCGGGCATCACGCCCGAGGGCCGGCGCCAGAACACCCTCACTGACCTGCTGCACCACGTTCACGATGTGGAAGGCATCGAGCGGATCCGCTTTGCCACCAGCCACCCGCGCTACTTCACCGAACGGCTGATTCAGGCCTGCGCGGAACTGCCCAAGGTCTGCGAGCACTTCCATGTGCCCTTTCAGAGCGGCGACGACGCTCTGCTCAAGGCCATGTCCCGCGGCTACACCATCGATCGCTACCGCCGCATCATTGAACAGATCCGGGCGCTGATGCCCCAGGCCGCCATCAGCGCTGATGCCATCGTCGGCTTCCCCGGTGAGAGCGATGCCCAGTTCCGCCGCACGCTCGCGCTCGTCGAAGAGATCGGCTTTGACCAGCTCAACACCGCCGCCTACTCGCCACGTCCCAACACCCCTGCCGCCACCTGGTCAGACCAGGTGGACGACCAGATCAAGGTGGAACGGCTGCAGGAGCTCAATGCCCTTGTGGAGCGCACGGCCAAGCAACGCAGCCAGCGCTACATGGGACGCACCGAGGAGGTGCTGGTCGAGGGAATCAACCCCAAGGACCCCACACAACTGATGGGGCGCACGCGCACCAACCGGCTGACCTTCTTTGCGGCCGCGGGCCATGGCGTCGGCGACACCGTGCCGGTGCGCATTGATCAAGTTCGGGCCTTCTCATTGAGCGGCTCTGCCCAAGCCCAGCCAGCGCTGGTACGTTGAGCTCCCCGCGCTGGATCGTTGAGCACCACCCCTGCCGCCAGCAGCTCCCAGCCCCGGGTGGTGGGCTTGGTCTTTGGTGGTGCTTCCGGTGAGCACGACGTCTCGATCCGCTCTGCCGCCACGGTCCTGCGGGGTTTAAGCGGCGGTGTTAACAGCACCCGTTACCGGGTTGTGGCGTTCTACATCGACCGCCAGGGCCGCTGGTGGGGGGATGACATCGCCCGGGAGGTGCTCTCCAGTGGCCAGGCCAGGCCCGATGCAGGTGGCCGGAGCGGCTTCTGCGGCCTGCCCGATGGCGCCCTCGAAGTCGAGGTCTGGTACCCGGTGCTGCATGGCCCCAACGGAGAGGACGGCACGATCCAGGGGCTCTTCTGCCTGATGCAGCTTCCGTTTGTGGGCTCAGGGGTGCTGGGCTCAGCGGTCGGCATGGACAAGCTCGCCATGAAGGCCGCCTTTGCTGCGGCCGGGTTGCCCCAGGGCCCGTACCGACCCTTGCTGGCGGCTGAATTGGAGCAGGGCGAGGCGCTGCTCGAGCAGCTGGAAGCTGAACTGGGATACCCCTGTTTCATCAAGCCCGCCAATTTGGGGTCCTCGGTGGGCATCACCAAGGCAACCAACCGCAGCGAACTCAAGAGCGGCCTGGAGCTGGCAGCCAGCCATGACCAGCGGCTGCTGGTCGAGAAGGGGCTGGAGGTGCGGGAGTTGGAATGTGCCGTGCTGGGCCGCGAACAGCTCCAAGCCTCCGTGCTCGGGGAAGTGCGCTTTGAAGCGGACTGGTACGACTACGAGACCAAGTACTCCTCCGGCAGCAGTGAAACCTTGATCCCCGCTCCACTGCCTGGGCCGGTGAGCGAGGAAGCGCGGCGATTGGCGGTGCTGGCGGTGCAAGCGGTGGGCGCTGGCGGCCTCAGCCGTGTGGACTTTTTTTACGAGGAGAGCAGTGGTCAGCTGCTGATCAATGAAATCAATACCTTGCCTGGCTTCACCAGCCAGAGCATGTACCCCATGCTCTGGTCAGAGAGCGGCATCCCCCTGGAAGAGTTGGTGCATCAATTGGTGGAGCTGGCCCGATGAGTCACGGTCTGCTCTGGTTGCCACTGCTGGTGGCCTTCGTCGTCCTCACCGCCCTGGGCTGGCTGGAGCGCCGGCGCCAGCGCCTCTTCCTGGAATGGGCTGAAGGCTCGGAGATCTCCAAACTCGATGGTGCTGGAGCCGCCCGGCTGCTGGAAGGGGTGCTCGAGTGGAGCACCTTTGAGGCCGGACAGCTCAAACCAGAAGGCACCTTTGAGGTGTGCAAGCTCGAGTTGGTGGAGCTGCTCTCCCTCAGCTCCGGGGATGCACCCTTGACCGATGAAAGCCATGGGCCCTGCCGCCTGCGCCTGATCGGCAGCGGCCAGCAGCGGGATTTGCCGTTTGCTGATGCTGACCGGGCCAGAGAGTGGATCGAGCAGCTGATGAGCCGCTCCCGCTGCGAGCTGTGAGCGTCAGCCCTCCGCGTCAGCTCAGCGAAGGGGTGCTGCGGCGCCGGGAGCTGAGGCGCCGCAAACGCATCAGCTTGCTAGCGCGCTGCTGGCGCCTGTTGGCCCTGCTGGCTTCCAGCACGGGGCTGGGCTGGCTGCTGCTGCGTCACGGCTGGGTGCTGCGCGATGCCCAGCAGGTGCAGGTCACGGGTGCCTGGGGCTTCAGCCGAGACCAGATCATTCAGGCTGCAGGTCTGCGCTTTCCCGTGCCCCTGCTGCAGCTCAACCCTGACGACCTGCGCCAGCGCCTGGCCGGAAGCCTGCCGGTCGAGCAAATCCAGCTGCAGCGTCACATGCTGCCGCCTCAGCTCAACATCAGCCTGCGTCAGCGTCAGGCGGTGGCCCGGGCCCAGCGGCGCCAGGCCACAGGCCTGGAGAACGGCTTTGTGGATCGCACCGGCGCCTGGATCAGCCGCCAGCAGCAGGCCAAGGCACGCAGTGCCGTCCCGCCGGGCTTGATGGTGATGGGCTGGCAGCAGCGCTATGCCTCCACCATCGAGCAGCTGCTGCTGGGACTGCCTGAGGAAGCGGGCATCCAGCGCCTGCGGTTCCACCGCAATGGTGAGCTCTGGCTTTACAGCAACCGGATTGGGCCTGTGCGTCTGGGGCCACTGGATGGCCAGCTGCAGCGCAAGCTGCTGGTGCTCAACCACTTGACCGAGACCTGGGGCGGCAAACCACCGACCCCTGACACCCGCGCCCTTGATCTGAGTAACCCCGAACACCCCGAGCTGGTGCTGCAGCCCCCACGGACGATTCCACCCTCGCCGTCAGGGAACTGACACAGAGCGGCGTTGCGTTTTAGACCTCTTGTGGCAAAGCTGTCGCGACAAGCTTTGGCCGGTTGGTCTTCCCTGGATAATGCTTCAGCAAATGAACGGTGCTGCTCCGGCGATGGAAAGCGAAGCTCCCCAGTCCAACGCAGCGGTTCCGTCGAGCTCGAGCACCATGAACAGCCAGAGCATCATCCCCAGCCAGACGGCTCGGATTGAAGTGATCGGTGTTGGCGGCGGCGGCAGCAACGCCATCAACCGCATGATCGCCTCGGAGCTTCATGGGGTGGGCTTCTGGGTGCTCAACACCGACGCCCAGGCCCTGCTGAACTCCGCGGCCAATCAGCGCGTGCAACTGGGCATGAAGCTGACCCGCGGCCTTGGGGCTGGGGGTAACCCCGCCATCGGCCAGAAGGCTGCCGAGGAATCCCGCGTTGATCTGCAGCAGGCGCTGGAAGGAACGGACCTGGTCTTCATCACCGCCGGCATGGGCGGCGGCACCGGCACCGGCGCAGCGCCGATCGTGGCTGAGGTAGCCAAGGAATCCGGCGCGCTGACCGTGGGCATCGTCACCAAGCCCTTCACCTTCGAAGGCCGCAAGCGGATGCGTCAGGCAGAAGAAGGAATCGCCCGCCTGGCGGAGCACGTGGACACCTTGATCGTGATCCCCAACGACCGCTTGCGTGACGCCATCTCCGGGGCCCCGCTGCAGGAGGCCTTCCGCACCGCCGATGAAGTGCTGCGCAGTGGCGTCAAAGGCATCAGCGACATCATCACCAAGCCAGGCCTGGTGAATGTTGACTTCGCCGATGTGCGCTCTGTGATGGCCTCAGCAGGCACCGCCCTGCTGGGCATCGGTGTGGGCTCGGGACGCTCCAGGGCCAGTGAGGCAGCCACCGCAGCGATGAGCAGCCCGCTGCTGGAATCGGCCCGCATCGATGGAGCCAAGGGTTGTGTGATCAACATCAGCGGCGGTCGCGACATGACCCTGGAGGACATGACCACCGCCTCCGAGGCGATCTACGACGTGGTGGACCCGGAGGCCAACATCATTGTCGGCGCCGTTGTGGATGAGGCTCTGGAAGGCGAAATCCACGTGACCGTGATCGCTACCGGCTTTGAAGGCGGCGGGCAGTACGTGCCCCAGCGCAGCCTCAAAACGGAAGCCCCGACAGGTTCCGATCCTGCGATCGGCAATGAAGCGGATGAAAGCGGTGTGCGGATTCCCTCGTTCCTGCGCAACCGTCAGAACAGCGATCAGCTCTGAAGCTGTGGCTCTGGCCATCGCTTGAACTGGTTCAAGCCATCAATTGTCAAATGGGGTGACCCGGATTCCACGCCTGCCTCAAGCATCCCGTGTGGCTGCTGCCTTCCGGATCTGACCAGGTTTGGGCGTCGGAGCCGCATGGGTCCGAGTCGCATGGATGCTAGCAAGGACCATGGCCTGGAGATTGCTTGAGCCTCGCTCCACGACAGCTTTCACAGCTTCTGCAACGGCGGAAGCAGGAACGGCAAGCCATCACGGTGCTGACGGCCTGGGACGCCCTCAGCGCCCACTGGGCGGAAGCCGCTGGTGTGGATCTGGTCCTGGTGGGTGATTCTCTGGCGATGGTGGCGCTGGGCCATGCCACGACGTTGCCGGTCACCCTCGAGGCGATGCTGCATCACGCCGCCGCCGTCGAGCGCGGCCTGCAGCACACACCGATGGTCTGCGACCTGCCCTTTTTGAGCTATCAGTGCGGGGCTGATCGAGCTGTGGCTGCCGCCGGGCGTTTCCTCAAGGAAACCCAATGCGAGGGGGTCAAGCTCGAGGGGGCCGAACCGGAAACCCTGGAGGTGATGGACCGCCTCGTACGCAGCGGCATCCCGGTGATGGGCCATCTGGGCCTGACACCTCAATCGGTGCGGCAGCTGGGCTATCGCCGTCAGGCCACCGATCCCGTGGCCCAGGAGCGGCTGCTGCTGCAGGCCAGGGAGCTCCAGCGCGTGGGCTGTTTCGCCCTGGTGATCGAGCATGTCCCTGCGGCCCTCGCCAGCCGCTTGTGCCACGAACTCCACCTGCCGGTGATCGGCATCGGCGCTGGTGATGGCTGCGACGGCCAGGTGCGTGTCAGCGCAGATCTGCTGGGACTCACCCCCCAGCAACCGCCCTTCTCCAAGGCCCTCATCGATGGCGATGGGCTGATCCAGCAGGCCCTCAGCCAATGGGTGCGCTCCATCCAGCACGCTCCAGCGCCAGCAACAGATCAGCCAGCACCGCATTGCTGAGACCAAAGCCCTGCGGTGCCAGCAAGCGCAAACGCGCCGGCGTCAGCAGCACCAACCCCAGCTCCAACCAGGGTTTGAGCGCCTGCTGCAACCACTGCGCCAGGGGCTGAGGGCCGCGCCAAAGACCCGAGTGCTGCAGCCAGAGCAGATCCACCCCCTCCCGCCGCCGCAGGCCGACCAGCAGAAGGTCCTCCAGGGGGGGCCAATCAGCTGGATCCCCCCCCTGCTGTCCCGCCTGCTGCTGCAGCCAGGCGCCGTAGGCCTCCCGGGTGCGCGGGCGCGCCAAGCGCTCTGCGCCGACACCAGCGGTGGCTCCCAGACCCAGAGCCCACCAGCTGGCGCCACTCCAGTAGGCACGGTTATGCCGCGAACCATGGCCTGGCATGGCCCAGCTGCTGATCTCGTAGTGGCCATAACCGGCGCCTGCAAGCGCCTGATGGGTGGCTTCCAGCCGATCAGCTGCCGCATCCTCCCCCGGTAGAGGCAACTGACCGGCCCGCTGGCGCCGTTCGAACACCGTGCCTGCTTCCACGATCAGGTCGTAGATCGAGAGGTGGGGTGGGGCCTGATCAACGGCCTGCTCAAGCTCCCAGAGCCAGTGCTGCAGCGACTGCTCTGGCAGGTTGACGATCAAATCCAGGCTCCAGCTCTGCAGGCTGCCCCGCTGCTGGGCCTGTTGCAGCCAACCGCAGGCTTCCCGCAACTGCTCAGCCCTGTGGCGCCGCCCCAGGCCGGCGAGGACCGCATCATCAAAGCTCTGTCCCCCCAGGCTGACGCGATTGACCCCAAGCGCCAGCACCGACGTCAGGCGCTGCTGATCAAAGCTGGCCGGGTCCATCTCCAGGGTCACCTCAGCGCCGGGGGCAAGGCCCCAGTGGCTGCCAACGGCGCTCAGCAGGCCTTCCAGTTGCTGCGGACTCAACAGCGACGGCGTGCCGCCACCGATGTAAAGGGTGGAGAGCGGCGGCCCTGACGGAGCCGACTGCAGGTCCTGCAGCAGCAGGCGCAGGTAGTGATCCACCGACGGTGAGCGGCTGCCATCGGCCCGATCCCCCAACGGGACGACAGGAAAATCGCAGTAAAAACAGCGCCGGTGGCAGAAGGGGATATGGAGATACAGGCTGCGGGGCAGGCGCCGGTGGGCTGGAAGCGGCACACTCATGGCAATCTCCCTAAGCGTTGCGTGCCTGGGCGCGCTGACCTGACTCTTCAGTCTTCACTGTGGAAGCCCTGATCCTGCTGCTGTTCGTGATCTCCGGAGCCGCGGCCGGCTGGCTCGGCGTGGATCTGCTGCCCCCGCAGACCCTGATGCAGGTCACCAACCTTGAAGGCCTGCAATGGGTCCTGGGGGGCTTTGGAGCGTTCTTTGGACTCATCGCCGGGTTCCTGTTCCAGCGCCTGCGTGAGCGGCTGATGCGCCAGGTGCGCACGATGCCGACGGACCTGCTGATCAGCCGGGCCGTCGGCCTCATCCTCGGACTGTTGGTGGCCAATCTGCTGCTGGCGCCGATCCTGCTGCTCCCGTTGCCCTGGGAGGTGGGTTTCGTCAAACCGCTGGCCGCGGTGCTCAGCAATGTGTTTTTCGGGGTGAGCGGCTACAACCTGGCTGAGGTGCATGGACGCACCTTGCTGCGGTTGTTCAACCCCAGCAGCACAGAAGCCTTGCTGGTGGCCGATGGGGTCCTGCAACCGGCCAGCCCCAAGATCATCGACACCAGCGTGATCATTGATGGACGGCTGCGGGGACTGCTGGAGAGCGGCTTGCTTGAGGGGCAAGTGATCATTGCCCAAAGCGTGATCGATGAACTGCAACAGCTGGCCGATTCCGGCAACGCCGAAAAACGCGGCAAGGGGCGCCGCGGCCTCAAGCTCCTGGCCGCCCTGCGCGAGGAGTACGGCCGCCGTTTGGTGATCAACAGCACCCGCTACGACGGCGATGGCGTTGACGAGAAATTGCTCAAATTGACCAGTGACACCAACGGCTTGCTGCTGACCGCTGACTACAACCTCGCCAAGGTGGCCCAGGTGCAGACCTTGCGGGCGCTCAATCTCAGCGAACTGGTGATCGGCCTGCGACCTGAGGTGCAACCCGGCGACCGTCTGCAGCTCAAGATCGTGCGCGAGGGCAAGGAGTCCGATCAAGGGGTGGGCTACCTGGAGGACGGGACGATGGTGGTGGTGGAATCCGGCCGCGAGAGCATCGGCGAACGCCGTGATGTGACCGTCACCGGCGCGCTGCAGACCCCGGCGGGACGCATGGTTTTCGCCAGGCCCTCAGAGGCTCGCTAGGCTCAGCCGACTCGCGCAAGGCGATGTCAGCGCCCTTCTCCGCTTCCGACATCCGATCGGTGTCAGCCCCCTATTACGAGGGTGGCGGCGGCAACTTCCGCACCCCACCGCCGGACCTGCCCTCGCTGCTGTTAAAGGAACGCATCGTCTATTTGGGGCTGCCCCTGTTCAGCGATGACGACGCCAAGCGTCAGATGGGGATTGATGTCACCGAGCTGATCGTCGCCCAGCTGCTCTACCTGGAATTCGACAACCCCGACAAGCCCATTTTCTTCTACATCAACTCCACAGGCACCAGCTGGTATTCCGGCGAGGCCATCGGCTTTGAGACAGAAGCGTTCGCCATCTGCGACACCATCCGCTACGTCAAACCACCGGTGCACACCATCTGCATCGGCCAGGCCATGGGCACAGCCGCCATGATCCTCTCGGCCGGCACCAAAGGTCAGCGCGCCTCGCTGCCCAATGCTTCGATCGTGCTGCACCAGCCCCGCAGTGGCGCCCGCGGCCAGGCGACCGACATCCAGATCCGCGCCAAGGAGGTGCTGCACAACAAGCGCACCATGCTTGAGATGCTTTCGGAGAACACCGGTCGCAGCGTCGATCAGCTCAGCAGCGATTCCGATCGCATGACCTACATGACCCCCGATCAGGCCCTGGACTACGGCTTGATCGATCGAGTGTTGAGCAGCAAGAAAGACCTTCCCTCCCCCGTGGCGGCCTGAGCCGCTCGCCGTTGATCTGATCCACCCCCTGCAGCCACAGACCCATGCCCATCGGCACTCCCAGCGTTCCTTACCGCCTGCCCGGCAGCCAGTACGAGCGCTGGGTTGACATCTACACGCGCCTCGGCGTCGAGCGGATCCTCTTCCTCGGCCAGGAGGTCAACGACGGCGTCGCCAATGCCCTGGTGGCCCAGATGCTCTATCTCGATTCAGAAGACAGCAGCAAGCCGATCTACCTCTACATCAACTCCCCAGGCGGTTCTGTGACGGCAGGTCTGGCGATTTACGACACGATCCAATACGTCAAGGCCGATGTGGTCACCATCTGCGTGGGCCTGGCCGCCTCGATGGGGGCCTTCCTGTTGGCAGCTGGCACCAAAGGCAAGCGTGTCGCCCTGCCCCACAGCCGAATCATGATCCACCAGCCGTTGGGCGGCACCGCCCAGCGCCAGGCCAGTGATATCGAAATCGAGGCCCGCGAGATCCTGCGCATGAAGGATCAACTCAACCATCAGCTGGCTGAGATGAGCGGCCAGAGCCTGGAGAAGATCACCAAGGACACCGACCGTGACTACTTCCTCAGCGCTGAGGAGGCCAAGGATTACGGCCTGATCGACCGGGTGATCAGCAACCCCAGTGAGGCCTGATCAGGCGTTTGGGTAGGCTCCTTTTTTGCCCTGCTCCCACTCCGGATGGCCACCCTGTACTACGACAACGACGCTGACCTGGGCCTGCTCAGCGGTAAGACGGTGGCGATCATCGGCTACGGCTCCCAGGGCCATGCCCACGCCCTCAACCTCAAGGACAGCGGCGTGGACGTTGTCGTCGGCCTCTACGACGGCAGCCGTTCAGCGGAGAAGGCCAAGGCGGACGGCCTTGAGGTCCTCAGCGTTGCAGATGCCTCGGCCAAGGCCGACTGGATCATGGTGCTGCTGCCCGATGAGTTCCAGAAAACGGTCTACGACAAGGAGATTGCACCCCACCTCAGCGCCGGCAAGGTGCTGAGCTTTGCCCACGGCTTCAACATCCGCTTTGGCTTGATCCAACCGCCAGCAGACGTCGACGTGGTGATGATCGCCCCCAAGGGCCCAGGCCACACGGTGCGCTGGGAGTACCAGAACGCCCAGGGCGTGCCGGCTCTATTCGCGATTGAACAGGACGCCTCCGGTCAGGCGCGCGGCCTGGCGATGGCCTACGCCAAAGGAATCGGCGGAACCCGCGCCGGCATTCTGGAAACCAACTTCAAAGAGGAAACCGAAACCGACCTCTTCGGTGAGCAGGCGGTGCTGTGCGGCGGCCTCTCCGAGCTGGTCAAAGCCGGTTTTGAAACGCTGGTGGAAGCCGGCTACCAGCCCGAGCTGGCCTATTTCGAGTGCCTCCACGAGGTCAAGCTGATCGTTGATCTGATGGTCAAAGGCGGGCTATCGGCCATGCGCGACTCGATCTCCAACACCGCTGAATACGGCGACTACGTCAGCGGTCCCCGCCTGATCACCGCCGACACCAAGGCGGAGATGAAGCGCATCCTCGGTGACATCCAGGACGGCACCTTCGCCAAGAACTTCGTGGCCGAATGCGATGCCGGCAAACCCGAGATGAACAAGATCCGCGATCGGGACCGCACCCACAAGATTGAAGAAGTGGGCAAGGGTCTGCGGGCCATGTTCAGCTGGCTGAAAGCCGCCTGATCAGCTGGCTGCTGGTGGCCGCCGCCTGCGGCCTCGACCGCCTGATCGGTGATCCACGCTGGTGCCTGCATCCGGTGCAGGTGATGGGCTGGTGCATCGCCCGTCTGCAGGCGGTGGCAGAAGGGCTGGCCGGCGATCGCCCCTGGGCGCTGAGGCTTGCGGGCGCCTGCATCACCCTGCTGCTGGTGGGCGGCAGCAGCAGCGCTGGCATGGCTGTAGAGCAAGCCTGCAGGCAGTTGCCCTGGCTGCTGCCGGTGCTGCTGCTCGCCCTCGCCAGTGCCCTGGCCGGCCGCAGCCTGCGGCTCGCTGTCGAGCAGGTGCTGCAGCCACTGAGGGCAGAACCTGCGGATCTCGAGGCGGCACGCCAGCGCCTGGCCTGGATCGTCGGCCGCGATGTGGAGGGGCTACCCGCCAGGGAGCTGCTGCGCGCGGCGGCAGAGACAGCCAGTGAAAATGCGGTGGATGGGCTCTTTGCCCCGCTGTTCTGGATGCTGCTGGGCGCGACCCTCTGGAGCATCGATCCAGGGCTGCCGGGGCCATTGGCCCTGGCCTGGGGCTTCAAGGCCAGCAGCACACTGGACTCCATGCTCGGCTACCGGCGCGGTCGCTTGCGCTGGCTTGGCACCGCTGGCGCCCGTCTCGATGATGGCCTGACCTGGCTGCCGTGCCGGCTGGTGGCCCTGAACCTGAAGCAACTGGGGCCCGCTTTGTGCGATGGGGCCAGCGATCCCTCCCCCAATGCTGGTGTCTCCCAGGCGGCCTACGCCCGCGCCGTCGGGGTGCAGCTGGGGGGCGTGAATCGCTACAGCGGCCAGCCTCAGAGCAAACCGGTGCTGAACCGTGACGCCGGGCCGGTGACGCCGGCAGCTGTTGAGCAGATGCTGCAGCTCAGCCAGCGCATGAGCCTGCAGTGGTTGGGCTGGAGCGGAGCGGGCATCGCCCTGCTCAGCGCCATTCAGTAGGCGCCTTTATTAGCCGGGAAGAGCACCACCACCACGGTGCGCAGCAGGATGAATAGATCCAGGCCCAGACTGCGCCGGTTCACATAAGAGAGATCGAGCAGCACGCGGCGCTGATAGCGGACATTGTTGCGGCCAGACACCTGCCAGAGCCCAGTCAGGCCAGGGCGGACGGAGAGCACCTGATCCATGGCAGCGCCATAGCGGGGAATCTCCTCCTCCACGATCGGGCGAGGCCCCACCACACTCATCTGCCCGCGCAGGATGTTGAACAGCTGCGGAAGCTCATCGAGGCTGGTGGTGCGCAGAAACTGGCCGATGGGTGTGATGCGCGGGTCATTGCGCAACTTGTGATCTTTCTCGAACTCAGCCCGCAGCTGCGGGCACGAGGCCAGCAATGACTGCAGGCGACGGTCCGCATCGAGCTCCATGGTGCGGAACTTGATGCAGCCAAAGCGCCGGTAGCCGCGGCCGATGCGCTGTTGAACAAAGAAGACCGGCCCCTGCGAGGTGCACTTGACCGCAATGGCAATGGCGATCAGCAGCGGCGAGCCCAGGGTCAGCAGGGCCAGAGCGAAGCACAGATCACCGCTGCGCTTGAGCAGGGCCAGTGGTCGGACGATCCGCAGGCGAACAACACTGAGGCCAACCCCTGGAGCAGCGGAGTGAAGGGTTGACGGTCTCGAAAGCATTGCCTGACGAGCGCTGAGGGCACCGTACGGATCGTGATGATCGGGCCCCACCGCAACTGGGGCAGCTACCCCACAGGCACAGGGGAATGGAAACGGCCCGTGTGGCGATCAACCCAATCGACGAGCAGCGACTGTAAGCGTTGCTTGAACTGTTGAGGGGAAAACCCCTCGGCATGGGCCCTGAGCTGGGCAGCAGGCAACTGCAGCCAGAGCTGATCGGCTTCAAAGCGCTGCAGGGCAGCGCTGAGCGATGCAAGGTTTTGCCCAGCAAAGAGGAGTCCTGTACCGCTATCCGGGTGCTGATCCAGGCAGCGCACCGAATCCAGCAAGCCTCCGCGGCCCAGGCCGATGACGGGGGCACCGGCAGCCATGGCCTCCACCGGGGCGATGCCGAAATCCTCCAACCCTGCATAGACGTAAGCGCGGCACCGAGCCATGAGCTGCTCTACTTCAGCGGCGGGGCAGCGGCCGAGAAACTGAGTGCGGGCTCCGGCCAGCGCCTCAAGGCGCTGACGTTCAGGCCCATCGCCCACCACCACCAGCGGCAGATTCAGCTCACGGCAGGCCTCCACCACCAGATCAACGCGCTTGTAGGGCACCAGGCGGCACACCGAGAGATAGAACGGCTCTCGAGGCTGCTGCCAATCAAAGCGCTCCACCTGAACCGGAGGGGGGAGCACGGTGGCCTGACGTCCCCAGTAGCGAGCGATGCGCTGGGCCGTAAAGCGCGAATTGGCAATCAGCCGATCAGGCCGGGAAGCGCTGAGCACATCCCATTGGCGCAGTTGATGCAATTGCCAGCGCACCCATGGCCCCAAGGGGCCTCGGGCCAAGCGGGATCGCTGCAGATAGGCGTGCATCTGGTCCCAGGCGTAACGCACCGGGGTGTGGACGTAGCTGACATGGAGCTGCTCAGGGGAGGTGAGCACCCCTTTGGCCACCAGATGGCTGCTGCTCAGCACCAAGGGATAGCCACTGAGATCCAACTGCTCAATCGCGATGGGCAGCAGCGGCAAGTACTGCTGCACATGGCTTGTGCCCCAGGGCAGACGCTGAATGAAGGACGTGCGCACATCCCGTCCCGCCAGCCAGCTGGTTGAACGCCTGCTCTCCCCATCCACCAAGGCAAAGAGCTGGGCATCCAGCAACTCATCCATGAGCTGCACCACCTGCTCAGCACCGCCACGGGAGCGCGGGCTGAACCATTCATGCACCAGGGCCGTGGGGAAGGGGAACAGGCTCATGGCCGGAGCCTAAGGGCAGCCCATGTGCCCTGGGCTACGAAAACTGAAGCTTGCTTGATCCACTGGCATGCCGTGATCAAGCTGGCAGCACGTTGTTGAGTCCATGGCGCTGCGTTCTCTTTTGGAAGAGTCCCTGGCTGAACCGAGTATCGGCAGCACAGCATGCTTTCAGTGGCATGCCACCCCAGTGGGCATCGCCGCACTCTGGACCGAGCAGGCAACACCCATCAGTCCGCCCTATGAACAGGCCCTGGAGGAGGGACTTTCAGTTGGACTTGATCTGAGCCGAGAAGAGAAAGAGTTTCATCAGGTCAAGCAAGGTCTTGTCTTGCTGTTTCACAGCTGAA
>CAJWYF010000029.1 GCA_913049535.1 uncultured Synechococcus sp.
GAAAAACTGCTGGAGCGGATTGGCATCCGCTTTGAAACAGTCAAGAGCGGACCGTTCAAGGACATCCTTTCACCAGATAAACCCCTGGGTGAAGCGGAGCGGGGGATTTTGCAGGCCCTGATCGACAGCAGCTACAGCCAGTTCGTCAGCGCTGTGGCCGAGGGGCGCGGCCTCAGTGAGGAGGTGGTTCGCGGCTTTGCCGACGGACGGGTGTTCAGCGGCGCCCAGGCCAAAGAGCTGGGCTTGGTGGACCTGCTGGGGGATGAGGACACGGCGCGGCGAGAGGCTGCACGCCTGGCTGGACTGGAGGAGGACAGCCGGCCGGTGGATCTGGGCAAGGAGCGACGCGGGGCTCTAGCACGCCTGCGCCAGGGGCTTCTGCTGCAGTTCGGTTGCAGCGGCCAGGCGCTGTGGTGGTTCCGCCCATGAGTCAGGAACCGTTGATGCTGCGGGCGCTGCGGGGGGCCACCACAGCGCATGCCAACACCGCCTCAGCCATGGCTGAGGCGGTGGAAGAACTGTTGGATGCGTTGATCAACGACAACGCCCTGGAGGGAAGCCTGGTGCTGAGTGCCACCTTTTCGGTGACCGCTGATCTCAATGCGATGTTTCCGGCCTCTTTGGCCCGGCGCCGGCCGGGCTGGGACGGGGTGGCCCTAATGGACTGCCAGCAGATGCAGGTGGAGGGTGATCTGCCGCGCTGCATCCGGGTGATGGTGATGGCCTGGATGCCGGCTGAGCGACTGCTGCATCAGCCGTACCTGCGGCAGGCCGCCCGACTGCGTCCGGACCGATCCGGTCACAACTGACAGCTGCCGGGCCGGCCCATGCCCCCCCGGCGATGCGGAAGAGGCTCATGAGAATCACCGCATCTATGACAGTGAAGCCATGGCGTTGCGCACCCGTTCCCTGATCGGTGCAGCCACCGCGGGCCTGGCGGCCACCGCATTGGCAGGGGTGGGTCTGCTGCAGCAGGCCCAGGCCCAGAGCTCAGCTGGCACGCCCGGTTTGGAGTTCCGCTGGAACAACAACAAGGACTTCAAAAAGCTCTACTACTTCGTCTCCAACACGGAGCGGAACATGTGGTCCAACTACTTCTTGATCCTCAAGGGGAAGGACCGCAAAGCGGCGATCATGAAGCTCGACGTCACGGTGCCTGACTACTTCAACACCGACATCGATCCCAAGAATGTGCGTCTCTCGTACTGCAAGGTCGGCGGTGCCCTCGGCAGAACCCGTTGCCAGGAAACGATTCCCGCTGAGATCAAGGTGACCGATGAGGGCAACACCATCGAGATCTTCCCGGAGAGCCCTGTCCCCCCCGACCGTGCCATCGGCGTGGTGATGTACGTCGCCAACCCCTTCAACAGCGGCATGTATCAGTTCAATGCCCTGGCCCAGGCCCCTGGCGATGTCCCCATGGCGGGATATCTCGGCAGCTGGGTTGTGGAACTGACCGACTGAGTCCACTGGTAAAATTGAGGATCGGCCCAGCGTTAAGTGACGATCGATGAGTAAGCGCACCCTCGAAGGAACCAGCCGCAAGCGCAAGCGCGTCTCCGGCTTCCGGGTGCGCATGCGCTCGCACACCGGTCGCCGCGTGATCCGCAGCCGGCGCAAGCGCGGTCGGGCCCGCCTGGCGGTCTGAGCGGCAACTGATCAAGCGCTGTGGTTCTGCCGCAACGGCATCGCCTGCGGGGCCGGGGCATCTTTGATTACCTCTACAAGCAGGGGCGACGCACCCATGGGGGCTCGCTGCTGCTGAGGTTGGCGCCTGCAGCCCCTGAGCTGCTCAAGCCTGGCACCGGTGAACCTGATTCCCTGCGTTTTGCCGTGGTGATCAGCAGCAAGGTGAGCAAGCGCGCTGTGGTGCGCAACCGCCTGCGGCGCCGTTTGCATGACGACTTCGTCGAGGCCTGCCAGCCGCAGACCGGGCGGATTCGCCGCGATTGCCCGCCCTGCTGGCTGTTGCTGAGCCTCAAACCCGGTGCGGCAGACCTCGGTGAGGACGAATTGCTGAGAGAATGGCGCGCATTACTTCAACAGACAGGGCTCATCGATGACGGGAACCCCCACCACTCGCAATGAAGAGGTGTATTACGAGGGGGGACCGGCCCGGGGTGATCTGATCCTCAACCTGATCTTTGGATTGACCTTGATCGGGATCCCCTTCGCGGTCGGCGCCATCGTGCGTGCCCTCTGGCTGCGCTTCAAGGTGACGAGCCGGCGCGTCTCCGTCAGCGGCGGCTGGCTGGGCCGCGACCGCAGCCAGGTCATCTACAGCCAGATCAAGGAGGTGCGCTCGGTGGCCCGCGGCTTTGGCTTTTGGGGCGACATGGTGCTGGTGCTGAGTGATGGCGCCCGCCTTGAGATGCGTGCCGTGCCGCGCTACCGGGAGATGCAGGCCTACATCGAGGAGCGCATGGGCAGCAGCCCAAGCGCCAAGAGCACCACCGCTGGTTTCGCCAGCAGCACCAACAGCTAACCGCGCTCAGGCACACTCACTCACATCAAGGGTTACCGCCGTGATCGGCTACATCTCCGACAATCTCCTGCTGCCCATCCTGGATTTCTTCTACGGATTGGTGCCCAGTTACGGGCTGGCGATCATTGCCCTGACAGTGGTCATCCGCCTGGCCCTCTTCCCGCTCAGCGCCGGATCGATCCGCAACGCCCGCCGCATGCGCATCGCCCAGCCAGTGATGCAGCAGCGTCAGGCGGAGATCCGCAGCAAGTACGGCAGCAATCCCTCCAAGCAGCAGGAGGAGATGGGCAAGCTGATGAAGGAATTCGGCAGCCCCCTGGCCGGCTGTCTGCCGCTGCTGGTGCAGATGCCGATTCTCTTTGCCCTGTTCGCGACCCTGCGGGGTTCACCGTTCGCGGACGTGCCCTACAACATCAATCTCAAGGTGCTGCCCGCCGATCAGGTGGCCGCCATCGAAACCAAGCCGTTCAACAGCGCCAGCCACTCGATCTTTTTCACCGAGCAGGACCATGTGCCCCTGGTGGCATCCCTGCCGGGCGGCAATCGCATTGGGGTCGGTGAGACCACCAAGGTGCAGCTGGCCTCCAAGAGTGGCGAAAGCCTTGATGCCATCGAGAAGCGCATCAACCCCAGCTTTGATCTGACGCCGCAATGGAGCGTCACCAAAGGCGATGAGGTGGTGAGCGTTGCTGCCGACGGCTCGATCCAAGCCATTGCTGCAGGCGATGCCACCGTTGAGTTGAAAATCCCTGGACTGGCGGCCCGCAGCGGCTTCCTGTTCATCCGAGCCCTTGGTCAGGTGGGCTTCATGACGGAAGGCACCGTCAACTGGGACATCGCCATCCTGGTCGGCGGCTTTGGCCTGACCCTCTTCCTCTCCCAGATCCTTTCGGGCTGGGGGATGCCGGCCAATCCACAGCAAGCCACCGCCAACCGCATCACCCCGGTGATGATCACGGGCATGTTCCTGTTCTTTCCCCTGCCGGCCGGTGTGCTGCTCTACATGGTGATCGCCAACATTTTCCAGGCGGCCCAGACCTTCCTGCTGATCCGTGAACCGCTTCCGGACAACCTCCAGACCATCCTTGATCAGCAGCTCGCCAAGCAAACCGTGACCGCCAATGCCACCGCGGTGACGAGCGAGCGTCTGCCCTTTGAGCCCAACAACGGCAAGCGTTGATGCGCTCGATCGCCCTGCAGGAGCTGCGGCAGCTGGCGGAAGGCAAGCACTGGGATGTGAATCAACCCCTTCCCGAGCTGGACAGTCTTGAACCAGTGCACGGCTGGGTGCTGGCCACCCATCGCGGCGATGATCTGTGGGTGCAAGCGCAGGCCACCACGGTGGTGGAACTGATTTGCGACCGCTGCCTCCAGCCCTTCCCGCACCGCCTCAGCACGGCCGTCGAGGAATCGATTGACCTGCGCAGCAGCAGTGATCCACTCGATCCTGAGCTGGAGTTCAGCAGCGCCGATGGTCAGGAGGCGATGGAGAGCATCGATCCTTCCGGCATTTTCGATCCAGAGCACTGGCTGTTTGAACAGCTCAACCTGCAACTGCCGCTCAAGCGGCTGTGCTGCAGCGATTGCCCTGGCCTGATCGAACCTGAGCGGCCCACTGCCTCCTCCAATGCCATGGATCCGCGCTGGGCTGCACTGCGTCAACTGCAGCAGAACCGACAGGAGACCTGATGCAGAGCTGGGTGGATCAACTGGATCTGCTGATCCGTAGCCGCACCCCGATTCTCTGGGTGCATCAGCAGGAAGAGGAGCGGTTGATTCGGCTGCTGGGCTCGGTTTCCCAGCGCCTGGATCAGCGCCCCCTGCTGCGCTGGGATTTCGTCAGCGGGCTGCAGGGCCTGCCCAATCACAGCGGCACCGCTGCCCGCCAGCCGCTGGCGGCCCTCGACAGCCTGCAGTTGCTGGCTGCCGATCAGCCAGCCATCCTGCTGCTGCTCGATTTCCATCGTTACGCCGAGGATCCAGCCATCTGCCGGCGGCTGCGCAACCTGGCCGGCGAGCTGCGCCGGCAACCCCACACCCTGGTGATCTCCGCCCCCGATCCAACCCTGCCGCGGGAACTGGAGAGTTCCGTCGCGGTCCTGGCCCTGCCGCTACCGGCGGAGGAGGAGATCCGCGAGCTGTTGGCCGGCATCGCCAGGGCCGCTGGGAGTCCCTTGAGTGGTGACCCCCTTGAGCTGCTGGTAAGCAGTTGCCGCGGCCTCACTGAGCAACGCATTCGCCAGCTGGCGGCACGGGCCCTGGCTCGCCACGGCCGACTCGATGCCGCTGATCTTGATGATGTCCTCGAGGAGAAACGGCTTGCCCTGGGCCGCAGTGACCTGCTCGAGTACTGCCCCACCGCCGCTGATCCCAGCGAAATCGGTGGCATGAACCAACTCAAGAGCTGGCTCGATCGTCGCCGGCTGGCTTTCAGCGCTGAGGCCCACGCCTACGGACTGCCCCACCCGCGCGGCGTGCTGCTGGTGGGACCGCAAGGCACCGGCAAATCACTCACCGCCAAAGCCATCGCCCACAGCTGGGGCATGCCGCTGCTGCGGCTGGATCTGGGACGCCTATTTGCAGGGCTGGTGGGAGCCAGTGAAGCCCGCACCCGCGACATGATCGGCACGGCTGAGGCCATGGCTCCATGCATCCTCTGGATCGATGAGATCGATAAGGGCTTCAGCCTCGATGGCCGCAGCGATGGGGGCACCGGCCAGCGGGTGCTGGCCACCCTGTTGACCTGGATGGCCGAAAAGGACAGCCCGGTGTTTGTGATGGCCACCGCCAACGCCATCGATCAGCTGCCACCGGAGCTGTTGCGCAAGGGACGTTTCGACGAGATTTTCGTGCTCGACCTGCCGGATGCCACCGAACGGCGGGAGATCCTCGAGTTGCACCTGCGCAAGCGACGACCCAAGCAGCAGCTCCCCCTCGAGACACTGGTGGATCGCACCGCTGGCTTCTCCGGCGCTGAACTCGAGCAGGTGGTGCTGGAGGGGATGCTGCAGGCCTTCAGTGAGGGACGCGAATTCGCCGAACCGGACCTGATCAGTGCCGCCGCCGATCTGGTCCCCCTCAGCCGCACCGCCCGCGAACAACTGGAGGCCTTGCAACAGTGGGCCCGCGAAGGCAGGGCCCGGCCCGCCCGTTAAACCTGGAGCGGAGATTGCGCTAAGTAAAGAAATTCCATGCTGAGTAACAAACTCAGTCTGCTGTCAAGCCCCTGCCAATACCCCTTACTACGGTCATCGCAGTCTTGAAGACCGCCGTGCAGCTGCCCCCCACCCGCACCGAGGAACTGACCCAGCAGCTGGCCGTTGCCGCCATCGGCGCCGGTGTCATCACCAGTGTGGCGGTGGCCCAGGGCCAGAACCCACTGACGGCACTGGGCATCACCCTGTTCTCAGCCGTGGCCGCTGTGATGCTCGGTCAGGTGCTCTGAGGCCGGCTGAGCAGCAAGAGCAAGCCACCGACGATCGCCAGATTCTTGAAGAAGGCGATGCGCTCCCCCATCTGGGCCAGATCCAGATGAAAGATCAGCGTCGTTGGGATCAGAAACACCAGCAGGCAGATCGCTGCCCAGCGGAGCTGGCGTCCAAGCAAGAGCAACAGCACGCCAATAGCCATCAGGGCAATCGCTGCCCCCAGCAGCCAGGGGGCCGCAGGCACCCCCTTGGCACCGATGGCAGCAGCGGTGGCATCAAAGCCGCTGATCTTGCCCGGAATCGATTGGGCAAAGACCAGCGCCAAGCAAAGGCGAGCCACAAAATCGAGCCCACGCTGCATTGTTCCTGAACCGGCAGAGGCCCATGCTGGCGGACGGCGCCAGCGGCGCTAGAACGGCGCGTTCGCTGCAGCAGGCGCCATCGCATCATTTTCCTATGACGTTGATGGGGTGAGCGGTGGCGCCTCGATCCGCCCGCGCCAGTGGCAGCAGCACTTGATTCAGCTGCTGCGGCGTCGCCTGGAGCGCAACGTCGCGTTGGAGCGCGATCTGCTGGTCTTTGCCGGTCCAGGGGCCGGCAAAACCCTGGGGGCACTGCTGGCCTTCAGGGCCATGGAGCAGGAGGTCAGGCTGCAGCGCTTCCTGGTCTTCTGCCATCGAACCTCCATCCAGGAGCAATGGCAGAAGGCCGCCCGGCGCCTTGGCCTGTCGCTGCAGGCATGGCCCTGCAGTCCCGCGGAACTTGCGGGAGCCCAAGGATTGCTGGTCACCTACCAAGGTGCTGGGCGTCAGCTCGAAGCGCTGCAGGCGGCCCTTGTGCCCTGGCAACGTCTGGGCTGCCTGGCGATCGCCGATGAAGCGCACCATCTCGGCGTTGATCCGGAGGCACCGGAGAGCACGGCCTGGGGCCAGACCTTTCTTGATCTCACCGGCTGCTGCAGGCTGCGCATGGGCCTGACAGGCACCCCGTTCCGTGCCGACAACCTGGGGTTCTGCAGCGCTCGGCGCCAGCGGGTGCGTCAGGACGACGGGACGGTGGTGGAGCACATCTGCCCGGATCTCACCGTGGAACCGCGTGATCTGATCGCCCAGGGCGATGTGCGCCCGCTGGAGTTCCGCTTTCAAGACGGCTGGGTGGAGCACAGCCGTGATGGCATCCCCGATCGTGATGTCTCGCCGCTATCGGCTGAAACCCGCGAGAGCTGGCGCGCCCGCAACCTGCGACGCGCCATTGAACTGGGCGATGCGAGCGGCATCGGCCAGCAGCTCCTGATCAGGGCCCAGCGTCAGCTGGGCAAGGTGCGACTGCAGCAGGGCAATGCCGCCGGTCTCGTCATCGCCCGTGACATCGACCACGCCCAGGCCATCACGCGGCTGCTGCAAGAGGATGGCAACCGGGTGGACCTGGTGCATTCCCAGGACCCAGCAGCGTCCTCAAGGCTGCAGGCCTTCCAGCAGGGCACCGCCGACTGGCTGGTGAGCATCGACATGTGCGCCGAGGGCTTTGATGCTCCAAGGCTGCGGGTGGTGGCGTATCTGACCACGGTGGTGACCCGCAGCCGCTTTCTCCAAGGCATCACCCGTGCGGTGCGCATGACGCCTGAGCTGGCCGCAGGCGAGCCGACACCGCGCCATCCATCGTTTGTGTTCGCCCCAGCTGATCCGCTGCTGATGGGCTACGCCCGCAGTTGGGCCCTGGCCGAGCCCTATGTGATTCAGCCGCGGGAGGAGCCCGGCGAGCAGAACGAGGGCGGCGGCAGCTGGCGCGGCCCGCAGCTGCCGCTGGAGGCGGTGGAGGACGGCGCCGGGAAAGTCATCCGGCTGCGCACCCCGGAGCTGCCGGGCTTCCTCAAGCGCGGCTGAACCCAGCAACCCCATGCCCACCGCCAGCAGCCAGCAGGGCCTCAAGAAGCGTGAACACCACAGCGCTGTTGCTGCAGCCAGCCCTAAACCAAAGCCAGGCAACAGGGGCTGGCACAGCAGCCAGCATCCGGCCGGGACGCAACGCGACATCACCCACGCCGAGGCGAGATCGATGAGCTCCATTCATTGCCACTACAGCGGCGATCTGCACTGCCAGGCCCAGCACCTGGCCTCAGGAGCGCAATTGAGCACCGATGCCCCGCTCGACCATGCCGGACGAGGCGAAGGCTTTGCGCCAACCGATCTGTTGGCGACGGCCGTTGGCACCTGCCTGCTGACCGTGATGGGCATCGCTGCAAAGCAGCGGGGTTGGGACATGAGCGGCGCCCGCGCCGATGTAGAGAAAACGATGGTCACCAGCGGCGAGCGTCAGATCAAGACCCTGCGCATCGCCATCGAACTGCCGATGACACTGCCACCCGAGCAGGTTGAAGTGCTCCGGGCCATCGCCAAGGACTGTCCGGTGCTCAGAAGCCTGCATCCCGATCTGGACCTGCAGCTGGACTGGCTGGAATCGAGGCCACCGGAGGCGCTCAACCAGGGGTCGACCCTGCCAGCCTGAAGAACCCCTCAAGCGATGCTGCCGATGGACCTGCGCGCGGTGATGCCGGCCCTGAGCGGCAAGCTCTACTTCAACTACGGCGGCCAGGGTCCGCTGCCGACCCCCTCCCTGGAGGCGATGGTGGCCTGCTGGGCTGAGCTGCAGCGGCTGGGGCCGTTTTCAAGGGATGTGTGGCCCTATCTGGAGGCGGAAGTCGGTGCCCTGCGGCAACGCTTGGCCGGCCTGTGCTCGGTGCCCCCCCATCGCCTGGCCCTCACCGAAAACGTGACCACGGGCTGCGTTCTGCCCCTGTGGGGCCTGCCTTTTGATCAAGGCGACCGGCTGCTGCTCAGCGACGCTGAACACCCCGGGGTGGTGGCGGCCTGCAAGGAATTAGCCCGCCGCCAGCACCTCGAGGTCGACTGGTTCAGCGCCAGGGACTGCCGTTCAGATCAAGCGGTACTGGCTGGTTTGGAGCAGCAGCTCCAGCCCCGCACACGCCTTGTGGTGCTCTCTCACCTGCTGTGGAACAGCGGCCTGCCGATGCCCATCACAGCGGTGGCCCAGCGACTGGCCCAGCACCCCCAACACCCCTTTCTGCTGGTGGACGCCGCCCAATCTGTGGGCAGCCTCGAACTGGGGGATGTGCCGGCCGCTGCCGACATCTTTGCCTTCACAGGTCACAAATGGTGCTGCGGCCCTGAGGGCCTGGGGGGCGTGGCCGTCTCCGAGCGGGTGCTGGAGCTGAGCCAGCCCACCGTGATCGGCTGGCGCAGCCTCAGCGATGAAACCAGCGCCGGCAGCCCCTGGCACCGCGATGGCCGCCGCTTTGAGATCGCCACCAGTTGTGTGCCCCTCGGAGCAGGGTTGCGGCGCTCCCTGGACCTGCTGGATGAAGCGGGCAACGCAGCGCAGCGGGAAGCACGCATCCAGGCGCTCAGCCGCCGGCTCTGGCAGGGACTGCAGCAGATCAAAGGCATGAAGACGCTGCTGCAGGAGGCGCCGCCCCCCAGCGGTCTGGTGAGCTTCACGGCGCAGAAGCACCAGCCAGAGGCGGTGGTGAATGCACTAGCTGATCAGGGATTTCAGCTGCGCAGCCTCGAGGATCCACACTGCGTGCGGGCCTGCACCCACATCTGCACCACAGA
The DNA here is from genome assembly GCA_913049535.1 of uncultured Synechococcus sp. Lineage (GTDB taxonomy): Bacteria > Cyanobacteriota > Cyanobacteriia > PCC-6307 > Cyanobiaceae > RCC307. Next base: position 9,546 of record CAJWYF010000029.1, read on the forward strand.
AGCTGAAATCGATGCTCTGCTGGGCGTTCTGGCGAACTTCAGCGCAGCGGCGTGAGGGCGTATGGTTGGAAACCCTTAGAGCACACCATGCTCAACGAAGCTCGGGCGAGTTTCATGCATCCACTTGCACTGGTGGAAACCAGTGGGGAGTCAGGCGTGCTGCTGTTCAACGCCTTTGCCCTGGCCGAGGATCTGGTCGTTGCAGCGCTGAGCCACGAGCACCCAGAAGAGAACTGGCGTGTCGTACTCATCCTGCACGAAACCGGCCTGCCGGTGGCCCATATCCAGGAATTGTTTAATGAAATCCGCCTGGGGAACCGCCAGGCGCTGTTGCGGTTGATCGAATACATCGCCGATGCGCTGGTGGATGAAGCCGATGAACTCAGCGGTGAGCAGCACGAGACGGAAACCTGCTGATCGCTGATCAACGACCCTGCGCGAGGACCAGCGCGGCCTGCTCGCGATCGTCGAAATGCACCTTGGTGGTGCCAAGAATTTGGTAGTCCTCATGGCCCTTGCCTGCCAGCAGCACCAGATCACCTGGGCCTGCTGAACGAATCGCCGTGGCAATGGCCGTGGCCCGATCAGCGATCACCTCCAAACCGATGCCGGCAGGGATGCCAGCCACCACATCATCAAGAATCTGCTGGGGATCTTCCGTGCGGGGGTTGTCAGAGGTGAGCACCAATTGATCAGCCAAGCGTGCAGCGATGGCCCCCATCTGCGGCCGCTTGCTGCGATCGCGATCACCACCGCAGCCAAACAGACAGATCAGCTTGCCTGAGGTGAAGGGCCGGCAGGCCCCAAGGGCGTTCTCAAGGCCATCGGGGGTGTGGGCGTAATCCACCAGCACGGCAGGTTGATCCGCCGCTGCCGGCACCCGCTCCATCCGGCCGGGCACACCGTGAAAGCCATCGAGGCCGGCAAGCAGCGCATCGAGATCCAGCCCCTGCTGCAGCAACACACCAACGGCCTGCAAGAGATTCATCAAATTGAAGCGGCCCACCAGCGGTGAACGGAACACCTGCATGCCATTGGGGCTGTGCAGGCGGCCCTCCACCCCCGCCGCACTGAAACTGAGTTCGTCAATGAACAGCTCCACGGCTGAATCGTCGAGAGACGCGCGCCAGCAGCGCCCCTCCAGGCGCCTGGCCAGGCGGCGGCCATGCTGGTCATCGATGTTGATGACCGCCCGACCCTTCAGCATCGCGGCATCAAACAGCTTGGCCTTGGCCTCGAAGTAGGCCTCCAGCGAGGGGTGGTAGTCGAGATGGTCCTGGCTGAGGTTGGTGAACACGGCTCCCTGGAAGGCACAACCGGCAACACGGTGCTGATCAAGAGCATGGGAGCTCACCTCCATGGCGCCAAGGCGGCAGCCGGCAGCCACGGCCGCTGCAAGATCGGCTTGCAACTGGTCCGCGAAGGGCGTGGTGTGCACCGCCGTGCGGCTGTGGCCAGGCCAGCGGTTTGCCAGCGTGCCAAACAGCGCCGTGGGCCAACCGCAGGCGTTGGCCAGATGCTCGATCAAATGGGTGGTGGTGGTCTTGCCGTTGGTGCCTGTCACACCGATCAATGCCAACTGCTGACTGGGCTGGCTCCAGAAAGCAGCCGCCAGCCTGCCGGCCACATCCGCCACCGGGTCAGCCACCACCAGCACCGGATCACCGGGGGCAGGGGCATCCATCGAGGCGGCGGCCGGACCGATCACCGCGGCGGTGGCTCCCCCCTGCAGGGCTGAGCGCCAGTAGCTGCCGCCATCCACCCGCGTGCCGGGCAGACCGATGAACAACGTGCCGGGGCGCAGCCGCCTGGAATCACAGCTGACATCGGTGACCACTGGATCAGGCAGGCCGCGGGGGACGCTGAGGGCCGCGTCGCGCAGCAGATCATGCAGCCGTGCCACAGCCGTGGACTCGGAGGCAGGGGATGCCATACCGCGGGGCAACAAGAGGGGGTTCTCTGTCTTTTAGACGGGATTGACGCTGCTGAGCTGACGCCGCAACCATTCAGCCAGTCGGTCCTGCTGCAGGCGCGGGGGCACTCGCGGCAGCAAGCGGCCATCAGCGCTGGCCAGCAGGGGGACCTCCAGGCCAAAGCGGGCCTGCAGCGCAGGATCGCTGTCCACATCCACCACCGTCAGCAGCGGCGGCGGGATCAGCGCTTCCAGCCGCTCTTGCAAACCCTCACAGAGGCAGCAGCCAGCGCGGCTGTAGAGCAGCAGGGGCGGCAGCGCCTCAGCAGCAGGGGCCACAGGCGTCACTCCGGCACCGGGTCATAGCCCCCTTCGCAGAAGGGATGGCAGCGCAGCAGGCGCTTCAAGGTGAGCCAGCTGCCCCGCAGCGCACCGTGCCGTTGCAGCGCCTCGACGGCGTAGCCGCTGCAGGTGGGCACAAAACGGCAGCTCGGCCCCGTCAATGGCGAAATGAAACGCCGATAGATAGCCAGCAGCCCCAGCAAGAGCGAGGCCAGGGGTCCTGGGGCTTTGGACCCATCAGGCGTTAAATTATCGGATTGGTCCTGCTTTGCCTTGCACACCGAGGCGACGTGGCGATCAATGTCCATCCTGACGTCTGATTGATTTATGTCTCGCTACCGCGGTGCTCGATTGAGGGTGACGCGGCGCTTGGGAGACCTTCCTGGTCTCACCCGTAAGGCCGCCAAACGGTCTTATCCCCCCGGTCAGCACGGCCAAGCCCGTCGCAAGCGCTCCGAATACGCCATCCGCCTGGAAGAAAAGCAGAAACTCCGTTTCAACTACGGCGTGTCTGAACGGCAGCTGGTTCGCTACGTCAAGAAGGCCCGAGCCCAGGACGGCTCCACGGGAACCAACCTTCTCAAGCTGCTTGAAAACCGCCTCGACAATGTCTGCTTCCGGCTGGGCTTTGGTCCCACCATCCCTGGTGCCCGCCAGCTGGTGAACCATGGCCACGTCACCGTGAACGGCCGCGTGGTTGACATTGCCAGCTACCAGTGCCGCGCTGGTGACCAAATCGCCATCCGCGAAAAGAAGCCCAGCAAAAAGCTGGCAGAAGCCAACCTTGAATTCCCCGGTCTGGCCAACATCCCGCCGCACCTGGAATTGGAGAAGACCAAGCTCACCGCCAAGGTGGTGGGCAAATGCGAGCGCGAATGGGTGGCGCTCGAGATCAACGAACTGCTGGTGGTGGAGTACTACTCCCGCAAGGTCTGATCGATCCGTTGCACCACCAGTGCCAGCCAAACCTCGCCCGTCGGGCGGGGTTTTTTTATGGCTTTTTCTGAGACACTCATCGCACTGCAACGGATGAATCATGGGCCGTTTCGACAGCACCACCCCGTTCATGCTGCTGGCGCGCATCCACGTCAAGCCAGGCTGCGTTGACGCTTATCTGGCGCTGGCACAGGTCACCGATGCGGCCGTTGAAGCCAGCGAAGCAGGGATGTTGCATCACACATTTGACCAGGACCCTGAGGATCCCCAGGCCTTTGTCTGGTCCGAGGTGTACGCCAACGATGCCGCCTTTGCGGCCCACGTCAGCAATCCTCCTGTGCAGGAGTACCTGCAGAAGCACGCCGAGCTGGGCGATGGCTTCAGCATTGAGGTCTATGGCACCGTCGGCGATGAATGCCGCACGTTGATGGAGTCCTTTGGGCTGCCCCTGAAGATCTTTGAAAGCAAGCTGGGGTACAGCCGCGTCTGATCCCATGGATGACCCATCGGCAGCTCTCGAGCAGCTGGAGAAACTCAAGCGCGTGCTGGAGGTGGCTCAACGCAACGGCAACAGCTTCTTTGCCGAGAACATCGAGAAGGAAATCGCTGCCCTGGAAGCCGGTGAGACTTCACCCATCGTTCAGGAGTACGTGATCAACGCCCCGATCGATCAGCCCCCCGGCCAAGACGATTGATCTAGACCTCCAACTCTGCAGCCCACTGCGGCGAGCAGGGACGCCAGCCCACGTGCAGCAGCACCTGCCAGAGCTCTTCGGCGGCGGCACGGCGCAGGTGCACGCGGGTCTTCAACAGGGGAGGCCGGCCGGGAAAAGGCTGCCCTGAATCCACAAACACCCGGGGGTCCCCCGGCGGACTTTTTTCGTCGGCGTGGAAGCGCTTGGTGTGCGCTGTGGCCGGATCCTGGATCCAATCGAGTCGCCGCATTGCTTGCGAGGAGTGATGGCCGATGCACGCATCCATGCATCAGCCCGAAAGGTGGCGTAGGGCGAGCTGGGGGACATGAACCTGCCGCTGGTACACCTGTTCTAATACGGCTGTACTACTGCGTCAACGTAATCGCGCCTGATCAAGTTGTTACGGCTGCAGCAGGAACGCCTAAGCCGTTGCACAGTGGGGCTGGAGCCATGGCTCCTCCTCACACACCAAATTCCCTGACCCCAGGACATCCCGGGGTCTTTTTTGTATGCGGCTCCATGGCCCTGAGGCCTCAGCCGCTGATCAAGGTCTCCAGCGCTGAGGTGACATCGTCCTGCCGCATCAGCGCCTCACCCACCAGCACCGCATCGGCTCCGGCACTGACCACCCGATCGAGATCCTCGCGGTTGAACAAACCGGATTCGCTCACCAGCAAGGCCTCACTGGAGCGGATCGTCTCGCCGAAACGCTGCATCAACCGCTCGGTGGTCGCCAAATCGGTGTTGAAGGTGGTCAAGTCTCGGTTGTTGATGCCAATCAGCTGGGCCTCACCGAGGGCCAGCACCCGCTCGAGCTCCTCGGCGTCGTGAACCTCCACCAGCACCTGCAACTGCAGGCTGCGCGCCGCCTTGAGCAAATAGCGCATGTCCTGATCCGTCAGGATGGCCGCGATCAGCAGGGCTGCATCCGCACCAGCGGCCCGTGCCTGATACAGCTGGTAGGGGCTCAAGATGAAGTCCTTGCAGAGGAGAGGTAGGTCCACCGCCTGACGCACCTGCACCAGCACCTCAAAACCACCCTGAAAGAAGCGCTTATCGGTGAGCACCGACAGGCAGCTGGCTCCACCGGACTGGTAGCCGCGAGCGATGGCCTCAGGATCAAAGTTCTCCCGGATCACCCCTTTGCTGGGGCTGGCTTTTTTGATCTCTGCAATCACCGCCGGCTTGCGGCAGCTGGCTTTCAGCGCGGCGATGAAATCCCGCGGCGCCGGCAGCTCAGCCACCTGGCGCTTGAGCTTCTCAAGAGGAACCCGCTGACGGGCGGCATCGGTTTCGCGGTCCTTCTCCCAGACGATCTCCTCAAGGATGTGGCGCGGGGCGCCGTCGTCATGGGGGACGGCGTACTCCAGGTGAGCCACACGCACCTTGGGATTGGGCGGCCGGCGACGGATCTCCATGGTCAAGGCTCAGGCAGTCAGGGCGTGGGCGGCCTGCTTGTAGGCCACCTCCACCACCTCACTCAAGGTGGGATGGGTGTGCACTTCATAGGCCAGCTGCCGCACGGACTGGCGCCGAGCGACGGCATTGGCCACCTCTTGGATCAGATCAGCGGCATGCAATCCAAAGATGTGCGCCCCCAGGACCTCGCCAGTGTCCTTGCGGAACAGCAGCTTCATCAGGCCATCGCTGTCCAACTCGGCCAGGGCCTTGGAATTGGCCTTGAAATAGCTGCGCACGCTGCCGAGCTCAAAACCCTCATCAGCGGCCATGGTCTTGGCATCGGCTTCGCTCAGGCCCACGGAACTGATTTCAGGGTGGGTGAAGGTAGCCGCAGGAATGGAGCGGTAATCGACGCTGCGATCAGCGCCGCAGATGTTCTCCACGGCCACAACCCCCTGGGCAGCAGCGGTGTGGGCCAACATCATCTTTCCGGTCACATCACCCACCGCCCAGAGGTGGGGAACAGGGGCTCCTGCAGCGAGCACACGCAAGCCGTCATCCACTGGCACAAAGCCCCGCTCACACTCCACACCAACGGAGGCCAGATTGAGGTCTGCACTGGTGGGCACCCGGCCGGTGGCCACCAGCACCGCGTCCACCTCCAGGGTGTCCACAGGCTCCTTGGTGGCCGCATCAATGAGCTCAATGCGCACCGGGCTACCGGGTGTGACCTTGGCGGCAAACACACCGGACTTGGTTTCGATATCGCGGCCGTCAATCAATTTGCGGGCGGCCATCTTGGCGATGTCGGGGTCAAACGTGGGCATGACCCGATCCAGCGCTTCGATCATCGTCACCTCACAGCCCAGTGCGGTGTAGACGTCGGCGAATTCCAGGCCGATGTAGCCGCTGCCGACGATGGCCAGCCAGGGGGGCAGGCTTTCGAGCCGTACAGCGTCGTCGCTGGTGAAGACCGTGAGACCGTCTGTCTCAATGCCCCTGGGCACAAATGGATCCGAGCCTGTGGCGATCACCACATCTCGGGCACTGAGAACACGCTCCACACCACTGAGCTCACGCACCGCGACCCGCTGGGATCCAGCCAGGCTGCCGCTGCCGCGGATGATCGTCACGCCGGCCCGCTCGAGGGTCTTGGTGAGGTTGGCGCGGATGGCTTCAACCAACTGGGTGGCGTGATCAGCAATGGCCTGGCGATCAAACTGCAGCGCACCAGGGGTAATACCAAAGGCGGCGAGGTGCTCACGATCGCCGAGCTCACGCACACGGCCGCTTGCAGCCAGCAAGGCTTTGGAGGGAACACAGCCGCGATTGACGCAGGTGCCGCCCATGTCACGGCTTTCGATGATGGCCGTCTTGAGCCCCTTCTCCGCTGCATGCTTGGCGGCATCAAAACCGCCGTAGCCCGCGCCGATCACGATCAGGTCGTAATCAAACCCCTCTTGCGACACCCCTGCAGCAGTCAACGGCCCAGCTCAGCTGCAGAGGATTCTCTCTTGTCGGGCGCCGCTGTGGCCTGTTGGCGACAGCGCTCAAGCAGCAGCACCCCCGCGGCGACAGCCACATTGAGCGACTCGACGGCGCTGAGGTGGGGAATGGTCACCTGCACCAACGGCCTGGTCAGCAGATCGCTCGAGAGGCCAGCCCCCTCATTGCCAAGCAGCAGCAGCGTGGGCTGCTGCCAGTCGTGCAACCAGTAGGGCATCCCCCCTTCGCGAACGGCCGCCACAACGCTTGCAGCACGGTCCTGCGCCAGTGAGACGGGCGGATCGAGGTGTTCGAGGCGCTGCACTGGGAGCTCGAGCGCCGCTCCGGCAGAGGCTCTGAGCACCTTGGGTTGCCAGGGATCGGCCCCGCCACCAAGCCAGACCTGATCCACCCCGGCCGCCAAGGCCGAGCGCAACATCGTGCCGAGATTGCCGGGGTCCTGGATCCGATCCAGACCCAGCAGCAGTGGTGCGCTGGCGCGGGGCCAGCGGGGTGGTTCAAGCGATGGCTGTGGATGGTCCAGCAGCGTGATCACCCCGTCAGGGGTGTCGGTGGTGGCCATGGCGGTGAGCACCTCCGGGCTGACCGGTTGCACCACATCAGACCCTTGCAGCTGCGGGTGCATCGCCAGCCAGCGCTCGGTGGCAATCAGCCGTTGTGGCTGCAGCTGCAGGCGGCGGCACTCCTGGAGCAAATGGGTGCCCTCGAGCAGCAGCAGCTGCTGCTCACGGCGACCGCGGGCCTGGTGCAGGGCCCGCACCTGCTGCACCAGGGGATTGCGGCGGCTGCTGATGAGATCGAGCGGCAGTGTCAGATCTCCGCGTAGCGACGCATATGAAGGTCACCCTTCATGGTCATGCCATCGGGATGAAGATCAAGTCCTTTGACGGAGGCAACCGAGCCCTTGATGCCCTCGGCCTTGAGGTTATCGACCAATTTTTTGATCACCTCCTCTTCCACCTTGGCTTCATCCAAGCTGTCGGGTGTCAGTCGCTCGATGAACTTCCCAACCTTGGAAGCAACAATCTCATTGGAGTTACTGATTTTGAGAACAATCACAAGGAAAGAGACCAGATATCTCAAGGATGCCAACAAACCCCTGATCGAACCCTGATCAGAATCTGTAAACCGCGGTTGTAATCGTTAACTCTTTGAAGTGCGGATGGGGAGACTTGAACTCCCACAGTGTTGCCACCACTAGTACCTGAAACTAGCGCGTCTACCGATTCCGCCACATCCGCTGGCGTGTGCCCAAAGCGCCTGCAACAACAGGACACTCAACCTCGATGAGGTAGCCAACGCGACAATCACGTTGTGCTGGCAGTCCACAAACATAGACCACGGACTCCCTCTGATCAGGGGCCAAAAGCCAGCAGACCAAGACAGTTCGGCGGCCGGCCGTCTAGACGGTCTCACCTGCGATTGTCAAGATGTGGGCGTTGACGGCCGATTGCCCATGACTGCCATTCTTGCGCCGTCTCAAAAAATTCTCACCCCCCACCTTGAAATCCGCGGCGGAGCCCGTCTTGCAGGTGAGGTCAGAGTCAGTGGCGCCAAGAATTCAGCCCTGGTGCTGATGGCGGCCAGCCTGCTGAGCGCCGACACGCTGCGGCTGCGCAACATGCCCGCCCTCTCCGACATCCAAGGGATGGCGGAAATCCTCGAGTCCCTTGGCGTCACGTCCAAGCGTGGTGAAGGTTCGATCGAACTCGACGCGTCAGGCCTCAATCAGTCATCACCCCCCTACGAGCTGGTCAATGGCTTGAGGGCCAGCTTCTTCTGCATCGGTCCCCTGCTGGCGCGCCTGGGTGTCGCTCGCGTTCCTCTACCCGGTGGCTGCAAGATCGGCGCTCGTCCGGTCGTCGAACATGTCAAAGGCCTCAAAGCCCTCGGCGCCCAGGTCACCATCGAGCACGGTGTGGTCTCTGCCGTGGTGCCAGGCCGTGGCCACCGCCTCACTGGAGCACGCATCCACCTCGACTGCCCCAGCGTTGGCGCCACTGAAACGTTGATGATGGCCGCCGCCTTGGCCGAAGGCGAAACGATCATCGAGAACGCGGCTCAGGAACCGGAAGTGGTGGACCTGGCCGGACTGATCATCGCCATGGGCGGCAAGGTCCGGGGTGCGGGCACGCCCTCCATCACCATCGTCGGCATGGAGCGTCTGCATGGCGCCGATTACATGGCCATTCCCGATCGCATTGAAGCTGGAACGCTGCTGCTGGCCGGCGCGATCACCCGCTCGAACCTGCGGGTCACGCCGGTGATTCCAGATCACCTCGGCGCGGTGATCAGCAAGCTGGAGGAGGCCGGATGCAAGCTGGAATCCGATGGCATCGGCATGACGATCAGTGCCGATCGGATTCGCGCCGTGGATCTGCGTACCCAGCCCTTCCCCGGTTTTCCCACCGACCTGCAGGCCCCGTTCATGAGCTTGCTGGCGACCGCTGAGGGCACCAGCGTGATCACCGAAGCCATCTTTGAAAACCGCATGCAGCACGTGGCTGAGCTGCAACGTATGGGTGCTGCGATCCGCACCCAGGGCAACACCGCTTTTGTGGAGGGTGTCGCTGGGCTCAGCGGTGCTCCCGTCACCGGCAGCGACCTGCGGGCATCAGCGGCCATGGTGCTGGCTGGCCTGGCTGCTGAAGGCGTCACCTTGGTTCAGGGCCTGCACCACCTCGATCGCGGTTACGACAACCTCGAGGGCAAGCTCAATGCCGTGGGAGCCAACATCCAGCGCCACAGTCTTTGATAGGGGCAGTCGGACTCGAACCGACAAAGCCGAAGCCGGCGCATTTTGAGTGCGCTGCGTCTACCAATTCCGCCATGCCCCCGCAGCTTGAATCTACCGCCGTGATGGCCACCTATGGCCGCTTTCCCCTCACCCTCACCAAAGGGCAAGGGGTTTGGGTGGAGGACAGCGAAGGGCGTCGCTTTCTCGATTGCGTCGCTGGCATCGCCACCTGCACCCTGGGGCACAGCAACCGCCGCCTGAAGCGTTCGCTCAGTGCCCAGCTCGGCCGGATTCAGCACGTCTCGAACCTCTACCGGATTCCCGAGCAGGAGCAGCTCGCGCAATGGATCAGCGCCAACAGCTGCGCTGATGCCGTCTTTTTCTGCAACTCCGGTGCCGAGGCCAATGAGGCGGCGATCAAGCTGGCCAGGAAGTATGGCCATCGCCGGCGCCAGATCAGCGAGCCGGTGATTCTCAGCGCCCGCTCCAGCTTCCACGGCCGCACCCTGGCAGCGGTGACGGCCACCGGACAGGAGAAGTACCACCGGGGCTTTGAACCCCTGCCGGCAGGCTTTGCCTACTTCAATTACAACGACATCGACAGCCTGCGCGCCTGCCTTGACGCCCACAGCCAGCGGGCGGTGGCCGTGCTGATCGAACCGCTGCAGGGGGAAGGGGGAATCATTCCCGGTGAGAGCGATTTCTTTGCAGCGCTGCGTCAGCTCTGTGATGCGCAGGACCTGCTGCTCATCAGTGACGAGGTCCAGGTCGGCATGGGCCGCAGCGGGCGCCTCTGGGGATATGAACAACTCGGCATCGAACCCGATGCCATCACCATGGCCAAGGGGCTGGGGGGCGGCA
>CAJWYF010000030.1 GCA_913049535.1 uncultured Synechococcus sp.
CTTTCATTTCAAGAAGCCATCCCGTGACGGGATGGCTTTTTTTGTGCCTGTGCTCCCCTGATCGCTGGGGCCAGATTGTCCTGTAATGGATAGCTTGATTGCTCAGGTATGGCATGTCCAGAAGTCGCAGATGCTCTGATGCGCTCTCTACTGGCTCTGGCAATTCCTGTTTTTGGTTAACGCCAGGTCTTGATCATTTAGTGACACGTTGATGCCAATCCTGACGCATTGGTCTGCTGAGTCGTTTTGATTGCATTGGTTGTGGCATCAGAATTGCTGATTGCTTCCTGTTTGATTCCCTTTCCATATTGATCAGAATTCAAGGCTCTTGCCTCAGCTATTGAGGTTATGCCTCATGGTGATCGCTGACTTTGATCTTGCCTTGGGGGCTGCTATCGCCTGAGGGAGTGACTTCAGCATGCGTCGCCTGATGCTTGCTCTGTTCAGGAATCGATGACCACCACATCAACAGCATCAACCCGCGCGTGTTCATCAAGAAAACGCTTGTATTCCTTGGCGGTGTGGCGCATGGCCTCTCCTGCTGTGCGAATCAATACGGCATTGATGCCACCTCCAACGACAGCACCGGTCAAGGGGACCAGGCGGCCAAGTCCAAGCCAACCGCGACGTGCCAGGTGGGCCATCAAGCGCTGCCCCAGAACACGCTGCAGTTGTTTGGCTGCTTCTTGCGAGAGTTGTCGCAGCAATTGCTGTGCCGCGCGTTCACCAAGGCGGCTGCCGACGATGCGCACCATTTCATTAACACCCAGGCCCATGGCTGCGGCCAACAGGATGGGGCGGTGTTGTTCATCATCAAGCTCCACGCCAAAGAGCGTGAAGATCGCGGCTGAGAGTTCAATCTCCGCATAGAGGAAGTACAGCAGATCGCCGCCACCCGCCGGCAGCGTCAGCACACCACCCAGTCCCGCCAGTGCACCGGTGCCGGCCGTGCGCCACATGGCACTGCGGATCGCTTCTTCCACGACCGCATCAGGATCACGGTCTCCGTGCTCCTGCCGTAGCCGCCGGCCCCAGTTCACCCCCTGCGCTTGGGCGGTGCGCAATCCTGCTGACACCACAGGCAGATCCAGCAGGTCAGCCATCACGTTGGTGGATTGGCGCTGCTCTTGGGCCATCAGTCTGCGTGTCCTTCTGCTGCCATGCGGTTGAGATGGCGCTCACGCAGCAGCAGAAACATGGGTGCGCCTGCAGCAAAGGCAATGCCCATCGTCATCAGGATTGGCCAGATGGCATGGCGCATGCTGATGCGCCGCGCTTCCACCACCATCCACATCACCACCGCAAAAGCACCCACCAGAAGATCCCAGCTGAGCGATTGGCCCGCCGCTGTGCCAAAGGCATCAGCAATGAAGCGCTGCAGTTCAAAACCGCCAAACTGCCTGGCAAAGCGGATGTTGGCATCTGCCGTCAGCACCGCACCGCTGATGCTGAGCAGCAGGTAGATCAGCTGACGCCATCGGCTGCCCGGAAGAGGTGCGGCAGGCAGGTGGCTTTCGCTCATGGTTCCGGTGCCTCCATGGGGCTGAGGGTGATGGCCTCAGGGTCGAGCTGCTGAATGTCCTGAATCACCTGATCCAGTTGCCTGCGGCAATGGGCCTCCAATGCCATGGCTTGGGCGTACAGCTCAGGCAACTGCTCCAATGGCAAGGCATCGGATTGCATCTGAGCCAAGGTGGCATCGAGCTGCTCTTGGGCGCTGCTGTAATCAAGCCCCTCAAGCTTGTTCTCCTTGGCGCTTTTGCCTTTGGCTGATGCGGAGGTCGGGGTTGAACGCGGTGCCATCACTTCACTGCACTGTCTTCAGCGTGCCACGTCTGCACCTGCAGCTGCAGCACCCCATCGCTGAGCTGGGCCTCCACCCCATCGCCGGGGTTGAGCTGCTGTCCACTGCGTAGCAGCCGTCCTGTTTGGTCCCGCAGCAGGCAGTAGCCGCGGCGCAGCAGGCGCTTTGGCGAGAGGGCCGCCAGCAACTGGCCTTGGCTTTGCAGCTTCCAGCGTCGGCGCTCCAGGTGCTGTTGCAGCAGGGCGCGGCGTTGCTGCTCCTGCCGCTCTGGCTGCAGCTGCTCCTGACGTTGCCGCAAGCGCAGACTCAGGGCCTGGCGCCAGTGTTGTGCGCGCTGCTCCAAGAGCTTGAGTTGCTCCTGCCGGTCGGGCAACAGCGCCACCATCGCTGCGGTGGGCGTGGCGGCCCGCCAGTCAGCCACCAAATCAGCAATGGTGATGTCATCTTCATGGCCGATGCCACTGACGACCGGCACCGGGCAGCGCAGGATCCGCCGCGCCAGCTGCTCACCATCAAAGACCGCCAGATCCTCGCGACTTCCCCCTCCACGGGCGAGCACCACCGCTTCAATGCCGAGGGCTGCCCATTGGGTGTCCAGTTGATCAAAAACTGCGCAGATCTTGGCTTCCACATCGCCTTGCACGGGAATCGGCACCACGCGGAGTGAACAGGCCGGCCAGCGCTGGGCGGCGGTGCGCAGTAGATCAGCCAGAGCCGAGCTGGGCACACTGGTCAACAGGGCAATGCAGCGTGGTTGGGCCGGCAGTGGTCGTTTACGACCAGGGTCCAGCAGGCCCTCTTCATCGAGGATCTGACGCACGCTCTCGTAGCGGCGCATCACCGTGGTGAGACTTGGCCTGAGGTCCAGGACCTGAACGCTGATGCTGGCCCTGGCAGCCCAGAAGTTGAGTTTGCCGACGACCCGCACGCCATCGCCATCCTCGGGCACATAACTGAGCCGCTTCAAGGTGGAGGCCCAGGCCACCGCGGTGATGGAGGCATCACCGTCGGTGAGCGTGAACCAGAGATGGCCCTTTTTGAGGACGGGCTTGAGCACGCCCCCATCGACAAGAAAGCGAGGTGCAAATCCACGCTCCAGCAGAACTCCGATGCTCTCGTTGAGCTCTTGAACGGAATAAGCCGGTAACTCCATTAATGGGTGAGCTTGCGATAACAGAGCCAGAACCAGGCGCTCACCAGTCCTGCTAGGACAAAGACGATTTGACCCCAGCGGGTGTCGATCCGCACCAGGCCGATGAATGCGATGGCAAGCATGCTGCTCAGCATGCGTGAACCATCCCGGCGGTTGTCGACGAACAGCTTCAAGGGAGGTGATCGAACAGCAATCCGATCACCTTAGGGGCACAAAAAAAGGGGGCGTGAGCCCCCCTCTTTTATGGATTGGCGAACCAGGGTTCAGCCCAGGCCCAGCTGGGAGAGGATGCCTTGACCGGTGAGCAGCTCGGTGCCGAGGCCGATCACGAAGCCCATCATGGCCAGGCGACCGTTCCAGGTCTCAGCGAAGTTGACGAAACCGAAGCGGGACTGAGTAGCGTCAGACATGGGAAGAAGGTTGATCTGGGGTCATTGTAACGAATGGTGGAGCTTTATTGACAGTGTCAGTGGATACGCTCGAGGCGTCTTCCCACCATTGACAGCCGGGCATCGAGGCCCTAAGGAAGCCGGGTCTTCGCCGCACCAGAGCCGCCATGCGCGCCCTCTTCCAGTCCCAGGTTCAAGTCGACCTGCCCGATGCGCCCAAGCTTGTGCTGGTGACCGATCTCGATGGCACGCTTCTGGCGGGTAAGGCAGCTGATCGTCAACGTCTCTACCGCTGGCTGGATGCCTGCCGCGATGAGGTCCTCCACATCTTTGCCACCGGTCGTGAACGTCGCTCGGTCGCGGAGCTGTTTGATGGTCAAGAGCATGCGCCGTTGCGCCAGCCCCACCTGGTGATCAGTGATGTGGGCTGCACGGTGGCCTGCGGCGACAGCCTTGAGCTGGTGCCGCTAGTGGTGGACGAAATCGAACGCCTCTGGGAGGAGCGGGCTCCTGTGGTGGCGGCGATGACCGCCGGTGAGCCAGGCATCAAGCGTCAGCCCGTCACAGCCGAGCGCCGGCAGGCCTTCTACGCCGATCTCGAGGCCATGGATCCGGCGTTATTGCAGCGTCTGCGGGATCAGGGTGTTGATGTGGTCCTCTCCGATGGCCGCTACCTCGATGTCCTCCCCCCTGGGGTCAATAAGGGCACCACGTTGCAGCGTGTGCTGGAGCTGCTGGAGCTCAGTGGTACTCCGGTTGTCGTGGCGGGTGACACCCTCAATGACCTGGGCCTGTTCCAAACCGGTCATGCCGGCATCATGGTGGGCAACGCAGAAGCGCCTCTGCTGGAGTGGCTGCCCAAGTTGCCAAATACCTATCTGGCCAAAGGGGAGGGATGCAGCGGCATTCTTGAGGGCCTGTCCCACTTTGGTTTTGGAGAGCTTTTGGGTGAGGCGGTGTCGTGAGTGATGCGCCGCAGTGGCTGGGTTATGGCTCAGCGGTGCTCACCACCAGCAGTTTCTTTCCGCAGGCTCTGAAAACAATCAGAACCAACAAGACGGAGGCCATCTCTCTACCGATGTATGTGCTCTTTTCCTTGGGCGTGAGTGGCTGGGCTCTCTACGGCTTGCTCAGGCAGGACTGGCCTGTGTTTTGGGCCAATGTGGTGACGCTCCCTGCGATCCTCGCGGTGTTGGATCGCAAGCTGCGGGCTGTGTTGAACGGCTCAGGCCGCCAGTGAGAGCAGCAGGGCAAAGAGGGCTGAGCTGAGCAGGCCGACGGCCGCCAGCAGCCGGATGAACGGCCCGCCGAATGCAACGGAAAACATAAAAGAAACCTAAAAGGTCGGCTTGGTTCCGTTTTAGTGCCTGTGCCCCGCCCCTGTGGTCGCCCTTCGCACCACGTACCAATTGGTTGAACTCTGTTACACGGTTGGCTGGATTTCAGCGCACATGGCGGGTGCCATCGACGGGGTGATAAGCCTCGCCGGTGGTTTCTTCGTAGACGATCGCTGGCAGCCCGGTCTCGAACATGGTCTGGAGCGCTTCCTTGAGATAGGGGTTCCAGCCACCGGTTGAGACCTTGCCGTGTCGCACGGTCCAGTCCCAGGTCCCCTGCAGATCTCTGGGAATGCGCCCCTCCCGATCGCGGCGGGCCACCAGATCCTGCGACTCCACCAGGCCCACCAGCATCGGGTCCTTGCCGTAGGCGGGAGTGAGGGTCAGCTCCAACCGCACGGGGTCCTCCTTCACCAGTCGCAAGCGGAAGCGTGGGGGCAGCTTGATGCCCTTCAACACGGCGACGACCACCCGCGTGCGTTGGTCTCCCTGGCGTCCTCCTGCCTGCATCAACACTTCATCACTGACTCTCTAGCTTGCGTGATCGTCGGACCCACCTGGATCACTTGGCTCGTTATCTCCGCTGAAACGCACGGTCAGCAGTTCTTCTTCGGTGATGCGTCCGTCGGCATCCAGCAGCTCGGGATGGACCGTGATGGGGGGTCTGCGGGAGTCGCTGTTGGCGCGAAAGCCGCGCCCCATCACCCGAAAGGCCTGCCATAGCAACACAACAAGGCAGGTCAGGTAGATCAGGGGGAACAGCTGCGTCAAGCTCCGCTGCAACAGGGATCACCTCCCATTGTGGGATCTCTGCTGCCATTGCGGCATACCTGGACACATCTTTCTGCCCTGCAGTCGCAGCCCGGTGAGCCTGATCGGGATACCTTCCAAAGCAGAAAACCCAGTGCTGCCTCCATGCCTGCTTCTTCGCGCCTGCTGCCCCTGCTGGGTCTGGTGCCCGCTCTGTTGGTTGCACCAGTGAGCGGTGTTGAGGCGCGGGTGCCGCCGCCGATCACCTCCCGGCAATCCTTTGTGGCGGAAGCGGTTCGTCAGGCAGGGCCGGCCGTCGTCAGGATCGATACCGAACGCACGATCACCAGCGCTGGCGGTGGCGGCATTCCGCCGATGTTTCTGCGGGATCCGCTGTTCCGGCAATTTTTTGGTGGCGGTGCCCAGCTGCAACAGGCCCCCAGCAAGCGCACCGAGCGGGGGCAAGGCACTGGCGTGATCTTCCAGGAGGAGGGCCTGATTCTCACCAACGCCCATGTCGTTGAGGGC
This sequence comes from uncultured Synechococcus sp., assembly GCA_913049535.1. Lineage (GTDB taxonomy): Bacteria > Cyanobacteriota > Cyanobacteriia > PCC-6307 > Cyanobiaceae > RCC307. The sequence continues at coordinate 5,962 of CAJWYF010000030.1, forward strand.
ACAACGCGGGTCACCGTGCGTCTGGTCGATGGCCGCACGATGGAGGGCTCCGTTGTGGGGACTGACCCTGTGACCGATCTGGCGGTGGTGCGCGTGGCTGCGGCAGAGCCGCTGCCGGTGGCGACGTTGGGGGATTCCGACAACGTGCAGGTTGGCGATTGGGCGATTGCGGTGGGTAACCCGTTTGGGCTGGATAACACCGTCACACTCGGCATCATCAGCAGCACCAATCGCAATGCCAGCAAACTGGGCATTACCGATAAACGCCTCGATCTGATCCAGACCGATGCGGCCATCAATCCCGGCAATTCCGGCGGCCCGCTGCTCAATGCCAGTGGTGAAGTGGTGGGCATCAATGCCTTGGTGCGGACGGGCCCTGGAGCTGGTCTTGGGTTTTCGATTCCCATCAACCGGGCGCGCACGATCGCTGATCAGCTGGTGAGCAGTGGACGCGCCAGCCACGCCATGGTGGGCCTTGCCCTTGTGCAGGAGCCTGATGGTGTTCGTGTGCGCTCGGTCATGCCCAATGGGCCGGCGGCCAAGGCGGGCATGAAGGCGGGGGACCTGGTGCTCAAGGTGTCGGGGGAGTCGGTGCAGGACCCGGCGCAGTTCCTGGCAAAGATGGAGGCCTCTGGTGTGGGGCAACCGCTGCAGGTGTCGCTTAAGCGCGAGGGCCGCGAGCTGCAATTGACGCTCACGCCGGTGGAGATGGAATCCCTGCAGGGGTAACCGAATCTTGTGTTCCAGAACACGGGGTGTCCTTTTGTCAAGAACGGTGAGACAATCCGTCTCAGACTGCGTCCAGATTAAGGAGCTTGAGTTGGATCGACTCCGTCTTTCTGTGGCACTTTCCGTTGAGGCGGCGCGCTGTTGGAGTGAGCAGCGCCAGCGTCTGCTGTCTCAGCAGGGTCTGAGCGCTGAAGCCATGGCTCTCAAGCAGGAGTTCCGCCCCTGTGGCCTGTCCAGTCAGGTGCTGATGGCACCGCTCTCTCACGGTTGACGCCAGCGGTTTTATTCCCAGGGCAGGTTGGCCCGGTCGTCGATGTCATCGTCACGCACCATCTCACTGGTTTGTGGCTGATCCCAGAGGTCTGAGGGCCGCTCCATCAATTCTTGATCGCGAAAGTTGATGCCCAAGTGGCCTGGATAGGGGGTCTGGCCATCACGTTCGGTATCTGCCATGGAGAGAGGGCTGGGTTCTCTCTCCATTTCACAACCTGATCACAGAGGTCGGCCCGTCTGTTGCTGCATCACCCAGCGGGTTGCGGCCTGCTGGCTGTGCCAGGCGCTCAGCAGTTGCTTGGCCAGACCCCGCAACACCTGAGGATCGGCCTCGGCGTCAATGGCGCGCTGCATGCGTTCCAGTTCGAACTGCTGCCCGAGTGAGAGGCCCAGAGCATTCGACATGGCAAATCCGGCGAATGACCCGAACTTACAAAGTGTGTCAGATGCTTGCGTAGCGGGGGCTACATGTGCATTCAGTTTGTCCCGGTTTCATCATTGAGGCGCAGGTCCTCGACGCAGCGGGTCACGCATTCCCCGTCATCGAGGGAGCACTCTGTAATGCAATGGAAATAGGTTTCCACGGCGTCCCAGCTGGAGTCGTGAGCGCTGTGGTCGGTGAGATGCGATGCACCCATCACGTGTTACCGGCAACATCCCGTCAGCGTATGCAGACCAAATCAACAGGTCCAGCAAGTTGAGTTTTCCTGCCTAGTCGGCTGTGAAGTTGCGTGTCTGCTTGTTGGGGCGCTGGGGTTGGCGGCGCTCCCAGCTGAAGGTGCGTAACAGGGGGATCAAGGTGAGGTCGTCGCTCGCCAGCATCAACCGGTAGCGACTGACGGTTCCCTCGCTGATGGCCAGGCCGCGTAACTCGCCTTTGCGGCTTTGATCACAGCAGTGCACGACCTGGGCGTCCGGGCGCCATTCGCGGCGCAGGGCTGCTTCTGCCCGCTTGCGGATGGGTGACATGGCCGGCGCATCGGTGAAGCGACACGCCCACAACAACGGCAGCTGAGCCTTCGGGCAAGCCCCCCGTCGGCTCCATTCAGGCGCCTGTCAAGGGTGGACACCAGCTGTGATGGCCACTGCGGGCAACACCCCATCCATGGGGTGTTCATTGCGACCGCTGTCGGGAAATCAAGACAGCCGCTCAAGCGGGGCGCTTGCGCCTGTTTTCCGCTTTGGCTTTCTGTTTGGCACGGTTGGCGGCGCGTTTGGCCTCCCGCAGAGCGTCTTCCTCCGCGGCCCTGAGCAGTTCGGCCTCCTCTTCTTTTTTCTCTTGGTAATAGGCGTAGTCGCCCCGGTAGAGAACCAGCTCACCGTCGCGCAGTTCAACGATCCGATTGGCCACCCGCGAGATGAAGGTGCGGTCATGACTCACCAGCAGCGCGGCGCCCTCGTAGTCCATCAAGGCGTCCTCGAGCATCTGTTTGGCCGGGATGTCGAGGTGGTTGGTGGGCTCATCGAGCACCAGCAGGTTGCAGGGGGTCAGCAACATCAGCGCCAGTGCCAGGCGGGCTTTCTCGCCGCCGCTGAGCTTGCCGACTTCTTTGAACACCGCCTCGTTGCTGAAGCAGAAACTGCCCAGCAGGGAGCGCACCTGGGTCTGGGTCCAGTCAGGGACGGCTTCAAAGAGCGTGTCGATCACCGTTTTGCCCAGATCCAGCGCCTCGGCCTGGTTCTGCTCGAAGTAGCCCGCCACCACGTTGTGCTCCCCAAGGCGCGCCTCCCCTTCGCTGGGCTGCTCCAACCCCATCACCAACCGCAGCAGCGTTGATTTGCCAGCGCCATTGGGGCCCACAAAGGCGATGCGGTCACCGCGTTCGACTTCAAGGTTGGCCTCAAGGAAAAGAATGTTGTCGTCGTAGTGGTGCGTGAGCTTGTCGATCAGAGCGATCTGACGGCCACTGCGCGGTGCTGGGGGGAACTGGAACTGGGGCCCCTGCACCGAGTCGACCGGGGCATCGATGCGTTCGACCTTGTCCAGCAGCTTTTCGCGGCTCTTGGCCTGGGTGGAGCGCGTGGCACTCGCCCGGAAGCGATCGATGTACGCCTGCTGGGCCGCCAATTCCTTCTGCTGACGTTCAAAGGCGGACTGGCTGGCCTCCCGTTCGAGCACCTTCTGCTCGAGGTGTTGGCTGTAATTGCCCAGATAGCTGCGGGAGATGCCCCGTTCGGTTTCGACGATCTGGTTGCAGACCCGATCGAGGAACGTGCGGTCGTGACTGATGACGACCAACGGCACGCTCAGATCAGTGAGATAGCCCTCCAGCCACTCGATCGTGGTCATGTCCAGGTGGTTGGTGGGCTCATCGAGCAGCAGCAGATCCGGTTCCTGCAGCAGGATCTTCCCCAGCGCGATCCGCATCTGCCAGCCGCCGGAGTAGTCCCCCACCAGCCGTTCGGCCTTCTCTTCGTCAAAGCCGATGGTGGGCAGCAACTTGTCAATGCGGGCATCGAGCTCGTAGCCGTGCAGACCCTCAAAGCGGGTTTGCAGCCGGCCCAGCTCCTCGATCAACTCCTGCAGGTGATCGGCGTCTTCGGCGGCCTGATCGGTGGCCATGGCCAGCTCCACCTCCCGTTGGCGGCTGCGCACCTGGGCTGCTTCTCCGAACGCCTCGAACAGCTCCTCTCGCACGCTGCGGCGCACATCCACATCAAATTCCTGCTGCAGGAAGACGATGCGCGGATCCCCCTGTTTGACCACCTGGCCGCTGCTGGGCTCCTCAAGCCCCGCGATGATTCTTAACTGGGTGGATTTGCCGGCGCCATTGACCCCAACCAGGCCGATGCGATCGCCGGCTTTGACCTCCCAGGTGACATCCCGCAGCACCTCGCCGGTCGGATAGATCTTGCCGACGCGTTCGAGACGCAGCACCAGGGGTTTGCCGTTGGGGGGACCTTACCAACCGTGCGGCACGTCAGACTCACGGTCTTGACTGCAGCCTGCTGTGGCGATGCTGAAGCGACTCGAACCGGTGATGGCACTGGTGGTGACCGCGGGTCTGGCGATCGTCAGCTACTGGCTGTTCTTCAGTTGGGCCAACAGCGGCGACAGCCGTCGTCAGCCCCAGACGCAGCTGCCGCTGTCGCGATCGTTGCGCTCATAGACCCCCGCGGGCCTTGATGAGCCACTGGCGTGTGGCGTCATCGGCGCTGGTGTTCAAGTAGGTGGTGATGTCCTCGCGGCTCACCTCAAGGCCCTGGGCCGCTGCGATGGCCAGCAACTGATCCAGGGTGCCCTGAGGATCCTGCAGGGCCTGACGGAACAGGGCTCGGGTCAGCTGCTCATCGCTGCGCACCAGGTCGTAGAGGGCTTGCGCCTGATCAAGACCCATGGAGTGGGTGCCACTGCTGGAAGGCTATCCACGGCGGCCGAACATGCTGCTGATGTAACGGCGGGTGAGATCCCGTTGCTGAACACCGTTCTGCAGCAGAAATCCAGCCAGAGCCGCCTGCATCAGGCGGTATTGGTCCCACTGGGGGTGCTGCTCGATGAATTGCCCCATGGCGGCGTGCAGATTGCCGGGCAGGGGCGTTTGAAAGCTGACCATCAGCTCCTCAACCGTGTGCTGGCCGCCGTCCTCGCTGCTGGTTTTGAGGAGCACGGGTGCAGGAGACATGGGGGCCGCGTTGGCAATGGACGCACCAGTTCGCCACGAAATCGGGCGCACGTCAAAACCAGCCTTGGACGGCAGTCCCCTGGATCTCATCGCTCAAATCGCCTGCTGCGCCTGACTTTGGATGAATCGCCGAGCACGGGATGGCTGCGATTGATGTGTTGCGGAGCACTGTCAAGTGGTGGCTCATTTGACCAACGGCTTTCCCCAGCTCAGTGCCGGCGGGGGGCATCTGCGCCGCCCGCATGTGGAAAAGCCTTGGGCTGGGGCGGGAAAACCTCAGCGGACTGGGGAAAACTTCAGGCCATCAGCGTTGCTGATCAGAGTCAGTTCAACCCAGCTGTCTCGTTGCGTTCGCCACGCTCAGGCGGCCAGGTCCTCACGGATTTCCATGGCCGAAGCGTCCTGCATGGTTCTGGCATCCATGCAAAGCACCTTGCGCAGCTGGGCGTAATTGCGGGCCATGGCCTGGCGACCATCGCGAACGGCTCCGAACTCGGCCCGCTGCAGCACGTGATGTAGGTGGGTCAGCAAATAGGTGCTGATGACCGCCGACACGAGCACATCGCTTTGTTCTGCGGATCTGGCCATGGGCTTAGGGGGTTCCCGCGGGTGGGTCGCTGGATGGACCGGTTCCATCAGCATACCCATGGATACTATCCGTGGCGATCTCAGTACACTGGTGAGTGCGACTGCCCCTTTGGTCCTGCCTTGGCCACACGCCAGACCTCCAGCAGCGGCCGTCCGAAGTCGCCTCGCATCCAGGTGGTGCTGCCTGAGGACTTGCTGGAGCGACTGGCTGCGTTGGCAGAAGCGGACAGCCGCACCGTCAGCAACATGGCGCGGGTTCTGATCCAGCAGGGGCTGGACCGCCAGGACGCTGGGGCGCCAGCACCTCAGCAGCCGCCCAAGGAAACCCTGCGTCAACAGCTCGAGCGTCAGCAGCAGGACCCCAAACGGCTCCGTGGCCGTCCCCGCAGAATCCGTCTCAAGGGTTGATGGCCACCCCCAGGTGTCCGCCCCGTCGCGCTCCAGTCACCGCAGGGTCTGCCGCCGGCCACTGCATCACGCGCCACCAGGCCAGCAGCGCAAACGCCATGGCCTCCCGGTGCTGAGGATCGATGCCGATGGCATCCAGCGGCCGCAGCCAGATCCCTTTGCAGCGGCGGCGCAGCTCGTGCATCAACGTCTGATTGCGGCAGCCTCCTCCAGCCACCAGCAGCTCGATCACCCCAGGTGAGCGCTGCAGGTCCTTGGCGATGACAGCGGCCGTGAAGGCGGTGAGGGTTGCCAGGCCATCGGCTGGATCGAGCTCCCCGCCCAGCTCCTGCAGGCGACGCTCCAGATCAGCGGCTCCAAAGAGCTCGCGTCCGGTGGATTTGGGCGGGGCCTGAGCGAAGTAGGGCTCCTGCAACCATCGCTGCACCAGCACTTCATTGATCTGACCGCGTGCCGCCCAGCGGCCGTCTTCATCGAAGCGCAGCCGGCCGCCACTGAAGCGCTCCACCGCCAGATCCAACAGCGAGTTGGCCGGGCCGCAGTCCCACCCCTGCAGCGGCGCCTGGCGCTCGGGACCTGTTGCTGGAGGCAGCAGCGTCAGGTTGGCGATGCCCCCCAGGTTGAGCAGGGCCCGCCAGCCACCGATGGGCGGAATCAGGGCCCGATCGGTCAGCGGCACCAGCGGTGCGCCGTGGCCGCCGCGGGCCAGATCTGCGCTGCGGAAGTCGCAGACAACAGGTTGCTGCAGCAGTTCGGCCAGCAGTGGGCCATCCAGCAGTTGCCAGCTGGCGCCGCGACACGCTGGCCCAGGCGGCTGGTGCCAAACGGTTTGGCCATGGCAGCCGATGACCTGGGCGCTGCGGTGGGGATCAGCGGCCCGGGCGCAGCTGGCCTGGGCTGCGGTGACCTCCTGCCGCAGCGCAAGCCACTGACTGGCGCTGTGGGGCTCACCCTGGCCGGCGCGCACAAGCTGCTGCCGCAGTTCGGTGGGATAGGGGGTGTGGGCGCTGGCGAGGATCTGCCAGCGCGGGCATCGGGGGGTTCCGGAGAACCTCACAAGAACCCCATCGACGCCATCGGCGCTGGTGCCGCTCATCAGCCCCAGCGCCGTGTTGATCACCCTCAGCGGTTGGGCTGGGGGGTCATGCGCAGGTAGGGGCGGATCTCTGTGACGCCTTTGGGGAACTTGGTCTTGGCTTCCTCGGTTGGGATCGAGGGCACCACGACACAGTCCTCACCGTCTTTCCAGTTCACCGGTGTGGCCACCTGGTGGTGGTCGGTCAGCTGCAGGGAGTCAATGCAGCGCAGGATCTCCTGGAAGTTCCGACCCGTGCTGGCTGGATAGGTGATCTGTAGACGCAGCTTCTTGCTGGGATCGATGATGAAGACCGAGCGCACCGTCAGGTTGTTCAGGGCCTTGGGGTGGATCATCCCGTACAGGTCGCTGACGGTCTTGTCCTGATCGGCAAGGATCGGATAGTCCACCAGGGTGCACTGGGTTTCGTTGATATCACCGATCCAGCCCTTGTGGCTTTCGGCGGAATCAACACTGAGGGCAACGGTCTTGACGTTGCGCTTGTTCCACTCGTCGCGCAGCTTGGCCACTTCGCCGAGCTCGGTGGTGCACACCGGTGTGTAGTCGGCTGGGTGGGAGAACAGAACCACCCAGCTGTCGCCGGCGAAGTCGTAGAAGTTGATCGGACCCTGCTGGGAGTCCTGCGTGAAATTGGGAACGGTGTCCCCAAGCTGGAGCGCCATCGCGGTGGACAGTGAGTCATTTCGATCGTGGCATAAGCACAGCTCTTGCGCCGCAGGGCGTGGAGGGTTGTGACAGCGTGAGCGCCATGGCGGCACCCCTGGCTCTCTTCAACGGCAGCTACGTCGGCCGGCGGCCAACCGGCATCGGCGTGGTGGCCAGGGAGTTGTCCGCGCAGCTGGATCCGCAGCTGGTCCCGGCCCTGTGGCCTGAGGGCATGGCTCCAGATCAAGGCCGTGCTGGCCATTGGCGGCGGCTGCGCTGGACGCAGCAGCAGCTGCCCAAGCTCTGGCGAGCCAGCGGCGCTGGCCTGCTCCTCTCACCACTGCCGGAAGCTCCCCTGCTGGCCGGTGTTCCTTCCGTGGTGCTGGCCCATGACCTGCTGCCGCTGCGCTACCCGCAGCTGACGCCGCTGTTGGCCTACCACCTGTTCTATGTGCCCCTGGTGCTGCAGCGGGCCCGGCACGTGCTCTGCAATTCCGAGGCCACGGCCCGAGAGGTGCATGGTCGCCTCAGAGTTCCCTTGCGGCGCCTGTCGGTCCTGCGCCTGGGGTTCAACCCAGGCAGCCTCAGGCCGCTGGGGCTGCCCCGCGCTCCGGAGTGGTTGGTTCTCGGCCGCCATGACCCCCATAAGAACTTGATGCGTTTGATCCGGGCCTTTGCTGGCCTGCGTGATCGGCAGCATCGGTTGCATTTCGTCGGTCCCCACGACCCCCGCTACACCCCCCAGCTGCAGCGACTGGCGGCTGAGCTGGGGGTGGAGAGCCGCTGCAGCTGGACCGCATGGGTGAGTGATGAGGAGCGCTTGCAGCTGCTCAACCGCGCCCGGGCCTTGCTGATTCCCAGCTTGTGGGAAGGATTCGGCTTGCCGGCACTCGAGGCGATGGCCTGCGGCACGCCGGTGCTGGCCGCCAGAAGCGGTGCTCTGCCCGAGGTGGTGGGGGATGCGGCCGTGCTGCTTGACCCCCGCGACCAGGCCCAGATGGGGGACTGCATGGAGGCGTTCCTGGCCGATGGGGCCCTGCAGCAGCGTTTGCAGCAGGCAGGTCCCCTGCGGGCGGCCCAGTTCAGCTGGAGCGCAGCGGCCGCTGCGCTCACCGCTCGCTTGAGGGAGCTGCAGCCTTAAGGCACCAAAATGCCGCTGGCGCGCTCTAGCTTCAGGCAGCGCATCCCGGCAGCAGCAGCGGCTGCTGCATCGGCGCGGCTGTCGCCGATATGCCAAGCCTGCTCAGGACGGAGTTCGAGCTGCTCAAGCGCCTGCAGCAGCATTCCAGGCTCGGGCTTGGCTGAACCCACCTCCGATGACACCAACACAAGATCCAGCAGCTCCCTGAGGCCGAGGCGCTCCAGCAGGTCATGGAGACGCCGATCAAAATTGCTCACCACGGCCAGACGCAGGCCCTGGCCGCGCCAGCGCTTCAGGGCAGCCAGCACCTCGGGATAAATGCCCCAGGGTTCAGGCGTGGCAAAGCGATCAAACAGATCACTTCCCAGTCCGATGGGCAGCGGCTGCACACCAACCGCACGGAAGGTGGCTTCGATGCGCTGCTGCCACCAGTGGCGTTCCGCCTGCTCGAGGTGCTGCGCACTCACGGCCGGAAACGCCAGCGGCGCTGCCGCGCCATAGGCCTCAGCAAAGGCACGATCCAGCGGTTCTGGATCCAGCTCAAGGCCATGCTCAGCTGCCACCTCGGCGTAGAGGCATCCCACCGAACGGCGCAGGCCGATCAGGGTGCCCATCGCATCAAGCAGCAATCCGGCGGGGGCCGTCATCGCTTAGTGCTGCCCATCGGAGCCAGTTTCCACTCACTCAGCCATCCTGCCGCCACCTGCAGCGGCAGGCGCCGACCTGGCAGGCGCGTGAGATACACCCAGCGCCGCATCTGCTGCGCCGCCGGGCCAGCAAGGGTCACGCCCATGGCCGTGAGCGTGGCATCGCCAACCCCAAGGCTGAGCATTTCCCCTAGATCGTTCCATTGAAACGGCTTCAGCGGCAGCTGCTGCTGCATGGCCAGCAGGTTGTCCGCCAGCAGTGGTGCTTGCTGAAAAGCCACTTGGGCCGTTCCAGGTAGGGGCGGATCGTGGGGAACCACAGCCCCGTCACCAAGGGCAAAAATCTCGGGCAGGCCCTCGAGCTGCAGTTCGCTGTTGCAGCGCAGGCGGCCGCGGCCATCAAGCGGCAAGGGGCCGGCAGGAGGGTTGGCCCGCTGGCCGGCGGTCCAGATGACCGCCTCCACCGCCAGAGTGTCGATCTGTTGGGTCTCCTCAAGCTTGAGGTGCAGTTGCTTGTCAGCCACGGCCTCAACACTGCAGCGGCAGCGCAAGCGCACATCGCGCCGTTGCAAGGCCAGCTCGGCCTGGGCGCGATTGAAGGCCTTGGCATGGGGCAGGCAGCGCTCGCCCCGCTCGATGAGCTCGACCGTGGCGGCCCCATCCAGGAGATCGGCCAGCTTGCAGGCCAGTTCCACACCGCTGGGGCCAGCCCCAACCACCGCCAGTCGCTGCAACGGCTCGCGGCGCTGTCGCAAGGAACGGACAATCCGACGCAAACGTTCCACATCATCGAGGCTGTGGAAGCTGAGGCTGTGCTCGGTGACGCCGGGGATGCCAAAGCTGTCTGGCCTGGCACCGCAGGCCAGCACCAACGCGCTGTAGTTCAGCGTCTGTCCCCCCTCAAGCTGGAGCTGACGCCGCTCGGGGTCAACGGACTGGGCCCGATCCTGCACCCAGCCGATGCCATGGCCAGCCAGCAGATCCACATAGCGGGGCGCCATTTGCCAGAGCGGCAGCTCGGAGCTGAGCCGCTCGTAGAGAAAGGGCTGAAAGACAAAGCGATCCCGTGGCTCCACCAGCAGCAGGGGTGGGTGGCCCGGCCGGCTGGCCAGCTCTAGGGCGGTGTAGAGGCCGCCGAAGCCCCCGCCGACGATGACGATCGGTGCGCTCAAGGGACTGGGCTTCAGTGGCGACGAGGCTAAGGGGCCTGCGAGCAGTGATGCGGCAGTGTGGTCTCAGTGTGTCGAGGCGCCCGGTGCAGCTGGTGCAGGATCTGGAAGCAACCCAGGTGGAGCTCAGCGGCCTGCACGCGCGGGAGCAACTGGCCTGGGCCAATGAGCGTTTTGGCGACCGCTTTGCTGTCACCACGAGCTTTGGCACCCAGTCCGCAGTGCTGCTGCACTTGCTGGTGGGGGTGGCTCCCAAGGTGCCGGTGTATTGGATCGATACCGGGTATCTGTTCGCCGAGACCTACCGCTATGCGGCTGATCTCACCCAGGCCTTGGGACTGAATCTGCAAGTGGTGCAGCCTGAGCTCAGCCCAGCGCGGATGGAGGCCCTGATGGGTCGCCTCTGGGAGAGCGAGAACCCCGACGATCTGGTGACTTATCACCGCCTACGCAAGGTCGAACCGCTCGACCGCGCTTTGGATGATGCCGGGGTCCATTGCTGGGCCAGTGGTGTGCGGGCTGGCCAGACCGACAATCGTGCAGCGATGCAGCCGCTGGAGCGGTTGCGGGGGCGCTGGAGTCTGCGGCCTCTGCTGGGCTGGAGCCGGCGCGATGTCTTCTATTACATGGAAGAGCACCAGCTGCCCCAGCATCCGCTGTTCGAGCAGGGGTACAGCACCGTCGGGGACTGGCACTCCAGCGCCCCGGATGATGGACAAGGCCGGGCCAGCCGGTTCGGTGGACGGCATCAGGAATGTGGTCTGCATCTGCCTGAACCCCTGGTGGAAGGGGCTGGAATCTGAGCCATGCGGCGGTTGCTGCTGATCGGTAACAGCCGTTGGCACTGGGGAGATTGGCTGGATGGCGCCCTGATCGAGCAGCGTCATGGCACTGCGGAGGAGGGGGTGGCATTGCTGGCTGCTCAGCCGCCCCACGACTGGGCCGCTGTGGGGGTGGTGCCGGCGGCCCTTGAAGCCTGCCGGGCATGCTGCTGGACCACCGCCGAAGTGCCTCTGGCCCGGCTGCCCCTGACGGTGGGCGTTGACCGGGCCCTGGCCGCCTGGCGCGCCTGGCGGCTGGCGCGCCGTCCGGTGCTGGTGGTCGATGCGGGCACCGCCTTGAGCCTGACGCTGGTGGATGGCGGCGGTGGCTTCTGTGGCGGTCGCCTGATGGCGGGCGCACGGCTGCAGCTGCAGGCCCTGCATCAAGCCACCGCACAGTTGCCCCAGGCGTCGTTGGTGACGCCCACCCGCGAGCACTGGCCGCGGCAGACCGATCAGGCGCTCAGCTGCGGTGTCATCGAGGGCATGGTCGGCGCGGTGCTGCGCGGCTTTGATCAACGCCCGTGTCCTGATCAGGACTGGCAGCTCTGGCTAACTGGTGGTGATGCGGCCCTGTTGCTTGAGGGGTTGCAGCAGCAAGGGCTGCAACCCCGCCAAGCCGATGGCCTGGCCCTGGAAGGACTGGGCGATCTGGTGGAGCGGCTCAGGCGTTGAGGCCCAGGTCGTTAAGGATGTCCTCGGCCATGGACGCTGCCTTTACCTTTTTGTAGATCTTTTCGATCTTGCCTTCGGCATCGATCACAAAGGTGTGGCGCATCATGCCCATGTACTCGCGGCCCATGAACTTTTTCAGTCCGTAGCTGTCGTAGGCCGTTGCGACGGGGCAAGAGGGCACGCTCTCGTCTTCACTCTGGGGATCGCTGAGCAGGGTGAAGGGCAGGCTGTACTTCTCGATGAACTTGGTGTGGCTTTTGGCGTTGTCTTTGCTGATGCCAAGCACGCGGATGCCATGGGCTTCAAAGGCCGCCCACTGATCGCGGAAGTTGCAGGCTTCTTTGGTGCACCCCGGGGTGTCGTCCTTGGGATAGAAATAGATAACGACGCGCTGACCGCGCAGGTCCTTGAGCGCCACAGGATTCCCCGCCTGGTCCGGCAGGGTGAAATCAGGTGCGGAGTCACCGATCTGAAGGGGCATGGCGTCCATGGAATCGGGGCAAGAGCTTAGGAAGCCGCGCCTCTGGTGCGGTGCCCTCGCCCTGGCTGACGCCCAGAGGAACCCGCGGCTGAGCCCGCAGGAGCTGGAGTGGGCTGAGGCATTACCGGCGATGCGGAGGTTGGAGTTTCTGCGCACGCGCGCCCTGGTGCGGCAACAGCTCGCTCAGTGGCTGCAGCGCGAGCCCCTCGCCTTGCCGCTGCAGGCTCCCCCCGGCGCCTACCCACTGCTGGGCGAGGGGCTGGGACAGGTGAGCTGGAGCCATAGCCGCGGTCAACTGCTGCTCGGCTGGTCCCCATGGCCCCTGGGTGTGGACCTGGAGCCCCAGGCGCGTCCGCTGCGGTGCCGCGCGCTGTTGAAACGACTATGTGTCGAAACCGAATGGCAGCAGTTGGCTCGCCTGCCAGCCGAGCAGTTGCGCCTTGAGCTGCTGGGGCGGTGGGTGTTGCTGGAGGCGTTAACCAAACGACGCCGAAGCCGCCTGGCTCAAGAGTTGGGCCGATGGCATTGGGATGCGGCAGCAGCACAGATGCAGCACTGCCTCACCGGTGAGTGTGTGGATGCCGATCTGAGGCTGCTTGATCGGGACGGCCAGCGCTGGTGGCTCGCCTGGAGCGGCGGACCGGCACCAGCGGTGGAACCTCTGCAACGGGGCTAGCGTCTGACGACTGTTGCAGATCAATGCCGGCACCGTTTCGTCTGACGTTGATCGTGTTGCTGAGCCTGCTTGGGGTGTGCGGACTGGTGCGCCTGCCGCTGATGCCGCCCTTGCTGGCGCGTTCCGGCTCCGGCATCACCCTGTCAGACCTCGAGGCGCAAGAGGCGTTGGAGGAGGCACGGCAGGCTGCGGCATCGCAGATGAGTCGTTTTGTGGGCGGACAGATCACGCGGCATTACTGGGGCGGCTTCACGCCGTATCTCGATGTGCTCGGTCTGGAGATTCCCCCCACCATGGCCGTCGACATCAGCGTCGAGGGCGACCGGGCCCGTCTGGTGCTCGATCCGCGCCGCGTTAACGAGCGCTACGTCGCTGAGGTGGTTCGTTCAGGAACCCTGGCCAGAGGTGCTGCATGCCGCGGCAATGGCGAGCCTGGTCCATTTGTGCTGCAAGGCAAGCAACTGCTCTGCCCGGAGGGCTGGGTTGTGATGAACGACCCCTTGATGACGACATCACGTCAAGTCGGCTCCGATGCCTTGAATTGAGACCATCAGGGACTCAAGATTCCGTTGGCGATTTTTTTTCGCGTGGCTAAATTTCGGATGACGTGT
>CAJWYF010000031.1 GCA_913049535.1 uncultured Synechococcus sp.
AGCTTTTCGGTTGTCCAGGTGCGTCGCTTCCTCGAAGCGACCTGTGAACAGTAGCGGATCGTGGGAACAGGTTCACTTCGGCCTTGACCGAACAGAACGAGCCGCACGCCTCAACTGCGCACCAAATAAACATAACACGCTGCAAATGCTTGTCAAGCGCTTGCTGGCAGAACCGCCGGAATCTGAGTTAACCCTGAAGAAGGCTCTCTTCTGCTCGCCTGTGTCGGACCTATCCGCCAGCCGCTCTCCGGCCGGCGATCCACTGGCTTTGCTGCAGTCTCGGCTGCCTCAGGTGCGTCGCCGCATCCGCCAGCTGCATCTGGGCGGGGAGCACCGTGCCGGGCAACGGCTGTTTGAGGAATACAGAGAGTGGCTCTGTCCCAACGACCCCCACAGCGACCTGCTCTTGATGAAACGCCTGGCTGAGGACTGCTAGTCGCAGCGTTGGGGGTGCAGGGAAACTAAAGAAATGGAGCATGGCGGCACTCCACGGCCACCGCCATAACAGGAATGTCTTCAACGGACGTCCGTGAAATTCTTCTGCTGCTTCGACGGCGAGGGCACGCTGCTGGCCCGCTGCCAGACGATGGCCGATGTGGAGGTCCTGCGGCGCTTGGGCCGTCCTGTGGTCAAGGTGGTGGAAATGGGCCCCGAAGAAGCGGTGCTCTGCCGACTGACTGACGCACCGGTTTCAGCAGGGGCCTACAACGACGAGTACTGATCGCTGCGATCAGTCGTCATACACGCGGCACTCGGCGGCCTCAGGGTTGTTCTCGCAATACATCTCAAGCGACGTGGGGTCGTGGTTGTCACCGGGATGGTGCTCCTTGAACTCCTTGAGGTCCTTGAGCTCTCCTTCTAGGTGACGCACCTTGCCGTCGTTGCCTTCTGCCTTGGCTGTCTGAATCTCCGACTCATCCTTAGCGATGTGCTCGTCGATGGACTTCATGGCTCAACAATCAAGCTCAAAGCCAAGGCTATCCAAGGTGGCAAGGGGGACCAAGCGACTGCCCCCACAAGCTTCACGAACGATGTGCGCATGTCCTCACATCGGCGTGGCTGGCAAGGCTTAACAGGCCACATCGCACAATTGTGTGGATTGAAGCGGTCCCTGCACGCATGCTGAAGGTCTTGATTCCACGGGAATGGGATCCCAATGAACAGCGGGTGGCAAGCAGCCCGGATGTCATCCGTCGCCTCGCCAGCCGTAACGTTCACTGCCGCCTCGAGCGGGGTGCTGGTGAGGCATCGGGCTTTGCTGATGCCGATTATGCGGAGGCTGGAGCTGAACTCGTCGACGCCGGCGTTCCTGGGATCTGGAGCGACACCGACGTGGTCCTCAGCGTTGGTCCGCTCAGCGATCAGGCCCCCAAGCTCAAGCCCGGCGCGCTGCTGATCGGTCAGCTGGCACCCCACAACAATGGAGCCCTCCTCGATCGCCTCGAGAAGGCGCAGCTTTCAGCCATTTCCCTGGAGCTCTTGCCACGCATCAGTCGCGCCCAGGCGATGGATGTGCTCTCCTCTCAGGCCAACATCGCCGGCTACAAGGCCGTCCTGCTGGCTGCAGCATCCCTGAACCGGTTCATGCCGATGCTGATGACCGCCGCGGGCACGGTGCAGCCCGCCAAGGTGGTGGTGATCGGCGCTGGTGTTGCAGGGCTCCAGGCCGTGGCCACCGCCCGTCGCCTCGGCGCCGTCGTCAGCGTCAGTGATGTGCGCGCTGCGGCACAAGAGCAGGTGGAATCGCTGGGGGCACGCTTCATCGCCCCACCTGAACAAGGAGTACCCGGGGAGACGGGCGGTTACGCCAAGCAGGCCACCAAATCATTTTTGGAGCAGCAACGGGAGGGTCTTGCGGAACACCTGAACCAGGCTGACGTGGTGATCTGCACGGCGCAGGTGCCGGGACGTCCAGCTCCTCTGCTGATTACCAGCGCCATGGTGGATGCCATGCGTCCCGGTGCGGTGATCGTTGATCTGGCCGTGCTGCAGGGCGGCAACTGTGAAGTCAGTCAGGCCGGGAGCACTATCTGCCATAGCGGCGTTCAAGTGATCGGCGCGGATCGGCTGCCCGGCAGCGTTGCTTACCACGCCAGCTCGCTCTACGCGCGCAACCTGCAGTCCCTGCTCGAAGTTCTGATCGACCAGGATGGCCAGTTGTCGCTCGATGCCGAGGACGATCTGCTCTCCCCCAGCCTGATCAGCCTCAACGGCAGCCTGCGACGCACCGACCTGGTACCGGATCGAGCCCCCCAATCTGAGGTGAACCCATGACCGACGCCCTCACCCTGAACGACGCCCTCTGGGTGCTGTTGCTCGGAAGCCTGCTGGGACTTGAACTAATCGGCAAGGTGCCCCCCACGCTGCACACGCCGCTCATGAGTGGCGCCAATGCCATCAGCGGCATCACGGTGCTGGCCGCCCTGACGTTGATCATCAAGGCCGGGCCTTCCGGAAACACCACCTTGATGGTGCTCGGCTCCATCTCCCTGGGCTTTGCCCTCTTCAACGTGATCGGCGGCTTTCTCGTCACCGATCGCATGCTGGCCATGTTCGGCCGCAAGCCCTCCCGCCGTCAGGAGAAGAACTGATGACCACTGCACTTGTTCTCAAGTACGCCATCGAACTGGTGGCGGTGCTGTTGTTGGCCCTCGGCATTAAGGGGCTCTCCAAGGTGCGCTCTGCCCGCAGTGCCAACCAGTTGGCCGCAGCCGCCATGGCGCTGGCTGTGGTCGGGGTGCTGGTCAATTACCTCGGTGCCGGCGGAATCGACGGCGCTGCATGGATCTGGATCATCCTCGGCACCGTTGTCGGGGGCCTGCTGGGAGCGATCACCTCTCAGCGGGTGCCGATGACCTCCATGCCGGAAACCGTGGCCCTGTTCAATGGCTGCGGCGGCATGTCCTCGCTGCTGGTGGCTCTCGGCGTTGCGCTCTACCCAGCCGTCGGCAGTGACGGAGAGGGCGCCGGATCGGTGGTGGAAGCGATCTCGATCGTGGTGTCGGTCTTCGTCGGCGCCATCACCTTCAGCGGCTCGATCGTTGCCATGGGCAAGCTGCAGGGCTGGCTGGACACCCCGGCTTGGATGCAGAGCAAGGCGCGCCACTTCCTCAACATTGCTCTGGCGGTGATTTCGCTGGTGGCCGCCATTGCCCTGGTGGGCAGTGGCAATGGCCTCTGGTTGCTCGTGATCGCCTCCAGCCTGCTGGGCATTGGCGTCACCCTCTCGATCGGCGGCGCAGACATGCCCGTGGTCATCTCGCTGCTGAATTCCTACTCCGGCGTGGCCGCAGCCGCAGCGGGCTTCGTGGTGGGCAGCCAGCTCTTGATCGTGGCCGGCGCCATGGTGGGCTCCGCTGGCCTGATCTTGACCCAGGTGATGTGCAACGCCATGAATCGTTCGCTCACCAACGTGCTCTTCGGCGGTGCCCTCGGCGCCAGTGCCAACCAGGCCGATCAGGGTGAATACCAGGGGATCACCTCCTGCAGCCCTGAAGAATGTGCCCTCACCTTGGAAACCGCCCAACGGGTGGTGTTCGTGCCGGGCTACGGCCTCGCCGTGGCGCAAGCTCAGCACATCGTGCGGGAAGTGGCTGAACTGCTGGAAGCTGGCGGTGCGGAGGTGGCCTACGCGATTCACCCCGTTGCCGGCCGCATGCCAGGCCACATGAATGTTCTGCTGGCCGAAGCGGATGTGCCCTATGAACAGCTGATCGAGATGGAGGCCATCAACCCTGAATTCCCGCGCACGGATGTCGTCATCGTGCTCGGGGCCAACGATGTGGTGAATCCCCAGGCCCGCAACGATGCCTCCAGCCCCCTGTATGGGATGCCCGTGCTCAACGTGGAGGAGGCCACCACGGTCTTCGTGGTCAAGCGTGGCCTCAGCGCTGGTTATGCCGGTATCAAGAACAGCCTGTTCGAGCGCCCCAACACCTCCATGGTGTTCGGCGATGCCAAGAAGGTGCTCACCTCACTGGCCGCCGAGCTGCGGGACCTTGGTGTCGGCAAAACGCCCGCCAAAGTGGGCTGAGTCGTCCCCTGGCCATGGCCGCTTCGGTTCTCATCGTCGGCGGCACCCACGGCAATGAATGCAACGGCCCCTGGCTGGTGCAGCACTGGGGCCATGAACCCAGTCAGCTGCAGCGCCGGGGGTTGTCTGTGCGCACGGCAATCGGCAACCCAGAGGCTCTGCAGGCCAACCGTCGCTACATCGACAACGACCTCAACCGCAGCTTCATCCCTGAGTTGCTGGATGACCCCAGCACCCCGTGCCTGGAGGGGCAGCGGGCCCAGCATTTGCTGGCCAGCCATGGTCCTGAAGGGATCACACCAGCAACGGTGCTGATCGACCTGCACAGCACAACATCAGCCATGGGCAGCTGTCTGGTGCTGTACGACCGCAGACCAGCCGCTCTGGCCCTGGCCGCTGGCTGCCAGGAGCGCCTGGGCTTGCCGATCTACCTGCATGAAAGCGATCGCGCCCAAACCGGCTTCATGGCCCAGGCCTGGCCCTGCGGTCTGGCCCTGGAGGTGGGGCCCGTGCCCCAGGGCGTGCTGAGCCCGCGAATCTGCCGGCAAAGTGAGCTGGGTCTGGCGGCACTGCTGGATGTGCTCGAGCAAGCGGCCGCAGGTCGGTTGATGCTCAGGCGGGCCCTGAAGATTCACCGTCACCTCGGCAGCCTTGATTTCCCCCGCCACAGCGATGGGGAACCCAGCGCCTGCCTGCATCCGCAGCGCCTGCTTGGCGATTGGAAGCTGCTGGCGGCCGGCGAACCCCTGTTCCTGCAACCCGATGGCACCGCCATCCCCTTCGCCGGCGATCCCAGCGGGCCGGTCCACACCGTCTTCAGCCACGAAGCGGCTTATCAAGAGAAAGGCATTGCCACCAGCCTCACCCGCCAGGAGCATTGGCCGATCGACCCCAGCTGGGTCGCAGCACTTCAGGCACTGCTGCAGGCCTGAGCTCAACGCCCTGGCAACACACGCTCAAAGAAGCGTTCGGTCGCTTCCAGCACTTGGCGCCCAACGGCTGCACTGCGGAAGCCATGGCCTTCGGCCTCCAAGAGGATCAGCTCCACATCCAGGCCCCTCTGGCGCAGTGCCTGCACCATCGTCTCGGTCTGCTCAGGGGGCACCACCTTGTCCTGCAGACCCTGGATGAAGAGCACCGGTCGCGCCAGGCGATGTTTTTGCTGCAGCGGTGATCGCTGCTGATAGAGCTCCTGCTGCTGCGGCCAGGGGCCGATCAGGCGATCGAAATAACCCGATTCGAACCGGTGGGTGTCCTGCAGCAGCGAGGCCAGGTCGCACACCGGATAGCGGCAGACCCCCGCCTGGAACACCGGCTCCTCGATCAAGGCAGCAAGGGTAGTGAAACCGCCAGCACTGCCGCCCTCAATCGCGACACGACTAGCGTCCACCTCTCCCGCCTCGATGAGCTGGCGCACGGCCGCCGCGCAATCAGCCACATCCAGCTGCCCCCAACGGCCATCGAGCCTTTCGCGGTATGCACGCCCAAAGCCGGTGGATCCGCCGTAGTTGACATCCACCACAGCCCAGCCACGGCTGATCCAGTACTGGTACGCGAGATTCAAACCCGTCCGTGCCATCCCCGTTGGACCGCTGTGGCCACGGACCAGCAACGGGGCAGGCCGGGGATGATCCGGGGCCGGCGGGTAGAACCACGCCTGGCTGGCCTGGCCATCGCCGCCTTTGACCCACAGCGAACAGGGCACGCTGATACGCGTGCTGGGCAGCGGAGAGCGGCCAAAACGCTCCCAGGCCTGCCATTGCCCCGGCGCCAAACCGATTTCCAGCAACGTGGTGCGTCTGGTCGCTCCAGCGGCAAGGCAGACCGCGCGGCTGGTGGAGGCCGAGAGAGCGCTCAGTTCTGTAAAAGGCAGCGGCAGGGCCTGCCATGGTTCATCGGCGGGGGCCTGCAACACCCGCTGCCAGAGGGACCAGGACCCTTCACGGCAGGCCAGGGCCAGCAACTGTTCAGCGCCGACTGCAAGCGTGCGCATCCCATACACCCACTGCGGCATGCCGCATTCGCACCCCGCCGGCAACGGCAGGGGTTCCCAGCTCGGTGTCGAACCGGGCCACCAGCGCTGGGGAGTCCAGAAACCCGTCCGATCGCTGCAGACCAGCAGCTGGCCGCTGGCGCTCCAGAGGGGTTGGAACAAGGACTGGGGGTCGTCATCTCCACCAGCCAGACGCTGAGGCCCGAGCAACTCCCCGTCCTCCCCCAGCCAGGACCACCACAGTTCGGTGCGCTCCCAGGGCATCCAAGGCAGCGACCACTCCAGCCAAGCCAGCTGGTCGCCACCTGGAGAGAGCGCGGCATAGCCACAGAAATCCTGCTCGGATCGCAGCACCAGGGGGGTGCCGCCAGCCAGGGGAAGGCTGACCAGAGCATCACGCCCGTCACGTTCCATCACACCAAGCCAGCGCTGGCGCTGCGGATCGATCAGACCGTCGGCAAAACGGACCTGGTCATCGGGGGCGGGCTGCAACAAAGGCTGCGGCGCAGCGGCACCATCGAACGGCACCACATGGGGCAGCCCCGAGCGGCCGTCGATGAAGACCGCCCGGGTGTGGTCAGCGCAGAACAGGCCACCACCGAACTCATGAACCCGACTGCGCAAACTCCAGCGCCCCGGTGTCAGGTCATGGGGGGCATCACCGAGCTGCCGCTGCAGCATCAAAGTGGTGCGTCCCCCTTGATCAGGGCATTGCTCGGCCCAGAGGAGCTGGCTCCCGACCACCAGGGGCTCACGGCAGGAGCGTTCACGCCCCATCAGCAGATCAATGGCGAAGGGCCCTGGCGGCACCGTTGCTGCGGCCATCCGAACCCCCTGACACAGCTGCCTAGGATGCAGTCTCGACGGTTGGCGGATCTTGGCTCTGAATTTCGCTGCAATGGCACGCCAGTCAGAGCGCCAGTCTTCGGCGGTGATGGTCCCCAAGGGACAGGACCAGCCCGAGAGTCCCCGCATTCACACCCTGGGGGCCCGTGAGCTGCGTCAACCCGCCAAGCGCATCAGCAAAGTCAACGAATCCGTGCGGGAACTGGCCAGGGAGATGCTGCGCAGCATGTACAGCGCCCAGGGCATCGGTCTGGCTGCACCCCAGGTGGGGGTGCATCAACAATTGCTGGTGATTGATCTGGATCCAGAAGAGGCCAGCAACCCACCCCTGGTGCTGATCAACCCCGAGGTGGTCGCCACCAGTGGAGCACTGGACACCTACGAGGAGGGATGCCTCAGCATCCCCGGGGTTTACCTCAACGTGGTGCGTCCAAGCCAGGTGGACATCAAATACCGCGATGAACTGGGCCGGCCCCAGCGGCGCAAAGCCGATGGGCTGATGGCCCGCTGCATCCTGCATGAGATGGATCACCTCAATGGTGTGCTCTTTGTGGACCGTGTCACCGACGAGCTCAGCCTCAGCGGTGAACTGGAGCGGCTGGGCTTCAATCGCAACGACGTCCACACCGTGAGCTGACCCATGCCGATGAAACCCCTGGCAGGAGTATTCCTTGCCCTCGCCTGCGTGCTCGGCATCGCCGCCACCGGATGTGTCTTTGAGCTGTCCTACGGCGAGCCTGATCTGGGGGTGGGGCTGACCCGGGCGATCCTGATCGGCTCCTTACCAGGCACAGCCCTGGCGCTCCTGGTCGCGATTCGTCTTAATTCACCGGCCTGAACCCCTGGGCGACAGGGGTTGTGACTTCTACGATCGGCGCTCCATGGAGATGCGACGTGTCGTCATTGCGCCCCATCACCGCCGCAGCGGCGGGACTGCTGTCTGCCGGCATCGGTCTGGCTCCGGTGCCAGCAGCAGCCAGCCTGTTCCAGGCCAAGGAGGTTGATGGCAGCAAGTTCATCCTGGTGGCAGCGCCGATTGGCGGAGGCGGCAGCGCACAGCTGAACATCTACGAACAAAAAAAGGACACCCGCCCCTGCTATAGCCGTGAGGGGGATGGCCCCACGGTGGTGAAGCCCCTGTTGGCCACCTTTGACTTCACAGGGATCTGTGGTCGCTACATGGACAGCAATGGCTACTCGGTGCGGGTGGGCGCCCAGGACTTCGGTTCCGCCATGCGGATGTCGGTGGTGCCGGACGACAACGATCTGTTGTTGATGGGCACAGGGCGCGACGGCAGCACGGTGGTGTTGGCCCGCAGCGGCGGCATGGCCGACGGCTTCCTCGAGCTCAAGCTTGAGCCTGGCTGGAGCCTCAAACGGCGCCATTACGGCGAACGCGCCCTGGGTCACATCTACGTGCACCGCGACTCCTTGCCAGAGCCAGCAAGCGAGGAGTGAGGTCCCCAGAGGAGCACTTGGTAGGATTGGTCATTCCAGTTGTGCAACAGCAAGTCCGGTTCTCATGACCCAGGTGACCGTCGGTGAAAACGAAGGGATTGAATCGGCCCTGCGCCGCTTCAAGCGCCAGGTTTCCAAGGCGGGGATCTTCGCCGACCTCAAGCGTCTGCGTCACCACGAGACCCCGGTTGAGAAGTACAAGCGCAAGGCCCAGCAGCGCCGTCGTCGCCGCTGATCCCGCCTGAGGTGACAGGAATCAAGCAACGTTTTATGGCGCTGCCGCAGCGGTGGCGCCTCTTTTGTGTTGGGAAGCACACAATGATGGTGTTCCAGTCAGGAGGTCCCCATGACCAACCTGTTCCAAGCAGCACGCGACTGGTGGGGAGAAGCAATGGCCCACGCCTTTGGCAATCCCCGCGAGGACAAAGCGCACCTGCCTCCTCACGTCGGCCCGCAGCCGTTCCGCCATCACCCTCACAAAGACGGTCACTAGGCGGCACGCCCGACCATCGGCCCATGGCATGCGCCATGGGCCTTTTCTGTCTTCTGTTGGCGATACCTGCCCAGGCCGATGTGCTGGAGCAACGGGTGATCTATGACCAGGATCCCTGGGACCCGCAGAACAGGCTGGAGGTCAAAGACTGCCAGCAAGGCAGTGATGGCTCCATCACCTGCGACACCCGCCCCCAAGGTCAGGCCTGGGTTGAAACGCGGGTCAGCGGTGATGACTGAGCCGGCTGAGCAAGGTGAACCAAGACGAATGGATCAGCCGTTGCGGCGCTGCTGCAACCGGTAGCGCAGACGCTCAAGGCGGCGAATGGACGCCTCGGCGTAATCGTGGAGCTCCGATCGCATCCGGGAATCCAGGCTCTGCTCCTGTTGATCCATCAAGTCAGCCAGCCGGTTCACGGCTTGCAGCAAATCCATGCCGGCGTCCTGCCAGCCTGGATCGAGGCGCTTGCGAATCGGACCGCGGCGCCGCTGAGCGAGTTCATCAAGAAACTGCAGGTGCAGCATGGGCCTGGGCCAAACACAATGAAATCCCGTAAGACATTGAAGCGCCTCACGGGACTTGGGGACACCTGTGCTGATTTCCAAACCGGACCTGGGCAGGACTCAAACCCCAGGTGGCATCAAAGCCGGTGCCGGGGCCGTGCTGGCCGGCATCTCCTGCGCCTGGGGGCAAGGCTGAGGCGCCATCGGCGCATCTGAGCAGGCGGGGGCCATGGCCCCACACACGGCTGTCGACGCCGCAGCAGCGGCAGACACCAGCGGCAGCAGGCAAACGGCCATGGACGATGAGCAGGCTCTGGCTTCAGCCTAGAAACAACTGCGGGCAACCCCCAACGGATCCATGAGCGATGGCAACGACACGATCTTCGGACGCATCCTGCGTGGCGACATCCCCTGCGATCGGGTGCATGAGGACGAGCACTGCATCGCCTTCAAGGATGTGGCACCGCAGGCGCCGGTGCACCTGTTGGTGATCCCCAGAGAACACATCCCCAGCCTCAAGGAGGCCCAGCCCCATCACGATGCCTTGCTGGGCCATCTGATTCTGGTGGCTGCCCAGGTGGCTCGCGAGCAGGGACTTGAGGACTGGCGCACCGTGATCAACACCGGCGCCGGCGCCGGTCAGACCGTGTTTCACCTGCACGTGCACGTCATCGGTGGGCGTCCCCTGGCTTGGCCTCCCGGATAAGGGTTTGGCCAGCGAGAATGACCGACATGACAGCGACCACCACCGCAGGCCCCGGAGCACTGCAGAACCTGCGCCATCAACTGCGCAAGTTGCGACATCTGGCCCAACCCTTTTTCCTGCCGCTGGATCAGGCCAGCGGTTGGCAGTTCATCGGCTTGCTGGTCTCGCTGCTGTTCTGCGTCGGCGGCATTGTGCTGGCGGTGTTGACCGTGCTGATCCGCAGCCTCGAGAAGCTGCAGCCGGCGCTGACAGAAAAATATTTCGGCGGTGTGGCCAGCACGATCACAACGATCTGGTCAGGCGCCTGGGGCATTGCCTTCGTGGCGCTGTTCCTGATCGGGGTGGGGAGCTTCATCAGCTTCCGCCAGCAGCTGCGCGGCCGGCGCTGGCTGCACTGGCTGCTGCTGGCCGCCATCGTGCTGATGCTGCTGGCGGTGAACGGCATCAATGCGGGCATCGGCTTCATCGCCCGTGACCTCACCAATGCCCTGGTGTCCAAACAGGAGGACGGCTTCTACCGAATCTTGATCGTCTACGGCGCCTGCTTTGTGGTGGCCCTACCGATCCGAGTCGCTCAGATCTTCTTCACCTACAAGCTGGGAATCATCTGGCGCAACTGGCTCTCGCGGTCCTTGATCGAGGACTACATGAGCAACCGCGCTTACTACGTCCTCAATCCAAACGATGAGGCTGCAACCGATGTTGACAACCCAGACCAGCGCATCACCGAGGACACCCGTTCCTTCACGGCGCAGAGCCTCAGCTTCACCCTCGGCATCTTTGATGCCTTCCTCACCTTTTCGCTCAACATCCTGATCCTCTGGAGCATCAGTCGCACGCTGACCTTGAGCCTGTTTGGCTACGCGGCTTTTGCAACAACAGTGCTTGTTGTCAGCGGCCGCAACCTGGTCCGCATCAACTTTGACCAACTGCGCTACGAGGCTGACTTCCGCTACGGCCTGGTGCACGTGCGGGACAACGCCGAATCCATTGCGTTCTATTCCGGTGAAGTGCCCGAACAGCAGGAGACCGAACGCCGACTCGGATCGGTGGTGCGGAACTTCAACCTGCTCATCATTTGGCGCGTGATCATCGATGTGATGCGCCGCACCATCGGCTACGCCGGAATCTTCTTCCCCTACCTGCTGATGGCACCGGCCTACTTCTCAGGGGAGATCGATTACGGCGGATTTGTGCAAGCCAACTTCGCTTTCAACATGGTGGAGGGCTCCTTGTTCTTCGTCGTCAATCAGATCGAAGAACTGGCCCAATTCACTGCGGGCATCAGCCGACTTGAAGGGTTTCAAACAAAGGTGGAGCAGGTTTCTCAGGAGGCTCCCACCAACCGCAAGAGCCGCGTGCTGCCAGGCAGTGACGCAATCGTGATCCAATCGGCCGATCTGTTTACACCCAACGGCAGCAAGCCGGTGATCAAGGATCTGACCTTGAGCGTCGGCGATCACGACAAACTGCTCGTGGTTGGTCCCTCCGGCTGCGGCAAGACCTCGCTGCTGCGCATGATCAGTGGTCTGTGGGACCCCAGCAGCGGCAGTGTGGAGAGACCGGAAACCGGCGATCTGCTCTTCATTCCCCAGAAGCCCTACATGCTGCTGGGCTCCCTGCGCGAACAGCTCTGCTACCCCACTGAGGAGGAGCGCTTCAGCGATGAGCAGCTCCGCAGCGTGCTCGAGCAGGTGAACCTGAGCAAACTCGTGAGCCGCTACCCCGATCTGGACATCAAGCAGGACTGGCCGCGGATCCTCTCCCTCGGCGAGCAGCAACGCTTGGCCTTCGGGCGGCTGCTGCTGAATTCACCGCGCTTTGTGGTGCTTGATGAAGCCACCAGTGCCCTTGATGTGAAAACGGAGAAGCACCTCTACAACCTTCTGCTGGAACGCGATCTCTCCTTCATCAGCGTGGGGCACAGACCTGCCCTCAAGCAGTTCCACAGCAATGTGCTTGAGCTCGCTGGCAACGGCGACTGGAAACTCATCCCTGCTGGCTCCTACAACCCAGAAGCAGCATGAGAACAGGCGCGAGATCGACGCCTGATCCGGCAAACGGAACACTTGGGTGCATGGCCTCCTGACAAGGCGGCCAGCGATGGGGAGCATTCCTGCTGCTGCAGGTGGCGCCCTGCACCCACGACGAGCTATGACGCTGTGCAACCTCGAGCCAGCCATGGCCAGCGCCCCAGAGACCAGCTCAGCCGCCGACCGGAAACCAAGCGCCACCACCAGCGAGATCCCCGCCTTTGGTTGGAGCAGCTACGCCGAGCGCATCAATGGCCGTTTCGCGATGGTGGGGTTTGTGGCCATCGTGCTGATTGAAGCCCTCAGCGGCATCCCCTTCCTGCAGTGGGCTGGGCTGCGCTAAGGCAGCTGCAGCACCTCCACCTGCCAGCGTCCCTGGCGGCTGACCTGCACCGCCAGGCTGCGGCCATCGGCGCTCAGGGACACCCGTGCCGGCACGCCTGGCGGGATCAACCGCAGGGGTCTAAGACTCCTCAAGTTCCGCTCATAGAGCAGCAGCTCAGTGCGACCGTCCACGCTTCTGACCAGAGCGATGCGTTGGCCGCGGGCATCGCTGCTCACGCTGATGGGCTGGGCATCCGGGCGATTCAGACCCGGCAGCGGCGTCGCCAGACCGCGCCTGAGATCAAACCAGCGCACCTGGAGCTGCCCGGAGCCGGATGGAGCCGGAGCAATCCAGGCCAGACCTTCGCGGGCAAGGCTGGGGGAGCGTTGATCACCGCGGGAGGCCAAACGGGGATTGATTCCCATCTCAGGCTGGGGCCGCAGGGCTTCACAACCGCTGAGCAACAGCAGCAGCAGCGGGAGCGCAGCGGTCCTCATGGCAGCGGTGCCCCTGCAGGTCGATCGGCTTCCAGCGCAGGCAGACGGAACAACTCCACATCCAGCTGACCTTGACGCAGCACCTGCAGGGCCAGCCGCTGGCCATCGGGAGCCAGGCTGAGGCGCTCGGGGACGCGATCCCCCGGCAGAGGAATCGGCCGCAAGCGGCCGGTCAAGCGATCCAGCACCACCACCTCGCGCCGCTGACCACGCTGCCGGATCACAGCGAGGTAGCGACCGGTCCAACTCAGCGAGGGGGAGCGATGGGGGGTATGGCGCCGCAAACCACGCAAAGGCAGTTCGCGGCCACTGGAGCGCTCCACCAGGCGCACGAAACGGCGACCGCCCCGTTCGGCGACACTGGCGAGAATGCGCCCATTGCCGCTGAGGGCGGGATCCTCCTGATCACCAATCCCAGGTGCTTCAAACCGCTGAGCGCAGCCACTGATCAGCAGAGCCAGCAGGCAGGGCAGGAGACAGCGCAGCCTCAGCACCGCTGGGGTTCAGTCGTCGAAACGGGAGCTGTTGTCAGGATTGGCAGCCTTGGCGTCAGGGGCTGGTCGATCCGTTGAGGGCCTGGATTGAACGGGGGCGGAAACACCGCCGCGGCCGGAGACAGGGCTGAAATCCGCATCGCTGATGGGGGCGCCTTGGGGCATGGCCGAACCACGCTCCGGGCGTGTTGAAGGAGGCTGCGCTGAGGGGCGCTCGCCTGCACCGGGGCGACGGCTGGAGCGGGGCATGTCATCCGCTGTGGCAACCGGCCTTGAGCCGCTGCGAGCAGGGCGGGCATCACGCTCGCGCCGGCGGGCACCGAACTCAGGGCGCGGTTCGCGCGGAGCGCTGTAACGCCCTGCCTTGCCCCGATCGGTGGGTTCCGGGCGATCGCTCCGTTCATCGTCCTCGGGGCTACGGCCGCTGAAGCGACTCTGGGCCCGCTCAGGAATGGCGCGCCGCTCAGGGCGGCGGGGACGGTAGAAGTCCTCCTCCTCAGCGGGCTCATCAAACTCGTCATCCCCTCTCGAGCGGATGCGACGCCTCAGGGGCTGGGGATCATCAAAGCGATCCTCGCTGCCCCATTCACCGCGGCCCATGCGTGGCTTTGAAGGCAGCGGTTCGTCATCGTCGAAATAGGCCGACCGGCGTGCCTGTTCGGTGGTGACGCTTCTGAGGCGCACCGATTCGTAGGCAAAGAACACCGTGGTCGCAGCCAGCAGAAACTGCCCGAACTGCAGGATTGGATCGAGGCGCCAGCCCTGGAAGAAAAGGATCCCTCCGCACAGCAGACCGACTGCTGCAAAAAAGACGTCGTAATCGCGGGCCAGACCTGGCTTGAAGGTGCGCAGGAAGTACAGCATCGTCCCGCCGACGGCCAGGACGATGCCGACAATGCTGGCCCAATTCAGACTGGCATTAACCATTCTCGGCCTCCTCGGCCCGATGGAACGCATCAGCGTCCCGTTTCATGCAGTTTACGGCCGGTTCAAGGGCTAGGCGCCAGCGATCACAGCTTGCGGTCCACCTGATCGGTCTGGCTGATGATGATGAGAGCGATGGTGATGGGCACCACGACGATCAGGGCACCCGCCACGAGACTGTTGAGGAAATTCGCGAGGGAGGGGGTCATAGCGCCACCAATGGTGGCGACATACTAGAAGCACCGATTCGGTCTCTAAGATGCGCGGCCGAGCGCTTAGAAGTTTGTGACAGCACTGCCTCTGCCCCTGCTGACCATCAGCAGCTGGGTGATCGGCCTGCTTCTGGCGGCATGGACGCTGCTGTTTCTCTTTCGCATCGTTCTGACCTGGTACCCCCAGCTGAGCCGAGACAACCCTTTGGTGGCTTTGGTGGTTGTGCCGACCGAACCCTTGCTGAGTCCCACCCGTCGCCTCATCCCTCCCATCGGTGGGGTGGATGTCACGCCAGTGATCTGGGTCGGACTCGTCAGCCTGCTGCGTGAACTGCTGGTCGGTCAGCAGGGGCTTGTCACCCAGCTGGTGATGCGCGCCGCCCCGCTGGCTTGAGCCCTAGGACTCCGTGGAGAGCATCTCCTGCTCCACGAATTTGGTGTGCACAGAGGCGTTCTGAAACTCTGGACGATCCAGAAGAGCCAGATGGAAATCGATCGTGGTGGGCACACCGATCACGGCGCATTCCGATAGGGCTCGGCGCATCCTCAGCAGCGCCGCTGGGCGGTCCTCGGCCCAAACGATCAACTTGCCGATCAGCGAGTCATAGAACGGTGGAATGTCATAGCCGGTATAAACATGGCTATCGATCCGCACCCCAGGCCCGCCCGGTGGCAGCCAGCCTGAAATGGTTCCTGGCGAGGGCCGGAACCCGTGGCGAGGGTCTTCTGCATTGATGCGGCATTCAATGGCGTGACCCCGGAGCTGGATCTGCTCTTGCTGTAAGGGCAGCGGCTCGCCGGCGGCAATGATGAGCTGCTGGGCGATCAGATCAACACCCGTCACCACCTCGGTGACCGGATGCTCCACCTGGATCCGGGTGTTCATCTCCATGAAGTAAAAGCCGCCGCTGGCATCGAGCAGAAATTCGACGGTGCCGGCGCCTTCGTAGCCGATGGAGCGAGCCGCTGCGACAGCAGCCTCCCCCATGCGACGACGGGTCTCAGGATCCAGCCCAGGGCTGGGGGCTTCCTCTAAAAGCTTCTGATGACGGCGCTGAATCGAGCAGTCCCGCTCGCCGAGATGAACAACTTTGCCAAAGCGATCGGCAAGGATCTGCACTTCGACGTGGCGGGGCCGATCAATGAACTTCTCCATGTAGAGCCCTGGGTTGCCGAAGGCCGCTTCCGCCTCCCCCTGCGCCGCCTTGAAGAGGCCCTCCAGCTCATCGGCGCTGCGCACCAGGCGCATGCCGCGGCCACCACCACCGGCGGTGGCCTTGATCATGACCGGATAACCCATCGTTCCGGCCAGCGCTGCCGCCTCCTCGACGCTGTTGAGCAACCCCTCGCTGCCGGGAATGGTCGGCACACCGACCTGCTGCATCGTGGCCTTGGCGGTGGACTTATCCCCCATGGCGCGGATTGATTCCGGCGAGGGGCCCACAAAGATCAGGCCATGGGCACTGCAAATTTCGGCAAAGCGATCGTTCTCCGCCAGAAAGCCATAGCCCGGGTGAATGGCATCAGCCCCGCGTGAGGTGGCAGCCGCAATGATGTTGGGGATGTTGAGATAACTGCGGCCGCTGGGGGAGTCCCCAACACAGACCGCCTCATCAGCCAGCTGCACATGCAGAGCGTTCTGATCAACGGTGCTGTACACAGCCACCGTTTGGATCCCGAGCTCACGGCAGGTGCGGATGATCCGCAAGGCGATCTCACCACGATTGGCGATCAGAAGCTTGCCAATGCCCATGGGGGACCCCTGCAGCCGGCGATTTTATCAGCGCCAACTGAAGGGCCTGATGGCTTCCGGATCGACTGGTACGCTGCATTTCTGCCAAAACGGCAGGCCACGCGGATGTGGTGGAATTGGTAGACACGCACGTTTGAGGGGCGTGTGACTTCGGTCTTGCGAGTTCAAGTCTCGCCATCCGCATCAGAGCCATCACGAGCCATCGTTCTGGTCTGCAACGGACCTGGGGAACTCACCACATGGGTGCGTCCGCTGGCCCAGCGCTTGCATCGCCTGCAGCCGCTGCAGCCCCTGGAGCCGGACTCGAACACCGCCTTGCACCTGGTGTTGGTGCCCTGCCCCAATGCCACCGGCAGTGAGGCAGCTGTGGCTGAGGCCATGGGGCTGTTTCAACGGGTGCTGCCAGCGGGACGCTTCTGGCGTCTGCTGTTTCGCCCAAGGCGCTACGGCCCCTGGCCGCAGCGTGGTGTGGTGGTCTTCCTCGGTGGTGACCAGTTCTGGACCGTGCTGCTCTCAGCGCGGCTGGGCTACCGGCACCTGACCTACGCCGAGTGGGTCGCGCGCTGGCCGCGCTGGAACGACCGCATCGCCGCCATGGGCACAACCGCCAGCGAACGGCTGTCACCCCGCTGGCAGAGCCGCTGCGCCGTGGTGGGCGATCTGATGGCCGATCTCTCCGAATCAGCCCGCAGCAACACACCGCTGCCTGATGGGGAATGGGTGGCCCTGCTGCCGGGCTCCAAGCGGGCCAAGCTGCAAGTGGGCGTGCCATTTCTGTTGCGCTGCGCCGATGAGCTGCAGCGGCGGCGGCCTGGAGTCCGGTTTCTGCTGGCGGTGGCCCCCACCACAAGCGTTGAGGAGCTGCAGCGCTACGGCAGCAGTGCCAACCCGCTGCAGCGTCACTACGGCATCGAGACCCCCGAACTCATGGAGGAGGACGGCCAACGCTGGCTGCGCACCAGCGGGGGCAACCGGATTCTGTTGATGGAACAACATCCGGCCCATGGCGCTTTAAGTCAGTGCGCTCTGGCCCTCACCACCGTGGGTGCCAACACGGCCGAGCTCGGGGCCCTGGGGGTCCCCATGCTTGTGCTGCTGCCCACCCAACACCTGCATGTGATGCAGGCCTGGGATGGATGGGTGGGCCTGGTGGCACGGCTACCACTGCTGCGCTGGTTGATCGGGGTGGCCATCACCACCTGGCGGCTCAACCGGCGCGGCTTCCTGGCCTGGCCCAACATCAGCGCCGGTCGGGCGGTGGTGCCCGAACGGGTCGGGGCCATCACACCGGCAGCCATTGCCGAAGAAGCCAGCCAGTGGCTGGCGCAGCCGGAACGACTCCATGGCATGCGCGAGGACCTGCGCAGCCTTCGAGGTCAGCCAGGGGCGGTAGCCGCACTGGCTGATCTGGTGCAAGAGCTGCTGCCACCGGCCGATGGCGCTGTTTAGCGTGATGGCCACGAATCGGAAGATCCATGGCTGATCCCAGCGTCAAGGTGGAGCGCTCCAACGATCAGTGGCGCGAACAGCTCAGCGCCGAGCAATTCCAAGTGGCCCGCGAGGGGGGCACCGAGCGTGCATTCAGTGGCATCTACTGGAACCACAAGGGCCAGGGCACCTACCAGTGCGTCTGCTGCGGCGCTGATCTGTTCAGCTCTGACACCAAATTTGATTCCGGCACGGGTTGGCCCAGCTTCTGGGACGGTGCTGCCCGAGATGCCATCACCACCCACCGGGACGTCAGCCACGGCATGGTGCGCACCGAGATCCGCTGCAGTCGCTGCGATGCCCATCTGGGCCACGTCTTTGAAGATGGGCCC
>CAJWYF010000032.1 GCA_913049535.1 uncultured Synechococcus sp.
TAGAGCATCTGACTACGGATCAGAGGGTCGGGAGTTCGAATCTCTCCAGGCGCGTCAACCCACCAACGCAAAAGCCGCCCTTCGGGGTGGCTTTTTTTTGTCTCCATGGCTGAGGGATCGACCCGGTGCAGGCGCGTTTCTACGATTGATGCAAACCCCTGAAGAAGACAGCTGCCCGTGACCGAGCCGACGATGCATGCACCCCAGGCCCTGCAGCAGGGCGATCCACAGGTGGCTGGCCTGATCAACCGCGAATTGGAACGTCAGCAGAGTCACCTGGAGCTGATCGCCAGTGAGAACTTCGCCTCCCCAGCGGTCATGGCTGCTCAGGGTTCGGTTCTGACCAACAAATACGCCGAGGGGCTCCCCAACAAGCGCTATTACGGCGGCTGTGAGCACGTCGATGCCATCGAAGAGCTGGCGATCGAAAGGGCCAAGCAGGTCTTTGGCGCCGAATGGGCCAATGTTCAGCCCCACAGCGGCGCCCAGGCGAATTTCGCTGTGTTTCTGGCCCTGCTGCAGCCAGGCGACACGATCCTGGGGATGGATCTCTCCCACGGCGGCCACCTCACCCACGGTTCACCGGTGAATGTCAGTGGAAAGTGGTTCAAAGCCGTGCATTACGGCGTCGATCCCGAGACGCAGCGGCTCAACCTTGAGTCCATCCGTGAACTGGCGCTTGAGCACAAGCCCAAGCTGATCATCTGCGGGTACTCGGCCTATCCACGCACGATTGATTTCGCTGGTTTCCGTGCCATTGCCGATGAAGTTGGCGCCTACCTGCTGGCCGACATGGCCCACATCGCCGGACTGGTTGCCGCAGGAGTCCACCCCAACCCGGTGCCGCACTGCCATGTGGTGACGACCACCACGCACAAAACCCTGCGTGGTCCCCGGGGTGGCTTGATCCTCTGCAATGACGCCGCGTTTGCCAAGCAGTTCGACAAAGCCGTCTTTCCTGGCACTCAAGGTGGCCCCCTCGAGCATGTGGTGGCTGCTAAGGCTGTGGCCTTCGGAGAGGCCTTGCAGCCCAGCTTCCGCGATTACAGCCGACAGGTCGTCGCCAACGCCCAGGCCCTGGCTGCACGCATCCAGGAACGCGGCATCGCTGTCGTCAGCGGGGGCACCGACAACCACGTTGTGCTGCTTGACCTGCGCGGCATCGGCATGACCGGCAAGGTGGCTGATCTGCTGGTGAGTGAGGTGAACATCACAGCCAACAAAAACACCGTTCCCTTTGACCCGGAATCCCCCTTCGTGACCAGCGGCCTGAGGCTTGGCACAGCAGCGCTGACCACCCGTGGCTTTGACGAAGCGGCCTTCAAGGAGGTCGCTGATGTGATTGCCGATCGGCTCCTCAACCCCGAGGACAGCACCATCGAGCAGCGCTGCCGCGAGCGCATCGCCAGCCTCTGCGAGCGACATCCGCTTTATGGAGCGGCCGCCCCTGTGCTTGCGGGCAGCCCCGCCTAAGCTGGTCTTGACAGATCGGTCCATGTGGACACCAGCCCACTGATGCCTGCGCTGGCCACCCTCGCTGGGGCTGGCCTAATCACTGCGGCGATCGTGCCGCAGGTGCGTCAGCTCGGGCTGCGTTGGGGACTGACGGATCAGCCGGATCCACGCAAGCAACATCTCACTCCGATGGTGAGGCTCGGTGGCATCGCCATCGTGATGGGATTCGTGCTGGCACTCGGTTTGACCTGGCTGGTGGGTGGTTTTGGCGCCATCCCCGCCAGTCGCGACCAATTGATCTGGAGCAGCCTTTTCGGTTCGATAGCTTTTTTTACCATCGGCCTCAGCGACGATCTGTTGCAGTTGCCACCACTGCCGCGTCTCGCGCTGCAGATCGGCGTGGCCATGGCGGTTTGGAGCCAGGGCGTCAAAATCGGCACGATCACCCTGCCGTTCGACAGCAGCCTGGCCCTCACCCTGCCTGACTGGCTCAGCCTGATCGCCACCGTGATCTGGCTGGTGGGCATCACTAACGCCATCAATTGGCTTGATGGCCTCGACGGCCTGGCAGCTGGTGTCAGCGCCATCGCCGCTGTGGCTCTGCTTTCCGTGAGCTTCAGCCTGCATCAGCCCGGTGCAGGGCTGCTGGCAGCCGCCCTTGCAGGTTCCTGCATCGGCTTCCTGCGCCACAACTTCAATCCGGCGCGCATCTTCATGGGCGATGGCGGCTCCTACTTCCTTGGTTTCAGCCTCGCGGCCATCAGCCTGATCGGTCCGGCCAAGGAACTCACCACGGTCAGCCTGCTTCTGCCGCTGCTGATCCTCTCCCTGCCCCTGGCTGACATGTCTGCGGTGATCATGGGCCGCGTCAGCGATGGCCGCTCGCCGTTTTATCCCGATCGACGCCATCTCCACCACAGGTTGCTGCGGGCGGGCTTCAGCCACCGCCGCACCGTGCTGATGATCTACGCCTTCACCCAGTGGCTGGCGGCCCTGGCCCTGGTGGCAGCCAATGCAGAGATGCGTTTCCTCTGGCTTGCCCTGGCTACAGCCGTGCTGGTCTGGGTGGTCGTGCGCAGCCGCCGCCAACAGCGCGCCGCACTGCAGGCGGGCACCAACAGCTCCACCCAGCCTTCGGCTCAGCCTGTCTCCCAAGCCGTTCGGCGCCCCACGGGGTCCTGAGCCGCCGTGAGTGCTCCCCGCACGGGCTGCGAGATCCTTTGCATTGGCACCGAGCTCCTGCTTGGCAACATCCTCAACAGCAACGCCCGCTGGATCGCTGAGGAACTCGCCCGCCTTGGCTTGCCCCATTTCCGGCAAACCGTCGTGGGTGACAACCCGGAACGCCTGCGTGATGCGGTCCTGGAGGCCGCAGGCCGCAGTCGCGTCCTGATCTGCACCGGAGGTCTGGGGCCAACGCCCGATGACCTCACCACCGAGACGCTGGCCGCCACGTTCCAGGTTCCGCTTCAGCATCGAGCCGAAGTGATGGCCGATATCACCGCCAAGCTGCAGTCACGCGGACGGCCCATGGCGGCTGGCACGGAAAAGCAGGCGCTGCTGCCCCAGGGGGCGGACGTTCTGCCCAACCCCACAGGCACCGCCGCCGGGATGATCTGGACCCCACAGCCAGATTTCACCGTGCTCACCTTCCCCGGTGTGCCCTCGGAGATGCGAGCGATGTGGCACCAGAGCGCCGCACCCTGGTTGCAGCAGCAAGGCCTGGCCCGGGGCACATTCCGCAGCCGCCTGCTGCGCTTTTGGGGGATCGGCGAATCGACCCTGGCTGAACAGGTGGCCCCCTACCTCGAAAGCCGGAATCCGACGGTGGCTCCCTACGCCGGTCTTGGGGAGGTGAAGCTGCGCATCACGGCCTGCGCTGATGACAGCGCCAGCGCCGATGCCTTGATCGCCCCTGTGGAACGCGAGCTGCGCACGATTGCCGGCAGCCACTGCTTCGGGGCCGACAGCGACAGCCTGGCCTCGGTTGTTCTCTGCCAACTGCGCCAGCGAAACGAGACCCTCGCCGTTGCCGAAAGCTGTACTGGCGGTGGCGTGGGCGCTGCCCTCACCGCTGTCAGCGGCAGCTCCGATGTCCTGCTGGGGGGAGTGATCGCCTACGCCAACCGAATCAAGCAGGACCTGCTCGAGGTGCCAGTGGATCTGCTGGAGCGAGAAGGCGCTGTCAGCCAAGCTGTCGCCATGGCGATGGCAGAGGGGGCGCGCCGCAGGCTGGGGAGTGACTGGGCCATCGCCGTCAGCGGCATCGCAGGCCCGGGCGGAGGCACTCCCACCAAACCCGTGGGCCTTGTGCATCTGGCGGTGGCGGGGCCCGAGGGCTGCACCAGCTTGGAGAGGCGCTACGGCGACAGCCGCGGACGCGATTGGATCCGCGGCCTGAGTGTGGGCGATGCCCTCAACCTGCTGCGGCTGCAGCTGATCTGATTCCTTCCGGTTCCGGATTTAGGGTTGCCGTTTGGAGAAGGGGCCACAGCCTTGAGTTCCGCCACCCTGTACGACAAGGTCTGGGCGCTGCATCAGGTCGCTGAGCTGCCCAGCGGGTCCACCCAGTTGTTCATCGGCTTGCATCTGATCCATGAGGTGACCAGTCCTCAGGCCTTTGCCGCCCTCAAGGACTTGGGACTGAGCGTTCGGCACCCGGAGCGCACCGTGGCCACGGTGGATCACATCGTCCCCACCACCAGCCAGGCCAGACCCTTTGCGGACCCCTTGGCCGAAGAGATGCTCACCACGCTGGAGCGCAACTGCCAGGAGAACGGCATCAGCATGAATGCCCTTGGCAGCGGCCGGCAGGGCATCGTGCACGTGATGGCACCGGAGCTGGGCCTGACGCAACCGGGCATGACCGTGGTCTGCGGTGACTCCCACACCTCCACCCATGGCGCCTTCGGAGCGATCGCCTTCGGCATCGGCACCAGCCAGGTGCGTGATGTGCTCGCCAGTCAGAGCCTGACGATGAACAAGCTCAAGGTGCGTCGCCTCTGGGTGGAGGGCCGCCTGCGCCCTGGCGTTTACGCCAAGGATCTGGTGTTGCACATCATCCGCACGCTGGGGGTCAAAGGCGGCGTCGGCCATGCCTACGAATTCGCTGGACCCGCGATCGAGGCCCTCTCGATGGAAGAGCGGATGACCATCTGCAACATGGCCATCGAAGGCGGAGCCCGCTGCGGCTACGTCAACCCCGACGCCACCACCTTCGCTTACCTCAAAGGGCGCCCGTATGCCCCTGCTGGTGACGCCTGGGAGCGGGCCGTGCAGTGGTGGCAGAGCCTGGCCAGCGGCGCCGATGCTGTTTTTGACGATGAGGTGCGCTTTGATGCCGCCGCGATCGCTCCGACCGTCACCTGGGGCATCACCCCAGGACAGGGCATCGGCGTCGATGAAGCGGTGCCGACGCTCGAGCAGACACCAGAAGAGGATCGCCCCCTGGCCCAGGAGGCCTACCGCTACATGGACCTGCAACCGGGCCAGCAGATCGCTGGTGTGCCGGTGGATGTCTGCTTCATCGGCAGCTGCACCAACGGGCGGCTCAGCGATCTGCGCGCAGCCGCTGAAGTGGCCGTTGGACGCCAGGTGGCTGATGGCATCAAGGCCTTCGTGGTGCCTGGCTCAGAACAGGTGGCCGCCGCCGCAGAAGCGGAGGGGCTTGATGCGGTGTTCAAAGCCGCGGGATTCGAGTGGCGCGAACCTGGTTGTTCGATGTGTCTAGCGATGAACCCCGACCGGCTGGAGGGGCGCCAGATCAGCGCCAGCTCCAGCAACCGCAATTTCAAAGGCCGCCAGGGCTCAGCCAGTGGACGCACCTTGCTGATGAGCCCAGCGATGGTGGCCGCAGCAGCGGTCGCCGGCGAGGTCACCGATGTCCGCACCATCCTTCCCGCCTGAACCATGACCAGCGCTCCATTCCCCACCGGATCGATTGATGGCGTGCGCGGTCGCGCCGTGGTGCTGCGCGGCAACGACATCGACACCGATCGGATCATCCCGGCGCGGTTTCTCAAGTGCGTCACCTTTGAAGGCCTAGGCGCCCAGGTGTTTGCCGATGACCGCAGCGAGCAGCAAGGGCAGCATCCCTTGGACCGGACCGAGCATCAGGGCGCTTCAGTGCTGGTGGTGAACAGGAACTTCGGCTGTGGCTCAAGCCGTGAACATGCGCCCCAGGCCCTGCTGCGCTGGGGGATCCGGGCTGTCATCGGCGAGAGCTTTGCCGAGATCTTTTTTGGCAACTGCCTCGCGCTCGGCATTCCCTGCCTGCAGGCCAGCACGACGACCATCAGCGCGATCCAGGCCGCAGCGGAGGCCGCCCCGGCCAGCGAGCTCACCATCGACCTGAACCCAGCGGGAGCTGAACTGGAGGGGCAGCGCTGGGAGCTGATGCTGGCCTCCGATGCCCAGAAGATGCTGACCAGCGGCCAATGGGATGCCACCCGCCAATTGCTGCAGCACGATCAGCAGCTCAAGGCCACCGCAGCACGCCTGCCCTACATCAATGGGTTCGCGGCCGGTTGAGGATTTTCTGTCTACAAAAGAGATAGTGATGCGACAACTGCGATGCCCTCAGTCAGGGATGTGTCGCCCCGCAGCCGCTGGGCCACCCTCAGCCTGCTGATGTTCCTGGCGCCGCTGGCGATCCTCAATCCCAGCCTGGCCGATCCCATGAAGCAGCTGGAGACTGGCTTCTGCGGTGGCTGCGCCCTCAGTGGCGCTGATCTGCGCGGCCGCGATCTGCGCGGTGTTTACCTGATCGGTGCAGACCTGCGCGGCGCCGATCTCCAGGGGGCTGATCTCAGCGAAGCCAACCTGGAGGGTGCCGATCTCAGTGGCGCAAACCTTGAACATGCCCAGCTGATCGGCAGCCGGTTGAGCAATGCCGATCTGCGCGGCGCCAATCTGCGTTGGGCCGATCTGAGCGATGCCATCGCCATCCAAGCCATCACAGAAGGTGCCCAGGTGGAAGGGCTGCAGTTTGCCGGGGCCGAGCTTTACCGCAGCAACCTGATCGTCGGTGGGGGCGAGACTCAGCGCACCGAGGGCTCTGCGCCAGGAACAGAACGAAGCACTGGGCTGTAGTCGTAGGGAACAAAGGGCACACCCGTTCCTTTGAAGCCGAAATCATTGAGGCGAACCCGCAAGCCCCCCATCCCGGTGTAAGGGCTGAAATACGCCTCGATCTGGTAAGCCCGGCGCTGCCATTGAAGACCGAACAACGCATTGGTGACCTCGCCGTAATAACCCGAGTCACCGGCAACGTTGTAACCGATGGATGCCTGCAGCACCAAAGGCCCCACCAGCTGCTGGGTGAGGTTCACCCCCAAGGTGCCGATGTCGACGAATTCATCGAATGAGAACGGGCTCTCCCCCGATTTGGCTGTGACGCTGCCGTAAAACGCCAGCTTGGTGTAGTCGAGGAACGGCCGGCTGAAATGGCCCAAGGTGATGCTGGGCCCGCCGGAGATGCCCAGCAGGTTCTGGTTATCGCCATCGGCATAGCTGGAGAGTGAGGCGTAGGGCACCACTTCAAAGTTCAGGCCCGGAATGATCGGCACCGCGGAGTAGCGGTACGCCCCCTCCGGAGTCAGGGGTAATGCTTCTCCGCGCCAGATGGGCCAGTTCAGGCGCAACGTGCCGTAGGCCGTGCCTCGGAATTGCTCCGTGAAGTCCGTGCTCTGGAAGGCATTGCTCTGATAGTTGCCGGCCTCCACGCGCCAGAAATAAATCGATTGCAGTCCCGCCAGCTCAGGCAGCCGGCCAGATTTCTCAATCGATCCCCCGAAGGCGGAGTAGATGTTCTGCAGGCCTAGGGATCCATTCCAGACCCGGTAGCGGTAGGCGCTGAAGGCACGACCTTGAACACTGCCCAGCAGCGGCAGCTCCAGCGGCTGGGTGTAGATCCCTGAGGCCCGCACGGCATTGGGGAGATGGTTGGGGTTGAAGCTGGAGATACTGCTGCGCAGGTTGTAGATGCCATCGGCGATCTCGCCATCGAGGCGCGCATCAAGGCCAAACAAATCAGCAGCATCTGCCGGCTGGCTGATGTCGGGGGCTCCTGGCTTGGCATTGGGCTCCGGATAGCTCTCGGTCTCGCCTTCAAAGGCGCGTTGAATCAGGAACTGCGGCCGCAGTGAGAGCTTGGCGCGCTTGCCGATACGCCGGTTCGGCAGGGTGTACTGGAGATAAATCCCATCGCGGTCGCGCTCATCGACGAGCAGGGCCCAGCGATTGCTGACGCTGTCCTCCTCCTCCTCGGGACTGAAGCGCACCGTGCGCGACAGCGGAATCGGCAGCTTGTTCTCCAGCAGCAGCCGGTTGCGCTGAGCCACGATCACCGTGGTGCCGTCCTCCTCCTGATTGGCCACCACGTCTTCTGCATCCACCCAGGCCTGAGCAGGGGTGAAGGGGTCACTGGTGAAACTGAGGCGACCCGCCCGCCAGCCATCGGGGGTGATGACCAAGCGGGGCGACTGAAAGCGCCAGTGGGTGATGGTGCCGGAGACCAGATCCGCTTTCTGGCTGAGTGCACGCAACTGGTTCTGCGGCGTGCTGACGCTGAATTGCTGTTCGCGGCGGCTGAGGCGATCGAAATCATTGGACCCCAGGCTGGTGGAAAGGCCCAGACCTTCCCGCGGCAGGACATCGGTCACCCGCTGATCGATGGCGGCGATGGCTTGACGGCGTAAACGCAGTTGCTCAGCTGCTGAGGGCCCATCAGCTGATAGGTCCGGCGCTGCCGGGCGAGCTGCTGGAGCCTGCTGCGCCGAGGGGCCGTCAAACACCACGGCCTCCAGCTGCTCCTCCAGAGGCAAGCGGCGCTCACGGCTGCTGCGATTGGGATCAGGGCAGCCCAACGCCGGGGGTTGCTCCTCCTGCTGGCGCTGGGGCGCCGGATCACCAAAGCTGTAGCGAACACCGATCAGATAGCCGTTGCTGCCCTCCTCCACACCGCTGTAGGTGCCGTAGGCGCCGGAGCGATGGTGGATGCGGCCGACGAGCGACCATCGCGGGTTGATGTTGACGGCAATTTCAGCGGCTAGATAGTTGAGGAACTGGGTGGAATTGGGCCAGGACGTTCGCTCGTAATCACTGACGGTGCTGTTGAGGCTCACACCCTCAACAACCGCCAGGCTGATCCAGGGCTGAATCCACCAGCGCAGGGCGATCCCCAGGGTGCCCTCCCAGAAATTCTGGGGATCGGTGCTGGCCCGATCACGCTCGTCCTCGGGAACCCCAAGGGCGTACTTCAAGTCCCGATCGCGCGATGCGGTGTGAAACAGGACATTGCCATCGAGCTCCAAGGCCAGCGGATCGGCATCGAGCAGGCGACGCGTGAATCCCAATCCCCCCAGATATTCCGGTCGAGGCGCTCCGGAGAACAAGAACGTTTCACCGAAGGTGGCATCGCTCATCTGCCCGCCCCAGGCCGTGACGGACCACGGCCCAGGCAAACGGGAACGCAGCGCCGGCAGCTCAGGAGGGCAGGCCATGGGCTCAGGTGGCGCCAAAGGCTGCACCTGGGTGGCGGTGCCTTTGGCCTCACGCTCACGCCTGAGCTGCTCGAGATCGGAACTGGCCAGTTCTTCCTGCAGCCGTTCACGCTCAAGGCGCCGCTGACGGGCAGTCAGCCCTGTCCCCTGCTGACCCTGGAAGGGAACGGCCAGAGGCGCATCAGGATCAAAGTCCACCTCACTGCTGCGCAGGTCGACCACGCCATAGGCGTCCTCGAGTTCCCCCTCCCCCTGGAGCAGGTTGAAACGCAGCAGGCTGGCTTGCAGGTACTGGTTACCGCGGGCAAAGCGCACCGCACCGCGGGCCCAGATCACCTGATTGCGGCTGTCGTACTCCAAGCGATCCGCCTGCAGACGGCCGCCGGCCAACAGCAGGGTGACATTGCCTCTGGCCGTGAAGCGCTGCAGCGCGGCATCAAAACCCTGCTGATCAGCCTCCAGTTCCAACGCCTTGGGCACACCCGCAGGGATGGGTTTGGCCGAACGCACCGCTGGGCCTGGCTCAGGTGGCCTTGTGGGGGAATCGGGATCCGCAAAAGGATCAACCTCGCCGATATCCACAGAGCCCGGCACATCAGCCGGTGCATCTTCCAAGGTCTGAGCCGATGCGGGAGAAGGTGCAGCGGTCGCCACAACCCCTGCCATCGCAGCGATGAAGGCAGCAAAGGGAGCCAGGTGTTGGGCGGTGAAGCGCGTCCTCAAACCTGGCGTTCAACTGGGGCGGCGATCCTGACACGCCTGCCCGTGTGAATCACTCCTCGAGGTCCTTTCGACTAGGCGTCCGGCTGGGGTCGCTGGCCAGGAAACCAAAGACGAAAATCCCGATGAAGAAGAAAACGACCGAATAAACGGAAATCTTGAGGGCAAGCATGGTCCAGCCGGGGGTCGGGGGATTGGCGCCGCACCCGTAGCGGCGCCGCCATCCTATGGGGCACCTGCGCAACATCGGATGGCTGCGGGCCCGGATCAGCTGCTTCAGGGGTGGATTGAAACGTTTTCAGCTGAACGTGAGATGGACCTGCTGCCGCACCTGCGGCGTCAGGACGGCCAGTTGGGACTGCATCACCCCTGGGGAGCCAGGCACCGTCCCGACTGGGAGGCCAGGGGCCTGCTGATCTGGCCCCGCGGCGGTCAGACCGTCACGCTGAGCCATCAGCTGCAGTGCCCGGCCCGCTGGCAGCAGCGCGGCAACCGTGGGCGGGCCCGGCTGGCCCTGCGCTGGTGGGCGGAAGCCGCCGAACTGCGTTGCAACGGCGCGGTGGTGCACCGCGGCGATCTTTTTGATGCCGCCTGCCGCTGGGAATTGCCCTCCAGCTTCTGGCAAGGCGAGCTGCTGACGCTCGAGCTGGAGCTGATGAGTCCGCGCCATGACGATGGAGCGCTGCTGCTCGCCCGGGTGGAGCGGGAACCCAGCCAAGCCGATGACCCCGATGGAATGCTGCTGCTGGCGCCTCTGCGTCAGCTGCTCAGCGGCAGCGACGCCCTGCTGACCGAGGCGCTGCTTCAGGTTCTGCATCAAGGCCCGAACCACCCCCAGGCCCACGAGCAACTGCA
Source organism: uncultured Synechococcus sp. (assembly GCA_913049535.1). Lineage (GTDB taxonomy): Bacteria > Cyanobacteriota > Cyanobacteriia > PCC-6307 > Cyanobiaceae > RCC307. Next base: position 10,533 of record CAJWYF010000032.1, read on the forward strand.
TGAGGCCTTAAGAGACCTGCCACGGCCAGCACCGCTGCACCTGGTGGCCCACGCCCATCTCGATCTGGCCTGGTTGTGGCCCGTGGCTGACACCTGGCAGGCCGCTGAGCGCACCTTCCACTCGGTCCTGCAGCTGATGGACACACACCCTGAGCTGCGGTTTGGCCATTCCACGCCGGCGCTCTACCACTGGCTGCAGCAACACAGGCCCACGCTGTTTGCCGCCATCAGCAACGCCATGGCTGCAGGGCGCTGGGAGGCCCTCAACGGCCCCTGGGTCGAAACGGACTGCACGCTGGTGGGCAGCGCCTCCTTGCTGCGCCAGTTCCTCGAAGGCCAGCACTACAGCCATCAGGCCCTGCCAAGGGACGACCACAACCTGGCCTGGTTGCCCGACAGCTTTGGGTTCAGCCAGGGCCTGCCGGCGGTCTGCCAAGCCAGCGGCGTGGCGTGGTTCATCACCCACAAGCTGTTCTGGAATGCCGATCAGCCCTTCCCCCACCGTTTGTTCCGCTGGCGACATCCCAGCGGTGAGGAGGTGCTGGCCTTGATGAGTGCCCCTATCGGCACCGATGGTGACCCGATCGCCATGGCGGACTACAGCCGCCAGTGGCAGCAGGCCACCGGCATCGAGCAGGGGTTGTGGCTGCCTGGGGTGGGGGATCACGGCGGCGGCCCCAGCCGCGAAATGCTGGATCAATTGGCCCTGTGGCAAGACCAACCGCTGAGCGCACCGCGACGCTTCAGTTCCGTGCGGCGCTACCTGCAGGAGCTGGAGCCCCTGGCGGCGCAACTGCCGCTCTGGCGCGATGAGCTCTATCTCGAACTGCATCGGGCCTGCCCCACCAGCCGGCCGGATCAGAAGCGCCACAACCGCAGTCTTGAGCGGCTGCTTCTGGAAGCTGATCTGGTCGAAGCGCTGGCCGGCCGCCGGCCCAGCGGCCGAGAGGAATGGCGCAACCTGCTGTTCCAGCAGTTCCACGACATTCTTCCTGGCACCTCCGTGCCTGAGGTGTTCGAGCAGGCCGAAGCGCAATGGCGCCGGGCCCGGCGCCGCAGCCGCAGCCGCCGCGACGCCGGCCTTGCCGCACTGATCCCTCTACGCGCCGGGCCCAGCTCAAGCTGGTGGGTGGGCCAGCTGTTGCCAGCACCAGCCAGCCAGCAGCTGGTGCGACTGCCCCAGCCGCAACCCGGCCTGCAGTGGTGCAGCGCCGATGGGGTGCTGCACCATCAACGCGCCAGCACCGGTGGCTGCTGGCTGCAGCTGCCGATGCCCAGCCATGGCGTGATGCTGCAGCGGCTGAGCCAGCAGCCCATGGCCTTGCCGACCACCAGGCCCAGCGGCGCGGTGCAGTTGCGGCCATGCGATGGGGGTGGCTGGTGGCTGCAGAACAACCATCTCCGTGCGCGCCTTGGTGCCACAGGAGTGCTGCAGCTGCAGGGATCTCAGGGGGAAGGCTGGGGAGACGAACTGTTGGCCGAACCCCTGGCCTGGCGACGCTTCGCGGATCGCGGTGAGTTCTGGGACGCCTGGGACCTGGCCAGCGACTACCGCGAGAAGCCTCTGGATTTCAGTTGGCAGCAGGAACCTGAGGTCATCGAAGACGGGCCGCTCTGCAGTCAGCTGCGCTGGCGTGGCGCTTGCGGCGGCAGCGCCGTTCAGCTCTCGGTGCGCCTGCAGGCCGATCGCCCCTGGCTGGAACTGATCATCAGCGCCGACTGGCGTCAGGTGCATGAGCTCTGGCGCTGTGAACTCAACCTCGCCTCGCCTGGCGGCTTCTGGGCTTCCGATGCGCCCGGTGGCGTCCACGAACGGCCCAACCAGCCCCGCACCGACCGCGAACGCAGCCGCTGGGAAGTCGCGGCCATCAGCTGGTTGTGCGGCGGCCAGGCAACACGGGCGTTAGCGCTGCTGCTCGATGGTCCACAAGGGGTGAGCGGCCATGACGGACGACTCGGCGTCTCGCTGCTGCGGGGGGCCACGTGGCCTGATCCGGGTGCCGATTCAGGCTGGCAGCGTCTGCGTCTGGGACTGATGCCCGCACCCGGTGGTTGGTGGCAAGCCGATGTTCCGTCTCAGGCCCGGGCATTTCGCCAACCGCTCTGGCGCCATCCCGCCGCCGAGGGCGAGCCCTGCTGCCAGGAACTGCTTCCCTGGCATGACCAGCGACAGCAGTGGCTCGGTTTTCGGGCGGATCAAGACGGAGATGACGCGCTGCGCTGCAGCCTGCAAAACATCAGTCCGGGCCGCAGCCAATGGCCTCAGGCAACAGGGCCGTGGAGCCTCAGCAGCGTCGATTGGACGGCGCTCCGGCCTCAGTCGTCGTGATCATCAAAGGGGTCGTCCAACTTGCGGGACGGAGGCCCAAAGGCGGTGTAGACGCCAAAGCCGGTCAAACCGAGCAAAGCGGTGAGGACCGCGATGGAAACGGAGAGCGCAGGGGAGGTGGTTTCCATCAAATCTCCCAACAGAGACGTCGGGTAACGGAATTGGGTCATTACAGTAACGGCTCATTTCATCGCCGGAGAGGTTTCACCCGATGGCCCAACGCACCCGCCTAGGGGACCTGCTGCGTCCGCTGAACTCCGAGTACGGCAAGGTTGTTCCCGGCTGGGGCACCACGCCGGTGATGGGCGTGTTCATGGCTCTGTTTCTGGTGTTCCTGCTGGTGATCCTGCAGCTCTACAACCGTTCCCTGCTGCTGGATGGCATCACGGTGAACTGGAACGGCCTCGGCTGATCCATGAATGTGTTCGGGGTAGGCCTGCCAGAAATGGCGGTCATTGCCGTCATCGCTTTGCTGGTGTTCGGTCCGAAAAAGCTGCCTGAATTGGGACGGACCCTGGGGCGGAGTCTCAAGGGGTTCCAATCCGCTTCATCGGAGTTCGAACGCGAATTCCGCAAGGCTGTTGATTCGGCGGAACTTCCACCGGCGGGCGATGCCACAGGGCCCCGCAGCACTGCCGCTGAGGCTGCTGATGACTCCTCTGATGCTGCTGGCCGGGCTGGGTAATCCAGGCGGCAAATACGCGGGCACGCGACACAACGTCGGCTTCATGGTGCTGGACCGCATGGCTGGCGCCGGCGGCGGGATTTTTAAAGCCAATGCCAAGTTGCACGGTGATCTCGCTGACATCGGCAACGGCGACTCCCGTTTGAGGCTGCTCAAACCGCAGACCTACATGAACGACAGCGGCCGATCCATCCGCGCCACGCTCGATTGGTTCGGATGGTCGAGCGAGCAGGTGCTGGTGATCGTCGATGACATGGATCTGCCCCTAGGCCGTCTGCGGCTCCGAGCCCAAGGCAGTGCCGGCGGACATAACGGGCTGCGCAGCACCATCGCCCACCTCGGCGGTGAAGCGTTTCCGCGACTGCGGATCGGCATCGGTGCCCCCGGGCAGTCCCCTCAGGAGCGCCGGGAACGGACGGTCGGCCATGTCCTGGGCGCGTTCGCCAAGGACGAGCAGCCCTTGCTGGAGCAAGTCCTCGAGGAGGTGGAGCATGGCATCAGCCTGATCCAGCGCCTCGGGCTTGAGCGGGCTGGCAACCGCATCAACAGCTTCCGGCCCGAGGTCTGATGGCAAGGCTTCCCAGCACCACAGCACATCTGCGGGTCCTGCAGCAGAGCTTCAGCCATCAGATGGTGGAGGGGGAGGTGGCCGCCGGCGGATTCCGCTGGGAGTTCCGCTGGCACTTTGACCGCGGCGAGCTGGTGGTCGAGCCATCCCTGGGGCGCGCCCTGATTCAGGACGCCCTGCTGCGGTTTCTGGTCAAAAGTGACTACCAGCTGGAAGCCGGCGGTGACTATGTGTTCACCGTGAGGGCCGCCTTTTAAGGCTTCAACAACGGGAGCCTTCGGCCCAGATGGGCTTCCAACAGCACCAGGGCCGCCACATCATCCACCGCGCGCGGCGGAAGCCGCAGACCTTCCGGCAACCAACGCCGCCAACCACCGGGCGGAAACAACTGCCAGTAGCGCGCTCGTGCAGCCAACGTGCTGCCGTACTCAGCCTGCAGGCTCAGCGGCACAGAGACCGGCAACGCATGCAAGGCCTGGTACCAGTCCTCACCTGTGGTGCCATCGCCAATCACCACTCCCTGCAGCGATTGACTGCTGATCCAGTGCTGCAACCAGTCCCAGCATTCCCGCGGACTGCAAATCAACAGATCTGCGATGCACTCCGCTGCGGCATCGGTGCGCACCAGACCGCATTTGCTGCGGCCTGGATCCAGTGCGATCCAGGCCCCTGGCGCATCGCTCATGACCCCGAGAGGACATTGGCCCGCAGCTCCACCAGAACCGGATCAGCGGTTTCACTGTCCTGCTGCGCCAGGACTTCTAGCATTAGCGGTTCGCGACTGGGGCGCTCGACCAACTCCTGAGCGGCCTGCTGCAAGGCCAGGCGATCCACCTGCAGGTTGGGTGCCAAGGACCCGCGGCGGCGGGCTTCTGTGCGGGCAGCCGCCAGCAGCAGCTGGAGACGGCCATCCACCTGAACCAGCTCCCGCTCATCGGGATCAAGAATCACGCTGGCCAGCACATCGCCGCGGCTGACCACCTTGCGGCTGGGGCGCACATCGGCGAAAGCCAGCACCTGCTTCTCGCCCCGCAGCACATTGCCGGCAGAGAGGATGCTGACCACCCAGGGGCCACCGCGTTTCAGTGCGGACTCAACTTTGCTGACCTCGCTTCGCGGGATCAACAGCAGCTGACGCTCCGGCGCCAGCCCCGGCAGGACCTGCTGATACGCCTGCACATTGGCCTGACGCAGGACATCCTCGGTGGCCTGACGCGCCAAGCCTGGCTTGGGAATCGCCACCTTGGCCATGGTCAAGGGCTGACCTGTGCTCAGCACCACATCACCACTGCGCAGGGCGAGCACGTTGCGTTCCAGCTGGCGCAACTCCTGCTGCCCCTGAGCCGTGCGCTGCTGCAACGCTTGCAACTCCTGATCACGGGCCTCCACCTCTTGGCCCAGGCGTTCGCGCTCCTGCTCGAGATCTTGACGGCTTTGGTTGAGGCGTTGCAGCTGCTGTTCAGCCTTCTCGCGCTCCCGCCTGGCCTGCTCGAGCTCACGCTGATTGGTGTCCAGCTGCCCAAGGCTGAGCTGCAGGGCTTTGCGGGATGAGCGCAATTTGTCTTCCAATTGCTCGAGCTGAAAGAGCCCAACGCGCAACTGCTCACTGACAGCGACCATCAGACCCAGGGTTAGGGCACTGATCAGGCTGCCTGTCAGCACCGTGATCAGAACGGCCGTCTTCTTGGGCCGCATGCGGAACAGACTCAAGCGGGCCTTGCCGATCCGGCTGCCGAGGCGATCGCCGAGGTTGGAGAGAACGCCCCCCAGAACGAGGACGGCGAGAATCAGCAGCCAGCCCGTCACTGCCGAAACCCATCAGTGGAGTCAGTATCGCTGACACTTACGCCAGACCAGCAGCCCAGGGGTCAGCTGAAGCGCTTGGCCAGGGCCAGAGGATCAAAAACAGTGATGCGCTTGCGATCGATTTCCAGCAGACCGGCACTGCGCAGGTCCCCCAGCAGGCGGGTGATGGTGACGCGGGTGGAGCCGATCGCCTCAGCGATGGCCTGGTGGGAGAGCTTGAGATCAATGGTGATGCCCTGAGATCCGGGCACACCGAAATCGCGACAGAGCACCAACAGAAAGCTCACCAACCGGGAGGACATGTCCCGGTGCGTCAGCGTTTCGATCATGGTCTCGGTCTGCAGAATGCGCGAAGAAAGGCCCTGAAGCAGCAGCAAAGCGACACCGGCGTCCTGCTCGATGGCACGGCGCACAGAAGCCGCCGGCGCGCTGACCATCTCCACCCGCGTGAAGGCGACGGAGTGATAAAAGCGGTCGGATTTCTGGCCGGTCAGCAGGGAGAGCACGCCAAAGATGCTGTTTTCCCTGAGCAGGGCAACCGTGATTTCCTCACCCGACTCGTAGACACGGGAAAGGCGCACAGCACCGCGGCGCAGGAGGTACATCCGCTCTGCTGGATCACCAGGAAAAAAGATGGTCTTGCCACGCTCCACCGATTCAGCGGTGCTTCCGGAGAGGCCGCGAATCACCTCCAGAAGGGTTGGTTGGGGTGCCGGAGCTGAGGTGGTGCCGACCATATGGCAACTACAGCGCTGACTGGAACCTAAGGAGCAGGTGGGAATGCCCTTGTAGCGGTTGACACCTTTGGGTTCTGCCCCGCCGGCGGTAGTACAGATATTCACACCACAGATGGTGTGCGGGACTTGTTCAACGGCATGTGGCCGCTACATTCAGATTTGTTCCCCCAAGGCGCGGCCATGCTCAGCCCGGTTGCTGAACGCCACTTACGGCCCGCCACAGCACCGCTGCGGCTGCTGGTGCGTGAACCGGAAGGATTGCTGCAGGTGCACACCGCCAGCTTCCGCGGCAGTTTTGCCAGCGTCTTCAGCGAGGCGCTGCGCAGTGCGGGTCTCGGCAGCCGCGTGCTGATCAGCCAGCTGCTGCGCGGTGGCGTCGATCAAGGTCCTCACCGTCCCGTGCAGATGTGTGGCCGCCTGACCTGGCTGCGACCGGCCCTTGAGCAATGCCTCAAAGGGCCCGGGACCCAGGAAGAGCGCTTGGCGGTGCAGGAGCTCTGGCAGGAGACCCAGCGCCAGCTGCTGGAAGGTGGAGCCGATTTGGTGGTGTTGGACGAACTGGGGCTCGCCTTGGCCTACGGACTGCTGGATCCCGATGAGGTGCTGACCACCTTGCGGCAGCGCCCGGCCCGAATGGATGTGATCCTGACGGGGCCATCGATGGGGGATGACCTCATGGCCATGGCTGATCAGGTCACCGAACTGCGCCGCGACCGATGCTGAAGAACGACCGCTGGATCAATGAACAGGCAGCTGATGGCCTGCTCGTTCCGTTTCAGGCCAATCTGGTGCGCCATCTGGACCCGGAAGCCCGCACCAGCCCGGTGCTGAGCTTTGGCTGCTCCTCCTATGGCTACGACCTGCGCCTCTCGCCCAAGGAGTTCCTGGTGTTCCGCCACGTGCCCGGCACGGTGATGAACCCCAAACGCTTCAATCCGGCCAACCTCGAACCCGTCGAGCTGCACCACGACGACGACGGCGACTACTTCATCCTGCCGGCCCATTCCTACGGCCTCGGCGTGGCGCTTGAGCACATGAAGGTGCCCGGCAACATCACCGTGATCTGCCTGGGCAAAAGCACCTATGCCCGCCTGGGCATCATCG
>CAJWYF010000033.1 GCA_913049535.1 uncultured Synechococcus sp.
CCACCACTGTTTTTTCCATCTTGTCGCTGACGACGGTGCCGACCCTTTCTTTGACAGCCATGGTGTTCCTGGGGGTCAGAGGGTGGTGGCGGAGCGCTGCCGCTCCTGTTGCACCGTCAGGAGCTGGGCCAGCTTGACCCGGGCATGACGGAAGCGGTGAGGGTTCTCCAGCCGGCTCGTGGCCTGCTGGAAGCGGAGGTCAAACAGTTCGCGGCGTGTGCCATTGATCTGTTCGCTGATCTCGGTGTCGTTGAGCTTGCGGGCTTCAGCGATATCGGGGAGGGCCATGGTCAGGACTCCACTGCTTCGGGTTGAGCGGTGGCCTCGACAGCGGCCTCCTCTGCTTTGACGATGAACTTGGTCTTCACCGGCAGCTTGTACTGGGCGAGGCGCATGGCCTCCTTGGCGGTTTCCTCCGTGATTTCGGGACCACCGATTTCAAAGAGGATGCGGCCGGGTTTGATCACGGCGACCCAGAATTCCGGGTTGCCCTTACCGGAACCCATCCGGGTTTCAGCGGCCCGCATGGTGATGGACTTATCCGGGAAGATCCGGATCCAGATCTTTCCGCCCCGTTTGGTGTAACGGGTCATGGCACGGCGACTGGCCTCGATCTGGCGCGAGGTGATCCAGCCGCACTCTTGTGCCTGAAGCGCAAACGTCCCGAAAGCGATGGTGTTGCCACGGGTGGCGACGCCGCGCATGCGGCCTCGCTGCTGTTTGCGGAACTTAACTCGACGTGGACTCAGCATGGTTCAGTGGCCTCCCTCACTCCTCGTTGGAGCGATCTTCGAAGTCTTGGGGTCGCCGACTGGTCCGGCGACGGGGAGCTGCACCCGCGGGGGCTTGCTCCTTCTGACCCGGCAGGACCTCACCTTTGAAGACCCAGACCTTGATGCCCAGCACCCCGTAAGTGGTGCTGGCCACCTTGGTGGCGTAATCAATGTCGGCCCTCAGGGTGTGCAGGGGAACGCGGCCCTCGCGGGTCCATTCCGTCCGGGCGATCTCGGCGCCGTTGAGGCGACCGCCCACCTGGATCTTCAGACCGAGGACGCCGGCGCGTTGGGCTCGCTGCACCGCCATGCGGATGGTGCGACGAAAGGCGACGCGCTTCTCAAGCTGCTGGGCGATGTACTCAGCCAGCAGGTAGGCGTCGGCATCGACCCGCTCCACTTCAACGACGTTGATGCGGACCTGGCGGCTCTTGTCGCCAATGGTCTTTTGGATGCCGGCCCGCAGATCCTCAATACCGGATCCTTGGCGACCAACCAGCACGCCGGGGCGTGCGGTCTTGAGCTCCACCTCGATCTGGTCAGCTTTGCGAGCGATGTGCACGCTGCTGATACCAGCGGAGGAATACTTCTTGTTCACGAACTGCCGGATGCGCTCATCCTCCTGGAGCAGGGTGGGATAGAGGCGGGCAGGGGCGTACCAGCGTGAGCGGTGTTCCTGGGTGATCCCCAGGCGCAGGCCGGTCGGGTTGATTTTGTGTCCCATCGGTCGTCAGGCGTCTTGGGGAGTCACACCAATGGAGATGTGACAGGTCTGTTTTTTGATGGCGAAGGCCCGCCCCTGGGCGCGGGGGCGATAACGCTTCATGGCCGGACCCATGTCGGCACTGGCCATCGAGATGACCAGGCTGCTGGGGTCGAGCCCCATGTTGTGTTCGGCGTTGGCAACAGCGGACCGCAGCACTTTCGTGATCGGACCGGTGGAGCGGTAGGGCATGAACTCGAGCATGATCAGCGCGTCGCGATAGGTGCGGCCACGGATCTGATCGAGTACCCGGCGCACTTTGGACACCGAGCCACGCACGAAGCGGGCATGGGCCAGGGCCTGGGGGGAAGTGGTGCTGGCCATCTCAGCGTCCTCCTTTTTTGTCCTTGATGTGACCTTTGAAGGTCCTGGTCGGGGCAAATTCCCCGAGCTTGTGACCCACCATCTGCTCGGTCACGTAGACCGGCACGTGGGCCTTGCCGTTGTGAACGGCAATGGTGTGGCCGATCATCATCGGCAGGATGGTGGAGGCCCGAGACCAGGTCTTGATCACGGGCTTTTCGCCGGCTGCGTTCAGCTTCTCCACCTTGCGGAGGAGGCTGTCGGCGACGAAAGGTCCTTTTTTGAGTGAGCGTCCCATAGCGGTTTAAGCAATCAGCAAGAGGTGGTTGGTCATCAGGAATCCCGTCCGCCACGACTCCGCTTGGAGGTCTTGCGACGCTTCCGGAGGACGTACTTGTTGCTGGGCTTGTTGCGCTTGCGGGTCTTGAGGCCCAGCGCCGGTTTGCCCCAGGGGGTGACCGGGCCGGAGCGACCGATTGGGGCGCGACCCTCACCACCACCATGAGGGTGGTCGCAGGGGTTCATCACACTGCCGCGCACCTCGGGGCGGCGACCCAGCCAACGCTTGCGGCCAGCCTTGCCCAGGCTGGTGTTCCGCACTTCGGCGTTGCCCACTTCGCCGAGGGTGGCGTAGCACTCGCGGCGCACCAGGCGCACCTCGGTGGAGGGCAGCTTGAGGGCGACGTAATCCCCCTCTTTGGCCATCACCTGAGCACTGGCGCCTGCGGTGCGAACCATCTGCCCGCCGCGTCCGGCGTAGAGCTCGACGTTGTGAACCGCTGAACCCAGCGGGATGGCGGACAGGGGCAAGGCGTTGCCCACTTCAATGGGCGACTCAGGTCCGGAGATCACCTCCTGACCCACCTGCACTCCTGCGGGGTGAAGGATGTAGCGCTTCTCACCATCGGTGTAATAGAGGAGCGCCAGCCGAGCATTGCGGTGCGGGTCGTACTGGATGGCAGCCACCCGTGCTGGCACACCCTGCTTGTCGCGTCGGAAATCGACGATGCGATAGAGCCGCTTGTGACCGCCGCCGCGATGGCGGCAGGTGATCACACCGCGGTTGTTGCGACCTTTGCGGCGGTGCTTGGCCACCACCAGGCTGCGTTCCGGCTTGCGCCGGGTGACCTCACTGAAGTCGCTGACCACCCGGGTGCGAGTGCCGGGGGTGTAGGGGCGGAAGGTACGGATTCCCATGACTGCTCCTTACGACTCAGGGAAAAGCTGGATGCTGCTGCCTTCGGCCAGACGCACCACGGCCTTTTTGACCTGGGCGCGGCGACCGGAAAAGCGACCCACCCGTCGGGTGCGACGGGGAGGATTCATGGTGCTGATGCCCACAACCTTCACGTCAAACAGATGCTCAACAGCAGCTTTGATGTCGGGCTTTGCAGCCCTGGGATCCACCTCAAAGGTGTATTGATTCAGCTCGAGGGCACGGGTTGCCTTCTCGGTGATCAGGGGCCTGCGAATCACATCCGCCAGGCGCTTGCTGAAACGCTCAGCCATTGCCGTACACCTCCTGAATCTTGACGATGGCGTCTTCGCTCACCACCAGCTTCTGGGCGTTGAGGAGATCGAAGACATTGAGTTGATCCGCGGCGATCAGCTTCAACTCAGGAAGGTTGCGCACCGAGAGGCGCACGGTTTCGCTGATCTCAGCGAGCACCATGAGCACCTTGGTGCCGGCGGGGATCCCCCAGCGCTCCATGGCATCAACCACTTCCTTGGTTTTGGGCTTCTCGAGCTTGTCGCCAAACGCCTTGACCACCACCAGGTCTTCGCTGCGGCTCATCAGAGCCGTGCGCAGGGCCAGACGGCGCTCCTTGCGGTTCATGTCCAGCTCATAGGAGCGGGGCTTGGGACCGAAGACGATGCCACCGCCGGGACGCAGAGGCGTTCGGATCGAACCTTGACGGGCCCGGCCCGTGCCTTTCTGCTTGTAGGGCTTGCGGCCACCGCCCCGCACCTCGGAACGGGTGAGGGTGCTGGCCGTGCCCTGGCGGGAATTAGCCAGCTGCCGCACAACGGCGCGATGAATCAGATCGGCCGCCGATGTTTCCTTGGCCACCTTGAGGTCGAGGGAGGCCTTGCCTGCCTCCTTGCCTTGCCAGTCTTGAATGACGCAGTTCACGATTCAGTCCCTCCTCACGCCGTGGCCTTGGCACCGACCCGCACCGCGGGGCGGATGCTCAGCAGAGCGCCCGGCTTGCCGGGCACAGACCCTTTGACAACGAGCAGGTTGCGCTCGCTATCGACCTTCAGCACCACCAGACCCTTGACTGTGGTCTTGGTGCCGCCGAAGCGCCCGGCCATGCGCTTGCCGGGATAGATGCGACCTGGCGTGGTGCCTGCGCCAGTGGAACCAGGCTCGCGGTGGTTTTTGGAGCCGTGGGTCATGGGGCCGCGACTAAAGCCGTGACGCTTCTGGTAACCCGCAAAACCGCGGCCCATGGTGTCACCGCTGACGTCCACCTTCTGGCCTGGCTCGAAAGCCTCCACGGTGACGCTGCCACCCAATTCGACCCCGTCGGTGGAATCGACGCGGTACTCCTTGAGATGGCGCAGCAGATCATCACCTGACTTACGCAGGTGACCCTGGGCGGGTTGGTTGACGAGCTTTTCGCGCACGTCGCCAAAACCGACCTGAACAGCGCTGTAACCATCGCTGTCGGGGGTTTTGACCTGGGTGATTCGGCAAGGACCTGCTTCGATCACAGTGACCGGAACAGCCCTGCCCTCGTCGTCGAAGAATTGGGACATGCCCAATTTCTTCCCGAGAATGCCGATAGACATTGGGGGAGGGGGGGGAACGCCAGCTGGACAATCCCTGCAGCAGCGGTGACCCGACTGCAGAGGGATGGTGGTTTCTGTCTTAAAAGACCATCAAGACAGGCCTGGCTGGGACTGATCGCTGCTGGTCCTCTCGGTTCAGAAGCGCTAGTTTCCCGGCAGATCCGCTCGATGGAGCAAGTTCTGCGCTGGCCAGAGAGACGTCATCAACCGTGATGACATCCGGCAAGAGAACTGGAGGCCCGGCTAGCGGTCGGGCACAGCATCAATTGCACAAGCTAAAAACATAACCCATCGCCTGACCCCATCACCTCGAGCTGGTGCTGCCAGACTTGCTGTCATCTGCGCTGCTCCGGCCCATGCCCCTGCTGCTCACCGGCCGCTCCTTCCGCCGGGACCTCGAGCGAGAGCGGGCCCTGGCGTTGTATGCCCCCCTTGAAGGTGGAGCTGAAACCAGGTTGTTGAGGCGGCTGCGTGCCGCCGGATACCGCACTGAGATGACCTCAGCCCGTGGTCTGGGTGACCCCGAGGCGTTTTTGCTGGGTCTGCATGGCATCCGCCCGCCCCACCTCGGCCACCACAGCGTTGGTCGCGAAGCCGCTGTTGGCGATGTCCAGTTAGTGATGCCTCAGCTCGGACCAGCCCTGGCCGCCAGCGGGCCTGTGGTGCTCTGGCTCCTGGAGGGGCAGGTGCTCTCAGCGGCCGAACGCGCCAGCCTGCTGGCCCTTTGTCAGCGGGAGCCGAGGCTTCACATGGTTGTGGAGCTCGGCGGCAGCCGCAGCCTGCGCTGGACTCCCTTGCGTGACGTCACCAACCCCTAAGCCAGACCTCACACCCGCTGAAGCCCTGGCCCGGGGGCGCTGGGTCAAGTGGATCGGTGGCGCCAGCAACCACGATTTGGCGGCCCTGGAGGACTTGGCGGCCCTGGCCAGCCTTGCTGGCGCCCATTGTCTGGATGTGGCCGCTGATGCTGCTGTTGCTGCTGCAGCACGTCGGGGCATGGCCTGGGCCCGTCATCAGGGGCTTGCGTGCGACCCCTGGCTGATGCTCAGCCTTAGTGATGGGGAGGATCCCCATTTCCGTAAGGCCTTCTTTGATCCTGAACAGTGCCCGTCTGATTGCCCGCGACCCTGCGCCAGGGTCTGCCCAGCCCGTGCGATTGGCGCTGAAGGTGGCGTCTTGCATGAGCGCTGTTACGGCTGTGGACGCTGCCTAGTGGCCTGTCCTTTGGGGTTGATCGACGAGCGTGCTGAGCGGCTCGACGGCGCAGCGGTTCAGGCGTTACTGCAGCAGGTGCGCCCGGACGCCATCGAGATTCACACCAGCCCGGGCCGGGGTCAGGCGTTTCGTCAGCGCCTCAAGGACATCAGGGCCAGTGGCTTGGTGCTGAAACGGCTTTCGATCAGCTGCGGCGAATCGGATGGGTTGGCGCGTCACCTCTGGGATCTGCACAGTGCCTTGGAGGCGTGGGGACTGCCGAGGCTGTGGCAGCTGGATGGCCGCCCCATGAGCGGTGATGTCGGCTCTGGCACGGCGCAGGCCGCCGTCGACCTCGTGCAGCGCTGGTACAGCAGGTTGCCCCCCGGGCCGTTGCAGTTGGCCGGTGGCACCAATGTGGATAGCCGGCGACGACTCCATCGCGCTGAACGGGAGGGTGCTGTGCCATCGGGAGCGGTGGCGGGCATCGCCTATGGCGGTAGTGCCCGCAAGCTTTTGCAGCCCCAGCTGGAGCAGGCGGAGCAGCGCGGGAAGTCCCTGCGCGATTGTCAGGACCTCTGGCCGAGCGCTCTTGCTGCGCTGAGACAGCTCTGGAGTGATCAGAGCCTGGAGTGCAGCTGCTAGAAACCAGGCAGAGAGCTGGCAGGTTGAGCTGTGCTCGAGCGGGCTGAGCCAGCGGCGGCAATCACCGTCAACCAGGAGCGCATCACCGATGACCTGGAACGGTTGCTGACCTTGCTGCCAGAGCGGCTGCAGCTGGCCTTGGCCTCACCGGAAGCCCAGCATGAGCTGCTGGAGGTGGTCCTGGATTTGGGCCGCCTGCCTGCAGCGCGCTACCCCGAGCGGAGTGTGGACCTTGGTTCCGAGCCGGTGAGCACCGCTGATCTGGCGGAAGTGATCGAGCGGGTGGGGGCGTTCGGTGGCGATAACCGCGCTGGCATTGAGCGGACGTTGCACCGGATTAGCGCTGTGCGTAATCGCGCTGGTCGGGTGATCGGACTGACATGCCGCGTGGGTCGTGCCGTTTTCGGCACCGTGGCCATGGTGCGGGATCTGCTGGATTCCGGGCAGTCGCTGTTGTTGCTTGGCCGTCCGGGGGTGGGGAAGACCACGGCCCTGCGTGAGATCGCCAGGGTGCTCGCCGATGAGCTGGGACGTCGGGTGATGGTCATTGACACCAGCAATGAAATCGCCGGCGATGGTGATGTGCCCCATCCCGCCATTGGACGGGCCCGGCGACTGCAGGTGGCCCGGCCACAGCTGCAGCATCGCGTGATGATCGAAGCGGTGCAAAACCACATGCCCGAAGTCATCGTCATCGATGAAATCGGCACCGAGCAGGAGGCCCACGCTGCTCGCACCATCGCTGAACGGGGCGTTCAGCTGGTGGCCACTGCCCATGGCAATGCCTTGGCCAACTTGGTGCGTAACCCCACGTTGAGTGATCTGGTCGGTGGCGTTCAATCGGTCACGCTCGGTGATGACGAGGCACGTCGCCGCGGCAGCCAGAAAGCTGTGCTGGAGCGCGCTGCTGAGCCCACCTTCCCTCTGGCGGTGGAAATGCACAGCCGCAGCCGCTGGCTTGTTCATGGTGATGTGGCCGCCACCGTGGATCAGTTGCTGCGTGGAGCTACACCATCGCCAGAGGTGCGTTCGGTGGCATCGGATGGTCGCCTTGTGGTGGAGCGGCCACGCCTCAGTGGCCCTCGGCGGGTGCGCACAGCGGTGCCGCTCGCGGCTCCTGTGGTGGTTCCGCTGGCAAGCGCGCCTGCTGGTAAACCACGCCCCTTGCGGGTGTATTGCTGCGGCATCGCACCGCGCTTGGTGCTGCAGGCGGCCCGCAGCCGACAGTGGTCGGTGCAGCTCGCCGATGAGCTCAACCGTGCCGATGCTGTGCTGGCTGGCCGCAACCAGCTGGGCCGCCATCCGGAATTGCGCCGTCAGGCCCGTGATGGGGCCGTACCGATCCATGTGATCAAGGCCGACAGCTTGCCTCAGGTCCAGCGGGCCCTTGAGCGCCTGCTGCGGCGCCATGGTGAGACAGTCCCTGCGGCGGGTGTTTGACGCCTGGCAGGTCCCTGTGGCTAGATAAGATCTCTGCGCGGGCAAGAGCCCACGCAAGCCCCAATGGGCCGTCGCCAAGTGGTAAGGCAGCGGGTTTTGGTCCCGCCATTCCTAGGTTCGAATCCTAGCGGCCCAGTTTGTCTTGTTTGCTGTGCTCATCTCTGATTTCGACGGAGTCATCGTCGATGGGATGGAGGAGTACTGGTGGTCCGCCCGGCGGGTTGCTCTGTCGATGCTGCCCGCCGGGGCTGAGCTGCCTGAGCCTCTGCCTGAGCCGTTCCGCCAGTTGCGTCCCCGGGTGCTTCACGGCTGGGAGATGGGGGTGCTGGCCGCCTCGATTGCGGGTTGGGCGGAGCCGGCTTCTGCTTTCGCCGCGGATTACAGCGGAGCCCTTGCTGCCAGCTTGAAGCGCTTGGGTTGGACGCCGCAGCAGCTCACCACGGCCCTTGATGCCGTCCGCCGCGGAGCGATTGCTGACGACCGTGCGGCCTGGCTGGCCCTGCACCGCCCTTACCCGTGGATGCTTGCGGCGCTGCAACGGCTGGACGCCGCGGGTGAGCCCTGGCGCGTGCTCACCACCAAAAGCGCCGGATTCACTGCCGAGCTGTTGGCTTGCCATGGCCTGCGACCGCAACGGATTCATGGGCGTGAAGATGGGCCCAAGCCGGAGGTGCTGCTGCGCCTGCGGGCCGAAGGCCTCTGGCGCGACAAGGTGCTCTTTCTGGAGGATCGTCGCCTCACCCTGGAGGCCGTACGGGCCACTCCTGGGTTGGAGAGCGTTGTGTGCTGCCTGGTGAGTTGGGGCTATCTCCTGCCGGAAGACGGCGAGGCTCTGCCTCCGGGTCTGGCCTTGCTGAGACCAGAGCAGCTGGAGCAGCCGCTGGCGCAGTGGCCCTGACCCGCTATAGTACAAACGATCTATTCGATGCATTTCCGCCGGTCGCATCACCGGGCGGCGGGAGTGGCACCTTGACCTCTGTGGTCGCACGATGCCGGCACAGTCCGGCGCTGCAAGCACCGTTCCCCGCCGCTGATTTCTTCCGTCATGGCCGATTCCAAGTCATCCCAGGCCGCCCCCGCTGCTGAGCGTGAAAAGGCCCTCGGTCTTGTGCTCAACCAGATCGAGCGCAACTTCGGTAAAGGCTCGATCATGCGCCTTGGTGATGCGTCCCGCATGCGGGTGGAGACCATCTCCACCGGGGCGCTGACACTCGATCTGGCTTTAGGGGGTGGATACCCCAAAGGCCGTGTGGTGGAGATCTACGGCCCAGAGAGCTCGGGTAAGACCACTCTCACGCTGCACGCCATCGCTGAGGTGCAGCGCCGCGGTGGTGTTGCTGCCTTTGTCGATGCTGAGCATGCCCTCGATCCGGTGTATGCGGCCTCGCTGGGTGTCGATATCGAAAACCTGCTGGTCTCCCAGCCCGACACCGGTGAGATGGCTTTGGAGATCGTTGACCAGCTGGTGCGCTCGGCGGCAGTGGACATCGTTGTTGTCGACTCCGTGGCGGCTCTCACTCCCCGCGCGGAGATCGAAGGTGAGATGGGGGATCTGGCCGTGGGTAGCCAGGCCCGCCTGATGAGCCAGGCCATGCGCAAGATCACCGGCAACATCGGCAAGTCCGGTTGCACGGTGATTTTCCTCAACCAGTTGCGTCTCAAGATTGGCGTCACCTACGGCAATCCTGAAACCACAACCGGTGGTAACGCTCTGAAGTTCTACGCCTCTGTGCGCCTGGACATCCGCCGCATGCAGACCCTTAAGCGCGGCACGGAGGAATACGGCATCCGCGCCAAGGTCAAGGTGGCCAAGAACAAAGTGGCACCACCGTTCCGCATCGCCGAGTTCGACATCCTCTTCGGCCGCGGCATCAGCACTTTGGGCTGTCTGCTGGATTTGGCTGAGGAGACGGGCGTCGTCGTGCGCAAGGGCGCCTGGTATTCCTTTGATGGCGACAACGTCGGCCAGGGTCGCGACAACACCATCGGCTGGATGGAGCAGCACCCTGAGGCGTGCGAGGTGATTGAGCAGCGCACCCGTGAACGGCTGACTGCAGGTGCTGATGTCACCGCCAATTCAATGAAGCCGTTGGCTGCGGTGGGGGCCAAGCGCAAGGAGGGTGCGGAACGCCCGGCCCCCGCAGCGGCTACCCCTCTGGCTGAGGCGAGCTGAGGTCCAATCGGTGGGCAGGGGGCTGGCCGACGCTGCGCCAGCCGGCCCCGCTGAATGTTGCCTCCAAGCCGTGGCGCTGCAGGCTCCGGAGATGCTGGCTGAGCCGATCAAGTTCGCGGATCGCATCGGCTCCTTCGAGCTTGACCAGCTCAACGCCATTGCGCATCTCCACCCAGCTGATGCCGTAGTCGCAGACGAGAAAACGCACGGCGTGGCCATCACGAAGGTCGGCCACAAAAGAGGCGCCGTGGTTGCCGTCGGTGCCGCAGGTGTAGCAGCTCGCCATGAGCCCTTGGCTTTTCAGGCTCTGGGCCAGGGCGTCGAGGGTGAGGACCAGATCTTTGACGAGGTCCTGGTACTGAGCGGCAAGCCTGAGGAACACAACAAAACAGTCTGTTCGCTGACTCTAAGGTTTTCTTCCTTTTTAGGGAGGTGTAAATACCTACTGGCAGGTCCGGGTCTCCGCACCGTTCGCGTTCAGCCGTCAGCCAGCGTCCACCAGCCCAGGGCTGGTCCGAGGAAGCGGATCGTGAGCCAGATCACGACCAGACCGCCAATCCCAATCCAGGCGCCGCGGCTGGTGATGGTCATGAACTGGCGTGTCTGGTTTTGCGTGAGTGGAAGCCAGCTGACCAGTCGGGGGGAGGTGTCCTGTTTGGCGGCAGGCTTGGGTTGGCGGGGCGGCAGTCCCTGGCTGGCGCGGCGGCGTGCTTCTCCCATCGCGGCTGTTCAACTACCGGCAGTGTTGCAACGCCAGCGCTTGATGGCCGCCCTACTCCGGCAAGAGACGCTCCAGCGGCTCCCATGGCTCCAGTGCCTGCAGCACCTGGTGGCCCCAGCTGCGGGCGCGCACCCGCCCATCGAGCACCGCCAGACGACCACCGCTGCTGCGCCGCAGTGGCGCCACGCCTCTCTGCAACCGCTCCAGCGCTTCTGGCAGCAGCAGTTCGCGGAACCAATCCCGCCCTTGCCGGCGCATGGCTTCCACGCGGGCGGCGGTCAGGGGATCTTCCAGAGAGGCGATGGGCAGGGGGCCGATCACCAACTGGCAGGGCTGGGGCAGTTGCTCCTGGTGTTCCAGCCACCAGCTCCAGCGGCAGCAGATCACCCCGTTGCTCTCCGGTGCGGTCTGCTCGTGAATCACGCGACTGCCAAATTCAGCGGCTAAGGCGCTGGTGAGCCACTGGCGCAGAGGGTCATCGTCCACCAGTACAACGCTCAGGCCGGACTGGCCCAGGACTAGTCGGCGGCATTGATCCAGAACATGGACCGCAAAAATCTCGCTGTTGGGCAGTGGCTGGCGCCGCGGCGCGAACAGTGGCAGCGCCTCATCGCGCTGGCCATCCCCGAGGGGCACGATCACTGGGTCCATCAGCCCCAGGCTCGTGAGCCGTCCTTCTTCTGGTGACCAGCGGCCTGCCAGGACAGCGCCGCGCCCTTGCAGCAGTCCCTCCAGGCTCAGCAAGGGGTGCAACGGCTGACGCTCCAGGGTCCATTGCAAACGCTGCGGGTCCGTGATGGCCCAGCTCGTCCATTGCGGTCCTTGGGCTGCCAGCCAGCGCGGCCAGGGAGAAGGCAGTTGGCGGGCCTCCTGCAGCAGCAAGCGCAACGGGGCCTCGTCCTCCGCGGCGATCGGGAGCCGTGGACTGCGTCCCAATGGGCGGTTCAACAGGCGGCGACTGAGACGTTCATGCAGTTGCAGCACGCTCTCGCGCAGTTCCGGGCAGGCACGGCTGAGGGCATCCCAGTGGTGCGGCTCCAGACGGACCGCTTGGGCCTGACGCAGTAGTGAATCGAGCTGTTCGGCCTCGGCGCAGATCAACTGGTGTCGCCCCAGCTGGCCGGCTTGCCACACCTGCACCAGCCCCTCAAAAGACAACAGCCAGATGCCCGACTGAGGGGGTGGGGTGATCTCTTGCCACAACGGACGCCTCAGTCCGGCAGCGGCCAGCCGGGGCAACTCCACCTGCAGGATGCGGCGTTGCCATTCAGGGCTGGCCACCAGGGCCACCGGTTCCTCACTGAGCAGCAGTGGCAGCAGCAAACTGAGCAGCCACTCACTGGGCTCACCCTCATGGATCGGAAAGAGGCTGTGATCGCCACGCCGCAGGCTGCGGGCCACCAAGCGGGTCAGCGTCAGGCCATGGGGCCAGCTGCGGCGGCCGCTCAGGGCCAGCAGCTGTTTGAGCTTGCGATGGGCCTGAGCTTCCAGCATCCGCCAGTGTGGGTTGAGGGATCGTAGGAAGCAGTGCGGTTTCTGAGGTGCGCACGATGACAACCGCAACCGAGCTGTTGCAACGCCTGGGGGGGCGTCCGGTCGGTGTGGTCGGCCTGGGCTTGATCGGCGGCTCACTGGGGTTGGACCTGCGCCAGTTGGGGGTTGCCGTCCACGGCTGGGCCCACCGGCCTGCGACGGCAGAACGGGCCCTGGCCCGCGGACTGGTGGATCAAGCCTCGGTGCATCCACAGGTGCTGCAGGACTGCCCCCTGGTGCTGCTTGCCCTGCCCTTGGATCAGTTGGTGTCACCATCACTGCAGCTGCTGCAGGGTCTGCCGCCGGAGGCGCTGGTGATGGACATGGGCTCGGTCAAGCGCCCTGTTCTGCTGGCCTTGCAGGACCGTCTGCCGCGCTTTGTGGCCTGCCATCCCATGGCCGGAACGGCCAGCGCCGGTGTGGAAGCCGGGGTTGCGGGACTGTTTGCCGGGCGCCCTTGGGTGCTCACCCCCACGGGTCAGGAGGATCCAGAGGATTTGGCCTTGGCGCGGAGTCTGGGTGAGGCTCTCGAGGCGGTGGTGCTGGAGTGTGATGCGGCAAGCCATGACCGGGCCGTGGCCCTGATCTCCCATATGCCTGTTCTGGTCAGTGCTGCGTTGCTGAGTACGGCCACTGCGGCAGAGTCCTCAGCCCTGGCCCAGGCCCTGGCCTCGTCCGGCTTTGCGGACACCACACGCATCGGCGGCGGCAACCCACAGCTGGGCACGTTGATGGCCCGCTGCAACCGGGAGGGTGTTCTGAGAGCGCTGGAGGACTACCAGCGGCAGCTTGAGCAGCTGCGCTGTCTGGTCAGCAGCGACAACTGGGAGGGGCTGGAGCAGCACCTCCGTTCAGCTCAAGCGGCCCGCCCTGGTTTCCTCTGAGCCTGCAGCAGCTGCCGTACCGCCATCTCAGCGGAGAGGCTCACCCCTGCTGTCCCTTCCCCGGGGTAGATCGCATCACCGCAGAGCCAGAGCCCAGGCAGTGGACTGCGGCTGGCCAGACCAAAGGGTCCAAAGCGATCCGGTGCCTGGCCGATGCCACCCACAAAGCCGAAGGGGCGGCCGGTCCAGCGCTGGAATCCGCGCGGTGTGGCCAGTTCCCGCTGCAGCCAATGCTGCGGCTGCAGACCCAGCAACTGTGCCAAGCCGGCTTCAATGGCGCCTTGGGCCTTGGCCTTGGCGGTTTGGTACGCGTCGCGGTCCAGTTCAAACCAGGGGCGGGCTGTTGTGAAGACGCTGGCGATCACGGTGGCTTCGCCGCGGGGGGCGCGGCCGTCGCCGTCCTGGCTGATGGAGACAAACAGGGAACCAGGCTGCTGCCAGTCCAGTTGCAGGTGACTGGGGCAGTCCGCCGGGAGCTGATCGCGCTTGACGACGCCGTAGAGCACCAGGGCACCGGAGGGATCACCCAGTTGCTGCAGCCGCCTGGCCAGTCCTTGGGGCATCTGCTCGCCAAGCAACGCCGGCAGGGTTTGAGGAGGCAGGGTGCAGACCACATCCTGGGCGTGATGGACAAATTGCTGCCCCCGGCTTGTAGTGCCGGCAACGCACCAGTGGTCCTCCCGGCGCTGCAGTTGCTCCACCCGGTGCCTCAGCAGCAGGCTGCCGCCGGCCTGTTGCAGGGCGCTCTCCAACGTGCGGCTGAGCTCCTGCATCGAACCGTGCAGGTGCCAAAGCCCGAGTGGCGCTTGCACCATCGAGAGCACCGTGACGCCATAGAGCGCCGCTGTGCGATCAGCCGGTTCCTGCGAATAGAGCTTCAGCTGCAGGTCAAGGAAGCGCCGCAGGCGCTGGTGGCGCTCTCCGCTGCAGCCGCAGAGGCGCAGCAGGTCGGCCATGGTGGCCGTGGTCAACAGCCCAGAGGCCAGGTTGCCTGGACCCAGGGCCTGCAGCAGCTGGCCCAGGTCCCAGCCATTGCGTGGCGGCAGCACCGGTCGTCGCCCCGCAAACGACCAGTTGCTTTGGTGAATCGCAGCGCATAGCTGCCAGAACCGTTCGCTGTTTGGAAACTGCTGCTGGCGTTCCTGGCGCCAGCGCTCAGGATCACGCCAGATCTGCACCGGGGGATGGCCGTCGTTGAGATCCACCACGCAGCCAGGGTCCAGGGGGCTGGCTGCTGGCAGTGGAACCCCCAGTTCGGCGAACAGTCGCTGGTGGCTACCGCCGAGCTCCAACCCCGCCACCTGAGTGGCACCAGCATCAAAGGTGTAAGGGCCGCGGCAGAAGGTGCCGGCGCAACCACCGCTCTGGTGATGGGCTTCCAGGAGTTGCACGGTCCTGCCGTGGCGGGCCAGCAACGCCGCAGCGGTTAAGCCGGCAATTCCGGCACCGATGACTAGCACATCTGCGCGGTTCAGGACGTTCCATCAGGCTTGCTTCCAGACAGTCTGGGAGCCAACGGCCTTGAGCGAGAGCGGATTCGACCTGGCCCTCTGGCTGCAAGGGCATGGTGTCAGCGCCGATCAGCCCCTCGATTCACTGTTTTGCAAGTGGCTTCCGGCCCGGGATCTTGAACGCCTTGAAGCCGAGGCGGAAGGCCTGCAGGCCCTGATGCCCTCGGCGGGTGAACTGGTGTTGCCACGCCCTCTGGCTGTGGGCCCAGCCTCTGGCCGCGCCTTGCTGGTGCTCGATCGCCTCCCGCTTGGAGGCGCTGACCCCCTCGGCTGGCAGCGTCTGGGACGCTGCTTAGCGCGCCTGCACCGCCGCAGCGCGGAGTCAGGCCCGGGCGTGTTCGGTTGGGCCGGGGATCGCTGGATCGGAGCCGGGATCCAGCGTGGTGGTTGGGACGGGAGCTGGGGACGCTTCTTTTGCCGCCAGCGCTTGGGCGATCAATTCAGCACACTCGCCCGTCAGGGGTTGCAGTGGCAGGAGAGCACAGAACTCATGGAGCGCCTGGAGCCGTGGCTGAATCGGCACCAGCCCAGCGCCAGCCTGGTGCATGGAGACCTCTGGCCCGGCAATGCCGATGTGCTCAAAGACGGACAACCCTGCATCTTTGATCCGGCGGTGTCTTACAGCGACCGCGAGGTGGATGTGGCGATGGCTTCGATGTTCGGGGGACTACCCCGGGGCTTTTTTGAGGCTTACAACGCTGAATGGCCGCTGCCAGCAGGAGCCGAGCAGCGGCGCATCGCCTACAACCTGTTCCATCTGCTGAATCACGCCAACTTGTTTGGCGGTTCTTACATCGCCAGCTGCGGAGCCAGCATCCGCCAGCTGCTGCAGATCCTCAGGCCTTGAAGCCGCTCGGGCTCAACCGAGATATTCCTGACGCAGTTTGGAGACGCGGCTGACCAGTTCTTCCCGCTTGGTGCTGGTGCGCAGGTTGTTCCAGCCCCAAGTGCCGACCACCACAAGACCCAGCAGCTCCAGCAGGCCAGGAACCAGAGGCAGCATGTTGATGGTGTCGAGCACACCTTTGATCAGGATCTGAGCCACGATCACAGCGACCAGGATGCCGATCGACTTGCCGATGCGGCCCATCTGGTTCCAATCAACCCCATCAAGGGCGCTATTCACCTTGCCGAGAATCTCCGCATAGCGCTCCTTGAAATCGCTGGAGGGCGCTTCAGTGGTGTTGCCGTCCTGGCTTCCCGCCACTGAAGTTGCTGTTACATCAGTGGTCCCTTCGGTGGTCGCCATCATGAATGGGATTGGAATATGGAGCTCAAGTTATCGACCGCGGCAGGGTTTCACCAGCCCAACTTTCCATCGATGGGGATTGGCTGATCATTCTCGATCGGCACGTGCGCTGCGCCTGGCCGGAAGAGGGCTGTGCGCTGCTGCTTGGTCCCCGCAGCGGAGCGGCTGGTCTGCGCGTGAGCTGGGTCTGGCCCTGCCTCAACAGCTGGCGCCCGGACCCGGATCAGCTGGAACCCGCCGCCTCGCGTTGCAACCGCTTTGCGGTTGAGCCCGGCGAATTGGTGGCGGCTC
This sequence comes from uncultured Synechococcus sp., assembly GCA_913049535.1. GTDB lineage: Bacteria > Cyanobacteriota > Cyanobacteriia > PCC-6307 > Cyanobiaceae > RCC307. The sequence continues at coordinate 16,277 of CAJWYF010000033.1, forward strand.
AGCGCTGGGGGCGCGAACGGGGCTGGCAGGTGCTGGGCTCGGCCCATAGCCACCCCAGCGGTGGTGTGGAGCCTTCGGCCCTGGATCTGGCCTGGGGCTGGGATGGTTGTCTGATGCTCATCCGAGGCTTGGATCCCCAGGCCTGGGGCTTCTGGTGGCTGCAGGAATCGGCCACTGGGCTGCAGCCCAGGGCGCTGAGCTGTGCCGAAGCTTTGGGAGACTAGAAACTTCCGGTGCGTCCAGCACCACGTTCAAGCAGCCATGCTTCCCCCTGACATCAGCGGCGTTGAGCTCTCATCCGATGAGATTGCGCGATTTGCACGGCACCTGATCCTCCCGGAGGTGGGGATGGAGGGCCAGAAGCGGCTGAAGGCTGCTTCTGTGCTGTGTGTCGGTACCGGTGGTCTGGGTTCCCCCCTGCTGCTGTATCTGGCGGCGGCTGGGGTGGGACGCCTCGGCATCGTCGATTTTGATGTCGTTGACCACAGCAACCTGCAGCGCCAGGTGATCCATGGCACCAGTTGGGTCGGTCGGCCCAAGATCGAGTCGGCCAAAGCTCGGATTCATGAGATCAACCCCCATTGCCAGGTGGATCTCTTCGAAACGGCCCTCACCAGCGACAACGCCCTCGAGATCATTCGTCCCTACGACATCGTCTGCGATGGCACCGACAATTTCCCGACCCGTTACCTGGTGAATGACGCCTGCGTGATGCTCGGCAAGCCGAATGTCTACGGCTCAATCTTCCGTTTTGAAGGGCAGGCCTCGGTGTTCAATCTCACCGCTGAGAGCCCCAACTACCGCGATCTGTTTCCCGAGCCACCACCACCGGGCATGGTGCCGTCCTGCGCAGAAGGCGGTGTGGTCGGGGTGCTGCCGGGCATCATCGGTGTCATCCAGGCCACAGAAGCGGTCAAGATCATCACCGGCATCGGCACCACGCTCAGTGGTCGACTGCTGCTGTTTGACGCCCTCAAGATGAGCTTCCGAGAGCTCAAGCTGCGCCCCAGCCCCGAGCGCCCGCAGATTGATGCATTGATTGACTACCAGGAGTTCTGCGGTGTCGGCGGTTCAGCCCCCGGCCAGGAGGAGGCCGGTGCGGTGGACAACATTTCCGTGACTGAACTCAAGGCTCTACTCGACAGCGGAGCTGATGATGTGCTGCTGCTGGATGTGCGCAACCCTCCTGAGGCGGAGATCGCCACCATTCCCGGTGCGGTGCTGGTGCCCCTCGATCAGATTGAAAGTGGTGCGGCCCTTGAGCAGGTGCGGGAGTTGGCCGCAGGGAAACGGCTCTACGCCCACTGCAAGTTGGGGGGGCGCAGCGCCAAGGCCTTGATCGCCCTCAAGCGCGAGGGGATCAACGGGATCAATGTGGCCGGCGGTATCGATGCCTGGAGTCAGGAGGTGGACGCTTCGGTGCAGCGTTACT
>CAJWYF010000034.1 GCA_913049535.1 uncultured Synechococcus sp.
ATGCGATGGTCGCGCTCGCGCGATTCAGGGCTGTAATCAATCATTCCCAGCCAGTGGTGGCCATTGCGGCGCAGCAAGAGCACCGGCTTGGCCGTGCTGCCGTAGTGATTGAGCAGTAAAGAGCAGATCTGCTCAGCTAGAGGAGCACCATCGGGGCGCCGCCGCAGAACGCTGTTGAAGGCTTCGATCTTGGCGAAGGGAACAAAGCGGATCGACTCCACCGGATCGGGCTGCTGCTCGGCAAGAGCACCGGACTGCAGCGAAATGCCGTAACGGGCTTCGGTGACCACCAGCAACCCATTCATCGCCAGGGTGTGCTCCAACAGGAGCTGGAGGCGATGCTCCACTTCAGGGAGCGGGAAGAGGGGCAGTGGACCCGCCATGGCGGACACTCAAATCTTTGTCTTTCCTTAACCTATGTCATGGGCTGCCCCCTAGCTTCTAGGCGGCGAAAAGGTTATTGAGCTTGATCCCCGCCCATTTCGCCAAGGCCAGGGCGGTCTGCATCGCCGCCGCCCTGCTGCTGTGGGCACCGCTGGGGCTTCGGGCTCAGGAATCAGCAGCCCCAGACGCTGTGGCCCCAGAGAAGCAGGCCAAGGAACTGGAGGTGCTGCGCACGCCCAAAGGCGTGCTGGAGGCAGCGAGCCTGGGCACATTGCTGCAGCTGCCGGACTGGCTGGATCTCAGCGCCAGCTGGACGGCCGAGCCCATGGGCAACACCCAAGGGGGCGCCACCCGCACCACGGGCTATATCGACCAACTGGACCTCGAGGTCTCCATCAGCAGCGGCCTCCGCAAAAAGGTCGAAGACCAACAGGAATGGGATCGCTGGGCTGTCCGTCTCAGCCTGGCCAACTACATGGGACAGCCTCCCGAGTTCAACGAGGAGATCGGCACCCTCTTTGCACTGCAGGAGCTGGTTGCCGACCAGGGGTTCTGGCTGCAGGGGCTCTGGGTGGAACGCCTCGACAGCAGCACCAAGCTGCGCTTGGGCAACAACTACAACCTTGATGAGCTGGTGTACGCCCCGGCCTACGGCTTCTACGTCAACTCCACCATCAATGGCACGCTCAACCTGACCCTGCCGGCGTACCCCTTCACACCGTTCAATGCCGCCGGCGGCCAGTTCAGCTGGCAGCTCAATGAGCGACTCAGCGCTCACTACGGCGCTGTGCAGCTCAGCAATCAACGGGGCGGCAGTCAGGCCAATCAGTGGCATGGCTGGCGCTTCAACGTGGCCGGCAGCGATGGAATCGTGCAGGCCTTGCGGCTGGACCTGAAGCTCTCGGATCAGGAGGGGGAACCGCTCATGGCCTGCCGCGACCCGGACGATCGCGGCAGCTATCTGCGCCACAACAAAGGCTGCGATGGGCTGTTGGGCCTGGAGAACAATCTGCCTGATCCACTGCTGCAGCTCGGGGCCGTGGCTGGCAGTTGGCGCTTCCCGCGGCTTGATGACCCCCAACGCTGGGAGAACCGCGCCCACACGATCTTCAGCAGTGCCACGCTGCCGATCAACCTGCCCGTGGGCCACGGGGCCAGGCTGTGGGGATCGGCGGCGGTGGGCACCGAACCGGCCATCAACCAAGTGCCCCTCTTCCTGCAGGGGGGACTGCTGGTGCAGGGAGTGCTGCAAAACCGCCCCCTCGACCTGTTGATATTGGGCCTCTCGCGCAGCAGCCTCTCCCCCTACGCCCGCACCGACGACGGCAAGCGCCAGAGCTTTGAGGGCATGGTGGAGCTGGGCTACCTGCTCAAGATCACCGAAAATTTGCAGCTGCAACCCGGGGCCCAGTGGATCATCAATCCCGGCGGAGCCGGGCAGTATCCAAGCGTTCTGGCCCCGAGCTTGCAGGCGAGCATCAGCTGGTGATCAACAGCGCAGCTCCAATAGCCCCATCAAGCCCCCGGCGATAGGGCGATGGCGCGCCCAGCTGAAGCCGGCGTCTTGAGCCAGTCGCTCCTGCTGAGCTCCTGTGGGGAAGCGATCGATGCTGTCTTCGAGGTAGGCGTATTGCGATTGCAGCCCCAGTTGGGTGGCCACCGGAACCACCACTTGGCGCAGGGTCTGGCGCTGGAGCACCGCAGGCAGGCCTGTGGTGCGGTTGAAATCCAAGACACCCGCACGACCGTCGTGGTGCAACAGGCGCCGCAATTCGCATAAGCCGCGGGCCGGATCAGCCAGGTTGCGCAGCCCGTAGGCCATCACGGCCCCATCGAAATGACCATCGGGGCGATCCACGGCCAGGGCATCACCCAGCTGCCAGTCGATCGCAAGCCAGGGCCGCGAGGCTGCCCTCAGCCGGGCGCGCTGCAACGGCGCCTCAGCCGCATCAACGGCCAGCACCATGCCTTTAGGGCGCAGCCGTTCCGCCAGCAGCAAGGCCAGATCACCCGTGCCGCAGCAGAGGTCGAGCCAGGCCTCACCGGCCTTGGGCTGCAGCAATTGCACCATCTGCCGTTTCCAGAGGCGATGCAAGCCCAGACTCAGCAGATCGTTGAGCCGGTCGTAATGGGGCGCCACCTGCTCAAAGAGCTGACGCACCTGCTGCGGATGAGCGCCACTTACCACTGGGGTTCGTCGATGGCCTGAGCGCCAGCTTGGAGCACATGCACCAGCGGCGCATCTGGGCCGGTGAGGGTGATCATCATCACCGTGGCCAAACCGGCTGCTGCAGAACAGACCAGACAGCCGGCCAGCATCAAGGAGAACTCCTGCTTATCACTGGCCGATTGCATCAGCTGGAGCCCCCAGGCCACCAGTGCCACCACCACCACCACGATCGACAGTGCGATCAGGCCGGGGTATGGAACACCTGCGAAAAGAGAACCCAAGGCCGGAGCCCAACAATCCCCTTAAACTTAACGAATTATCACATCATGTGACAGGGCGCACAGACACACCGCGGCCCATCAGGTCCGTTTTGATCTCTTCAACGCTGAGCACGCCATCGTGCAGCAATGAGGCCAGCAGCGCTGCCGCGGCACCGGTTGACTGCAACACCTCGGCGATGTGCCCCAGACAGCCCGCCCCGCCGGAGGCGATCACGGGCACCGGCACGGCCTCGGCGACAGCAGCCGTGAGCTCCAGGTCATAGCCCTGCTGGGTGCCATCACCGTCCATGGAGGTGAGCAACAGCTCCCCGGCACCGAGTGCCACGGCCTGGCGAGCCCAGGCGATGGCATCCAGCCCCGTGTTCTCCCGACCGCCTTTGACAAAGACATCCCAGCCCCCGCCGGGGCGGCGGCGGGCATCAATCGCCACAACGATGCATTGGGCACCGAACTGGCGGGCGCCAGCACCGATCAGCTCTGGGTCCCGCACCGCCGATGAATTCAGGCTCACCTTGTCCGCACCGGCGCGCAGCAGGGCGGTGATCCCCTCCACCGAGCGGACCCCCCCGCCGACGGTGAAGGGAATGAACAGTTGCGAGGCGGTGCGCTCGACCAGTTCCACCAGGGTCTCGCGCCCCTGATGGGTTGCGGCGATATCGAGAAAAACCAGCTCATCAGCACCGGCGGCGTCGTAGCGGCAAGCCAGCTCCACTGGATCACCGGCATCGCGCAATCCCACGAAGTTGACGCCTTTGACCACCCGTCCGGCAGCCATGTCGAGGCAGGGAATGATCCGTTTGGCAACCACAACAGCTGGGGCAAAGACCGGCCGGGACGACGCTGGTATGGTTTCCGCGGAACCCAGTCAGCGCCCCCGATGTCTCAGGCTGCCACCTCACCCGCCATCACCGTTGGCTCGAAGGTGAAGGTCACCCGTGTGCGCGACCGCATCAAAGGCGATCTGGTGAAGCTGCTGCTCACCAACCCTGAAGGTGTGGTCACCGGCTTCAAGATGACCGACGGCAGTGGTGTTGGCGTCAAGGTGAAGCTCGATGATGGAACCGAAAGCTGGTTCTTTGAAGACGAAATCGCCGCCGCCTGAGCCCGTCCGTGAGCGATCGCCCCAACCCTGAAGTGAGCAGTGGCGGCGGTGCCCGCCAGCTGCTTGGCATGAAAGGGGCCAGTGGCTCCAGTTCGATTTGGAAGCTGCGCCTGCAGCTGATGAAACCCGTCACCTGGATCCCGCTGATCTGGGGCGTGCTCTGCGGCGCCGCGGCCAGCGGCAACTTCCACTGGCAGTGGCCCGATGTGCTCGCCTCGCTGGCCTGCATGGTGATGAGCGGACCGCTGCTGGCCGGCTTCACCCAGACCATCAACGACTACTACGACCGCGATATTGACGCGATCAACGAGCCCTACCGGCCGATCCCTTCTGGGGCCATTCCCCTCTGGCAGGTCAAGGTGCAGATCTGGGTGCTGCTCATCGCCGGCATCGCCGTCTCCTGGGGGCTGGACCGTTGGGCCGGCCACCAGACCCCGGTGCTGCTGCTGCTGGCCCTTGGGGGCTCGTTTGTGAGCTTTATCTATTCAGCCCCGCCGCTCAAGCTCAAGCAGAACGGCTGGCTGGGCAACTACGCCCTTGGGGCCAGCTACATCGCCCTGCCCTGGTGGGCCGGCCAGGCCCTCTTTGGGCAACTGAGCTGGGGCACGGTGTGGCTCACCCTCGCCTACAGCCTGGCGGGCCTGGGCATCGCTGTGGTGAACGACTTCAAAAGCGTCGAGGGGGACCGCGAACTGGGCCTGCAGTCGCTGCCGGTGGTGTTCGGGGTGACGCGGGCCAGCTGGATCAGTGCCGCCATGATTGATGTGTTCCAGATCGCCATGGTGGTCGCCCTGGTTCTGCTGGGGCAGCATTTCGCAGCGGTGCTGCTGACGCTGCTGATCATTCCCCAGATCACCTTCCAGGACATCTGGCTTTTGCGTGATCCGGTCGCCTTTGACGTCAAATACCAGGCCAGTGCCCAGCCATTCCTGGTGATCGGCATGCTGGTCACGGCACTGGCCCTGGGCCAGAGCGGCTTCAGCAGCGCCGGCTAGGTTTTCTCAGCAGTCCAAGGGAAACCCTTTTTGCCCGTCTCGCCCAAGCTGAGCGACACCGCGGTGCAGCCCCAGAAGAGTGGTGGCCACCCCAGCGTGAACCGGCGCCGGCGGCGATTGATCCTGGCGGGGCTGGTGGCCGCTGCAGCCGGCACCACCGCCGCCTTCGGCAGCTCTGCTGTGCTGCAACGACTCGATGGGCTGCTGCCCGATGCGCGCGGCATCAGTGCGTTCAGCCGGCCGGGAACGGTGACGATCCTCTCGGCCGACGGTGATGTGCTGCAGAAGCTGGGGCCGGCCTCGCGCGAGAAGATCGCCTTAGGCCAGATGCCGGAGCTGGTCAAGGACGCCTTCATCGCAGCGGAAGACACCCGCTTCTATCAGCACAACGGCGTCGACATCGTCGGCATCGGCCGCGCCCTGGTCACCAATGTCTCCAGCGGCAAGGTGGAGCAGGGGGCGAGCACCATCACCCAGCAGCTGGCCAGGGTCGTCTTCTTGACCCAGGACCGCACCTTGGTGCGTAAGGCCAAAGAGGCTGCGCTGGCTCTCAAGCTCGAGCGCCAGCTGAGCAAGGAGCAGATCCTCAACCAGTACCTCAACAACGTCTATCTGGGCTCCAGTGCCTACGGCGTTGCCGATGCGGCCTGGGTCTATTTCTCGAAATCCGTTGATCAGCTCACCCTGCCGGAAGCAGCCCTGATCGCAGGCCTGCCGCCAGCCCCATCGATTTATTCACCGCTGGTGAACCCCGAGCTGGCGCTGCAGCGGCGCGCCATTGTGCTGCGCCGCATGCATGAGATCCGTCAGATCGATGCGGCGCAGCTGGCAGAAGCCCAGAACGCACCGTTGGATCTCAAACCGGCCCTACCCAAGTTCTGGAACAGCACAGCGCCCTACTTCACCAGCTGGGTGGCCCAGGAGCTGCCCAGGGTGCTGAGCCCAGAGCAGCTGGAGGTGGGTGGCCTCACCATCCGCAGCAGCCTCAATGCCGACTGGCAGACGATCGCCAAGAAGGTGATCAAGGAGAACACCTGGGGCGGCCAGCAGGGGGCGGTGGTGTCGATCGAACCGGGCACCGGTCTGGTGCGCACCATGATCGGCGGCCAGGACTTCAGTAAGAGCCAGTTCAACCGCGCCACCCAGGCCCTGCGCTCTCCAGGCTCAACCTTCAAGCTCTTTGACTACACCGCAGCGGTGGCTGCGGGCGTCAAACCCGAGGACATCTTTATCGACCAGGCCCAGTGCTGGGGCACATACTGCCCCCGCAACTTCGGCAACAAGTATTTCGGCCCCGTCAGCCTGGCGGATGCCCTCAAGAATTCGCTCAACACGGTCGCGGTGCAGCTGCTCGACAAGGTGGGCTTTGACGCTGTGATCAGCACCGCCCGCTCATTGGGCATCACCCGGCCCCTGGGGCGTTACTACCCCCTGGCCATTGGCGCCTATGAGCAGACCGTGCTGGACATGACTGCGGCTTACGCGGCCATCAACAACCGCGGTGTGTATGTGCCGCCGACCCCGTTCATGAGCATCACCGGCGCCGATGGTTCGGTGATCTGGAGTCGCAGCAGCCAGGGGGAGCGGGGCAAACGGGCCGTGGACAGCGACACCGCAGACGCCATGCTTTGGATGCTGCAGCGGGTGGTGAGCGGCGGCACCGGCATCGCTGCCAAGTTGGAGGACCGGCCAGTGGCCGGCAAGACCGGCACCTCGGAGGGGGCGCGGGACCTCTGGTTCATCGGCTCGATCCCCCAGCTCACCACAGCCGTCTGGCTCGGTTATGACGACAACCGCGAGCAGAAAGGCTCCAGCGGCGACGCGGCCTGGGCCTGGAAGCAATACATGATTCCGGTCGTCAAGGACATGCCGGTTCAGCAATTCCCTGACAAACCGGAGCTCAAGCGCAGTTTCAAGGCACCGGCTGGTGCCTTCCTGCCGCCCGATGAGGGCGATGACCCCCTGGCTGAACCCAATGCCCCACCGCCGGTCGGTGGTTACGTCGCCCCGCGCCCAGCGCCCATGCCGGTGCAACCCCAACCGCGGCCGCGGTTTGTCCAGCCCCAGGCACCCCGGGTGATTGAGCTGGCCCCAGGGCTTGAGATCATCGAACCGACGGTGAACCCTTTCGAGTGATCGGCTGAATGAATGGCCCCTTGACGGCTCTGGACTGGTTGGGCCTGCTGCACCCGGTGCTGGCGATTCTGTTCATCTACCCGGTGGCCGGCGCGGCCATCCGGCTGGGGATCCTGGCGCGCGAAAAGCGCACGGGCTACAACACCGCCTTGCCGGAAACAGTGCCAACCGAGCACTGGCAACACGGCCGCTGGCTGGTGAGCGCCATGGTGGTGGCCAGTCTGATCGCCTATCTCGAAAGCTTTCTGCGCCATGGCGCCGATGGCCGCAGCGGCGTGCTGCTGCTGGCCGGCATCGGCACCGTGGTTGCCCTGCTGGCCCTCTGGCGGGTGCAACAGCCGGCCTTAAGGGCCAGCTTCACAGGGCTGTGCCTGGCGGGGCTGCTTGGCCTTGGCGCTCAGCCCCAGATCGAACGGCTGGCGGATCTGCCCTGGCAGGCCGATTTCTGGCGCTCCCATTACTGGTCAGGGCTGTTGCTGACCGCCCTGCTGCTGATGTCATTAGCGATCCGGCCGCTGATCCCCCAGATCAGCCGGCTGCGGCGCCTGCATGTCAGCGCCATGCTGCTGGCTTGTGTGCTCTTTGCCGTGGTGGCGATCACCGGTTGCCGCGACCTGCTCTCGGGAATGGCGCTTAGCCCACTGGGCTGAGCACGGCTGCAAAAAAACCGTCCCCAGGCTGATCAGGCCGGGGCCAAAGCTCGAGCATCGGCTGCTGCAGCTGCCAGCTGGGCTGATCAGCAAGGAAAGCCTGCACCTGCTCGCGGTTCTCCGCCGGATGCACCGTGCAGGTGGCGTAGACCAACCGTCCTCCGGGGGCCGTCAGGCGAGCCCCTTGATCCAGCAGCTGGGCCTGCAGATGGGTGAGCTCTTCCATGGCCTCAGGCTTCAGGCTCCAGCGGGCATCGACGTGGCGGGCCAGGGTGCCAAGCCCCGAGCAGGGCACATCCAGCAGCACCCGATCAAAGCTGCGATCGGGGAGCAGCTCCAGATCCGTGGCATCAGCCCGATCGGGCTTGATGCAGCTCAGGCCAAGGCGATCGGCATTGACCTGCACCTGCTGCAGGCGATTGGCGGCCACATCCAAGGCCAGGACTTCGCCTTGATCGCCCATCAACTCGGCGATGTGAGTGGCCTTGCCGCCGGGGGCCGCGCAGGCATCCAGCACCCGCAGGCCGGGGCTGAGCCCCAGCAGGGGGGCAATGCGTTGGGCGGCGCGATCCTGCACGCACCAGTGACCCTCGGCGAAACCGGGCAGCTGCGGCAGCGACCCGGTCCGGCCGCTGAGCTGGATGCCCTGGGGCAAGCCCGCGATGGCGGTGGCAGCCACACCGGCATCAGCAAAGGCCTGCAGCTGAGTGTCAAGGCTGCAGCGCAGCGGATTGATGCGCAGATCAAGGCTGGGGATGCGGTGACTGGCCGCCGCCAGCTCGGCCGTGCGCTCAGGGCCGATCCGATCCCAGAGCTCATGGACCAGCCAGTCGGGCAAGGAGTGCTCAACGGCCAGGCGCTGCTTGGGATCGTCGGGCAGCGGTAGGGTCTCGCCGGCAGCAATGGCGCGGGCTGCTGCCCGCAGCAGGCCATTCACCACCGGGGCCAGGTTGGCCAGCCGTTGACGTTTGGCCAGCTCCACAGCGGTGCTCACCGCCGCTGAGCTGGGCACGCGATCGGCATGCAGCAGCTGTTGCAGGCCGATGTGCAGCAGCCAGCGCAGGCGCGGCGGCTGCTTGGCGGCCGGCACCTTGCCAAAGCGATCCAGCCAGAGATCCAGGCAGCGGCGCTGGCGGATAGCGCCGTAGGCCAACTCGGTGGCCAGGGCGCGATCGCGGGGGGGCAGGGGCTGACGCTTGAGCTCCCGCTCTAAAGCCAGATCGGCATAGGCGCCATCACCGACAGCCTCCAGCACCCGCCAGGCCACCAGTCGTGGTGCCAATCCTGTGGTCTGGAGATCAGAGCTCAACGAACGCATCGGGGGCAGGAGTCCACAGATAGCGCCGCAGCGGCAGGCGGCCGTCCTCGCTGACTGGAATGCCTTCCTCCAGCAGGAGCTGGCGCTGGATCCAGTCGCTGCCCTCCCGTGAGGGAGAAAAGCTGATGCGTCCGGCGGCATTCACCACCCGCTGCCAGGGCACATCCGTGGGAAAGGTGAGCCGCCGCAGCGCCCAACCCACCTGGCGAGCCCGGCCCCAGCAGCCCAGCAATTCAGCCACCTGGCCATAGGTGAGCAGCTGGCCGGGGGGAATCAGGCGCACCAGGGCGTACACCCGCTGATCAAAAGCCCGAGACGCCGTCGTGGTCACCAGCAATGCTGACGCTTTGCGCCCCTAGAACATCGACATGGCCTTGATCTTGCTGACCTTGACCTGATCAAGACCGGCCAGCTCATCCAATGAGATCAGCTTCTGTTTCAGCATCTCAGCGAGGGCAAAGAGAGCATTGCCTTCATCGAAGACGGAACGTCCTTCGTACTCAAACCGCTGGCTGCTGAGGAAATCGTGCAGGGTCCAAATCGATTCAGGCGAATCCAATGACTTGGCACGCTCTTGCAGCGTGGCGATCAGCACCTCGATCGAGCGCTTGTTGCCTTTATCAAAAACCTCGCGTGCAACGGATTGCTCTTCCGTTGACCAGTCCTGTGCAGCCATGGATCGATCGGGGTGAAACCTGGATACGGAATAAGCGGTGAAACAGTCAGACGGAATTGTTGCAATCACGCATCAATGGAAGTCTGAACCAGGGGGTGTATGGAAATTTGTGATGTTCGAAATGATACCCGAAGTGATAGCAAGCTGCGAGTGAAACAACCGGATGCATGGGCAGGCTTCTCGGCGTCACGGCGACCTCGGCAGGGGAAGCGCAGCGATGGGGCAGCCAGGTGCCAACGACAAACAACTGCAGCGAACTCAGCACCAGGGGAATGATGCAAAAGCTCACCACATTCACCCCCGCCAGTGGATGGGTCATGGAAGCCGCAGCAGTCACCCCCAACCAAATCAAGCCGAGACGCAAGAGCTGCCAAGCGCTGAGATAGCGCCCCATAAAAGCGCCATACCAACGATGAATCTGCGGCTGTCCGGGGCGGTGGTAATCCGGGTCTGCCGCGGTTTCGCTGTGGCGGTGATGGCTCAAGTGATTGCGCTGGCAGCGGCGGAAGGACAGCCCGGCATAGAGCAACAACGCCACCGCACCGATGCGGCAGTTCCAACGCGGCAGTGCAGGCAGAAGGCTGCCGTGCATCGCGTCGTGGGCAATGATGAACAGTCCTGTCTGGGACAGGGTTCTGATCAGCACCAGGCCCATCAGCTCCGCCAGACCCATCTGTTGCAGCGGCTGCTGCAAGGCCACCAGCAAGGAGGCCAACCAGACCGCTGCGATTAGAGCAGCCAGCAGGATCCCCGTGAGGGGATCACTCCGATCACTTGGCACCCAGCTTGAGGAGTTCAGCTGGTGAGGCGAGCAGATCGATGGCGACGAAATAGATCTTGCTGTCCTCATCAAGCAGAAAACGCCAGGCCACATTCATGCCCACCTCACGGCCAAACCAGGGAGTTTGCACTTTGCCGGTCACTTTGATCTGATTGAACCCACCTTCTGCCGGCTCGCCGTAACCGCCCTGCGGGATCAGCTTCAGGTTCTGGCAGTCGCGCTTGAAGAATTTCAAGATGGCCTCACGGCCGACAATGGGACGCTGGAAAGGAGGCTGAAGCGCTCCATCATCAAGGAAGAGATTGATTAATGCATCAAAATCGTTGGCATTGAGCAACTGCATGTAGCTCAAAATCGTCTGATTCAGCACACCGGGAATGAAGATCTCCTCGCGCTGATCCTCGGGTGTTGGCGCCACGATGGGCTCAGAAACGATCTTGTCATCGTCCACTTGGGGGTCAAAACCCATGTCCACCACGAAGTTGCGCAGCAGGGTGATCTGCTGACCCTGCTCCACCTTCTTGACCGCTTCCAGCACCGAGGAAGCATTGGCCGAGAGCCTGTAACCCTGGGGGATCGGCGCCACCTCACCCTTGCGCATGCACTCGCCCAGTTCGTACCAGAAGCCGAGCTTGACATTCACCGACCAGTAGGCGTAGCGATTGGAGATCGGCGCGTTCACCTTGCCTGCCAGGTCACACATGACCTTGGTTTGCTCGTCAAAGGTCATGGCCACGATCTCTTTGAGCGTGGGCTCAGCCAGCGCCATCCGCGCGGCACCAGGGGCGGCGACGGTGATTGATTTGCCCATCTGCAGATAGGCGAACCAGATCAAAGCGAGCTGATCCTCGGCGCTGAGCAGCTTGAAGCGGGCCGTGATGGCCGGGACGGCATCAGCCGTCAGCGTGTCCGGAAAGATCTGACGGGCCTTATCAAGCGTGAACATCGGCGCGGATGCCAAGAACGGGCAAACATTACACTGTGTTTCACAAAACACGGCAATTGGCCGATATGCGCCACAGACAAGGGCGCTGATGTGGTAAGGGTCAACCCCAATCCGCCCGAGCCTCGCTGGAGCGGCAAGGCGCCACCTCCCCAGGCAGGGCACTGAGGGGCGGCTGGGACTCGGGCCGCCGCAAGTCCCGCCGGGCCGGCGAGAACAGCTGGTAGCTCACAATCGCCAGCCCTGCTGTGACGACCAGGGCCATCACCTGCTCCAGCCTCTCCATCGCCGCTCTGATCCGCGGGGCTGCATGCAAGTCTGAATCGTCCACCCCTATTCCGCCCGCGAAGCCCTTCGCCGATGCCGCTGCTACCGCGCAGATTCCAGCGACTGCAACAGGTCTTGAACGGACGCATGGGCGATCTCACCGTGTTGATGGAAGCGGTGGAGAAGCCCCACAACCTCTCGGCGATCCTGCGCACCTGTGATGCCACCGGCGTCTTTGAAGCCCATGCCGTCAGCCTCAAAGGCCGGCCCCGCACCTTCAACAGCACCGCCCAGGGGTCCCAGAAATGGGTGCCGATCCGCGATCACGACTCGGTGGAGCAGGCCTTTGCTGCCCTACATGAGCAGGGCTTTCGCATCTACGGCACCATGCTCGGCGTCGACGCGGTGGACTACCGCAGCTGCGATTTCACCAAGCCCTCGGCGTTTGTGCTCGGCGCTGAAAAGTGGGGGCTCACTGCAACGGCCGGCGCCGCGGTGGATCAGCCGGTGTTCATTCCCATGACAGGCATGGTGCAGTCACTCAATGTCAGCGTGGCCGCCGCCACCCTGCTGTTTGAAGCCGTGCGCCAGCGCCAGGCCGCTGGGCTGATCCCCAGCGCCGGTGAGGGACTGACACCTGAGCTCTACAAAGCAACGCTGCTGGAGTGGGCCTACCCCCAGGTGGCGCGCTGGTGCCGCGACACCGGACGGCCCTACCCCGAACTCAACGACGACGGCGAGCTGCTCGAGGACCTGCCCCGTACCGTCAAGCTGCGCTGCTAGGCGGGCCTACTGCTCAGCCCGCAGCTGATCAATTAGCGCCTCGATCGCCTCGCTCTGGGGGGCACAGGCCTCCACCTCACCAAAAACAGCCGCTTCAAACTGGCCTCGATAGGCCAGCTGATACGCCTTGGGCACAGCGGCATTGAACTGGGCCAGGGCGCGCTTGAGCTTCTGGCAGTTGTAGATCGTGCCGACAAAACGGTTGGGACGACCGGCCGCCTGCACGGCCTGCAGATAGATCTGCTGCTGCTGCTGCAGTTGCTTCAGCAGCGGCTTGGTGGGCGCTGCTGAGCGCTCACCCCCACCGTGAAGCTGGACGCAGCCGCTGTAATCCCTGGCGTTCAGGCACTGCTGGTGCACCTGGGGATCCACCTGAGCCAGCCCTGCAGCGGCGCCCAGCACCCCGATCAGCCCGCTGAGCGGCAAACGCCACGCCATCAATGCTCGGCTGCAACGCGTTGACAGTCTGCAGCCAGCACGCGCACCAAACGGCAGCAGCGTGAGGCCGAGCGCCTTGCACACGTTTTGAACATCGCATCGTTGGCGCTGTGGCTAGAGAAGCAACAACGGATGGAGAGCTGATCCATGCTGCGCCTGCTGCCTGCTCTGCTGCTACTCGCCTTGCCGCTGCCAGCCCTGGCCGGCTCGGCCACGGCCCAGTCGATCTGGAGTGCGGGCCACGCGGCCGGGGAAGCCAAAAGCCAGGTCCCCAAAGGCGCCAAGATCACCGGCACCAGCTGCAACGAAGTGGATGTGATGAATGACCCCCGCTGGACCTGCACCGTGACCTGGGAGTGAGGAGACCCCCACAACCGATCACCCAGCCGGCCAACTGGTAGTCAGAAATACTTAGTTCACCAGAGCACCAATCCATACTGAATCAGGCCTCAGCTCATGGGGTCTGCGTCGAGCATGTGTCCCCGATGGGGGTCGGGGACATTTTTTATGGCTTGCCGCTGGATCCATCCCCCACGCAGGCGCGATCAGGGACAACAGCTGGGCTGCTGCAGAGCCCAGGAACCTCGATAGCCCCAGTTCAACCTTCTTGCTTGCAAGCAAGCGGCCCAGGCTGAGGCTTCAACTGAACCTGCGATCGGCAGGCCCGCACTGCGGCGCCGCCACCGATCAGAGGTCTGCTCGCCAGGGCCAAGGCTGGGCTGCCAACAACGCTCAGCCGGCCGCCGCGGCAGGGGCCACAGGCTTGGCAGCAGCACCGATGGAGCGGCTCATCAAATCCGTGGTGAACTGACGGATCAAGGCCTGGGGAGCTTGCTGCAAAGGCCGGCGCCAGGTGGAAGCAGAGGAACAACGGGTGGGGGTGTTCAACCAGCTGCTTCTGGACATAAGCGCCAAAGACCTCAAAGGATCGTGCACCCATTCAGCCGCAAGGTCTGTCACCAACAAGGCCGCAGGGCCAGATCAAGACCCTGACCACTGCAAAGGTCCAAGTGGGACTCAGAACTTGAGAAACAGCTCGTCGCTGTTGCCATCGTCCGCAGCCGTGCTGCGGCTGGGCGTGCGGGTGCTGGCAAACGAGCTGGCCTTGGGCAGGCTCAACGCCAGCAGCAGCAGGGCGATGCAGATGGCCTGATGCATGCCGCCAAAGCTGAGGGTGAGCACCAGCAGCACAGCCGCCATCAGTTTCTCGAGGATGCCGATCACCTCATCGGCATTCCGCATCCCCAGAAACCAAAACAGACCCGTCAGGGCCATCAACAGCAGTGAAACCCCCATGGGTCCTTGGCCTATTTCGTTACCTTAAGCAGCCGCTGCCGCTCCGCGCGCAGGCTTAAGCCGATGGCCATAACTACAGATACCGGACTGGTGCGCCACCGCTGGGCGGTGCTGCTAATCAGCCTGCTGGGGGCCCGCTATCTCCACTGGCGCCTGAGCGCAACGTTGAACTTCAGCACCGCGCAGGCCGGCGGTTTGAGCCTGCTGCTGCTCGCCTGCGAAGCCCTGCTGCTGGCCAGCAACCTGCTGCAGCTGTGGTTTTCCTTGGCCCCGGAGGAGCCGCCACAGCCCGGCCAGCTCAGCAACGCACCAGCGGTGGATGTGCTGCTGCCCAGTTGCGGCGAACCGCTGGCCGTGGTGGAGCGCAGCCTGCGCAGCTGCCTGGCGCTGGATTACCCCCGCTTCACGGTGTGGCTGCTCGATGACGCCGCCCGCAGCGAGCTGCAGCAGCTCGCCGAGAGGCTGGGCTGCCGCTACCTGCAGCGCAACGGCGGCCGCCATGCCAAGGCGGGCAACCTCAACCACGCCCTGCCCCACCTGCAAGGAGAGCTGATCGCCGTCTTTGACGCGGATGTGGTGCCCCAGCAGATCTTCCTGCGCCGCACGGTCGCCGCCCTGCTAGAGGATCAACGCACCGCCCTGGTGCAGACGCCCCAGAGCTATATGAATGCCGATCCGGTGCTGCGCAACCTGCGCCTGGAGCGCTGGGTCATGCCCGATGAAGAAAGCTTCTACCGCTGGGTGGAGCCCAGCCGCCAGGGGGTCGGTGCAGTGGTCTGCGCCGGCACCTCCTTTGTGGTGCGCCGTCAGGCCCTGCTGGAGGTGGGGGGATTTGAAACCGCCACCCCCTCGGAGGATCTGGCCACCGGCATCCGCCTGGCCGCCCATGGCTATCGCCTGCGCTACTTAAACGAAAAGCTCAGCGCTGGCCTGGCGCCCCACAGCGCCGCAGCGATGGCACGGCAGCGCTGCCGCTGGGCCAGCGGCACCCTGCAGACCCTCTTCACTGGGGCCAATCCGCTGACCATCAAGGGGCTGAACCCCCTGCAGCGGCTGGCCTATCTCGAAGGCATCGTGCACTGGCTCAACGTGCTGCCCCAGTTGCTGCTGCTGCTGATGCCGTTGCTGGCGGTGCTGAGCCGCAGCAACCCCTTGCTGCTCACCCCCAGCGGCCTGCTGCAGGTGGCGCTTCCTTTTTATCTATCCCAAATGCTGCTGGCGCGCTGGTTCAGCAACCATGCCCGCGGCGCCCTGCTGCCGGAGCTCTACCGCTGGATCTTCCTGGTGCCCCTGGTGGCAGCGGTGCTCAGCACCCTGGCCGGCAGGCCCCGCAGCTTTCGCGTCACCCCCAAAGCCCCCTCCGCTGAGCAGCGCTGGCAGCGGCCCGCGATGGGATTGCTGCTGCCGCTGCTGATCCTCAGCGGCGTGCAGCTGGTGGCAGCAGCGGGCCTGTTGATCTGGCCGCCACCGTTGAGCACCACGGTGCTGACCCTGGTGTGGATCAGCGCCAGCAGCCTGCTGCTGCTCACCGCGATGCGCAGCTGCTGGGACCGTCCCGGCACCAGCGCCGTGCCCTGGTTTGCAGTGCAGCAACCCCTGAGCTGGGGCGTGGTCACCGCCATCAGTGAAACCGGCCTTGAGGCCAGGCTCAACAGCGCGCAGCTGCCCGAGCAGCACTGGGGCTTGCCGCTAGTGCTGCAAAGGCAGCACGGCAAGCGGGTGGGCATGACCTGGGGCGAGCTCACAGAAGCCGAACGCCAGTGGCTGCAGCAGCGCTTGTATGGGCGCCAGCGCTGCTGGCCGCAGCGCCGCGCCCCTTTTGAAGGCCGCGTGATCTGGCGTGTGGCCCTAAGGGCCCTGCTGCCGGTGCCCAAAGAAACCTGGTTCCGCCGCAGCCTGATGCCCTTGGATCTTTCGCCTCAAGGGCTGGACTCATCACCGCTGACCCAGGCATCGAGACCCTCGCCAATGAACGAGAGCGCCAGCACCAGGATGAACATGGCCAGCCCGGGGTAAAGGGCCGTCCACCAGATGCCGGTGGGCAATGCCGTCAGGGCCTGCTTGAGCTCAGCGCCCCATTCCGGCACCGCCGCTGGCAGACCTAGGCCTAGAAAACCAAGGCTGCCGAGCATCAAGACCGAATCAGCCGCATTCATGGTCAGCACCACCGGCACGGAGGTGATGACATTGCGGAACAGGTATTTGCGCATGATCCACACAGGGCCAGCCCCCAGGCTCTGGGCCGCTTCCACGAACAACTCCGCTTTGACCGATGCGGTCTGGTTGCGCACCACGCGGAAGTACTGGGGCACATAAACAACGCAAAGGGCTGCAGCGGCATTGAGCAGGCCCTGGCCCAGCAGGAACGCCATCACCACCGCCAGCAGCACCACCGGCAGGGAATAGACGGTGTCCATCAGCAGCACCA
>CAJWYF010000035.1 GCA_913049535.1 uncultured Synechococcus sp.
GAAGCGGATGCTGGCCTACAGCTCCATCGGCCAGGCGGGCTTCGTGATGATCGGCCTGGTCTGCGGCACCGAGGAAGGGTTCGCCGCCATGGTGCTCTACATGGCGGCCTACCTGTTCATGAACCTGGGGGCTTTCGCCTGCGTGATCCTGTTCTCGCTGCGCACCGGCAGTGATCGCATCTCGGACTACTCCGGCCTCTACCAAAAAGACCCATTGATCACCCTTGGGCTGAGCCTCTGCCTGCTCTCATTGGGTGGCATTCCCCCCATGCTGGGCTTTTTCGGCAAGATCTATCTCTTCTTCGCCGGCTGGCAGGACGGCCAGTACCTGCTGGTGGTAGTGGGCCTGGTGACCTCGGTGGTCTCGATCTACTACTACATCTCGGTGATCAAGATGATGGTGGTCAAGGAACCTCAAGAGGCCTCCGATGTGGTCAAGGCCTACCCCGAGGTGAGCTGGAATCTTTCTGGTCTGCAGCCCCTGCGCCTGGCCCTGGTCTTCTGCCTGCTGGTCACCGCCGTGGGCGGGGTGCTCTCCAACCCCCTCTTCACCTGGGCCAATGAAGCGGTCGAGGGAACACCGCTGCTGCGTCAGGTGATCGCCAGCAGCCCCCAGCTGCCCACCGGTTGATATGGCAGCGCAGCCAGTGGCGGAGCTGCGCCACATCAACAAGATCTACGGCTCCGGTGACACCGAGGTGCGGGCGGTCAATGACCTCAGCCTCACCGTGGAAAGCGGGGACTACCTGGCGGTGATGGGAGCCTCAGGCTCTGGCAAGAGCACGGCGATGAACATCCTGGGCTGCCTTGATCGACCCAGCAGCGGCAGTTATGTGCTGCAGGGCCAGGCGGTGGAGGGGCTGGGGGATGACGATCTGGCCGGACTGCGCAACAGCTGTCTGGGGTTTGTGTTTCAGCAGTTCCATCTGCTTGGCCACCTTTCGGCCCTGGAGAACGTGGAGCTGCCGATGATCTATGCCAACGTTCCCGCTGATGAGCGCCGCCGCCGCGCCACAGAAGCGCTGCAACGGGTGGGACTGGGGGAGAGGCTGCGCAACCGACCGAATCAGCTCAGCGGCGGGCAGCAGCAGCGGGTGGCGATCGCCCGGGCCATCATCAATCGACCCGCCCTCTTGCTGGCTGATGAACCCACCGGCGCGCTGGATTCAGAAACAACCCGTGATGTGCTGGAAATCTTTGATCAGCTCAACGGTGATGGCATGACCGTGGTGCTGGTGACCCACGAACATGACGTGGCAGAGCGGGCCAAACGGGTGCTGCTGTTCCGCGACGGACGCATCGCCGGCTGAACTTTGTCAGCAGGTGCAGAAGCGGCGCTCCAGGTCTGTTGTTTTCGCTTAGACCGACCAGGCGATTGATGCCTTACTGCCATGGTCATGGCTGCAAGCGTTCCCGAGGGCGGCCTGCTCTCCGCGGTCCCGGACTTTGAGCACGGCTCGCCCCTGGCCCTGCGCGAACAGGCGGCCAGTACCTTTGAAAAGGGTGGCTGGCAGGTGCTCTTCCGCCTCAGCGGCGGCAACCGCGTCAGCGCCACCCTGCTGGATCCCAGTGAACGGCTCCAGGTGACGCTGCAGATCCCCAGCGAAGATGACGGCAGCGACTGGATGCTCTGGCTTGAGGCGTGCGGTGAGATGCCCGCCAGCCTCAGCGGCGCCCTGGCCCAGCCCATGAATCTGCGGGCCATGCTCGATGTGGCCCGCTGGCTGCAGGGACCCATCGAGGAAATCGAAGCCATGGCCTTAGCCAGTGGCACCCAATTGGTGCTGCAACTGGCGGGCAGCGGTCCCAACAGCTGAGCTCAGGGCTGACGCTTCAAGCCGCGCAGCAGTTCAGCCAGCAGCACACCCACCGGATCCTGCTCAGTGGGGCCTGCGCCGGCCATCGTCAGCTCACCGGGGTCGACGGCCACCCAGCCTTGGGCTGCCGGTCGGCGCAACTCAAAGTGGAGATGGGGGCCTGTGCTGAGGCCGGTGTTGCCCACCCGGCCGATCACCTCCCCCTGCCGCACCGATTCCCCAGGCTCAACAAACAGCTCAGAAAGGTGGCCATAGAGCGTGCGCTGCCGTTGGGGCTGGGGATGCTCCAGCACCACCGCAAGCCCGTAGCCACCGGCCAACCCGGAACTGATGACCTCACCATCGAGGGAGGCCACCACCGGCGTGCCTTCCGGTGCAGCCAGATCGCGGCCGGCATGCAGCATCAAGCTGCCGAGAATGGGATGCAGGCGCCAGCCAAAGCCGCTGCTGGGAATCGCCGAGCCGATCAAGGGAAAGAGCAGCGAGCGGTTGCCGTTACCGGCCAAGGGCGCAGGCCTTGGCGTGATGCGCAGCACATCACGCAGCAGAAAGCGGCCATTGGCGCCCGAAAGCAGGGCATTCACCGGCACGCTTAACGGGGGCAGCGGCAGACCTTCAGGGCTGTAGCGCAATCCCGGGTTAGTGCATTCGCGCTGGTTGACCGCCCCATCGCCGCGCTGACAAAGCTTGACCAGAGCTGGCGTGCGAGGGGCCTGGCGCCCCTCCACGGCCGGCAAGCGGCCACGCTCGAGCTGCAACCGCTCGGCAGGTGTGATCACCTGATCGCGCTCCAGCGCATCGAGCGAGCGATCCAAAACACTGCCGGGCGCCTGGCCAAAGGCGGTGATCCACAGCAGCAACGGCAGGCTGTACAGCGCAGTCAGCGGCAGGAGCGCCCAGTGTCCCAGGCCTGATCGCGGCAGGCCAGTCGCTCCAAGGCCCGCAGCCCCATCAGGGCCAGGCGCGGCCAGGGGGGACAACGCCCGGCCCCCAGCCATTGCTCCAGGGTGATGCCCGGAGGACGAATGGGATGGCGGCCGTTCAGGCCAATGCCGATGCGCAGCTGCTGCAGCTCAGCGCCGCGCCACACAGCAGAGGTCAGCACACCAGCCAGCTTGCGCCGCCCCACCATCAGATCGTTGGGCGCCTTGATGCGCAACGGCGCTGCCCCTGCTGCAGCGGCCAGCCCGGCCAGCTCGGCAGCCAGCTCGGCAGCGACAAGCAACGGCAGCTGGCTGGGATCGTCAGTCGGCGGCGGGCCCTGCCAGGGCAGGGCGGCACTGAGCCAGAGGCCACCGGGGGGCGACTGCCAGCTGCGGCCGTACTGGCCGCGGCCATGGCGCTGACGGCGCGCCAGCACGGCCAGGGGCGGGGCGCCAGCAGAGGCCAACCACTGGCTCAACAGCCCCTCGGTGCTGCTGCAGACGGGCACCACGCGCAGGCGCCAGGGCAGCTTGAGCTCACCCGCCGCCAGGGCCAGAAGGCGGCCAGCTGAACTCAAAGCAGCTTGATCACATCGATGGGACGGCGCAGCACAGCCGCCATGGAGCGGGCGGTTTCCACCGCTTTTTCGTGGGTGCTGAAGGTGAAGGCCTCGCCAACGGAGTTCACGGTCTGAATGGAGTCGTCCTCACCCAGGGTGAGGTACTCGCCCTGGGGACCGGCGGCGAGGGCGTAACGCTCAGGATTGACACCCCGCATGCTGTTGGAAGCGGGGTCCATCCAAGGGCTCCAGAGGTTCATGGCGCAGAGGGGGCAGTGCACGCGCGACACGTGCGTCGTGACCTAAGACTGCGCAGGGCGAGTCTCAGCTTTTTCGTTTCTAGACAGTATTTTCAGAATTGGGCCTCCCTCAAGGCCAACCCCAGGCGGTCACTGGCCTTCTGCAGTGTGTCCGCCCCACTCACCAGAGCCAGCCGCAACCAGCCCTCCCCAGCTGCGCCAAAGCCCACACCCGGCGTGAGGGCCACACCGCTGCGCTGCAGCAACCAACGGGCTGCCGCTTCGCTACCGAGGCTCTGCAACGGCTCCGGCAGCGGCAACCACTGATACAGCGCCATGCTGCTGCTGGGCACTTGCCAGCCGCTGCTCTGCAGGCAGCGCTGCATCAGGTCATGGCGCTGGCGGTACTGCTCCAGCAGCTGGGCAGGCCAGTCCATGGCCTGCTCCAAAGCAGCGATGGCACCGGCCTGCAAGGCCAGGGACTGGTTGAAATCCACCACCCCTTTCACCTTGGCCAACGCTTCAATCAGGTGAGACGCCCCCACGGCAAACGCCAGGCGGAACCCCGCCAGGCCCCAGCCTTTGGAGAACGAGAAAAATTCAATGCCGTTGCTGCGCCAGCCGGGACTGCGCAGCAACGCCGGCGCCTCCCCCTCCAGAGCCAGATCCACATAAGGGTTGTCATGGGCCAGGACCGCTCCGCTGCGCCCAGCCAGGGCCAGGGCCTCATCAATCCAGTCCTGAGCGCCGGTTGTCGCGGTGGGGTTATGGGGATAGCCCAGCACCAGCAGCCGCAGCTGACGTTGCTCTTCTGGGCTGAGCCGCTCAAACACCGGCCGCCAACCCTCCTCAGCCCGCAGCGCCAGCGGCCGGGCCATGCCCCCGGCAAGCACCACACCGCCCCTGTGGCTGGGGTAGCAAGGGTCAAGCACCAGGGCTTGCTCGCCAGGGTTCAGCACCGCCAGGGGCAGGTGGGCCGTGCCCTCCTGCGAGCCCACCAGCAGCAGCACCTCCCGCTGAGGATCCACCGTGATCGCAAAGCGGCGCTGCACCCAGGCCGCCACAGCCTCACGCAGCGGCGCTGTGGCGGCATGCAGGCAGTAGCTGCTGCTGGCCGGTTGCTGCAACGCAGCGGCCATGGCCTCCAGGGCCACAGGCGGAGGCGGCAGGTCCGGGCTGCCTAAGGAAAGATCAATGAGCGGCCGCTGAGCCGCAGCGGCCGAGCCCAGGTAGCGACGCTTGCTGTCATCAACGCGGGCAAAGACACCAGAGCCCAGTTGCTGCAACCGCTCAGAGATGGGCATCCAGGAAGGCCTTGAGCTGGGGCTGGGCCATGGCGCCTTCATGGTGCGCCAGCTCCTTGCCATCCCGGATCAGGATCAACGCCGGCAGGCCCTGCACCTTGAGCTGGTCGCGCACGGCCGGGTTGGGATCAGCCTCCAGCTTGCCCACCTTGAGCGCATCGCCGTAGGTCTCAGCAGCCCAGCTCATCAGCGGGGCCATCAAGCGGCAGGGACCGCACCAGCTGGCCCAGACATCCACCAGCACCAGGCCGGTATGGGCCATGACCTCGGCCTCGAAATTGGCATCCGTCAGGGTGTGAACGGTCACGGCACAGGCAGATCTGGGCTGATCCTAGGAAGCGGCCGCCGCTGCTTAGAGCTTGTCGATCGAGCGCTTGAGCTGCTCGAGCTCCTGATCCACCTGGGCCTCATCAGCAGGCTTGAGCTCCGGCTTGCGCCCCTCATCAGGCAGGGCCACAGGGGTGGGGTTGAGGCTGGCCTTGAGGGCCTCCAGCTCAGCATCGACATCATCACCGGCTTCCAGGGCCTGGAAGCGGCTGTCCAGATCAGCGCCGGCGATTTCAGCCGCGGCCTGGCCGCGGGCCTCCATGGCCTGCACTTTGTCCTCCATGCGCTCAAACGCCGCCATCGAGGAATCCGTGCTCAAGCCGCCAACGGCACCCTGCAGCTGCTCCTGGGCCTGGGCGGCCTGGGCCCTGGCCTTGAGCATGTCTTTTTTGGTGCGGGCCTCGGCGATCTTGCCCTCGAGGGCCAGCAGGTTCTTCTTGAGCATCTCCACCTGGCCGGCCTGGGTGCTCAGCTGGGTGTTCAGGGCTGTGGCCGTTTCCTGGTAGGTCTTACGGCGACTGAGGGCTTCTTTGGCCAGCGCGTCCTCGCCTTTTTTGAGCGCCAGCTCAGCCCGCTGGTACCAAGCCTGGGCCTGGGTTTCTGCCTGCTCGGCCTGATTCTGAATTCGTTTTTGACTGGCGATGGCCGTCGCCACGGCCTGGCGCAACTTGACCAGATCCGACTGCATGTCGGCCACCGACTGCTCGAGGATCTTGGCGGGGTCCTCAGCGCGGCTGACCAGATCATTCAAGTTGGCCCGAAACAGACGGCCGACGCGATCGAACAACCCCATGGCCCCAAGTCAGGTACAGCGCTGTGACCCTAGCTAGCTTGCTGCGATGAGTCCTGTGCAGCGCCCCAAGCCCCGTCCGCCGGCCCGCCCGCTGCAGCAGTGCCTTGGGGAGATTAAGAGCCAGTGGCAGCAGCAGGGCAGCCTTGGCGCCCTCTGGCAGGCCTGGCCGCAGCTGGCGGGTCCTCAGCTGGCACCCCACTGCCGGCCGCTCGAGCTCAGGGGCCGCACCTTGGTGGTTGGTGCCGCCCAGCCCCAGTGGCTGCAAGCTCTGCGCTACAGCCGCCATCAGCTGCTGGCGGTTCTGCAAAGCCGGGGTTTTGCCATCCAGGCCCTGCACCTGGTGCAGCAGGACATGCCCGAGGCGGTGGAGCCGTTCAGTCAGGAATTGGAGCGCAACTGGCTGCAGCACCCGAGCCGCCAGAGCGCTGGCATGGCCACCTGCCCAAGCTGCCAGTCCCCGGCACCAGCCGGTGAACTGCAGCGTTGGGGACGCTGTGCCCTCTGCCTGCGGCAGGACAGCAGCGTGTTTGCCCCGCCTCCGGGCTGGACCGGAGAGAACAACCCAGCCCCTGAAGCGGACAGAGATGGGCTTAAAGACCGAAGTGACGGCAAATCAACCAGGGGGTGACCAGCGTCAGGGCGATGGTGAGCGGTGCCCCATAGCGGGTCATGTCATAAAAGCGGTAGCGCCCCGGTGCCATCACCATCAAGTTGCATTGATAGCCGATCGGCGTGAGAAAGCTGAGGCTGGCGGCAAAGACGATCGCGTAGATGAAGGCCAACGGGGGCAGGCCCAACCCCTTGGCCAGCTCGGTGGCGATCGGCATCAACAGCACCACCGTGGCGCCATTGGTGAGTGTTTCGGTAAACAGCTGGGCGAGCAGAAACACCGCCATCAGCACTCCGTAGGCCGGCCATCCCTGCAGGGACTGCAGCAGATCCACCGCCATGCCCTTGGCCAGGCCGGTGTTCTGCATCGCAACGCTGAAGCAGAAGATCGAGCCCAGCAGCAGGATCACATCCCAGCGGATCGCGCGTTGCACTTCCCCGGCCCGCAGGCAACCGGTGGCCACCATCAGCACCACCCCCAGCAGCACCGCTGCCATCAGATCCAGCAGGCCCAGCATCGGCAGCAGGATCACGAGGGCGGAAATTCCAAGGGCCACCCCCTTGCGGCTGGTGGTGGGCAGATCCTTCTCCAGCTCATCGAGCAGCACCAGATCATTGCGGTTCTGCAGGCCACGGATGGTGTCGATCGGTGCCTGCACCAGCAGCACATCACCGGCGTGGAGCACGACCCGGCCGAGCAGGTCGCGAATCACCTCACGTCCGCGGCGCACCGCCACCAGCGTGGCGTTGTAGCGCTGGCGGAAGCGCAGCTCCCGCACGCTGCTGCCAGCGATGCTGGAGCCGGCAGGCAGCAGCACCTCCACCAGCCGCATGGTCTGTCCGCTGGGCATTTCACCGGGTTGATCGCCGGGTTTGACCCACACCGGCGCCAGGGTGATGGTGTGCTCCTGCTGCAGGCGCAACAGATCCTCGCGGCGGCAGCGCAACAGCATGCGATCACCGGCCTGCAGCGTCAGATCCGCCAGGGGAGCACTGAAGCTCTGGCTTTCGCGGTGCAACTCGAGCACATCAACATCAAAGCGGCGCTGCAGGCGGCTGTTGTGCAAGGACTGGCCCACCAGCTCCGAGCCAGCCGGGATGAAGACATCGGTGAAGTAACCCTGGCGGGTCATGCTCGCCATCAGGTTGTCGTCCTGGCCGCGGTCAGGCAGCAGACGATCGCCGACCAAGACCATGTAAAGGGCCCCCATCAGCCAGAGGGGCAGCCCAATCGGTGTGAAATCGAACAGGTTGATGGCGCCGTAACCCAACTGCCGGCTGACATCACTGGCCAGCAGGTTGGTGGAGGTGCCCAGCAGGGTGATGGTGCCGCCGATCACCACGGCAAACGAGAGCGGCAGCATCACCTTGGAAGGGGACACCCCACGGCGCTGGCACCAGTTCTCGAGCACCGGCAACAAGGTGGCCACGATCGGGGTGTTGGGAATGAAGCCCGAAAGGGGCGACACCACCGCCACCAGCAGCATGATCATGCGCCTCGGGGTGCGGATGGCCTCTGAACCCACCAGCGCCCGCAGGCGATCGACTCCCCCGCTGCGAAACAGTCCCGCCGAGAGGGCAAACAGCCCCATCAACGTGATCAGGGCAGGCGTTCCAAACCCCTGAACGGCCTGCTGGGGCTCGAGCACCCCAAAGCTGACCAGCAGGGCCACAGCCAGCAGACCGGTGATCTCAGGCGCCAGCCAGCCGCTGATGAACAGCACCAGGGAGAGGGCAAACACCGCCAAGGTGACGGCGCCGGCGTATGTCGAAGCCGCAGCCAGAAATCCTGCGGTCTCAGGCACGAAGCGCACGATGGGCTGGCATGAAGGAGATCATGCCAGCCCGCATCGGAGCTCAGCTCGCCTGCGATCTGGCATAGGCGGTGGAGCGTCCGTAGGCATCTTCAAAGCGGACGATGTCGTCTTCTCCGAGATAGGGACCGCTCTGCACCTCAATCAGCTCCACCGGAATCTTGCCGGGGTTGGTGAGGCGGTGCTGGGCCCCCAAGGGGATGTAGGTGCTCTGGTTCTCTCCCACCAGCTCCTCGATGCCGTTTTTCTCCACCAGGGCGGTGCCACTGACCACCACCCAGTGCTCAGCGCGATGGTGGTGCATCTGCAGCGACAGGGCCGCGCCCGGTTTGACCATCAGGCGCTTGACCTGCCAGCGGCGACCCTCCACCACACCGTCGTAATGCCCCCAGGGCCGATAGATGCGCCGGTGGGCACGGCCTTCCGATGCCCCCGCGCTCTCCAGCTGCTTGACCACTGTCTTCACCTGCTGGGAATGGTCGCGATGGGCCACGAGCACGGCGTCATCGGTCTCCACTACCACTAAATCCTCGACGCCCAAACCCACCAGCAGCCGGTGCTCACTGCGCAGATAGCAGTTGCGCGCCCCCTGGCTGATCACCCGGCCCCGCAGCACATTGCCATCGCCATCGTGTTCGGCGGACTCCCACAGGGCACCCCAGCTGCCCACATCGCTCCAGCCCGCCTGCAACGGCAGCACCGCTCCCAGGGGCGTGCGCTCCATCACCGCCACATCCAGAGCCACCGAGGGGCATTGGGCAAAGGCCTCACGGTCGAGGCGAACAAATTGCAGGTCGGGGGTGTCACGCGCGATGGCCGCACGGCAGCAGCTCACCACCTCCGGAGCAAGGCGTTCGAGTTCAGCCAGCATGGAACTGGCGCGGAAGAGAAACATGCCGCTGTTCCAGGTGAAGCGGCCGCTTTCGAGGAACTGCTCAGCGGTGGCGCGATCGGGCTTCTCCACGAAACGGGCAATCGGCACAGGGCGTTCGGCCTGCAAAGGCTCCGCTGATTCGATGTAGCCGTAGCCGGTCTCTGGAGCCGTAGGGACGATGCCAAAGGTGACGAGTCGCCCTGCCGTTGCAGCAGGAATGCCAGCAGCGACCGCCTGGCGGAACACCTCCGGCTGGCGGATCACATGGTCAGCGGCCAGCACCAGCAGCAGGGGGTCATCTCCGCGGGCCATGGCCCGCAGGGCCGCGACACACACCGCAGGCGCCGTGTTGCGGCCCATGGGCTCCAGCAGGATCGACTCGGGTTCCACCCCGATCTGGCGCATCTGCTCAGCCACCACAAAACGATGGTCCTCGTTGCAGATCAGCAGCGGTGCACCCAGTCCCGGCAAACCCTCCAGTCGCCGATGGGTGAGCTGCAGCAGGGTGTCATCGCTGCTGTCGGCCAGCGCCCAGTACTGCTTGGGATAACTGGCCCGAGAGAGAGGCCATAACCGTGTGCCGGTGCCGCCGCAGAGGATGACCGGCAGCAGGGCAGGGGATTCAGACATCATCCGGCCATGCAGGGGCGGCTCAGTATCGCTCGGGGTTCGGCAGCCGCCAGGTGGAGCGCACGCCTGCCTCAACAAGGGTTGCGCCGCGCTGCTGCAGCGCCTCAAGCGGCACCCGCCAGAGCCGGTAGACCCCGGCGGCATCGAGAGGCGTGTGGGGCAGCCCGCGCCAATGGGGCTCCGCCGCGGTGGTGGCATCAATCACCACCAGGGCCGTGCCCGAGGGCGGCAGCTGTTCGGCCAGATCCAACAGGCCGCTGGCTGGCCTGCCGGCATAAAGCACGACCTTTCGGCTGTAGTAATGCAGGGAAGGCTTGTTGATGCCCACCATCGCCAGGGGTTCCCCCGGGAGGCCCTGCTGACGCACCACAGCGGAGATCTCGCGCAGCGGCAGGGCACGGCGCTGATCCACCAGCACACTGATCGGGATCAAGGCCAGCACCTGCCAGGCCACCATGGGCAGTTGCAAGCTCAGCAGCCAGCCATCGCTGGTGGAGACGCGGCGCAGCAGCAGGGCCGATCCCAGCAGAGCGGCAATCAGAAACAACCAGGCGCTGATCAAGACCGTGCCGGAGGCCAGAAGCCCTGCGGCCAAGCCAGGAATCTCAGGGTCCTGAATCCAGGGGACCCAGCGCGGCGCGGCAAAAAAGATGGCCGACAGCAGGGCTGCAAGACCCACGCAGCACCAGCGGGTCATCGCCAGCCAGCGGCCAGGCGCCTCAACCAGGGCCACTAGCAATCCCATCGCCGGTAGTCCTGGAAGCACATAGCTGGCCAGCTTGGTGGCTGACAGCGAGAAGAACAGCACCACCACCAGCAGCCAGGCCAGGGCAAAGCGATTGAGACTGGCCTCGGGCCGGGGCGGGGGAGTGGCCCAGCAGCGCTGCAATTCGGCACCGACACCCAGCAGCAACAGCGGCGTGAACGGCAGGCTGGCGATCGCCATCACCGGGGCGTAGTACCACCAGGGCCCAGCGTGGTTGTTCACCACCGCCGTGTAGCGCTGCAGGTTGTGGTATCCAAAAAAGCTATCGAGAAACGGCTGGCCCTCCTGCCAAAGCTCCAGGGCATACCAGGGGGCAGCCACTAGCAGAGCCACCGCCATGCCCCGCAGCGGTTGCACCGCCCGGATCAAACCGCCGAGATCGCGCTGCAGGCCGCCAAAGAGCAGCAGCGTCGGCAGGGCGATCACCAAAGCGACAGGACCTTTGGTCAACACCCCCAGTCCCAGCACCACCCAGGGCAGCCAGGGAAAGCCCGAGCGCGGCGAGCCATAGCGGTGCCAGAGGCCCAGCAACCCCAGGCCGATGCAGGCGGTGAGCAGCGGGTCACTGACCGCAACCCGGCCCCACAGCAGGATCAAGGGGGAGAGGGCAAAGGCCAGCGCAGCCGTCAAGGCCCGGGCTGGCCCCCAGCGGGGCAGCACGGTCGACCCGAGGGCCAGCATCAGCGCGAGCATGGCCAAACCCGACGGCAGCGTCGACGCCCAGCTGCCCAAGGGATCCCAGCTGGCGGGGAACAAGGCCGTGAATCCCCCGATCAGCCAATAAATCAGCACCGGCTTGTCAAAGCGGGGGTGGCCGTTGACACGGGGGGTCAGCCAGTCCCCGGTCTCGGCCATGGCACGGCCAGCAGCTGCAAACAGGGCCGGCGTCTCATCGAGCTGCCCCAGCTCACCGAGGCGCCAGATGAACAGGGCGCTGCCCAGCAGCACGATCACCGCCGCCAAGCCAAAGCGGCGCAGGGCTGGGGGCACGGCCTGGGCTGCAAACGCCCGCCAGCCTATGCAGTGGCCTGCGCAGCAGGCAGCAAGGCGCACTCCACGCCAAGGCGGGTCAGCCCCTGCTGCAGCTGCCGGCCTGGGGCTTGATAGATCGCATCGGTGCGCTGAGGACCTGCAGCCGTCTCGAGATAACGGCTGACCTCTCCCGGTGCTAAGGCCAGATAACGGGCCAGCAGCACCTGGGCCTCAAAGCTGTTGCAATTGCGGCGGCAGCCCCGTACCTCCAGCTGCCAGCGGGGCGGGGCCAACGTCCCGTTCTCCACAGCCAGCAGGGCCTGCAGGTCGGCCATCACCACCAGGGCATCACCGGGCTGCAGCACCCGCTCGAGATTGGGCAACACGATGGGCTTGCGCTGCCCCAGCGGCGTCACCTGCAAGGGAATCAAGCCGTATCCCCCCGACACGGCGGCCAGGCTCAGACCGGCCATGGTGTCCCCAGGCTCGATGCGGTAGTCGGTCAGCAGCAGGTTGTCCTCCGCCAGCCGCAACACCCCTCGCACCCGCTCGCCAAAAGCGGTGGCCACCACGGCATCGGCGGCCACCTGCAACGGGTTGATCACCTGCATGCCACTGAAGAGGCTGCTGAGCTTGGCCCCATCGACCAGGGACTGGGCCTGCACGGCCAGGCGCACGCCCGGCCAGCGCTCCTGCAGCTCCAGGGCGGTGTCCAGGTTGTCCACCAGATCAGCCCCCAGCACCCCCACCGCCTGGCAACTGCTGCGCCGCAGGGCCCGTTGGACCTGATCGAGTCGCCCATAGGCCAGACCGGCCACGCTCCTGGCTGCGGCCTCGGGCTCGACGCGTACCACCTTGAATTTCTGCAGCTGCAGCAGGCTGGCCAGACGCTCGGCCAGACGTCCCCCCTCCAGCAACAGCACGTACTGGCTGCCGGCAGGCAGCGGGCGGGGCTGGCGCCGGCCCAGGCGCTGGGCCAGTAGCCGGTCCAGGATCAAGGCCACCAGCCAGGCGGTCAACAAGGTGCCCACCACGGCATAGAGCAGGCTGAGGTAGGCCAGGGCCAGGTTCTCGCTCGCTGTGGGGCTCTCCTCCATCAAGAAGCCGACCGAGTCGAGAAACTCGCCCTTAAGCAGGGCCAGGGTCAGCAGCAGCCCCCCCATGGCGGAACCGGAGCCAAACACGATGCTGCCTGCGATCAGGGCCAGCAGCAGCAGCCCACACCCCCAGATCAACAGGGGATCGCGCCGGCGCAAGCCGGCTTGAACCTGCTCCGCCAGGTTTTCCAGTCGATGCATCCATTGGCCGATGGCAGCGCGCAGCCGGTGGCGCCGTGGTGGCCGGGTCTCAAGCGTGCTGGCCAGCTCAAGGCACAGCAGGCGATCACCGCGGCAGGGCCGATCATCCAGGTCCCACCACTGACTGGCCGGAGCACCGCCTGGAATGCCTGTGGCCGGCACCCACTGCACCAGTCGTTCGCGGCGGCCCAGCAGATCAAACAGATCGAGGGCGCTGTCGCGCTGCACGGTGCGGCTGCGCACGCGGAAGAGCTCATCGCCCAGGGCAAACGCTGCTTCTGTGCCGTCGGTGCGCAGGGCATTGGCAAAGACGCCAGCGGTCAGCAGGCTTGGGTCCACCGTTGCCAACCCCGGCAGCCGCTGCTGCAGCTGGCGCTCGAGGCTACGGCTGCTGTTGGTGCGGACCACCAACTGGGCCTTGGGATTGAGCAGGCGCACCTGCAGGGCCGCCTCCAGGTTGATGCCGCTGTCATGGCTGAGCAGCAGCACAGCACGGGCATCGGCCGCCCGTCCCATGCGCAGCACCTCAGGGCTGCGCATATCACCAAGGACCAGGTTGGTGCCGTACTGATCGGCCAGCAGGCCATCAACCCAGCGGGGCTGGCGTTGATCAATGCAATGGATCTGAGCCTCGAAGCCCATCAAGGTGCGCAGACAGGCCTGCCCCAGCCCGCCCAGACCACAGATCAGGATCACGCCTGAGCGGGGATCCATGGCCCAGCGCAAATCACCTGAACGCTAGCCAGGCTGCTGCAACCAGCCCTGCAGCCGGGAGGCGAAGGCCTCCAGGCCAAAACGCTGCTGGGCCCTTGCCCGGCAGGCCGAGCGATCCAGACTGAACGCCTTGGGCAACAGCTCGATCAAGGCCTGAGGTTGATCCACAGCGGCGAGCCAGCCGGTGGTGCCTTCATCGATCAGCTCAGCCGGCCCACCGCGGCGGTAGGCCACGACCGGTACACCGCAGGCCATGGCCTCGACCACGACATTGCCGAAGGCCTCGTTCCATTTGGGCGTGTTGAGCAGGGCAGCGCAGCGGCCCAGCTCCGCTTGAAGCTGATCGGTGGGCAGGAACCCGCGCCAGTCCAGGGTTCCAGCGGGGACCGAACGCTCCACGGCAGCGGCATAGTCCTCGTCCTCGCGCAAACCCCAGATACGCAGCGGCCACCCCAGTGCCGCGGCAGCCTGGGCTGCATCCTCCAAACCCTTTTCCGGTGCAATGCGGCCCACCCACCCCAGCTGCCGCTGGGGGGTAGCGCAGAAGTTGTAGCGGCTGAAATCAAACCCGTTGGCCACCAGGATCGGCGCCGCCGGCAGACTGAAATCCCCGGCCTGCGTGGCGGTATGGAAGGCCAGGCGCTGGGGGAACGCAGCCGCGGTGGCCTCAATCACCGCATCCATGGCGTCACTGACGCTGCCCATGCTCACCAGATGGAACAGAGGTGTTGTGAAGCTGGCGGTCAGCCAGAAGGGCAGCCAGTCGTAGCCGAGGTTCAAGACCGCATCGAAGTGATGCTGCACCGCCTGGGCCCTCTGCCAGAAGCGGGGCAGCAAACCGTTGGCGGGGATCTGCACTGGCGCTTGACGCGGCTGGTGCTGCCAACTGGGCTGCGGCACACCCGGCTCCAACCAGAGCTGCTGCAATTCGGGCAGCTTGAGCGCACTGCCTTCCGCGGCCACCAGCGACAGCTGATGGCCGCACTGAATCAAGCCCCGCAGCACCGCTTCAAGGGTGAGTTCCACGCCGCCACCGAGCCCCTGGCCCAAAGGGCCCATGGGCGTGCTCACCACCAGCAGCTTCAAGCCCGCCACAACGCACCCCGGCGATTGATCAGCAGCACTGAGCCCAGGGCCAGCACCACCCCAAGCCATTGCAGCAGGCGGAGCTGCTCGCCCAGCAGCACCAGCCCGCTGGCCAGAGCAAAGACCGGAGTCAGGAAGGTCAAGGCGGTGAAGCCGGTGAGATCACCGCGGCTGGCAAACCAGAAGAAGAGGCCATAGGCCAGGGCGGTGCCAAACACGCTGGCGTAAGCCACCAGACCCCATTGCTGCAGCGAAAGCTGCGGCAGCAGCCGCAATGGATCAGCCAGAGGGCCCACCAGGCTGAAGACGACCAACGGCAAGCCCCCCAGCAGCAGATGCCAGGCGGTGACGGCCACCGGATCGCTGTGGCGGCAGGCCCAGCGGGAGATCAAGGTGCCGCTGGCCATGGCGGCAGCCGCGGCCAGCATCAACAGGGCGCCGCGATCGGGCAACAGGCTGCCCAGCACCGGTGGCCCCTCCAGCCAGAGATGCTCAAAGGCACCCAAGGGCAACCCGAGGCAGAGAATGCCTGAGAAGCCGAGCAACAGCCCCAGCCAGCCGATCGGATTGATCGACTCCCCCAGCAGCCACCGCGCCAACAGGGCTACCAGCAGAGGCTGGGAATCGATCAGCACCGAGCCCAGCCCAGCCCCGGTGCGCTCAAGGCCTTCTGAGAGCAGGCCATGAAAAAAGGTTCCATCCACCAGGGCAAACAGCAGCAGCCAGCCCCAGTCGCGGCGATCCACCTGCAAACGGCGCCCCAAGAGCACCACGGCGGGCAGCAGCACCACCGCTGCAGGCAGGATCCGCAGCCAGGCCAAGGTGAGCGGCGAGATCTCCTGAAGCAGGGGTTTCATGGCCGCCATCGCCGTCCCCCAGAGCGCAAAGGGGAGCAACATCGCCAGCCAGCGCAGGACAACAGGCACGGCGATGGCCTCAACGGGCGTTGAGCTTAAGGAGAGCGATGAGGTGGGCTGGGCCCCCTGCATAGGATCCGCTGCAAAGCCCCCCCGTCATGGTCTGGCCCCTGCGGCGTCAACGCCGTAAACGCATTGCACGCATCTGCATGGAAGGGCC
>CAJWYF010000036.1 GCA_913049535.1 uncultured Synechococcus sp.
CCTGCACCGACACAATCAATCCCTTGGGCAAGCTCAGTGGATGCATCACCACTCAAGCCGCCTGCTGGTGGGCGGGATCCCAACGCGGCAGCCACCCCTTCAGGCGCTGATGCAGGCGTGAGCGCTCCAGTGGAGCTGGCGTCACCAGGGGCGTGCGTTGCCCAGCGTTCGGCTGCTTGATCTGCTCATCGCGCTGGGACGCAGGCTCATCAGCAAGCTTGAGCTCCTCCTGCAGGCCGGCCGGTGCAATGGCCTCATCAGCAACGCAGTGATGCTCTAGCGCGGGCTCAACTGCAGGATGACCGGGCTCAGATCCAGCCTCAGGTGCGCTTTTGAATGGCAGCAGGCCATCACCGCTTGGGCCCAACGGCTTCATCGCGCTGACGACAGCACCATGAGGCTCAGGCTCAGCCGCCGGGGCGCTCTGACAAGGCTCAAGCCAAGCCTCAGGCTCGTCTGCGCGCGCGGGGACGAACGCCTCAGCTGGGGTGGCCAGCGGCAGGTCCTCGTGCAGCGGCTCGGGCCCGTTCTGCCGATGCGTTACCGGCTCAGGAGCCAAGGATGGTTGAACCAGCGCAGCCATGGGCTCGACAGCTGCGGGGGCAGGCGGCAGCTGCGGCGCTGCTGCTGGCTGCAAGGCATCAAGCCAGAAGCGCTGTTGGGGGCCATCGGCTAGAG
Organism: uncultured Synechococcus sp.; assembly: GCA_913049535.1. GTDB lineage: Bacteria > Cyanobacteriota > Cyanobacteriia > PCC-6307 > Cyanobiaceae > RCC307. The sequence continues at coordinate 679 of CAJWYF010000036.1, forward strand.
CTTGGATCAACAGCTGCAGGGCTGAGGGGCCCTGGCGATGAATCACCTGCAGGCTGAGGCGCTGCAACGCTGCCCCATCCTCACGACTCAGGGCCTGCTGAAGCTGCGCGCGCAACTGGCGCTGGCGAGCAGAAGGGGTGAGGAAAGCGGCGACCACGGCATCAGCTCAGCTTCCGGTCCAACAACGGCCGGATGGACAGAAACAATCCGACTGACAACAGGGTCAGCACCAGCAGACATTGCCCAGCAGTGAGTGCCCCATAGGGGGCATTAAGCACCACGGCGTGCAGGCTGAAGCGGCCCAGGTAGGCCGCACGGATGGGTTCAATCGCGAAGGTAAGGGGATTTAGGGCCGCTAGCCAGCCCAACCAGGACGGCATGAAGCTGATTGGCGCCAACGCCGTGCTGGCAAACAGCAGTGGCAGGTTGGCCACAAAGATCACAGCAATCAATTCGATATGGCCCGGCAGAGCAAAGGCCAGCCCCAAGCTCAGGGCCGTCACCGCCGCCACCAGCAGCAGCAGCGTGATCAGCACCACTGCCAATCCGCTGCCGCCAGGCCAGCCATAGCCCAGCAGGGACGCGGCGCCCATGATCGCCACGCTCTGCACCAGCGAGAGGCTGGTGATGTAGAGAACCGAGGCCAGCACGATCGAGTAGCGCGACCGCAGCGGCGCCACCAACAGACGGTTGAGAAAGCCGAATTCGCGATCGAACATCACCGGCAAGCCCGCATTGAGCGCTGCACTGAAGGCCGTAAAAACGATCACCCCAGCGCCCAGAAAGCGGCCGTAACTCACCTCACCGGGAATCAAACCAGCCGGTGCGTTGGCAAAAAGGGCGCCAAAGAGCACCAACCAGATCAGCGGTTGCAAAATGCCGGCCACCAGGGTCGAGGGGCGACGCTGCAACTGCAGGAACAGGCGTTTGGTCAGCGCCAGGGTTTCCTGCAGCAGCTGAGCTGAGGCGCTGCCTTGGGCCTGCAACGCCGGTGCAGAAGTGGTGGTGGGGGCAACGGACATCGCTGAATCAATCCAATGGGAACAGGTCACAGCAGGGGTTGCGCTCAGCGCATGGCCTGCTTTTTCTCAGCCTTGGCATCACGGCTGGACACCGAGGCCAGCTCGGCATCCATCAAGGTGCGGCCCGTGGCTTGCAGGTAGACGTCATCGAGGCTCGGGCGGCTCTGAGCCAGGGAGAACACCGGCACCGATGCTTCATCGAGCTGCTGGCGCAAACGCTCCAGCAAGGCCGCACCCTCACCTTCCATCACCAGGTTGATGGCATGGCCCTGGGCGCGGTTGATCACCACCTGACGAACCCCGGCCAACTGCTGCAGCACCCCCTGAGCGGCCTGGGCTTCCTGCGGAGTCGCAAACTCCTTGACCCGCAGCGTGACCCGATCGCCACCCAGCTCACGCTTGAGGTCATCGGGTGTGCCTTCTGCGATCACCCTGCCGCCATCAAGGATCGCCAGCCGATCGGCCAGCGCATCGACTTCTTCTAAGTAGTGACTGCTCAGCAGCACCGTGGTGCCACCATCACGCAGGTCCTGCAACACCTGCCAGAGGGCAGCACGACTTTCGATGTCCAGACCGACGGTGGGCTCATCGAGCACCAGCACAGCGGGGCTGTGCAGCAGGCCGCAGGCCAGATCCAGGCGACGGCGCATGCCCCCGGAGTAGGTGCCGCAGCGGCGATCAAGCCACTCCGCCATGCCGAGAAGCTCGGTGAGCTCATCGATGCGCCGACGGGCGGCAACAGAACCAAGGTGATAAAGGCTGGCCTGGAGCTCGAGCAGCTCACGGCCGCTGAGGATCTTGTCGATCGCCACCTCCTGGGCCACATAACCCAGCTGCTCGCGGGCCGCGCGTGGATCAGCCAAGGCGTCGATGCCGGCAATGCTCACCTGACCGGCATCAGGAGCCAGCAGGGTGCAGAGGATGCGCAAGCAGGTGGTCTTGCCAGCACCATTGGGACCGAGCAAGCCATAAAGGCAGCCCTGCGGCACCGCCAAGCTGACCCCATCGAGGGCCTGCAGGGCGCCGTAGCGCTTGCTCAGTCGGTCAAGTCGGATCACAGGCAGGCAATCATCGGCTCCACCTTAAAAACTCTGCAACGCTCAAAGGCCGAGAAGCAGGGGCAGCTGCTGGCTGAACTGGCTCGCAGCGTGCGTGCGCGAGAGCAGCAGCAGCAGACAGATGCCAAAGAGATAGAGAATCGACCAGCGGAACAACCCCTTGGCGCGCTGGCGATCATCAGGCAGGGCGCAGAGGCTGTGGGCCATCTGCAGCAGCCGCCCGTTGAACGGCAGCACCATCAACCCGTAGAACGCGCCACCGCTGGGCAAGGTCACCACCCCCAGCAAACTGGCCAGGGCGGTTGCCCAGGCATAGCGAATGATGGCCTGGCCTGTGACCACAGGGCCTTTGACCACAGGCAGCATCGGAATGCCCACCGAGCGGTAGTCATCGGCCAGCAGCAGGGCCAGGGCCCAGAAATGGGCCGGTGTCCACAGCATCACCAGGCCAAAGAGCCACCAGCCCCCCAGGCCCACATGGCCGCTGGCGGCAGCCGCACCCACCAGGGGGGGGATGGCACCGGCGACGCCACCAACGACGATGTTGCGGGTAGTACGGGGCTTGAGAACCACGGTGTAGAGCAGCACATAGCTGCAAAGGCCAAGCAGTGACAGACTCGCCGCCAGGCAATTGACGCCAGCCACCAGCAGCAGGGAAGCACCAAGGGCCAGGGCCACGGCGATGGCCAAAGCCTGATTGCTGCTGAGCCGACCGGAGGGCAGGGCGCGGCCACTGGTGCGTTGCATGCGCCCATCGAGTTCCTCTTCCCAGAGGCAGTTGAGAACACCGGCTGCAGCAGCGGCCAGCGCCCCACCACCGAGGGTGCAGGCCAGCCGGGGCACGGGCAGCGGCCAACTTTCGCTCAGGGCCATGCCGCCCAAGGTGGTGGCCAGCAGCAAGGGGATCAGCCGCGGTTTGGCGATCTCCAGCCAGGGCGGCAGCTTGACGCGCTTGCGGCTGGGGACCACCTCATCACGCACGGAGGCGGCGGCAATCGAAACGGCGCGGGACTCAGCCATCGGTGGTAGCAGGAGAAGGAGCAGGCCGCAGCGACAGGGCTGCAGCAGGGAAGGTGGCGATCAACAGCGCTGCAATCAGCTGATGGCCCACGGTCACCAGGGGTTCAGCCAGGGCTAGCCGCAAGGTCATCACCCCCAGCAGCACTTGCAGCACCACCAGCAGCCCGGCCAGGAGCATCAAGCGGCGAGTGGCTCCTGGGCTGGGCAGACCCAGCACCAGCAGCACACTGACCAGGGCCACAGCAGCCACTGGCGTGGCCAGGGCGCGGTGGGCGCTGAGCCAGTGGCAGCCCTCAGCCAGGCGAAGGCAGCGACCCGAGGCCCACTGGGTGGCCATCAAGGCACCGGCGATGCATTGGCCATAGATCAACAGGCCCGAGACAGCGGTCAGCCAGAAGGCGCCGCGGGGGCGAGGCCCCAAGGGGACTGGCTGGAGCAGCTGCGCCGCTGCGCTGAGCAAGGCCACCAGCAGCAGGGCTGTGGCCAGATGGGCGGTGACGATGTCAAAGCGCAGCAGTTGCGTCACGGTCAGCGCACCAAGGGCGCCCTGGGCCGCCACCAGCAGCAGGGCCGTACCGCTGAGCCAGGGCAGCCAGCGGGGCTGCGTCGCCCGCTCCAGCAGCGCGATGGCCAACAGCACCATCAGCCCGATGCCAACCAAAAAGGCATCGAGGCGGTGAAACCACTCCAGGAACACCTGGAGGTTCATCTGACGCGCCGGCAGCAGCGTCCCGTAGCAAAGGGGCCAGTCCGGGCAGGCCAGTCCAGCTTCCATCACGCGGGTGGCGCCACCGATGGCGACGAGCGCGATCAATGCCACCACCAGCTGACGGCACAAGGCCGCTGCTGAGAGTGGAGAACGCGCCTTGAGGGGAATAACTCCCAAACCCACAAACAATCTCCTCTGATGAGAGGAATAACCGCAAGGTAGCGATCACATCCGCAGCAATCCTTAAGCGGCCGTTGTGATTCGTACTGCGTCAGGCTTTCAGCACGGTGTTCTGAAATCTTCCGTTTCAGGCCCTTGAGAGCCGTTGCGAGCGCCATAGCGTGAGAACAGCTTTTTGCTGAGTTTTGCCATGCGCATTCCCTCGGCAATTCTCACCCTTGTGGTTGGGATGGCCCTGGTTCTTCTGGGCCAATGGGTTGCCAATGATGTCAATTTGCTGCCCGAAAGTGCCAGCGTGAACGCGCCGGTCTACGACGAACTCTTTCGCGTTCTGGTGGCCATCGGCACGATGTTGCTGGTGGGCATGACCGGTGTTGTCATCTACAGCTTGGTGCGCTTCCGCCGCCGCGATGGCGATACCCAGGACGGCCCTGCCATTGAAGGAAATCTGTCCCTGGAGCTGTTCTGGACAGCGATTCCCGCGGTTGTGGTTCTCTTCCTTGGCATCTACAGCTACGACATCTACGACCGCATGGGCGGCATGGCTGATCTCAATGGCCATGGCATGGGCCATCAGGCTGAACTGGCCTCGGTCAGAGAGAGCGGGCCGGAGGATGAAAACAGAATCTGGGGCGGAATCGCCCCAGCACAATCCAGCGGTGATGTCATCCCCGTCGAGGTGACGGCGCTTCAGTTTGCCTTCATCTTTCACTACCCCGAGCAGAACATCACCAGCGGCGAATTGCACGTTCCCACTGGCCAAACGGTGGAGCTGCGCATGAAGGCCAATGATGTGATTCACGCCTTCTGGGTGCCGGAATTCCGCATCAAGCAGGACATCATTCCTGGTCAACCCACCGTGCTGAGCTTCACCGCCCGCAAGGCAGGCGATTACCCCATCGTCTGCGCCGAACTCTGTGGTCCGTACCACGGCGGCATGCGCTCCCACGTGGTGGTCGATGAGCCCGAAAGCTTCGCCACCTGGGTGGAAACCAACACCCCCGCCACCCTGTCATGACCATCGCTTCACCCCCGAGCCCCAGTCCCCAACCGTTGCGGCTGCAACCAACGGGCTGGCTGCGCTACTTCAGCTTCAGCCTCGATCACAAGGTGATCGGGCTTCAGTACATCGTTTGCGGATTTCTCTTCTATTTCGTCGGTGGTGCACTGGCTGGTGTCATCCGCACCGAACTCGCCACACCGATCTCCGACTTCGTCAGCCGTGACACCTACAACCAGGTGCTGACCCTGCACGGCACGGTGATGATCTTTCTGTGGATCGTGCCGGTGGTGAACGGTGGCTTCGGTAATTACCTGATCCCCTTCTATGTGGGCGCCAGGGACATGGCCTTTCCGCGCCTCAACGCGGTCGCCTTCTGGATGATCCCCCCCTCTGGCCTGTTGCTGATCAGCAGTTACTTCATCGGTGGTGCCGCCCAGTCCGGTTGGACCGCCTACCCACCGCTGAGCATCACCACCCCGGCCATGGGCCAGATCCTCTGGATCGTCAGTGTGCTGCTGCTGGGGGGCAGCTCCATCTTTGGGGGAATCAACTTCATCGCCACAATCTTGAAGTTCCGCCAGCCGGGACTCAAGCTGATGCAGCTGCCGATGTACTGCTGGGCGATGCTCGGCACCAGCATCCTGGTGGTGCTGGCCACCCCAGTGCTGGCGGGGACCTTGATCCTGCTGAGCATGGACATCGTCGCCCACACCGGCTTCTTCAATCCAGCCAGCGGTGGCAACGTCGTCGTCTACCAACACCTGTTCTGGTTCTATTCCCACCCGGCGGTGTACATCATGGTGCTGCCGGCCTTCGGGCTGGTGAGCGAAATCCTGCCGATCCACGCCCGTAAGCCCCTGTTCGGCTACGTGACGATGGTGTATTCGATCATGGCCATCGTCGTGCTGGGCCTGGTGGTCTGGGCCCACCACATGTTCACCAGCGGCACCCCGCCGTGGATGCGCCTGTTCTTCACCATCGCCACGGCCTTCATCGCTGTTCCCACCGGGATCAAGTTCTTCAACTGGATCGCGACCCTCTGGCAGGGGCGCCTGGCCCTCAACAGCGCCATGCTGTTCTCCTGCGCCTTCATCCTGCAGTTCGTGTTCGGCGGGATCACTGGCGTGGCCCTGGCCCAGGTGCCCTTTGACGTGCATGTCCACGACACCTACTTCGTCGTAGGCCACTTCCACTACATCGTCTACGGCGGCACGGTGTTCGTGATCTTCGCCTCGATCTACCACTGGTTCCCCAAATTCACCGGTCGCATGCTGGATGAAAATCTCGGGCGGCTGCACCTGGCCCTCACCTTCATTGGCTTCAACCTCTGCTTCGCGCCGCAACACTGGCTGGGCCTCAACGGCATGCCCCGCCGCGTGGCGGAATACGACCCGCAGTTCACGCTGGTCAACCAGATCAGCAGCGTCGGCGCTCTGCTGATGGCCATCAGCACCGTGCCGTTTTTGATCAATGTGGTCGTCAGCATGGTGCGCGGCACCCCCTCTGGCCCGAACCCCTGGCGGGCCCTGACACCGGAGTGGCTGACCAGCTCGCCACCACCGGTGGAGAACTGGAAAGGAGCTGCACCTCTGGTGCATGAGCCCTACGGCTACGGCGGTCCTGCCGGTGTGGTGGACCTCAATCAGGCCAGTGGCCGCGATCTCTGGAGGAACGAACCATGACCACCATCACGCCGATCAACAGCCCCAGCGCCACCGGCGGCGAGGCCCATGACCACCACAGCGAGCACGGCGAGCATCCCGACTTGCGCATGTTTGGCCTGGCCACCTTCCTGGTGGCTGATGCCATGACCTTTGCCGGCTTCTTTGCCGCCTACCTCACCTTCCGGGCGGTCAATCCGCTGCCACCAGGTGCGATCTACGAGCTGGAGATGGTGCTGCCGGTCATCAACACCTCGATCCTGATTGCCAGCAGCTTCACCTTTCATCGCGCCAGCAAGGAGCTGATGCGTGGTGCGATGGGAGCCTGCCGCGGCTGGCTGCTGCTCACGGCCGTGATGGGTATGGCCTTCCTCGGCGGCCAGATGAAGGAGTACTTCGAGCTGCCCTTCGGACTGACCGACAACCTGTTCGCCAGCACTTTCTATGCCCTCACCGGCTTCCATGGGCTGCACGTCTGCCTGGGAGCGCTGATGATCCTGATCGTCTGGGCACAGGCCGCTCAGCCTGGCAAGTTCACACCCCAGCAGCATTTCGGCATCGCCGCCGCCGAGCTGTACTGGCACTTTGTGGATGTGATCTGGGTGATTCTGTTCGCCCTGCTCTATCTCCTGTAGAGCTCACGCGGCAGAATTCAACGATCAACGGCCAGGCGATGGACGGCAGCAATCCACTAGTGGGTGAGGCCCTGATCAAGCGGGCGCGGGATTTGAGCAACAACAGCCCCGAACAGGTGGCCAAGGCCTGCGGCTATGTCGGCCCCAGTGGTCGAGTGCTGAAAAAGGCGTTTTTGCGTGCACTGGTGGAAGCCAAGGGATTCAGCACACCAGCGCTGGATCGTTCCTCAGCAGCGCGGGGCCGGCAGGCGGAATACCGGACCCGCGTGCACGGCAATGGCAACCTGCTGGTCGGCAACGCCTACACCAAACGCCTCGGTCTGGTGCCTGGACAGGAATGCCGCATCGAACTGCACAAGGAGACAGGAACGATCTGGCTGCGTCCCCTCGATGGTGAAGACGAGGGGAGCAGCGAATCAGACAGCGACGATCAGGCAGCGGAAGCCTGAGGACCATCGTTGTCATCGGTGCCATGCAGGCTGCTGGCAAAGGCGATCAGATCAATGCCCGAGAAGATGAAGCTGATGCCCACCAGGATGCCGAGCACCGAGAGCAGACCAAAGGCCTTCATCGACAGGATCAGCAGACCAAGAATCAGCGTGACGATGCCGTTGGCCAAGCCCCAACGCCAACCTTCGACGGATTGGTGGCTCAAAGAAGCGATGATCGCCACGATGCCTTCCACCAGGAAGACAACCCCAACCGCCAGGCTGAGGGTGGCCACCTGAGCGACCGCATCGAGGGTGCTGGTGGAGAACTGATCAAGGATCGTGTAGCCGGCCACCAGGAAGAGGGTGGAGACCACCAGACGCCAGAACACCAGCCAGGCCTTCATGCGACGGCTCCGGCTCAGGCCATTGATCCAGCCAATGATGCCGCCGACCAGGAAGACCACGCCGAGAATGGCGGTGACAACAAAGGACGCCTTGATCGGAGCGATCAGGGCAAGAACGCCGAGAACGATGAGGAGAATGCCCTCGGCGATGGTGAAGGACTTGAACATGGGGGGAGAGAACACCCCCGGAAATTAGGTAGTCCAGCCGTGCTCGGCCAACCAGCTACGGGTTAAATCAGGTGATGCAGGTTGCGGGGCGCCATCGTTGCGTTGCAGCAGACGTTCGACATATTTCGCCAACAGATCAGCTTCTAGATTGACAACATCGCCGCAACGCAGATCCTGCAAGGTCGTCTGCTCCCAGGTGTGGGGAATCACCGCCATCGAGAAGCCCGCCTCATCGTGATGCGCCACGGTGAGGCTGATGCCGTTGACCGCAATGCTGCCCTTCTCGCAGATGTAGCGGTTCATGGCCGGCTCCTCCCAGGCCAACTGCAGGTCCCAGGCACCAGCCACCGCTTTGATGGCCTGGACCCGCCCCAGCCCATCGACATGGCCAGAGACGAGGTGGCCACCAAGGCGATCCGCGAGTCGCAGGGCTGGCTCGAGGTTGACCCGCCCCCCGCTTCTGGCCCGCTCAGCCAGTGTGGAGCGCTGCAATGTCTCTGGACTGACATCGGCTTCAAAGCCACCGTTGCAGAAGCGGCGCACCGTAAGGCACACCCCATCGACGGCGACGCTGTCCCCCAGCACCAGATCGGCCAGTGACAGAACACCTGCGCCCGCCTCGCCCTGGTGCCAGAGCACCCTCAGGGCCTGGGGCAAAGGCTCGATGTGACCGATGGCCTGAACCAGTCCGGTGAACATGGACGCAGTCTCAACGGGCTGATCTGGCCATAATCGTCGAAGAAGGTGCGGCCGCCATGGTGGAGATGAGCGTGGCCGGCATCGCGCTGGATGCCGCCAGCCGCACTCCCATCGTGCTGCTGCGCGATCCCTCCGGGCGACGACAGGTGCCGATCTGGATCGATCAAGCCCAGGCCCAGAACATTCTGGCGGGGCTCCACAGCCAGGAGTCGCCGCGCCCCCTGAGCCATGACCTGATGGCCAACCTGCTGGCGGTGGGAGGGCTGGAGCTGGAGCGGGTCATCATCCACGCCATTGAAGAGAACACCTTTCTGGCGCTGCTCAAGTTGCGCGATGACGCAGACGAGGAGCATGAGCTCGACTGCCGTCCCAGTGATGCCATCGCCCTGGCCCTGCGCACCGGCAGCAGCCTCTGGATGTTGGAGGAGGTGGTGGGCAACGCCTCGATTCCGGTGGATGCAGAAGCCGATGCCGAGGAGGTGGAGGACTTCCACCGCTTTGTGGAGGGCCTCAGCCCCGCCGAGCTGATCCGTCAGCAGGGCCGCGCCCAGCCTGACGGCGATGCTGACGATGACCCCGGCGATTCCTGAGAGCGCCATGGCGCGGCGGGGCTTTGGCAACGGCCCGCCGGTGTCGCTGTTCACGCTGGGCACGATGCGGGCTCTCGAGAGCCCGGCCCAGCTCGAGGCGGTCCTGGCAGCCGCCATCGCTGCAGGCATCAATCACGTCGAGACCGCCCCGGCCTACGGCCCCAGCCAGCGCTACCTGGGGCGGGCCCTGCGGCAGTTGGCCATCGCGCCAGAGGCGGTCCTGATCACGAGCAAGTTGCTGCCCGGCTGCACCTTGCAGCAGGGCCAGGAGCAACTGCAGCGCAGCCTCGAGCAGCTGGGCCGCAGCCAGCTCGACAACCTGGCGGTGCATGGCATCAACACAAGCGAGCATCTGGAGTGGACGCTGCACGGCCCTGGCCAAGCGCTGCTGCAGTGGGCCCAGGAGGAGCGCCTGGTGGGGCAGGTGGGCTTCAGCTCCCACGGACCCAACGCGCTGATCGAGGCGGCGATCGACAGCGGCCGTTTCAGCTTCGCCAGCCTGCACCTGCACCTACTGGATCCGGCGCGGTTGCCCCTGGCGGATCAGGCCCTGGAGCGCGGCATGGGGGTGATGGCCATCTCGCCAGCCGACAAGGGGGGCCAGCTGTGGGACCCACCACCCTTGCTGCAGCTGGCCTGCCATCCCCTGCAACCGCTGGAGCTGGCTTACCGCTTTTTGATCGCCCGCGGCATCAGCACCCTCACCCTGGGGGCAGCCAGCCCCGATCAGCTGCAGTGGGCCCAGCTGCTGGGGGGCGCCGATGGCCCCCTCACGGCCAGCGAGCAGCAGGCGCTCGAGCGGCTGAACCAGCAGCGCCTGGACAACCTGGGCGACAGCCTCTGCGGTCAATGCCGCGCCTGCCTGCCCTGCCCCAGCGGCGTGCCGATCCCCGAGCTGCTGCGGCTGCGCAATCTGGCCATCGGCCATGGCATGGAACGCCATGCCCGCGAGCGCTATGCCATGGTCGGCCAAGCCGGCCATTGGTTTGAGCAGATCAATGCCGCCGCCTGCCAGGGCTGCAACCAATGCCTGCCGCGTTGCCCCCATCAATTGCCAATTCCCGAGCTGCTGGCGGAGACCCACCAGCGCCTGGCCTCACCCCCCCGGCGCCGCCTCTGGGGCTAGGGGCAGCAGGCTGGTGCAGCGCTTCAGCACCGGCTCAGGGGGCAGCAGCAGCTCCGGGCGCAGCTGGCGGCTGAGCGCCGGCTCCAGCAAGGCGCGCTGCAGCGGCGGCGTGAAGCCACTGCGCAGCATCTGATCAAGCAACGGGGATGAGCGCGGTGCCAGCAGCCACTCCAATGGCGGCGGCATCCCCGCATCGGGCTGGACCAGCAGGCTCCACCACAGCGGCGCACCGCTCTCAGGCAACAGCGCCTGCAAGCGCGTGTCACGGCGCAGCATCGGCACCACGGCCCGGCTGGGCAGCACCGCTGCGGCGGCATCGCCATGGAGCAGCAGGGTGAGCGCGTCGCGATCGCCAAAGCCGAGGGCCTGCTGGCGCAGCTGGCTCAGCACGCGCTGGGGTTCACCGATGCGGCGCGCAATCTCCAGCACCACCCTGGGGCTGGCCGGCAGCAGCAGCTGACCGCGCAGGCTGGGCTCCAGCAGCAATGACCAGCCCCGGGCCGCCCCATCACCGGCCAGCAGGTCAGCGCGGTTGCGCAGCACCAGCAACCAGGGCCCAAACCCCAAAGGCAGACCAAAGGGCAGCAGAGGCTGGGCCACAGACAGCAGGTTCTGGGTGGCCGGCCCCTGGGGCCACGGCCGTCGCTGCTGGGGCGGCAGGGCCTGGGCCCAGCCATCGCTGAGCACCAGGCTGTCGATCCCCGCGCGTAGCGGCGGCAGGTCCTGGCGCAGATCCAGGCTCTCAACCGCCCAGGATTTGGGCAGCCGGCGCTGCCAGAGGGCCGGCAGCATGCCCTGTTGCACCGCCAGGCGCTGGCGGCTTGAGGCACAGGCCGCCAGCAGGCCGCTGCCTGCCAGGGCCAGCCAATGACGACGACGCAATGGAGCCATGCTGCGACCCTACGCAGCCAGCAAGCGGGCGCAGGCCGCATCACAGGCAGCAGCCAAGTGCAGCGGCGAGCGGCCGCTGAGCTCCCAGAGCCAGGCCATGGCCCCAGCGCCCACCCCCTCTTTGACGTAGCCCTCCTCGTAATCCCGCAGGGCCTGCTGCTGGCAGCCCGCAAAATCCAGGGCGGCATGGGCCAGCTGGGGCGTGGCGCCCCAGCGCTCGGCGATGCGCCGCACCAACTCCGCGAGATTGCTGCCGCTCTCGCCCATCAACCAGCCCGTCGTGGCCACCACGACGCGGCCAACGGCAGCACCCCGTTGCCTTGGCGCCAACAGCGCCAGATGCAAGGCCTGCAGCGCCAGCATCTGGCTGCCACCGGCCAACAGCACCTGCGGGCCAGGGGCAAGGTCCAGCCCCTCAGGGGGCAGCGCTCCCTGGAGAACGCCCAGAGCAAAGGCCTGAAACGGATCACCAAGGCCCGCTAACACCTGCAGCGGCTCGAGCTCACTGCCATGCCGTGCCGCCAGGCCCCGCAGCCCCTGCTGCACCAGTCCTTGGCGCAGGCGATGGGGGGGCTGGCGCAGGCTGCCGCTCACCACCCCGCTCACATCCAGTCGCAACCCAGTGAGCACCGCCTCTGCGGTGCTCGTGCCTCCTGGCACGCATTCGGCCAGCACCAGCAGGCCGCTTGGATGACGGCGGCGAAACCCTGCCCCCAGTTGGCGGCCCCGCTGCAGGCGACGCTGCAGGTGCTGGGCCTCCATGGCAACAGCGCTGCTGAGGCAGCGGCTCGGTGGCAACCCCAGCTGCAGATGGGGCACCGCGGGCGGCAGGGCGGCACCGGCATCGACGATCAGCAGCGGCAACCGCAGCTGTTGCTGCACCACCCAACTGATCAGCGCCGGTGTGACCCCCGCAGGCAATGGGGGCAAGCGATGGGGCAGGGGCTGATCAGGCCCCAGCCACAGCAGCTCGGCATCCGCGGCCGCCGTGAAGCGACGGCTGTCCGCCGTGGCCCCGGCGGCTGAGATCCCCGGCACAGCAGCTGTTTCGGTGCCACCAAGCAGCAGCAGCAGCTGGCTGTGCCCAGCGGCCATGGCCTGCACGGCCGCCTGGCACCAGGCCTCAGGAGGATTCAAGGGCCAGCAGCGGGCGCAGCAGCGGTGGCGGATCAGGCATGGACTGGCGCAAGCGCGGGAACACCCACCAGGCCACCGCATGGAGCGCCAGCACGTAGATCAGGTTCTGGGCCAGCACCAGGGCCAGGGCCGCCAGCTGCACCTGGGTCAGATCCGGCGACAGCGGCAGCTGCAGGCGATCGGCCAGGCCATCAATGATGCCGGCGGCGGCACCGGTGATCACCACCCAGAGGTTCTCCCCCAGCAGCACCGACACCAACGCCACCCGCACCAAAAACCCCACGGCCCCCAGCAGCACGCCCACCGGCAGCGAGGCCCACCAGCTCCAGTGCCGCAGCCAGCAGAAGCCCAGCCACAGGGAGAGCATGCCGTAAGGGAAGAGCATCAGCGGTCCGCGCACCGGCCCCATCAACACGGTCAGCAGCAGCACCGACACCGCCACCCCTTCCGCCGCGGTGCGCCCCCCCTGCCGCAGCTGCAGCAAAGCCAGGGGCAAGGGGATCGCCAGGCGAAAGAGGGCATCACCAATGGGCAGGTAGTAGATCGCCACCCAGAGCAAGCCGGTGCTGGCCGCCATGTAGGCGGTCTCCGTCATGCGCCGCGCCTGGCTGCGGCGGGGATCAGCGCTCATCGCTCGCTGGCTCCTGCACGCGCTCGATGGTCTCCACCTCAAAGGGCAAACCGGCTGCCCGCAGCGCTTTGGTCACGGCCTCGGCGGGGGCGGAGGGATCGGCGGCGGGCAACTTGAGCACCACCCGATAGGGCAGGGGATCCCTGGGCGGAACCGGATCAGGGGCCCTGGAGCTGCCTGTGGCTGCTTCCGCCTCAGGCTCCGGCTCAGGGGCGGCAGCTGCGGCAGGAGTAGGGGCAGCCTCTGGCTCCTGGGACGGTTCTGCTGCAGCCAGCGCCTGAGCAGCATCATTGGCTGGCGGTTCAACCACCGCTGCAGGGGCAGCCTCATCAGCGCTGGCTGGGGGATCCTGCTTGCCGGAGGGCTCAGCGGGCGGCTCCGGCTCGCTCTTAGCCGCAGCCGGGGCCTGGGGCCCAAAGCTTTCGCCCAGCTGCTGACCCAGTGGGGTGCTGCTGCAACCGGCCAGCAACACCACCAGCGCAGCCGCAGCTGAAGCACGCAACGGAGTGCCGTGCATCAGCTATCGCCTGGTTTGATCACCCGCACGGCACTGGCGCGCAGACGGCCGCTCTTGGTGGTGCGGGGCGCTGCTGGCTTTTTGGCCGCTGGCTTCTTGGCGGCAGCTGGTTTTTTGGCTGTGGTTTTGCGGCTGCTCTTCTTGGTGGCCGCCTTGGCCTCCAGCAGCTCCACCGCCTGCTCCAAGGTGATGGTCTCGGCGGTGGTGCCCTCCGGCAGGGAAGCATTCACCTTGCCTTGTTTGACGTAGAGGCCATAAGGACCGTCAAAGAGCTGGATCTGCTCTTCACTGCCATCGGGGGTGCCCAGCACCTTGAGGGCGGTGCGGCCGCCGCGGCCGCGCTTGGGCATGGCCAGCAGCTCCATGGCGCGCTCAAAACCCACGCTGAGCACGTCGTCCTCAGCTTTCAGCGAGCGGTAGTCCTTCTCCCCTTTGCCCTTGTCGTGGACCACATAGGCCCCGAAGCGACCCAGGCCCGCCTGCACCTTGCCGCCATCGGGGTGCTCGCCCAACAGCCGAGGCAATTGCAGCAGCCCGCAGGCATCCTCAAGGGTCAGGTCCTCAGGTTTGGTGCCACGGGGCAGGGAGGCCCTTTTGGGTTTGGGGTTCTCCTCACTGGCCTGGCCCCGCTGCACGTAGGGGCCGTACTGACCAAAGAGCAGGTAGACCGCCTCCCCGGTCTCGGGGTCCTCACCAAGGCTCTCGGGTCCATCAGCTTTCTGCTTGAGCAGCAGTTCAGCCTGATCAGCATCGAGATCAGCCGGGGTGAGGTCCTGGGGCAGGGTCGCCTTGATCAGCTCCTCTTCCCCGTCCTCTCCGGGGCGTTTGGACTCGAGGTAGGCACCAAAGCGGCCGATGCGCACCACGCAGGGCAAGCCATCGAGCTCAATGGTGCGAGAAGCGACCGGATCGATGTCACCTTCCCGCTTGGCCACCTGTTGCTCCAGTCCCTCATCGCCGCGGAAGAAGGTCTCGAGGTAGGGCAACCACTCCGCCGAGCCGTTGGAGATCTCATCGAGGGTGCCCTCCATGCGGGCCGTGAAGCGGGGATCCACCAGGTCAGGGAAGTGCTCCTCCAGCAGCGAGGTGACCGCAAAGGCGGTGAAACTCGGCGTGAGGGAGTTGTTCTGCAGGGTGGCGTAGCCGCGATCGCAGATGGTGCCGATGATCGAG
>CAJWYF010000037.1 GCA_913049535.1 uncultured Synechococcus sp.
GCCCTCGATGCGGTGGTGGTGATGAACAGCTTTGGCAGCCTGCTTTGGGGCCAGGGGGGCCTTGCTGGCATTGATGTGCCGGTGCTCTCCATTGGCGGCAGCCTGGATCTGATCACCCCACCGCTCACCGAGCAGCTCCAGCCTTTTGACCAGTTCAGCGATCGCCGCAGCCGTTTTGCCTTGGTGGAGGGCGGCAGCCACTTCTCCCCTGTTGGCATCAGCCGCGATGAGGCCCTGATGCAGCTGGGCTCTGATCTGGTGGGCCGCAATCCAGCCGATGTGCAGCAGGCTCTGCTGCAGCTGCAGTTGCAGTTCCTCAGCAGCTTGGAGCAGGGGCAGACGCCGGCCGATGGGGTGATGCTCGACGGTGCGGTGCGCACCTTTGTGCTGGACCGTGAGGCTGCAGTGGAGCTCAGAACTTGAGCCGCGGATCCAGCAGGGCCACGACCACATCCACCACCAGATTGACCAGCACCACCAGCGCGGCGATCACCACCACAATGCCCTGCACCAGGGGGTAGTCCCGCTGACCGATCGCCTCCTGCAGCCGGTAGGCGATGCCAGGCCAGGAAAAGATCAGCTCGATCAGCAGGGCCCCGCCGATCAAGGAGGCCACGGTGATGCCGGCGATCGTCAGCACCGGCAGCAGGGCATTGGGCAGGGCGTGGCGCAGCACCACCCGCGTTTCGCTGATGCCGCGGCTGCGGGCCGCTTCCACGTAGTCCGAGCGCAGGGCCCGCCGCAGATTCAGCCGTAGGGCACGCTCAAAGATGCCGCTCAGCAGCAACCCCAGGGTCAGGGCCGGCAGGGCCAGATGCTGCAGCGTCGCTTGAATCACGGCCCAGTCGCCGGCCAGCAGGCCATCGAGCAGGTAAAACCCACTGCCCTGGGGCGGCACCAAGGTGGGGGGGTAGCGGCCGCCGACGGGGAACCAGCCCAGACCCACGGCAAACACCAGCTGCATCACCATCGCCGCCCAGAACACCGGCAGGGCGTAGGTGCCGATGCCGTACAGCCGTCCTGTGAGATCCAGCCTCCCCTCAGGCCGGGCCACCCCGCTGAAGCCCACGGCCAGCCCCAGCACCAGGGCAATCAGCAAGGCGGTCACGCCCAGCTCCACACTGGCCGGCAGGGCGGCGCCGACGATCTCGCGCACCGATTGGCTGTTGCGCAGCGAGCTGCCCAGATCGCCTTGCAGCAGATCGGCCAGAAACTGGCCGTACTGGGCCAGAAGCGGCTGGTCGAGCCCCAGCTGGGCCCGCAGCTGCTCGCGGGCCAGGGCGCTGGCGCGGTTGCCCAGCAGCGCATCGACCGGATCGCCGGGGGCCACCCGCAGCAGCAGAAACACCAAGGTGGCGATCAGCCACAGCATCACCGGAGCCAGCACCAGGCGGCTGCCGATGTATCGCGTCAGGGCCTGGCGGCGGCTCATGGCTGCTCCCGCCGCTGCAGGGCGCCAAAAATCAGCCGCCCGGAACCGTCAAATTCTGGCGCTGTGATGCTGTTCAGTGCCCAGGCGCGGGGGCGCACCAGCCACAGCGGCAGGTAGGGCGTGCCGTTGGCGGCCTGGCGCTGCACCGCATCGAGTAGGTCCAGGCGCTGGGCGCCGCTGACGGCATTGCTCTGCAGCAGGGTCTGCTGCAGCCCCGGCGCGGTCCAGAAGCTACCGCTGGCGACGCTGTCGCCTTCGCTGCAGCGGTTGCCTTCGCCGCGGCGGCACTCCAGTAGCGGGGTCAGGTAATTGTCAGCGTCCGGGTAGTCCCCCATCCAATCGAGCAGAATCAACTGGAAGGCGCCATCCCCCAGCTGCCGGTAGGCGGTGGTGGATTCCATCCCCTGCAGCTCCAGCCGCAGGCAGTCCCCCAGGCGGCTGCGCAGCAGCTCCTGCCAGCTCAAAGCCAGCAAGCGGTCGGTGGGCACGTTGGAGCGATAGGTGAGCTGCAGCTCCAGCACCGAGCCGTTGCAATAGCCCTCAGCGCTCAGCAGCTGTCGAGAGCGCTGCAGATCGGCCTTGGGCCAGGCGGCCAAGGCACCGGGGATGCCCGGGGGCACCAGGCCTCGCAGGGGTGGCCGCAACCCATCGCTGACGCGCTGGGTCAGCCGTTCGCGATCGAGGCTGTAGGCCAGGGCGCGGCGCAGGGCCAGCCGGTCCAGAGGTGGCCGGTCACTGAGCAGGGTCAGGTAGCCGATCTCCAGCGCCGGGCCTGCCCCCTCCCGCAGCTTTCCGGCATTGGCGCGGCGGTGCAGGGCGCTCTGCTGCTCGGGCTCCAGGCTGGTGGAGAGCAGCACATCAACGCTGCCGCCGCGGATGGCCCCGTAGAGACTGGTGGAGGTGCTCATGCCCACCAGGGCGATGCCGCTGTTGCGCGGCGCCTGGCCCCAGTAGTCCGGAAAGGGTTCCAGCCGTTGCAGCTGGGGGCTGTGGAAGCTCAGCCGGTAGGGCCCGGTGCCGACAAAGCCAGCTGGGCGGAACCCTTTGGCGTGCTGCCGGTAGGCGGTGGGGGAGACCGGCGTCAGGCTCGCAAAGCTCAGTAGCGCCTCCAGCGGGCTGAAGGGCTGGCGCAGCTGCAGCTCAAGGCGGTGGGAGTCCAGCACCCGCACCGCCTTGATGCGGTTGCCCACTACGTAGCTGAGTTTGCCGATGGCCAAAAAGCGCCTCAGGCTGAAGGCCATCGCCTCCGCGTCAAAGGGCGTGCCGTCGTGAAAGCGCACCCCCCGGCGTAAGGGGATCACCGCCCGCAGGCCATCAGCACTGAGCTGGGGCGGCCCGCTGGCGAGCCTGGGCTCAATCTGCCCATCGGCTGCGATGGCATAGAGCGGATCGCCCAGGGCGCTGAGCAGCTGCAGGGCGATGACGGTGGTGGCCTGGGCGGGGTCGACGGTCTGGATCGAGCCGTAGGCCGCCACCACCAGGGGGCCATCGAGGGGCCGGCGGCTGGCGCGGCAGCCCGCCAGCAGCACCAATGCCACCAGCAGCAGCCCGGGGGCCAGCCAGCGCCTCTGCCATCTGCTGCTGCCCTGCACCCCGCTGCTGCTTGCTGTTGTTGATGAACCTATGCCGCCGGAAGCGGTTGCCCCTCAAAGACGACGCTGCCCAGGGACACCTCGAACACCGGTGAACCATGGCGCTGCAGCGGCCAGCTGCGGACCCAGCAGCGGTCGTGGCGGTCGTCGATAGCGATCACCTGGTAGGTGCCGTCGTCACAGCGGAGGTGAACACAATCGCCCTGATGCAGACGCATGCTGGAGCTGCTGTTGGATGCATGGTTCCGCAGGCCGGGGGAATGGCAATGTCCAGATTGAACAGCCAGCCCCTTTGTCAGGGAACCACCCCATCAACCTAGACCTTCAACTTTTCTTTCGGTCGGTTGCTGCTCAGAGCGTGCGCATGCAGCAGGTGACCGCTTCCACCTCGGGGTGCTCCAAAATCGCCGCCAGCGCACGCCGGAAGCGGGTTTCTTCCACGGCGTGGGTGATCACCACGATCTCAGCGCCGCTGCCCTCGCTTTGGAACTGCACGATCGACTGCAGGCTCACATCCTCGGCGCCAAAGCAGCCGCCGATGTGGCCGATGACGCCGGGGCGATCGGCGCTCTGGAAGCGCACGTAGTTGCGATGGCATGTGCTGCCGGCATCCACCAGACGGCAGTTGCGCCAGCTGCTGGCCGCCAGCAGCGGGTCCTGGCCGGCCCCAGGGCCGGCGGCCACCTGGTTGATCGCCGCGATGTTGAGGATGTCAGCCACCACGGCGCTGGCGGTGGGGCCCGCGCCGGCGCCGGGTCCGTAGAACATCACCTGGCCAATGGGATCGCCCTCCACCAGGATCGCGTTGTTGACACCGTTCACCCCGGCCAGGGGGTGGTCTTTGGCCAGCAGGGTGGGGTGCACGCGCACATCGAGCACCTCGGTGCCATCGCTGTCACTGCCGTGGCGCTCGGCCACCGCCAGCAGTTTCACCACAAACCCCAGATCCCGCGCGTAATCGATGTCACGGGTGTCGAGCTGATCAATGCCTTCGGTGGGAATCGCCTCGCGGGGCACCAGGCCGCCGTAGGCCAGGCCGGTGAGGATGGCGATCTTGTCAGCGGCATCACCCCCTTCCACATCAGCGGCGGGGTCGGCTTCGGCGTAGCCCAGGGCCTGGGCATCGGCCAGCACGCTGGCGTAGCTGGCCCCCTCCTGGGCCATGCGCGTGAGGATGTAGTTGGTGGTGCCGTTGATGATGCCGCTGACGCGCTCGATGCGGTTGCCGCCGAGCGACTGCTTCAGCGGCTCAAGGATCGGGATGCCGCCCCCGACGGCAGCTTCCATCAGCACATAGACCCCCTTGGCCGCCGCCGCCGCCGCGATCTCCGCGCCGTGGCGCGCGATCACGGCCTTGTTGGCGGTGACCACGGGTTTACCCGCCTCAATCGCCGCCAGGATCAAGCTGCGGGCCGGCTCGAGGCCCCCCATCACCTCCACCACCAGATCCACCGCCGGGTTGGCGACCACCGCCGCCGGATCGGTGGTCAGCATCTCAGCGGCCAGCTCCACCTGTCGCGGGCGCTCCAGGCTGCGCACCGCCACCTGGCGCAGGGCCAGGTCCTTCACCAACGGGTGGCGACCATCAGGTGTCTGCAGGATCTGAGCCACGCCGGCGCCGACCGTGCCAAGGCCCAACAGACCGATTCCAATGGCCATCCGGCCTGTGCAACAGACCCTGATCCTAGAAATCAGCCGGCCGCCGACAATGACGCCGCCTGCGCCTGCATGTGGCGCAGGATGTTGAGGAAGCCATTGGCCCGCGATGGGGTGAGGCTCGCCTGCAGGCCGGTTTCGGCAATGAAGGCCGGATCCATCGCCACCACCTGCTGCGGGCTGAGTCCATCAAGCCCTTGAATCAACAGCGCCAGCAGGCCTTTGGTGATCTGGGCATCGGAATCCCCCTGCCAGCGCAGCTGACCGTTCTCCAGCGTGGGGGCCACGAACACCTGGGAGACGCAGCCGCGCACCCGATTGGCATCACAGCTCAGCTCCGGCGGCGCCGGCGGCAGCTTTTTGGCCAGCCAGAGTACGTATTCGTAGCGGCGTTTGGGATCGTTGCTGCCTTTGAGCTTGGCGACGATGGTGTCAAGGGCGGCGCTGCCGCTGGCCATGGCTGATGCTGCCGGTCAGTGCCAGTGTGGCGCCCAGCAGCCCGCTGCCGGCGAGCCAGCGCATCAGCAGGCGGCTGCGGCTGACCTCCACGGCCTCATCGAGGCCCAGGTAGTCGCGGTGGCCAATGCCACCGTCGATCACCACATCCCACTGCTGGGAATCCAGTTCCGGCAGGGTGGCAGCAAAACGGCCATCGGAATCGGTAGCGCCCAGGGGAATGGTCTGGCTGCCGTCGTGCGATTCCAGCCGAACTTCGGCATCTACCAGCGGCTCGCCGGTGGAGAAACTGCTGTTGAGCTTGAGCAGTCCGCCGCTGATCAGGCCGCTGTAGCGCGTTTCCACCGCATGGCTGTGGGCAGGCATCGGCAGCAGCAGCATCGTTGCCGCCAGCCAGCCACCCAACACGGGACCGTTCAGACGAGCCATGGCGTGGTGTTGATCTCGCCGCAACGTAAGGGCAGGGCGGGCACCAGGCCAGCCCTCAAGGGCCCTCAGTTGTTGCCGCTCTGGCAGCTGCGGCCGGCCTGCACCATGCCCACCATCGATCCGATCATCAGCTCAAGGGCCTGGGAAGGGCGCTGGCTGGTGGCCGCAGGCTTGGTCTGAACCGGACGGGGCTGGGAGGAAGGGCTGGGCACCAGAAGGGCTGTCTCAACGACGGCATCCTTGCAAAGAAAAATCTGAGCCTGGGGGGTCTGACAATCTTGCTTAACACTCCAGCGGCTCCAGCAGCTCCATCCCTTGCTCGGTGATCCAGCCCGAGAAAGGCACATCCCAGGGATCCACAGCGAGCCGGACCTTGCTGCAGCACTGCGGCAGCACCATCAAGGCCGGCACCGCGCGCCAGGCCGGCTGGGCGCGGAGCCGGTCATACCAGCCGCCGCCGCTGCCCAAGCGCATGCCGTCGCTGCTGCAGGCCAGAGCCGGCACCAGCAACAGGCCCAGCTGCTCGGGGGCCAGGGCCATGCCGCCGGGAGCAGGGATACCGCAGTGATCACCCGTCAGCGCAGCACCGGGCTGCCAGGAGAGGTACACCAAGCCGCTGGCTTCTGTGCGGGGCAATGCCAGTCCCCCCGGCCAGGACGGTGCGGGATCGAGCAGCCTGGCTTCTGCGCCCAGGGGCCAGAAGAGCCCCAGCCGCCCCGGTCGCTGCAGCTGCCTCAAGCCAGCGTG
The DNA here is from genome assembly GCA_913049535.1 of uncultured Synechococcus sp. GTDB lineage: Bacteria > Cyanobacteriota > Cyanobacteriia > PCC-6307 > Cyanobiaceae > RCC307. Next base: position 6,313 of record CAJWYF010000037.1, read on the forward strand.
GACCGCCGCGGTGAGATCAGCAGCCACCTGGGTCATCGCCTGCTTGCGTTGCCGCCGCCAGTGGCGCCGCTGCTCGGCCTTGCGGGCTGCTGCGGCAGTGCTCATCGCTGGAACCAGGCGGTCAGCCCCACCGCCAGGGCATCGGCAGCGTCATCGGGCCTGGGCCGCTCGCTGAGCTGCAGCTCGCGCATCACCGCGTCCTGCACCTCGCCTTTATCGGCATGGCCGGAGCCGGCCAGGGCCAGCTTGATCTGCATCGGCGGGTACTCCACCGTGGGGATGGCAAAGCGCGCCAGGGTCATCATCAGCACCCCGCGGGCCTGCACCACAGCAATGGTGTTGGAGGAGCGGTAGAAGAAGAATTTCTCAACTGCCGCCTGCTGGGGACGGTGCAGCCGCAGCAGCTGACGCAGATCCCGGGCGATCTCCACCAGTCGCTCCCCCTCCGGGCGTCCGGCATCGGTGCTGATGATGCCGCAATCCACCATCACCGGCAGCTCACGCCGCCGCTGCGGATTGACATCGATGACGCCATAGCCGACCCGGGCCAGGCCCGGATCAAGGCCCAGGATCCGCACGGTTCAGGCCGCCGCAGCCAGTTGGAAGGCGTCGCGATCCTCGGGATTGAGCCCGAACACCTGGCAGAACACCTTGACGACGCGGTCGCCTGAATCCACCGCCTCGAGAGGGTCTTTGCGCAGGCGGTGGCGCAGGCAGCAGGCCACCACGCGGGCCACATCCTCATCGTTGACTTCGCTGCGAGCTTCAAACGCGGCCAAAGCCCGTGCCGCTCGGTTGGTGACGATGTCGCCCCGCAAACCATCCACCTCCAGCTGGCCGCAGACCTCTGAAATTTTCAAGCGCAGGTCCGGGTCCATGCTCACACTGCCAAGCCGTTCCTGGGCCGCCACCACCTGTTGCTGCAAGGTCTGCTGCGGTTCGGTGAACTGACCGAGGAAACGCTCCGGGTCGCTGTCGAATTCGCTGCGTTGCTCCACCACCTGCACCCGCTGCTCGGGGTCGCGCACGGTGCGCACCTCCACGCTCATGCCAAAGCGGTCCAGCAACTGGGGCCGCAATTCCCCCTCCTCCGGGTTGCCCGAGCCGATCAGCACAAAGCGGGCCGGGTGGCGCACGCTGACGCCTTCCCGCTCGACCGTGTTCCAGCCGGAGGCCGCCGAATCCAGCAGCACGTCCACCAGGTGGTCGTCCAGCAGATTCACCTCATCGACGTAGAGCAGTCCGCGGTTGGCCTTGGCCAGCAGGCCCGGCTCGAAGGCCCGCACGCCCTCACTCAAGGCTTTCTCGATGTCGATGGTGCCGCAGAGCCGATCTTCTGTGGCCCCCAGCGGCAGGTCCACCATCGGCACCTGGCAGCTGCCCTGCTGCAGCGGTTCCCCCTGGCTGAGCCGCTCGCGCACCTCAGCGCTCTGCAGGTCGGGGTCACTGGGGGAGCTGTTGTAGGGATCGCCTTCCACCACCGGGATCTCCGGCAGCAGGTCCGCCAGGGCCCTGATCGTGGTGGATTTGCCGGTGCCCCGATCCCCCATGATCATCACGCCGCCGATGCGCGGGTCGATCACGTTCAACAGCAAGGCCAGCTTCATCTCCGCCTGACCGACGATGGCGGTGAAGGGAAACACCCGGCTTTTGAAGGCCTCAGACACTGGCAACAGGCAAAGGATCGCAGCAGACGGCGTGCCGTCTTCAGGAGTCGGATTGTTTCACAGGCACCACGGAGAGCACCTGCACCGGGGTGATGTCGGCCGGCACGATCAACCGCACGCGGGCGGTGCGCTGCTCCCCAGGCCCCAGGGTGATCATGCCGAGGCTCTGGCCGGGATCCCCCTTGCGCAAGACCAGGTGGAGGTAGCGGCGGCCCGGGCCGTCATCGCTGCCGCGCACCTCCACGCTGCCGCGAAAGAAGATCGGTCCCTTGGCCGGGCTGATGAACTTCAGCCCCCCCTGGTTGCGATCGGTTTTCAGCGGTGATTCCAGCCGCAGGTCATAGCGGCGCGTCTTGTTGCTGCTGTTCTTGAGCGGCAGCTGCAGGTCGTATTCGACGCCGTAGTTGCCGTGGGCCTCCCAGGAGGTGCCGGGATAAAACGCCTTGAGTTGGGCGCTTTGCACCTGCTTGGTGCCGAGACTGCCCCGCTGCAGGCTGGCGATCGGCCAGGAGATCGGCTGATCGCCCACAGCGAGGGTCTTGCTGCCTGGATCACGGAGTTGCCCGCTCCAGCGGCTGCCGATCTGTATGCCGCTGACGCGCGAGTAGATGATCGAACCCGCTGCACCTTTGGGGCTGGCGCGGTGTTCCTTGGCGCTCAGATCGCCATCGAGCAGGGCCAGCAGCGCGGATGCTTCCGGCGCTTGATCACTGATCAGCCCCACCGTCGCCAGGGAGACCGGCCCGTCACTGCGCAGGCGCAGCTGGAGCGTGCGGCCGTTGAGCAGGGGATCCAGCCCCTTGACCGGCAGCGGCAGGCTCAGCAGCACCGCGTTGGCCTTCGGCTCGAGGGTGATCTGCTCGGGCAGAGCGGCTGGCCGTGGTGCTCCAGCAATCAGGTCACCGGCGGTGCGGCTGCCGGGGCCGGCGTAAACGCTGAGGCCGTCGTGCTCCATCCGTGCTGGAAGGGGCAAAAACGGAGCGCCCGGCTGGGAGAGGTAGGTGGCTCCACTGGGCACCTGCACCGTCACCGGCCGGTCGCTGCGGTTGCCCAGGATCACGCCGAGCCACAGCGTGCTCTCCGGCGCCCCCTTGGCGCCGGCATAGACGTGATGGCTGAAGAGATCAAACGCCCCCTCCAGCGGCACGTTGAGATGGGCAGAAGGCACCTTGCGGCCGCTGCCGTCAAAGGTGGACAGGAGGATGCCGTCCTCGGTGACCACCTCGGGGTTGTTGTCATTGACCAGCAGGCGCTGATCCAGCCCCCCCGGCAGGGGGCGCACCTCACCGCTGCGCAGCTCCTGGCTGGCCAGCGGCAGGGCTGGTCCGTGGATCAGCGTGGCGCCCAGCAGGGCGGGAAGCAGCAGGGTGCGCATCACTTGAAGGCCGCGGCGGTGGCGCCACTGAGGGCGCGAATCATGTTGGTGCTGCGGGGGCTGTTGAACGGCCCCCTCACCATGTAGGAGGCCACCGCGCGTCGCCCGTCAGGTAGTTCGATCAAGGCCGAATCCACGTAGGCGATGCCGATGTCTCCGGTCTTGTTGTAAGTGCGGACGCCGCGCCGCAGCAGGGCGCCGTTGACATCTGCGCCACCGCCCCCCAGGCCTTGCAACCAGCCGCGGGGGATCAGGGTGTCGGTGCGGGAGGTGCCCAGGGTCTGGCGGAACAGATCACGGCTGCGGGGCGTCAGCACCTGGGCGGTCTCCACCAGGGCGATGCTGCGGGCCTGATCGCGGGCAGTGGTGGTGTTGGTGCCCTCCAGATCCGGCAGCCAGTTGTTGATCACCGTGCCCTCGAGGCCCAATTCCTGAAAGCGGGCGTTGAGTGCTGTTTTTCCCCCCAGGCGCTGGATCAGCAGATTGGTGGCGGTGTTGTCACTGACGCGGATCATTTCGGTGGCCACCTCCAGCACGGTGAACTGGCTGCCCAGGGGCTGTCCGCCCATCCAGCCGGACCCTCCTCCCACGACGGTCTTGTTAAGGCTGAGCAGCTCATCGAGCTGCAACTTGCCGGCGTCGAGCGCTTCTAGGGCCACCAGCAGGATTGGCGTTTTGATGGCACTGGCGGCTGGGAGCACCAGATCCGGCTTGAACTGCCCGTAGCTGCCGTCATCGAGCACCAGCGCGAAGGCCCCCACCTGCAAGTCCTTCTGCGTGGCCGCCAGCTGGGCCAGCTTGGCGCTGAGGGCTTTGTCCTCCTGGCGCGGCTCAAAGCGCCCCAGCCCGTTGTTGCCGTTCTCTTCAAGCTGGGGCAGCAGGGGCGGCCGCTCCGGGGTGCCGGCCCCCAGCCGCGGGGCCAGGAATTTCAAGGCGGTGCCACTCAGCACAGCCAGGCCAGCGCCGAGGATCAACAGGCGCAGCAGCAGCAGCAAGGGTTGGGTCCAGCCGGCATCCCGTGGCTGCCTGCTGCTGCGGCGGTGATGTGGGCGCGGACTCACGGCCTGCTGAGGGGTGATTTCAAATTACTGGCCCTGCTCCGCCCCGCCATGGCGGCTGGCCCAGCGCAGCTGACGCACCATCCCCCGCAGCAGGGCTACCTCTCCTTCCTGGGGTTCAGCCCGCAGCAGCAGCTGCCGCAGCTTGGCCATGCGGGCCTCCGCGGTGTGGGGGTAGAGAAAGCCCACCTCCAGCAGCAGCGCCTCTGCATCCTTCAAGGCGGCCTCCAGGGCCCCCTGGGCCGGCAGTGCTGCGGTTCTCGCCGCGGGCTGGGGCTCCTGCGGCTCCTGGGGCAGCGGCAGCGCCGCCAGGCACACCGCCACGGCATGGGAGAGGTTCATCGAGCTGTAGCTCTGAGCCGTGGGGATGCGCAGCAGCCGGCCGGCCAGTTGCAGTTCGCTGTTGTGCAATCCGTGGTCCTCACGGCCAAAGACCAGAGCCACCCGCGGTGGACCTGGAATCGCTTGCATCAGCCATTGCAGCGCCGGTGCCGGCTCGAGGTGATCTCTCTCTTGCGCCTCGATGCGGCCGGAGCAGGCCACCACACGGCGGCAGTCGGCCACCGCCGCCTCCAGGCTCTCGAACCGCTCGCATGTCTGCAGGCGCTCCGCGGCATGAACGGCCATCAGCTGGGCCTGCTCGCCCGTGGCATCGCAGCGGGGTGACACCAGCCGCAGCGGGCCTGTCTCGAAATTGGCGCAGAGCCTGGCCACGCTGCCGATGTTGAGCGGCCCGCTGGGTTCCACCAGCACGACCACCAGCTGCGGATTCACGTCAGCTCGTGCAGATAGGCCAGCAGGTCGGCCATGGACTGGGGATCGGGCTGGAAGCTCGGCATCGGCGGGGTTTTGCCACTGACCACCTGTTGAATCAAGGCGGTGTCGCGCTTGCGGTCACTGACCCCGTGCAGGTTGGGGCCCACCACGCCCTGGGCTGCAATGCCGTGGCAGCCGGCGCAATTGATCAAAAACAGCTTGCTGCCGTGCTCCTGATCGCCCCGCAGCGCCAGGCTGCTGCGGATGTACGGATCCCGCGGGCTGGCGCCGGCCACCACGCTGAGCAAGACAAGCCCAGCGGCGATGGCCAGGAGCACCAAGGCTGTGATCAGCCCGCGGCGGCGGGGGGATTCCTCAATGGCATCGCTGCGCGTCAAAGCGTGTCACTTGACTTGAATGTCATCCAGGTTGGCGCGTCGACCCCTAGATTGCGAAGACCTTTGAGCCAAACGGACCGGCCCGATGATCGAACCCCTGCTCTGCGGCATCGTTCTGGGTCTGATTCCCGTCACCCTGCTGGGCCTCTTTGTGGCTGCCTGGAACCAGTACCGCCGTGGCAGCGCCCTCGGCGGCTGATCCATCGAGTTGCCAGCGCAGCAGCAGCGTGCGCCCGTAACGGCGTGATCGTTGTTCGATCCACCCGCTCGGGGGATCGGGCTTGCCTTCACTGCCGCATTCCAGCAGCAATGATCCTGCTGGCTTCAACCAGCCATGGCTGAGCACTGAACATGCCAGGTCGTTGTAAAGCCCTGAGCTGTAAGGCGGATCGGCGTAGATCAGATCAAAGGGTTCCTTGCAGGCCTGCTTGAGCCAGCTCTCGATGCTGCAGCCCGTCAGCTGCCAGCGACCCTGGAAGCGTTCACCCAGCCCCTGCAGGTTGCGCCGCGCCACCGCCACGACCCGCCGGTCCCGTTCCACGGCCTGCACCCAGCTGGCTCCATGCAGCAGGGCTTCGCAGGCCATGGCTCCGCTGCCGCTGCAGAGATCGAGCCAGCGGCAGCCATGGAGCTCGCCGGCCATCATGTTCATCACCGCTTGACGCACCATGGCGGTGGTCGGTCGGGCGATCAGTCCCCCAGGGCTCTGCAGCTTCTGCCCGCTGCTGAGTCGCAGCACCATCACTCACTCCAGGCTGCCCAGCCAGCGCTGCAGCAATTGCAGACCGCAGCGTCCTGATTTCTCAGGGTGGAACTGGGTGGCCTGCAGGCGGCCGCTGCCGACAGCGGCGACAACGCTGCTGTTGCCATAGGGGGCGGTGGCGGTGACCACCTCAGGATCACTGGGGATCGCGGCGAAGGAATGCACGAAGTACATCCAGGTGGGCTCCCCCTCAGCGCTGATCAAGGGGCTGCAGCTGGCTGGTTGCAACGGGGCCCAGCCCATGTGGGGACAGCGCTCCTGCGGCTGGGCTGGAAGGGGCTCAACCCGCCCCCCCAGCAGCCCGAGCCCGGCTCGTGCGCCTTCAGCGCTGGAGTCAAACAGCAGCTGCAGCCCCAGGCAGATGCCCAGGAGCGGACGTTGTGCTGATGACCAGGCCTGCAGCGCGGCACTCCAGCCGAGGCTGTCGAGGCGCTCCATGGCTGGATCAAAGGCGCCGACACCGGGCAGCAGCAGGGCGCTGATCTCCGCGTCCAGCTCGGCGTTGTTCAAGCGCCGGCAGGGTGCGCCAAGGGATTGCAGCGCCTTCTCCACCGAGTGGAGATTGCCCATGCCGTAATCAATAACGCCGATCACGCGGCGTGACCCAGGCGGTGCCCGGGTGGCTCCAGCGGCGTTTCAGGAGCCAAGGGCAGGTTGTTGAGATGGGCGATCAAGGCATAGAGCCGCCCCACCTTGGTCTGGTCAAACCAGAGCTCGAGGCAGTCGCGGCAGGCGCCGGACTCGTCTTGGCAACGCCTGCTGCTGATGCGTCCCCCCAGCAGCAGATCAGCGAAACGATCGTTGATCAACGCCAGCTCCTGCTCAGGCAGTTCGCAGTGCAACAGCAGCTGCAGATGCTCACCGCGGAACCGGCTGGCATGGAACACCCGGTAGAAGTGGCGGATCTGCTCGAGGGCTTCTGCGGCCGTGGCTGCCGTTGAGTAGAGGCCGACGTCCTCTGGTGAGATCAGGCCGCGGTCCAGCAGAGCGCGGTTGACGTAGTCATGCCAGCGCTGCCAGTAGTCATCGCCCTCCGGGCAGAGCAGCACGATCGGCACCGGTGGATTTTTGGAGGTCTGGATCAGGGTCAGACCTTCAAAGAGCTCATCAAGGGTGCCGAAACCGCCCGGCATCACCACCACAGCATCGGTTTCACGCAGGAAAAAGAGCTTGCGGGTGTGGAAGTAGCGGAAGGTGAGCAGTTTTTGATCCCCATCGATGTAGGGATTGGCGGATTGCTCAAAAGGCAACTGCACATTCAGGCCAAAGGACTGGCCCGCGCCAGCGCCGCGGTTGGCCGCCTCCATCACGCCGGGGCCTGCGCCGGTCATCACCTCGAAGCCGCAACGCACGGCCTGCTCGGCCACCTCCACCGTGAGGCCATAAACCGGGTCGTTTTCAGGCGTTCGCGCTGATCCGAACACGGCCACCTTTCGGGTCTGCCGGTGGGGATGGAAGACCCGAAAGGCTTCGGCCATGTCGCCGAGGGTGCCAGCGATCACTTCCCAGTCCGAGGCATCGGCCTGGGACTGACTGATGTCGTGGAGATGGGTGAGCACCTCACTGGCATACGTGCCGTGGGCGTGATCATCAAGCTCTTGAGCCAGGGCCGCGAGCTTCTGACGGATCGCCTCAGGAACCGAACCTGTCACTCAGAGGTACTTGGAGATGGTGCCGGCGAGGGTGGTCTTGGGCACAGCACCGACGACGGTGTCCACCTTCTGGCCGCCCTTGAACACCATCAAGGTGGGAATGCTGCGGATGCCGTACTGGCTGGCGACGTTGGGGTTTTCGTCGGTGTTCAGCTTGACCACCTTGATGCGGCCTTCGAATTCCTTGGCGATCTCATCAACGATCGGGGCCACCATCCGGCAGGGTCCGCACCATGGAGCCCAGAAGTCCACGAGCACAGGAACCTCGCTTTGAAGCACATCCTGATCAAAGGAGGCATCAGTGACGGCAGCGGCGCTCGACATCAGCGTTGAGAGAGTGAAGCGGAATCTAGCAATGGCCCTTGGGCCTCACCTGCTAGTGCTGCGGTTGTGTAAGACGAAAGCCCGGACGCGCCGGGCGGGGTGGTGTGAGGAGTGTGAGGCCGAAGCCGCACGCGCTCAGGCTAGCGCCCGCGACCATTCAGACCCAGGCTGAGACAGGTTTATTCGTTTTTTATTTGCCCATGCCTAATTGCTGGGCCTTCTGGTACACCTTGCCCTCGGTCAGCAGCGATGGCGCCACGACCACTTCCACCTGCTGCATCTCACGCAGCGTGCGCGCGCCAAGAGTGCCCATGGACGTGCGGATGCAGCCCAGCAGGTTTTGGGTGCCGTCATCAAGGCCGGCGGGGCCGCGCAGGATCTTCTCCAGTGGACCGGTGGTGCCCACCTGAATGCGCGTGCCCCGCGGCAGGACCGGGCTGGGGGTCGCCATGCCCCAGTGGAACCCTCGGCCAGGAGCTTCAGCAGCGCGGGCGATGGGGGAGCCGATCATCACAGCATCGGCGCCGCAAGCCAGGCACTTGCAGATGTCACCGCCTGTGACGATGCCGCCGTCGGCGACCACTGGCACGTACTGGCCGGTGGTGTGGAAGTGGTCATCGCGGGCCGCGGCGCAGTCCGCCACCGCGGTGGCCTGGGGGATGCCGATGCCAAGCACGCCGCGGGAGGTGCAGGCCGCACCGGGGCCGATGCCCACCATCACCCCTGCAGCCCCGGCTCGCATCAGCTGGAGGGCGACGTCATAGGTGACGCAGTTGCCGATCACCACCGGAACACCCATGTCCCGGCAGAGGGTCTCCAGGTTGAGGGTCTCCTGGCCCTCCGGTCCGATGTGCTCGGTGCTCACCACCGTGGCCTGCACAAAGAACAGGTCAGCGCCTGACTCCGCGATCGCGGTGCCAAAGCGCAGGGCCGCCGCCGGGGTGGCACTCACCGCAGCAATGCCACCGCGCTCTTTGATCTCAGCGATCCGGCGCCGGATCAGGTCCTCGCGCACCGGTTGGCTGTAGAGCTCCTGCATCAGCGGCACGAACTCCTCTTTGCCCACCGAGGCGATGCGGTCGAGCGCCGGGTTGGGGTCCTCATAGCGGCACTGCACCCCTTCGAGGTTCAGCACCCCCATGGCCCCCTGCCTGGCCAGCTCCACACACATGCCCACATCGACCACACCATCCATGGCGCTGGCGATGATCGGGATCTCGCGGTTGATCCCTCCGATCGACCAGCTGCTGTCGGTCACCGCGGGGTCAACGGTTCTGCCACCGGGGACCAGAGCGATCTCATCAATGCCGTAGGCCCGACGAACCGTGCGGGAGCGCCCCAGCTGAA
>CAJWYF010000038.1 GCA_913049535.1 uncultured Synechococcus sp.
CACTCAGGCTGAAACGTCGCAAGTCAGCGGTTCAGTCCACCGCATGGAGGATCGCCTGATGGTGAAGCAGTTGAATTGGGGCTGTCTGGTGTCAATCACCAGCGGGCAGGCCAAGGCCGGGAACGGTGGGTGAACCCCATCGCCGATCAGTGTGCCGATGTTTTCAGAGAACTGCAGGTGAATCCGCATGATTCTGGCGAGGCCTTCTTTTTCAAACTAAAAAAGCCCACTCTTTTAGGAAGGGGGATCTGCTGAAGGAAATCCAACAATCCCTCCAACCTGCGGCCTGCTGCTCAACGCGGGCAGCAGATGAACATGTGCATCGCTCTTGCGATCAGGGAGGGCCATGGCGTTGTCCCTCCCTCCGTTGGCAGAGCCGTCAGCTTTGGGCTGCAGCGATGGCTGCTTCTGCAGACACAAATTCCTCATCGCTGAGGGCGGGAATGACGTCAATCGAGACGCCAAAAGCCTTGGTCCAAGGCCCTGTGAATTGATAGACGTGCCAGAGGCTGTTGGCTTCCACCAGCATCATGCCGCCGCCGCTTTGGGGGTAAAAGACGCGGCTGACCACCTGGAAACCATCGAATTGATCCATGGGCTTGCCGCTGTTCATGTAGCCGACGCAAGCGCTGGCGTAGCCAGGATCTCTGCCGGCATCAGGGGCCGACCAGTTGCAGACAAAGCGCATGGGCTGCTTCAGCAGGGGTGTCACTTTGGCTTGCCGGCCATCGCTGGGCCTGTGCTGCTGAGCACCTTTTCAGGAGCGGCTTCATGCCGTTAACGGTCCAACAATCTGCCTGGAGTAGCGGTAAGGCGCTTTTGCTTCCAGGCCCATGCAGATGTATCTCGCTGAGGTTGCCTTCCCCGATCACATCGAGCAGCTCGATGCCTATTCCGCCTTCGTTGAGCTCTGGGAGTCTGGTGAAATGGCAAAGCAGGACCACTTCGATGGCTTCGAGATGCTGTTCCGTGTGCACCAGCCCGGAGAAGGGCGTGTCGTGCTGCTGTTCAAAGCTGAGGGCGATAAGCAGATCTTCAAGCACTTCGCGCCCTGGCGCGCCAAGTACGGCATCGACGTGAACTTCACCCCTGTGATCGGCTGCCAGGACGTTGTGGATTACCACAAGGAGTTGCTGGCTCAGATGGATGCCGAGGAGGGTGTGGATGACGAGGCCTGATCAGGCCTTGAGTGGCTGAGGCCGTCCACCTTGTGGTGATTGCCTCAGCTGTTGCAGGGGCCGTTGGCTGTGATGGTGACTTCATCACCGAGCTCAACGGCCTCGAGCAACGTATTGAGATCAGCGTTACTGACATTCACGCAGCCACCGGTCACCTTCTGGCCAACCCGGCTTTCGTCATTGGTGCCGTGAATGGCAAAGCTGTACCAGCGGAACTTGCCGTCATATTCGTTGAAACGGAAGGGCTGTTCGGCGGATCCCACGGGCTCCAGGCTGATGTACCCCGTGCCGTATTCACCGGTTTCGCCATCGCCTTTGAAGTCGATCGCACTCATGTTTTTGAACAGGTTCTGCTTGAGGTAGGCCTCGCTCTTGCCGGAGCGTTCCACCAGCTCAGGCACCATCTCAAAACCTTGATCGCTGAGGATCGCATTGACCTTGAAGGTGCCCAGCGGTGTGACACCTTCTTCAAAGGTGGAGTCGGCGCAGCCAATGCCGTACTTGCCGTAGCCGACTTTGAACGTCTTTGACTCGCCATCCTGCTGCAGGGTTCCGCTGCTGTTCGCCGGCGTGTTGAGGTCGAGGGCAATGTTGATGCGTGCCGCCTGATCAGCCTGGTCATCGGCCGTCCCGCAGCCCCAGAGCAAGGTCAGCGACCCTGTCAGGGCCAAGAGCGAAGCGCAGCGCATGATTGGCACGTGTCTTGGCGCATCATGCCGAAATCCCAGGGGTTCGGCAGCACGGAATCGGCGGGCGTCAGGTGGCTGGCTCCTGCTGTGGTGCCGCAGGCCGGGAACCACCTTGAACTAAGGTTATAAAGTTGAATGAAGCAGGGTAAATGTGCTGAATTTTACAATCTCTTGGCAGAGAATTCTGTTGGAATTCACCTGTGTTATTGGGGCTGTTGTGATGGCTCGTCGTTATCAAGAAGCTTCTTTTCTTGCTGTCTCCTTTCTGGTTGGGCTCACCATTGTTGAAGTCTTTCTCAGTTTCTACAGCTAACCTATTGTTGATGGCTTGAAGGTGAAGGTCTCCAGAGCTTGCTGGGCGTCCCAAGCTGGAGACCCATTGGAGCGTCATTGATGCACCTTCCCCATGACGTTGCTGCGCCATGGAGTCAGCATTAATCCACTCAGTGACGTTAGTTCTTGCTGGAGCGTTTACGCGTGGTGCGCTCAGCGGCACTGATGGCCTCCTCGGGCGCACTGTCATCACTGCTTGGTTCAGGAGCGTCATCAGGCTCGAGGTCGGCAACGACGCCAAGCACCATGGCCGCGCCAAGTTGGTCCTGCAAATCGCCGATGGTCAGCAGCGCTTTCAAGGTGAGCTGTGCTTTGGCTTGTTTCGGCAGGCCGGGGCGCAGTTTGTTGACGCAACTCCAAAGTTCCTTGCCAACTTCCTGCAGCAGTTCCTTATCAGTGGTTTTGTCTTCAGACATGCCCAAATTCCAATCCCTTACTCTATCTCTAGGGGCTCCCGATTCTATAGGCCTTCCCAGAGCCCTAAGCGGACCAGGGCCGAGATGGCTTTGATTCAGCCAGTCAAGCTTTGGATGGGCAGATGGAGCGGGCTGCATCCATGCGCCGCACTTCCGAGCTGAGGAAATCATTCCACATGCTGAGCAAAAAGCTCAGCGTGTTCAGCGCGCGAACCTGCTCAGCAGATCCCGGCTTGGTGTACTTGAAATCCATGAACATGACATCAGCGATGTTCCGCTGCTCACGGCAGCGCTGATCAATGCTCATCGATCAGCGTTGCTGCTTTTTCACAGAAGGTAGATCACTCGGTTGCTTCAAGACAAAAACAACACCTGCTGTGATCACTGCGGTGATGGCCACCATGGCAATGATGGCGGTTGAATAATCCGTCATCAGTTTCCACCAAAGAAGCCAAGTGTGATCTGACTGACGATGCCGTGGCCGGAGATGGCTTCGGTGAGAACACCAATGACAAAACCGATCATGGCCACGCGACCATTCAGCCGTTCTGCTTGGTGGAGCCGTTCAGTTTTGATCTGAGCCGCGGCGGCGTCCTGATACCAGCTGTCGCTGGAAGGAGAAGCGGTCATCGCGCTGAGGCAGGTAAAGAAATATTACTACGGCTGACAGTTCTGGTGGCGCCCCCAGCTGGACTTCGTTCAAGGGATCTGGCCTCATGCCGATGGAGCCAAGCGCTCAGAAGGGCTTTCCTGGCTGCCTTGTGATCAAACCATTGCTAAAGGAACAGCCGCCCCATGGGGAGCGGCTGTTGACATGGCTTGAGGTGCAGCGTCTGATTCAAGGCAAGCCTGGGGCCATGGGTCCAGGTGTATCGGGCGGACTCCTTTTGGGCACCTAGGACGATGCAGAGGAGTGGTGCTGGCTCGGCTTCCGTATCCAATGGTCAAGCCAGCTCCTCGCCCACGTTGTTCGTGACTGTTGGAGCAGGTGCCTCAGTCAGGCTGCTGCAGCTGTGGCTCAGGTGGCGTGTCGTCCATTGGGCGCCTCCGTGTTCGATGCACCCACTGTTGTCGTCTGGAACACATCAGGCAATGCGCCTTAATGCTGATAGCCCTGGGCGCTCGCCTGGTTCAAGGTGGGGAATTTGTCTTGCACGGTTGGTCTCTTCGCTTGCAGCCCCCAGCGGCATAGATCGTGATGGCAACCATCAGGCTTGATCGGCAATGCCTGCTCCTCAGGTCACTCCGTCAGAGTGTGAGCAGCTCTCTCTAGCCATGAAGCCGGATCCGAACCAACCCTGGAGAGTCTGGGCATTTGTCATCGGACTCAATCTGGCCGGCCTGATCGGCGCTGCGGTGTTGAAGGCCAATGGCATCAGTCTGTTTTCAATGCGTGGAGGCTGACCCGGTGGATCGATCACGCTTTGGGGTTAATCGGAAGGGCGTTTGCTCTAGCGGCCGCTGACTTCCACGGGATAGCCCTGACAGTGCTCGACTGCCTTGAGGTAGTTGAACAGCCCAGGTTCTGTTTTGCCTTTGGGGTAAATCTCAACGCGCATCTGAACCTGCCGGTCGATGCAGCGGTTGTAACGGTGATGGCGAACGGCTTGGGGGATCAGCAGCACGCTGATGCCCATCAGGCTGAGGCATCCCAAGGCGGCCAGTGCTGGATAGGCGTGCGAGCGCACCATCTCTCGAGCTGTCAGGGTTGGATTGGTGTGGTCAGACATGGTTGCTGGTGAGACCAGTTGTCATCGCTGCTTCTTGCTGATTATTCAAGCCTTGAAGGCCAGGAATTCCAGGCAGTCCTCAAACGGGTCCTGGAAAAACGTTGATGGTCCGGCAGTTCCTCCTCGCCAAACACAGGGTGGTTCTTGGATGTGAGGGTTTGAGGCAGGGCCGGATGATCATTGATCTGACAACAGAGGTGATGGCCTGCAGTGATCGGTTTGTAAGCCGCGTCAAAAGCCATATGGATCATCACATTATTGAAGATGAACCCAATCCCCCCTTGATTGCTTTGTCCTTGCAGAGTGCTCAGGTGAGCCGGTACTTCAGCTTTACCCATCTGCAGAAGTCGACGTCAAAGTGGCGTGCCAGAGCTTCTTGACCTGGTGGAGCCATCATGGCTGATCCCTCAATCAACGGGTGACGCAAGCGGGTACGGACTGGCTCTCCGATGCTCACGGGGCTCCAGGCAATCCATGGGTTGGGCAGCTATCAGCGTTGATAGGGCCTAGCTGCTGGCTTAAGCCCGCTCCTCTTGCTCCATGGGGCAGGACAGCCCGCTGGTCGCGCACGTCACGACAGGTGAGATCCAAGTGGTGTTAACGTCTGACGAATTAAATGGAATCGTTGTATGTCTTTCGTCTTTGGCATTGTCTTTGCGGCGCTGAGTTTTGTTCAAATTCCCCAATGGGATGTTAATTGGAAGGAGTGTTCGGTCAGTGTTCCAGACTCAGCTTGTCATTGGTATGTGTCTAACCCTGACAACACTTTTGGCAAGGGCTTTAGCTGGATCACTGCACCAAGCTTTGATATTGAAGGAGTTCGCGATATTGCTCTGCAGCACGATGCAACTGCTAAGGAGGGATTTAGGACAACCGTAGATTGGATGGATTCAAATTCCAACGTCCCCTATGGTGACGATTATTGAATTACCAGTTGCTCTGGCCTGTCATGTTCTTCTGATTGAATCGACGTGCAATCTTCCAATTTTTTAGTCGATTGATGTGAGGTCCTTTCAATCAGACTTTCAAGGCAGTTGGGCGTTCAGCAAGACGTCGGAAAGATCCACCAGAAGAGTCTCTTCCTTTCCCATTGAACTGACTCTTTAGCGGCAAAGACTCTTGGGCTGATAGCAATTGGTTTCTGCCTATGACGATCTCCACTGGTTGCTGTGGGGTCTGCATCGCTCAGCGCTGACCTATGAGACCCTGCGCAACACCTTTGTGGCTACGAGAAATTCACAACAAGTCCAAGCTAAAAATCGATGGAGTTCAGGGCTCGCGCTAGGCCGCTCATGCAGGTCAAGCAAGTTCGGCTGGCAAGGAAAAGCGCGGCCGAATCTCACTTGACTGCTGTACCCCCATAAACAGTTTCGTAACTGACGTTGATATGAATGTCATCAGGGTCAGACCGGTTTCACCCAAGGCCCCCTGGCCTAGCTGATCGTCGGCTGCAAGCTGAGCTCTGTTATTGGAGCAGATCTGTTGGCAGTCATGGTGTTGCCCGGGTGCGTCATGGCTCTAAAGCAATCCGTCTCAGGAGCCGCAGAACACAACATGTCTGCTGTGATGAAGGGCATCTTCGTAGTGGGTACCCCCCCCTTCACCACCGTGGGACAGGCCATGAGAGCCGTTGACGCTAGCTAAACCAAGGCACGATGCTTTGCAGTAGAGTTCAAAAGGTTTGGTAACCCGGGAATAAGAACTGACCAGCTTTTGACCGTCTAATGCCTCAGCGACAATCGACCACTGTCCAACCCTCCACGTAAACGAAAAAATCGACGTCACGCATGACATTGAAACAACTGAAGATTTCCTATGCAGATTTGTTGCTTCAAATAGAGGCTACAAGTAGCAGAAAGGAAGGCTTGCAACTTATTCGACAAGCCGACAAAATTCTCACTGCAATTCATCTCATGGAAGAAAAACTGCTTCTTCCTCCAAGCTGGCAAGAGATCCTGGGTGAGCGCTAACAGCTCCTCCCTCTGAGGTAGAACAGTGATGTCACTCTCAATCGATCTCAATGTGATGCTTACAGCTAAAGCTATCTGAGAATGTCCACAAAAGTGTTTAATTTTTGGCTAGTGCAGCCACTGTGAAGATGGAGAGGCCATGGCGTTAGGCAATGATTTCAATTATCGCTTGACGCAGCCAGCCGCTAGGCAGCAGTTGTAGTAAGCCTGAGATTGTCACGATCCCAAAGAATGAGTGAAAAACAGGAGGGAATCTCAGAGAGATAGAGACGGTGAACGCCTCCCAGCAGGTGAATATTAGCTTGGTGACACTGGCTCAGACGGTAATTAGGAATTCTCTCTGAGAGGTGATGGATGTGGTGGTAGGCAATGTCTGCTGTGAACCAATTCAAAACAGTCGGCAATTGCAGGTATGAAGATCCTTCCAGTGCTCCCTTGAAATAGCTCCATTCTTCTTCATTGCTTGTGTAAGAGCCAGGAAAATTGTGTTGGATGAAAAATACTGCAATCATCAGAGCGGCACTCGTGCTCATCACAAGCGCGTAAACAAGCCAGAAGTGCAGGTGCCCAATGGAGCTTCCAGCCCACCACCAAATCAGCGCGACACAGAGCGAATTGGCAGTGGTATCAATTGCCTCCTCTTTTGTGTAAAAGAACTTAGATCGGTGATCCATTGCAATGGTCTTGAGGTTAGGAAGTCGACCAGCCACAACATCCTGACTCGTGGATTGACACAAATGGAAGAAGAACTCAAAAAATCCAAGCAAGAGAGCGATCCTCGGCTTGATGATTAAATAAAAGAAGCCGCCAGGGAAGAGTAAAAGGGGGTGGCGAAGTAATTTGTAAAAACGTTTTGAAAGTGCTGTTTTTTGCTTGAATTCTTGGCAAGTGATCAGGGCTGACGGTCCTTTGTAGCGGTCCCAGTTGCCATTGTGTTTGTGATGGAATGCATGCCCCCTTGACCATGGATGGTGAGGCATCCCGTGAACTAAACTGAGGCAAAATGCCGCAATACGATTTGCCCTCTTGCCGCGAAATAGACTCTGGTGCCCACAATCGTGCATTAGAGAGAAGCTGCGACTCAAGAAAAGGACAAGAAGTACAAAAAGTCCTGCAGATAGAATCAATGTCGGCCCGGTCAGTGATTGCGTTGCTTTGCCAATGCCCGCTGAAATAATAGCAATCGGCACAATTGTGCTGGTAATTTGCCAAGTCGCTATGCGATTATCACTTCTCATATAAGCTTCCAACTCAAAGTCGATCCGCCTGGGTGGTAATGCGGTTTTCTGACTACTTGTAATGCTTTTCAAGAGCTTCAGGGCCTCATGCGTGATGCCGCTGCCGGCTTATTTCAATACCCTAGCCGAAATAACCGTGGCCCGATGACGATGTTCAATCGGTCAGTTGAGCAAAAAACAGAGAGAAGGCAGCTCAACAAAGCAGAGTGACAGGAAACCTCGCCAAAGCAGGCGGTGTCATCACCCTTGTTTGTTGCCACGCGAATTCCAATTTGGTGTGGGAGTCCCTCCTGGTGCCGGGCATGTTCACGTGCCTTGGTTTGGATCTCGGTTCTGGTTGGCGCTTGAGAGCTCAGCGTTCCTTTCTGCGGAATGACGAGTGCTTCCAGAGGTATGAAGCTCATCTCTGCCTGATTGGACGTCAATCAATGCTTGGGGCAACCCGAATGATCGCTCCCTTGAAAAGGTGATTTGATTTGCATCGGAGGCTCTTCTGGGCATAAAGCTCTCCTGCAGAGGCAAGGCCATCTCCTTGAGGTTCCATGCCCAAACCATCAAAAAGGGGCCTCTCAGCCCCCATGGGTCATTTGGGTGATAAGGCTGACCTCACCCCATCTCCCTTAAGTGGGTCAGGCAGCAACAGGGGCTGCTTGACGGGAGAAACGAACGATGTTGTTCGCAGTTACGGGTTTGCTCTTACCGAGCAGGCTTCAGTCACCCTCCTCATGCCCCGTCGAAACCATTGCAGCCCCGTGATGGGGGAATGGAGCTGAGCGGAATCGAACCGCTGTCCGAAACATTGGTGTGGATCACCTAGTCCGATCAAGACCGGACTCCTGCATTCTGGCAGCAGCGCCTGACGCGCACAGGAGGTTGGGGTTGGAGAAGTCCGCACTGCCACAGGGCGCCATGGCTCATGGCGTGATCGCCGTGGTGCCACCGGGGCTGGAGGCGCAGGCAGCTGCCGAGCTGGAGTCCATTGGCGCGCTCGATGTGCAGCCTCTGCGCCGGGCGGTGCGGTGCCGCCTTGATTTGGCCGGGCTGTACCGGGCCCATCTGCGCTGCCGCCTGCCCTTTCGTCTTTTGTATGTGCTGGCCAGCTTTGGCTGCAGCAGCCGTGAACAGCTCTATGCCGGTGTGCAACGGGCGGTGGACTGGAGCTGCTGGCTGCCGCCGAGTTGCAGCTTTCGTGTGGAGGTCAGCGGCACGGTGCCTGGCCTCAATCACAGCCATTACTCGGCCTTGGAGGTCAAAAACGCCCTGGTGGATTGGCAGCGCCAGGAGCTTGGCGATCGCTCTGATGTCGAGCTGGAGCAGCCCGATCGGGTGCTGCATCTTCATCTCGGGCAAGGCAGCCGCGGGCCGATGGCCACGTTGTGCGTGGCAGGCAGCAGCGAAAGCCTGCACCGGCGCGGTTATCGCGCTGCCATGGGGCTGGCGCCACTCAAGGAAAATCTGGCTGCAGGGTTGATCGATCTCACCGGTTGGGATGGCAGCGTGCCGTTGCTGGATCCTTTCTGCGGCTCCGGCACGCTGCTGATTGAAGCCGCGGCCAGAGCCTTGAAGCGCCCGCCGGGCTTGCTGCCAGGCCCTCTTGCCCCCGCCCATCACGCCCAGGCCCGCCCGTTCAGTTGCTTGGACTGGCCTGGGGCTGATCTGGGCCTCTGGCGCGCCGAAGTGGTCGCTGCTGCTGAGGCTGCCGTCGCCGCTGCCTCGCGGCCATTGGCGCCGGTGATCGGCTGGGAGCTCGATGCGGAGGTGCTCGAGCAGGCCAGGAGCAATGTCAAGGCTGCGGACTTGGAGCCCTGGATCGCCCTGCAGCAAGGGGATGGCCGCCAGCTCGAGCCTCCGGAGCAGCCTGGGATTGTGGTCTGCAATCCCCCCTATGGCGCCCGCTTGGGTGAGCAGGAGGACCTCCGTGAGCTCTACTTCCAACTGGGCCAGCAGCTCAAGCAACGCTTCAGTGGCTGGACGCTCTGGCTGTTGAGCGGCAATCCTGAGCTGACCCGATCGCTTGGCATGAAAGCCAGCCGCCGTGTGCCGGTGAGCAACGGTGGCATTGATTGCCGTTGGTTGCGCTACGAGATCCGCTAGCGGCCGAGCAGCGTGCGGGTGGTGCTGGTGATGCCGGCGGTGGTCTTGGGCAGGTAAGGGCCCTTGAGCAGTTGGCCGCCGATGCGCAGCAGGATTCCTGCCAGCACCACATCAATCAGGGCCACCACCAGCAGAGCCCCCAGCCAGGTGAGGTCAGACACCTCCACCATCCAGAGCACCAGAGCGGCATGGCCCACCAGCAGGGCACCGGTCAGCAGCACCAGGGCCGTGCCCATCAGCAGGCCACCGACGATCAGGCGTCGCTTTTCGTTGTCAACTTCCTGCAGGGCGATGCGCACGTGCAGGTCCATGACCGACACCACCAGTGAGGCGAGTTTTCCAGTGGCGCCGCGGCGTGGTTGGGAGTCCATAGATCAGCGCCGGCGACCACCGCTCAGGATCAGGCCGGCGAGCAGGCCAACGCCGGCGGCAATCCCCACGGCCAACAGCGGCCGCTGCCGTACGGGGGTTTCGATGCGGGGCCGCAGATTGGCGTTGAGATCGTCCAGCAGCTGCTCGAGCTGCTCCTCCAGAGGCTGCAGGCTGTCACCGAGCTTGCGGGTCTGCTCGCCGGCGACGTCGGCGAATTCGAGCAGCTGCTCGCGCACCACTGAGGCGGTCCGTCCACTTTGATCGGCAATCACCGCGACCACTTCATCGAGGCTGCCGCGGGTGTTCTCCAGCGCCTCAAGGGCCACCTGGGGCCATTCCTCGCGAATCGCCGGCAGCAGTTCCACAAACCGTTCGCGGAAGTGCTCCCCCGCTTGGCTCAGCCCTGAGCTCGCCATGGCCATACCCGGTCTCTTCTGGCAACTTATCGACACTCTGGGCGGTTGGCAGCGCGGCCCCTGGACTCTTGCGGGCCAGAAGAGCTCCGCTAATTTTCGCTTGCTCCACCCCTGGGCCCAAGGCCGCTGCCCTGTTGGTTTTCATCAATCAGGTCAGCCTGACGCATTTCAAGTCGTTTGGTGGCAGCGTCACCATTCCGCTTGAGCCTGGCTTCACGGTGGTCACTGGGCCCAACGGCTCAGGCAAAAGCAACATTCTTGATGGTGTTCTGTTCTGTCTGGGTCTGGCCAGCAGCCGCGGCATGCGCGCTGAGCGTCTGCCGGATCTGATCAACAACAACGCCCTGAAGCAAGGCAAGGCTTGCGAGGCCTCGGTGTCGGTTCGCTTTGACCTCAGTGGCTGGCAACCCGATGCGGCCGAGGAGGGATTGGAGGCGGCCCAGGAGGGACCTTGGATCAAGGCGGGGCAAAGCGAGTGGACCGTCACCCGCCGCCTGCGGGTGGCTCCCGGCGGGACGTACAGCAGCAGCTACAGCGCTGATGGCATCCCATGCAACCTGCAACAGCTTCAGACGCAGCTGCGACGGCTGCGGCTGGATCCCGACGGCAGCAACGTGGTGATGCAGGGCGATGTCACCCGCATCGTCTCGATGAGTGCCCGCGACCGCCGCGGCATCATCGATGAGCTGGCGGGCGTTGCGCTGTTTGACAGTCGCATCGAGCAGACCCGCCGCAAGCTGGATGAAGTGCAGGAGCGCGAGGAGCGCTGCCGCATCGTTGAAGGAGAGCTGGAGAGCTCCCGTACGCGCCTGGAGCGCGACTGTCAGCGGGCTCGCCTCTATCAGGATCTGCGTCAGAAGTTGCAGCTCGGGCGCCAGCAGGAACAGGTGCTTCAGGTGGAGCGCAGCCGTCAGCAGATTGAGCAGCTGCAGCAGCAGGAGCAGCAGCTCACGGCGCGGCAGCAGGAGCAGCGCGACGCCCTGAGTGCAGCCCAGCAGGGATTGGATGAGGCGGCACGGGCCCTTGAAGAGCTCCAGGCTGCGGTCAAGAGCCTGGGAGAAGACCAGCTCATCGCTGTGCAGAGTGAGCTCGGCCGACTGGAAGCCGCCGGTCGTGAGCTGCAGCGCCGCGCAGAGCGCCACCAGCAGCAGGCTGCTGAACTGCAGCAGGAGCGTCAGCGTCAGCAGCAGTTGCGCGCCGAGCTCCAGCGGGAGATCCAGCAGCTTCAGCAGGGCGATGACAGCACCGAACGTCAGCAGGCGATGGAGGCCTGCTCCAGCGCTGAGGCGGCGGTGGAACTCTCCCGCCGGCGGTTGGCCGAGGTGGCCGGCCGCTCGGGCAGCTGGCTGGAGCAGCAGCAGGAGCGCAGCCGCCGGCGTCAGGAGTTGCAGGCTCAGCTGGGGCCGCAGCAGTCAGAGGCGCTGCAGCTCTCTGAGCGCTTGCGCCAGGAGCAGGAGCGACTGGCTGAACTCCAGGAGGAACTGGCTCAGCAGCAGCAGGGCAGCGGCACCGCATCCGAGCAGCTCCAGCGCCTGCAGGGTGAGCAGCAGCAGGTGCTGAATGAGCTGGCCGCTCGCCGTGAGGGAATCCAGGAGCTGGCTGAGGCCCTTGCTCTGCAGCAGCGCACCCGCAGCCGCCTGGAGCAGGAGCAGCAGCAGCTGGAGCGTGACATCGCGCGCCACGACAGTCGCCGTGAAACGCTGCAGGAGAGCCGTGGCACCGGGGCATTGCGCATGTTGCTCGAGGCCGGCATGGAGGGGATCCACGGGCCCGTGGCCCAGCTGGCGGAGGTGGAGGATCGCTATCGCCTGGCCTTGGAGGTGGCCGCCGGCGGGCGCCTCAGCCAGGTGGTCGTTGATGACGACCGCATTGCCGCCCGTGCCATCGCCCTGCTCAAGACCCGTCGTGCCGGCCGTCTGACCTTCCTGCCGCTCAACAAGATCCGCGGTGGTGGTCGATCAGGGGCTGATGCGCTGCAACGGGGCCACTCCCCCGCAGGCTCAGGTTGCATCGGGCGGGCTGTGGAGCTGCTGCGCTTTGAGCCCCTTTATGCCGAGGTGTTCCGCCATGTGTTTGGCGACACTCTGGTCTTTGCTGATCTGGAGACGGCTCGCCGCGAGCTGGGCCGCAGCCGCATCGTCACCCTCGATGGCGAGCTTCTCGAGCGCAGCGGCGCCATGACCGGCGGCAGCCTGCAACAGCGCAGCAACGGCCTCTGCTTTGGCCGGGCCAGTGATGGCGATGAAGCTGAGCCCCTGCGCCGCAGGTTGCTGGAGCTCGGTGAGACGTTGCTGGCCAGCCGCCGGCGGGAAGCGGAATTAAGCCAGCAGCTGGAGGCTGCCCAGAGCGCATTGAGTGGAAGCCGTTCACACCAGGCGGGGCTGGAGGCTGAACTGGCAGCGGTGCAGCGCGCCCACGGCCCCCAGCTCAAGCGTCAGAACGACTTGGCTGAGCGTCAGGAGCAGTTGCAGCAAGCCCTCAAGCTGGATCAACAGAGGCTTGAGGATCTTGAGCGTGGTCTTGGACCGTTACGCCAGGAACTTCAGGCGCTCGAGCAGGCCGAAGCCGCTTGCGCCGACCAGGGTGATGCGGCCCGCTGGTCAGCTCTGCAGCAGGAGCTCGAGAGTGCTGATGCCAATCTCAGGGGTGCCCGCGAGCGGCGCGATGCCTTGGAAGCGGCCCAGCGGGAGCGAGCCCTGGTGCTGGCGCGCCTCAGCAGTCAGCTGGAGGCCACAGGTGCTGAGGAGGAGCGGCTGCAGGCGGCCACCGCTGCGTTGACCGCTGAGGTGCAGGATCTGCGCGCTGAACAACTGGCCGATCGCCAGCAACGCGAACAGCTCGAGCAGCAGCAGCAGGAGCTCAGCGCCCGCTTTGGCGAGCAGCGCCGCGCCCGTGATGCTGCAGAAGCCCGCCTGGCCCAACTGCGTCAGCAGCAGCAGCAGCGCCAGTGGGACCTGGAGCGGCTGGCAGAGCAGCTCACCTCCCTGGCCGATGAAGGTCGCGCCCTCCATGAGCAGCTGCAACGGCAGGAGCAGGAGCTGCCCCAGCCCCTGCCTGAGATCAGTGATGAGCTGCGGCAGGCCGGTCTGGAGGCGCTGCAGGAGCAACTGCGGGTGATTCAGCAGCGCATGGAAGCGCTGGAGCCGGTCAACATGCTCGCCCTTGAGGAGCTCGAGCAGCTGGAGGCCCGTCTGCAGGAGCTGCGCGAGCGCCTGGAGGTGCTCGCCAGTGAACGGCAGGAGCTGCTGTTGCGCGTGGAAACGGTGGCCACATTGCGTCAGGAGGCCTTCATGGAGGCCTACCGAGCCGTCGATGGGCACTTCCGCACGATTTTTGCCGGCCTCTCCGATGGCGAAGGCGAGCTCTCGCTCGATAACCCCGACGATCCGCTGGAGGGTGGCCTGACCTTGGTGGCCCACCCCAAGGGCAAAGCTGTCCGCCGACTGGCCTCGATGTCAGGGGGCGAGAAGTCACTCACGGCCTTGAGTTTTCTCTTTGCCCTGCAACGCTTCAGGCCTTCACCCTTTTATGCCCTTGATGAAGTCGACAGTTTTCTCGATGGGGTCAATGTCGAGCGGCTGGCTGGCCTGATTGCCGCCCAAGCCGATGACGCCCAGTTTTTGGTGGTGAGCCACCGGCGGCCGATGATCGCGGCCAGCACCCGCACTATTGGCGTGACCCAGGCCCGGGGCGCCCACACACAGGTGGTGGGATTACCCGCTGCCGCCAATGCTGCTGCCTGACGGGCCTTTCTGCGACACAATGGCTCGATTGTGAGCTGAGGCCTTGCAGGCGCCCCCTCCCCAAGACGCATCGCCGGCCCCGTCCGATCGCCTTTGGTTGCGGTCGGAGTTGATGGGCACCCAGGTCATCACCACCGACACCGGCCGCCGCCTCGGTGTGGTGGGTGAGGTGATGGTTGATATCGATCGCCGCGAGGTGGTGGCCCTGGGCTTGCGCGATAACCCCCTCACCCGCTTCCTGCCGGGGTTGCCCCGCTGGATGCCCCTGGAGCAGATCCGGCAGGTGGGCGATGTGATCCTGGTGGATTCCCTCGATTCGCTCTCCGAGGCCTTCAATCCGGAGCGCTACAACCGGGTGATCAACTGTCAGGTGGTCTCGGAAGCTGGCGAGCAGCTCGGTCGCGTGCTCGGCTTCAGTTTTGACATCGAGACCGGTGAGCTGGTGACCGTGGTGGTGGGTGCGCTCGGCGTTCCGCTGCTTGGCGAAGGCATCCTCAGCACCTGGGAGTTGCCAGTCGAGGAGATCGTCAGCTCAGGGCCGGATCGCATCATTGTTTATGAAGGCGCTGAGGAGAAGCTCAAGCAGCTCAACAGCGGCCTGCTGGAAAAGCTCGGCATCGGCGGCGGCAGCCTCGAGCGTGAGGAACGTGAGCGCTACCGGCTGAACATGGTGCCGGTTGAAAACCAGCTTCCTGCTGGCCAGCCGAGCGAAGTGGAACAGCGTCGCCTCACGGCCGCCCAGGAGGAACGCTTCCTGCCGCAACGCGATGAAGAGCTCGAGTATGTCGAGCTCGAGCAGCGCGAGCGCGCCCGCGAACCCCAGCGGATGTATCTCGAGGATGAGAGGGACCGTGATCCCTACCGCGAGCGCCAACGCCCCCGCGATCCCTACGGTGATGCCGAGCCCTACGGCGAGCGCAGTAAAGCCCCCAGGCGCGCGCCTCGTTACAGCGATCCGATGGATGTGGAGGCCGAACCCCTCGAGGAGCCCTATCGCCCGCGGCGTGAGCGCCCCGATCCGTCAACAAACCAGCAGAGCCCGGCAGAAGACGATCCCTGGGCCTGAGTTTCCTGCTCAGTTGTTGTCCTTGAAGGTCAAGGACGCGGAATTGACGCAGTAGCGCAGTCCGGTGGGAGCGGGCCCATCTTCAAAGACGTGGCCCAGATGGGCATCGCAGCGACTGCAGCGGATC
>CAJWYF010000039.1 GCA_913049535.1 uncultured Synechococcus sp.
GTGCCAGTGCTGACAAGGGATCGCAGCTTGATGTCGTGCGGATCACCTCACCGGCGCCCCGGCTGTTTGGCATCGCTGCGGGCATAGGCCTGCACCAGGCGTTGCACCAAGGGGTGGCGCACCACGTCGGCTGCGGTGAGCGTGCAGATGGCGATGCCTTCCACCCCCTCGAGCACCTGGGCCGCTTCCACCAACCCACTGAGTTGACTATGGGGCAGATCCACCTGGGTGGGATCGCCCGTCACCACCATGCGTGAGTTCTCCCCCAGGCGCGTGAGCACCATGCGCATCTGGGCGCAGGTCGTGTTCTGGGCCTCATCGAGGATCACAAAGGCATCGGCCAGGGTGCGTCCGCGCATGTAGGCCAGCGGTGCCACCTCGATGATTCCTTTCTCGATCAGGGTGGCTGTGCGCTCGGTGCTCAGCAGGCTGTGCAGGGCGTCATAGAGCGGCCGCAGATAGGGATCCACTTTCTGCTGCAGATCACCGGGCAGAAAGCCCAGCCGTTCGCCAGCTTCCACCGCCGGCCGGGTGAGGATGATGCGCTCGATCTTGCGCTCCTGCAGTAGCCGCACCGCCTGCACCACCGCCAGAAAGGTCTTGCCGGTGCCGGCTGGTCCCAGGGCCAGGGTGAGGTCGTGGCGCTCCATCGCCTCGACGTACTGCTTCTGGCGCAGGGTGCGGGGCCGCAGCAGCTTGCCGCTCTGGCTCCTGGCCAGCACCTGATCGCTGAGCTCTCTGTGCTCATCACCCCGGCCGGTGTCCAAGGCCTGCAGGCTGGTTTGAATGTCCACGGGGGTGACGGCCTGGCCCTCGCTCCAAAACGGGCGCAGCAACTCCACCAGTCCTGCCGCCCGCTCCAGCTGATTCGGCCTGCCCTCAATGGCGAGCTGCAGACCCCGCAGCACCAGCTGGGTGCCGGTCAGGTCACTGAGCTTTTTCAGCGTCGTTTCGCCCTGACCGGCAAGGGCCAGAGCGGCTTCCTGATCCGGCAGGTCGATGATGAAGCGCTGGCGCCCTGACCCGTCCACCACTGGGGGGATCAGGCCTCGGCGGCGGCTTCCTCAGCAGGGGCCTCAGCGCTGCTCTCTTCTGCCGCTTTGGCTTCTGCTGCCTTGGCTTCTGCGGCGGCCTTGGCTGCGGCTTTGGCCTCTGCTTCACGGGCGGCGGCCTGCTTGGCCTTGCCGACCGTTTCAGCAGGGCGTGTGGTCTTGGTGATCAGACCGCCGCGCTCCAGCAGCGTGCGCACCGTGTCTGAGGGCTGCGCGCCTTGATCGAGGCGCGCTCGCAGGGCATCGGTATCCAGGCGGGTCTCTTTGGTGCGGGGGTTGTAAAAACCCAGCTCCTCCAGGGGACGGCCATCCCGGCGGCTGGTGCTGTTGCACGCCACGATCCGGAAGCTCGTTTCCCGCTTCTTACCGAAGCGCTTCAGGCGGAGCTTGATCATCGGGCTCTTCTACGGACGTGGACGGAATCAACCAGCATACTCACGGGCCCTCAGAGCTGACCAAAGCCCTTGCGTTTCTTGGTGGGCTTGGCCCGCTTGGCCGGTTTCGGCGCCCTGCCGCCCCCCATGCCGGGCATGCCGCTCATTCCAGGCATGCCGCCCATCCCCGGCATGCCACCACCCATGCCTGGCATCCCGCCCATGCCTGGCATTCCGGGCATCCCCGGCATGCCGCCGCCGCTGCTCATCTGCTGCATGAAGCCGCGCATGCGCTGGAAGTCGGCCAGCATCTTGTCCACATCGGCCGATTGATGGCCGCTGCCCTTGGCGATGCGCCGCCGGCGGGAAGGCTGGCTGGCCAGCAGGTCAGGGTTCTCGCGCTCCTGCTGCGTCATCGAGCCGATCATCGCTTCGATGCGCTTGAGCTGGGCCTCGCCCTGCTTGAGCATGCCGTCGTCGATTTTGTTCATCCCCGGGATCATCTTCATCAGCCCGCCCAGGGAGCCCATGCGCTTGATCAGGCGCATCTGTTTGACGAAATCGGAGAAGTCAAAGCTGGCCTCCTGCAGCTTGCGCTGCATCTTCTCCACATCAGCGATCTCCACCTCCTTCTGCGCCTTCTCCACCAGCGTCAGCACATCCCCCATGCCGAGGATGCGGCTGGCCATGCGCTCGGGGTGGAACGGCTGCAGCGCCTCCACCTTCTCGCCGGTGCCGATGAACTTGATCGGCGCACCGCTCACCTTGCGGATCGAAAGGGCCGCACCGCCGCGGGAGTCACCATCGAGCTTGGTGAGCACCGCCCCGGTGATGCCGACCTTCTCGTGGAACGCCCGGGTCAGCTCTGCCGCCTCCTGGCCGATCATCGAATCCACCACCAGCAGCACCTCATCGGGCGCCACGGCAGAGCGGATCCGCACCATCTCCTCCATCATCGAGGTGTCGATCTGGAGCCGGCCGGCGGTGTCGACGATCACCGTGTCGAACCCTTCCTCGCGCCCTTTGGCCAGGCCCGCCTCAGCGATCGCTTCCGGCTTGGCCTCAGGGCCGAGGCTGAACACCTCCACATCGATCTGTTTGCCCAGCGTTTGCAGCTGATCGATCGCGGCGGGCCGGTAGGTGTCAGCAGCCACCAGCAGGGCCCGGCGCCCGTTTTCCTTGAGGTGCAGGCCCAGCTTGGCGGTGGCCGTCGTCTTGCCAGCCCCCTGCAGGCCCGCCATCAGCACGACGGTGGGTGCGGTCGCGGCGCGGGCCAAAGGAGCGTTGTCGCCCCCCATCACCTCCACCAGCTCCCCATGCACCAGCTTGATGAACTGCTGGTCGGGGCTCACCCCCCGGACCACATCGGCACCAAGGGCTTTGCTGCGCACCTCCGCCACGAAGGACTTGACCACCGGCAGGCTCACATCGGCCTCCAGCAGGGCGCGCCGCACGTCCTTCAAGGCGCCATCAATGTTGCTCTCACTGATGGCGGCCTCCCCTTTGAGGCCGCGGACGGCGTCTTCAAACCGCTGGGAAAGCTCTTCAAACATCAGCGCCGCTGCGGCCTTAGAAGCCCATCACTCTAGAAATGGCTCCGCCTGCGGTCAGGGAGAGGTGGGCCGGAAATCCGCCAGCTGCCAGCCGTCGCCGTGCTTGTGGAAGAAATAGGTGTTCTCGAGTGTGCGCGGACCATCGCGCTCCAGCAGTTCACCGTCATCGGAGAGCACCTCCTCGCCGTAGCTGAGCCGGGTGCGCGCCACCCGGCGCTCGGGGCCGGCAGCCAACATCTCCAACTCCTCGATGCTGGCCTTGATGCGGCGGCGGCGTCCTGAGGCAGCATCCGCGGCCCGGGCCGCTGTGGCGTTCTCGATCAGGGCGGGGACCGCCAGCCTCTCGAGTGCTGTGGCACTGCCCTCGCCATCCATCAAGGTGGCTTTGGCGCTCAGCCATTGCTGCAGCAGAGCGCGCGTTTCAGCCGCGCTGTTGGCCGCAGCCAGTTCCGTGGCAGCCCGCTTGGCTAGCGGGGTATCGAGATCAAAAGGTTCCGTGGCTTCAGGCAGCAGCAGTTGATCCCTCGATGGGGCCGGAGGGCGGCCACGGCGGCTGGCGATGGTGTTGTTGAGCCCAAGGCTCCCCAACAGCGCCAAGCTGGCCAGGGCCAGCACGGTGCCGGCCGCAACAGCGCGCTGGCGATTGCTGGTGCGGCGCAGCCGCTCGGGCAGCTCGTCGCGGAACACATGCCAACGCGCCTTGAGCTGGCCCATGCCTTCGCTGGTCTGATCCCAGCGATCGACGGCCTGGCCTTGCAGGGTCTTCAGCAGGTCGGTTGCACGGGCCCAAGCGCCGACGGGCTCGGGTTCAGCGGTGCTCGAATCCGCTTCAGCGGCAGCGGGTTGCTGCAGCAGCTCCTCCAGGCTGCTTGGCTCGCTGGGGGTGGGCAGCAGTTCAAATTCGGTGATCGCTGCCGCAGGGGGCGTGAGCTCACGGTTGCGGCGGCGGTCATCGCGCTCGATGTAGGCCTGCACATCACGATCGGCGAAGTAGGCCTCCAGATCAGGGTCGGCCTCAAGGTCGCGGTAGCAGGGCAGCACCTGGCGCTCGAGCCAGTCGCAGCAGTACACGCACAGCCCGGCAAGGGGGTCCTCCCCCTGTTGCCGGGCCCACTCCTTGAGGGCCGGATCGCTGCCGCGCTGGAAGCAGGACTCCGCCTGGCGGGTGTGCCCCAGCAGCAGATGAAGGCAGGCCATCTCCGGCTCCACCCCCACATCGTGCAATTGCTCCAGGCGTTGCAGCGCGGATTCGATGCGCTCGGGTTTGCGCTGGGCAAAACCGGAGGCGGTCAGGGCGTAAGCGCTGAGGAATTCAGCGGTGACGGAGCCAGCGTCGGACCAGGACTGGAACAGATCAATCTGTTCCTGGATGGTGAGGAAGCTGCGGATCTGTTGGAAGAAGGACTGAAACGCCTCCTGAGGGAAGTCCGGATCGAGATCCCCATCCAGGCCGCCGCGGCGCTGGACCAGGTTTTGCAAGAGCTCCTGGCCGGCCTCCCGGTTGCTGCTGTCGTTGAGATCCCGGCTGAGCAGATCGAGAATCCGAAACGGCAGCAAGGACTGCAGTTCAGCCTCCAGGGCCACCCGTTGCTGCTGCTGCTGTCCCATGCGCTGCAGCAGCTGAATGCCCTGTTGCAGGGTCTGGGCGGCGGCTTCAAAGCGGCGGTCGCGGCGACGTTCATCGGCGGCCTGACGGGAGGCCAGGGCCGCCAGCAGGCTCAGGTCCAGTTCCCGGCTGCTTCCCAGGGCCGGTGCCTGGGGCGGTTGCAGGGCGCGACGGGCTCCTTCAAAGGCTTCGGCAGCCTGGCCCGCCTCCATCAGCAGCATTAAGGCGCCCACCTCGTGTTGCGCGGCCACCTCGAGGGCCGGCAGGGCGTCATCGTCGTGGGCGCTGAGCTCGGTCAACAGCCGTTCATAGTCCTCCCGCCTGGCGCTGTCGCACAGCAAATCGGCGCTGCTGCTAAGCAGCTCAGCCCGCGATTCCAGCGCGTCGGCGGTGAATCCCTCAGCGGGCTTGCGCGCCAGTCGCTGCTCCAGGGTGCGGAGCACCTGGTCGGCCTTGGCGACAGGACTGACGCCCAGCAGTCGGAAATGGTCGAGGGGAAGTTCCACCGCGCGCTGCTGAAGGAGCGCGGAGTTTAAGTCGCTTCACCGGTAAAGTCTGTTTTCTGAACGGGTCGAGCCTGATGACCACGGAGACCGCTCCAGCCGCCAGCTTCGCCCCTGCCAAGGCCTGTCCCAACCTCAGCCGGGACGAGGCCCTGGTGATCTACCGCGACATGGTGCTGGGCCGCCGTTTCGAAGACAAGTGCGCGGAGATGTACTACCGCGGCAAGATGTTTGGCTTCGTGCATCTCTACAACGGTCAGGAAGCGGTTTCCACTGGTGTCATCAAGGCCATGAAGGCCCAGCACGACTGGTTCTGCAGCACCTACCGCGATCATGTCCACGCCCTCAGCGCCGGCGTTCCGGCCCGTGAGGTGATGAGTGAGCTGTTTGGTAAGGAGACCGGTTGCAGCAAGGGTCGCGGCGGCTCGATGCACCTGTTCTCCAAAGAACACCATCTGCTGGGCGGCTACGCCTTCATCGGCGAGGGCATCCCTGTCGCTCTCGGTGCTGCCTTCACCAGCCGCTACAAGCGCGATGCCCTCGGTGACAGCAGCAGCAATGCGGTGACGGCGGCCTTTTTCGGCGATGGCACCTGCAACATCGGTCAGTTTTATGAGTGCCTGAACATGGCGCAGCTTTGGAAGCTGCCGATCCTGTTCGTGGTGGAGAACAACAAGTGGGCGATCGGTATGGCCCACCATCGCGCCACCAGTGATGTGGAGATCTGGCGCAAGGCCGCCGGCTTCGGCATGCATGGGGAAGAGGTCGATGGCATGGATGTGCTGGCCGTGCGTGATGCGGCCCAGCGCGCCATCGAGCGGGCCAGAGCCGGAGAGGGACCGACGCTGTTGGAGTGCATGACGTACCGCTTCCGCGGCCACTCCCTGGCTGATCCCGATGAGCTGCGGGATCCAGAAGAGAAGGCGTTCTGGGCCGAGCGTGACCCCATCAAGGGCTTCAGTGCCGAGGTGGCCAGTCGCGGTTTGCTCAGCGCTGAGGAGATGGCGGCCATCGACAAGGAGATCGATGCCGAGGTGCGGGAAGCGGTGGAATTCGCCCTGGCCGCTCCCGAACCCGATGCCAGCGAGCTGACCCGCTACATCTGGGCCGAGGATTGAGCGCTTACAGCCCGTGGAGCCGTGCCTGATCGCAGGCGGCGCGGAACACCAGGGCGTGCCGCTGCACCAGGGCATCCATCGCGTCATAGCCCCCGCCGATGACGCTGGCCAGGGGAATGTTGCGTCGCAGGCAGGCATCGATCACCAGATGGTCCCGCTGCAACAGTCCCTCGTCGCTGAGCCCCAACTTGCCGAGACGGTCGTCCCGATGGGGATCCACGCCGGCGTTGTAGAGCACCAGGTCGGGTCGCTCACGATCCAGCAGCTCAGGTA
Organism: uncultured Synechococcus sp.; assembly: GCA_913049535.1. GTDB lineage: Bacteria > Cyanobacteriota > Cyanobacteriia > PCC-6307 > Cyanobiaceae > RCC307. Next base: position 6,480 of record CAJWYF010000039.1, read on the forward strand.
AGACATCGCCAATGGCGTGCAGATAGCCCTGGTCGCCTAAGTCATCCGGTAGAGGCAGATCCAGGTCGCTGCGTTGCTTGCGGGAGGGGAAATTGCTGGCCCCATGGGCCGAGAAGGTGAACACCCTGGGATCACCGGCAAAGATCCAGGCCGTGGCATCCCCCTGGTGCACATCGAGATCCACCACCAGCAGCCGCTGCACCAGACCCTCGTGCAGCAGCACCTTGGCGGCAACGGCGATGTCATTGAAGATGCAGAAGCCGCTGCCGTAGTCGGGGAAGGCGTGGTGGGTCCCCCCCGCCAGATGGCAGGCCAGACCATGCTGCAGCGCCAGCCGTGCTGTCATCACCGTGCCGCCCACGGCCAGCCAGGTGCGCCTGACCAGCGGATGTGTTGCAGGCAGGCCGATACGACGTTGGGCATGGCGATCCAGCTCACCTCGGGCGAAGGCCTGGTGATAGGCGCGTGGATGCACCAGTTCCAGCCAACGCCTGGGGCAGGGCAGTGGCTGGTGAAACTGCTCGGGCCGTGCCAGCGAGCGCGCCTCGAGGCATTCCCTCAGCAGTTTGAATTTGGCCATCGGGAAGCGATGGCTCGAGGGCAACGGAGCGCTGTAAAGCGGGTCGTAAACGAGGGGGACCCTCAAGTTCAGAGCTGGGTGGGCACGCGCCGTGTGAGGTTACGCAGCTTGCGCAGGGCTTTGAGTTCCACTTGGCGCACCCGCTCGCGGGAGACATCCATCAGGCGGCCGATTTCAGCAAGGGTGTGACGCTGTTCGCCGCCCAGGCCAAAGCGCAGCTCCAGCACCTGCTTCTCCTGCTCGGTGAGATAGCTGAGCCAGCGGCCCAGTTGCTCGTGGTGCATGCGGCGCTCCACCGCATCGAGGGGTTCTTCATTGCGGCTGTCAGCGATCAGATCCCCCAGGAAGCTGCGGCCCTCTTCCCCGCTGATGGGGGCATCGAGGCTGGAGGTGGTCAAGGCCTGGCGCAGCAAACCATCCAGCTCGTCGAGACTCATGCCGAGTTCCGTGGCGATCTCCTTACGGCTGGGCATGGCCCCCAGCTTGTGGGCCAGGTCCATGGTGGCCTTGCGCACGGTGGCCAGGCGCTCACTGAGGTGGACCGGCAGGCGAATCGTGCGGGACTGGCAGGCAATCGCGCGGGTCATGCTCTGGCGGATCCACCAGAAGGCATAGGTGGAAAACTTGTAGCCGCGCGTCGGATCAAATTTTTCGACCGCCCGTTCAAGACCCAGGGATCCCTCCTGAATCAAATCAAGAAGTTCGAGACCCTTGCCTTGATATTTCTTTGCGACACTGACCACCAGTCTCAAATTTGCTTTCATCATCCGTTCTTTGGAACGGCGGCCAACGCGGATGAGTTTCTTTTCGTGTGGCGTGAATGTTTCGGATTCATCACGCTCAACCAATCCCATCATCGTCTGCACCTGATTCCCCAGTTCAATTTCTTCTGCTGGGGTGAGCAGGGGCACCCGACCGATGGTGGAGAGATACCAGCTGATCGGGTCGTTACCCCGTTTCCGGCTGTTCTCGGCTGCGGTCTGGGGTGTGGCGGTCATGGGACTGCGGCGCTCCGGGATTTGAGCCTCCTACGGGGATTGTGTTTCCAGTTGTGATTTCAATAACCTTTTAGATTTCTGGCAGCAAATCAAGACAAACAGCGTCTTGGTCTTCATTTTTTGCTCGGTTTTGATTGGCTTCGCAACATTGAGTGTGTATTTGTTGCGTCGTTCTAAGGCAGCGCTTGTCACGTTCTACGGCCGAATTGTTGCGACTTTCGCTTCACAGCATCGCTTTAATTTGTTGATTCCCTGATCGTTGCAGTGCATGGGCCACGGCCAGTGGCGTCGCTGTGCCACGCCCGGTTTCACTGCAGCGCATCCCAGCGCTGGCGTGCTCCAGCGCCGCCAGGGCCAGCAGCCCCTCAAGATCCGTGTGCTGCCCGTCGCCGCTGGCGCCGAATCCCTGCGCCCCCAGCCCCGCCGCATAGCCCGCCAGTACATCCCCAAGGCCGGCTCTGGCTGCGCGGCAGCTGCTCTCCAGGATCTGGCGACATGGCCCCTGCGGCGAGGCAATCACGGTGCGGGCCCCTTTCAGCAGGACCCAGCAGCCACTGGCCAATGCCGCCTGATGGGCAGCCTCCAGGGGCGTGCAGGCCACCAGCTCAGGGAACAGGCGGTTGAATTCAGCGCGGTGGGGGGTCAGCCAGGTGGGGCCCTGCCGGTGCAGCAGCCAGTGCCGGCCATCCCCTTGCGCCGCCAGCCGATTCACGCCGTCCGCGTCGAGCAGCAACAACCCGGGGAAGGTCTGCAGATCGGGGCGCAACGGGCCGCTCCCCAGGCCCGGGCCATAGGCGATGGCATCGAGGCGCTCAAGCGGCGATGTCGCGTCTTTGAGCACCACATGGGGCAGCACCTGCCAGAGCTGTTGCTCGAGTGACTGCGGCAGCACGGCTTCCAACCAGCCCAGCCCGCTGGCACTGGCGCCTTCCAAGGCCAGGCGCGCCGCGCCGGGGTAAGCGCTGCTGCCAGCGAGCACCCGCAGCCGGCCCCGACCGTGCTTGCTCGCTGCCGCCGCCAGCTGCGGCCACGGCGCCTCGTTTTGGCAGCGGTCGCTGCTCCACAGCCCCCGCACAGCCGACTCCCCCCAGCGCTGCAGCACAGCCATGGGCAGGTTGAGCGGCACCCGTTGCTGCTGCCCCACCCACGCCATCGCTTCGTCCTGCCACAGCCCCTGCTTCCAGCAGCCCACCACCAGGGAGCGTCTGCAGCGGGCGGTCACCGCCCCGATCGGCCGGCCGCTGTCGCTGCACAGTCCGCTGGGCCCATCGATGCTCCAGAGCTCCTGGCCGCTGTCGTTGCGTTGCTGAATCAGCTGGGCCACCTCCCCATCCAGCGGCCGCTGCTGCTGGATGCCAAACAGGGCATCGAGCCAGAGGGCGCTCTCCTCTGCGGCGGGAGGCTGCTGCAGGCGAGGGATGCCGAGCCATTCGGCATGGCGCAGATGCTCCGCAGTCAGGGGTTTGTGGCCGGCGTAGGGGCTCCAGATGCGCACCTCGATGCCGTTGTTGTGCAGTTCCCGGGCCACCACCAGTCCATCGCCGCCGTTGTGGCCTGGCCCCACCAGCACCACAACACCGCGCTGCTGCAGTTGCGGCGCTTGGCGCACCGCTGCGGCCAACCCCAGCCCGGCGTGCTCCATCAGCGCCGCCACGGGCAGCCCACTGGCAAACAGCTCCTGCTCCAGCCCCTGCATGGCGGCACTGCTGAGCAGCAAGTGGTCGGCGTCAGCCCTGGGCCATTCCATGTCCTTCAGGATGGGAGGCAAGATGAGGGAATGACCACGCTGTCTTCTCAAGCGGCTCCGGCGGTCAGCGCCGTGATTGAGCGCCTGCAGGCCTGGCCCGGCGAGCACCGCGTTGCTGTCGGGCTCTCCGGTGGCGTCGACAGTTCGTTGACCGCGGCGTTGTTGCGTGCTGCCGGCTGGCAGGTGGAGGGGCTCACACTCTGGTTGATGAGCGGCAAGGGGGCGTGCTGCGCTGAAGGCCTGGTGGATGCGGCAGGCCTCTGCGAAGAGCTGGGCATTCCCCACCATGTGGTCGATTCGCGCCAGATCTTTCAGCAGGAGATCGTGCAGTTTCTGGTGCAGGGCTACAGCGATGGCACCACACCCTTGCCCTGCTCACGCTGCAACCGGGCGGTGAAATTCGGGCCCATGCTCGATTGGGCTGCGCGTGAACGCGGCATCGAGCGGGTGGCCACCGGTCACTACGCCCGCCTGCGCCCGAGCCCCAGCGGGGGGCGCACCCAGTTGCTGCGGGGCCTTGATGCCCGCAAGGACCAGAGCTATTTCCTCTACGACCTGCCCCAGAGGGTGCTGCAGCGCCTGGTCTTTCCGCTTGGGGAGCTGACCAAGCCGGACACCCGCGCAGAAGCCGGACGGCTGGGCTTGCGTACCGCTGAAAAGCCCGAGAGTCAGGACCTATGCCTGGCTGACCATCACGGCTCGATGAAGGCCTTCCTGGATGCCTATCTGCCCGAACGCCCCGGTGAAATCGTGCTGGGTGATGGTCGTGTGGTGGGTCAGCACGACGGCATCGAGCATTTCACCATCGGTCAGCGCAAAGGCTTGGGTGTGGCGTGGAGTGAGCCGTTGCATGTGGTGCGGCTCGATGCGGCCATGAACCGCGTGGTGGTGGCCCCCCGAGCGGAAGCAGCCCGCAGCGAATGCGTCGTGGGGGCCATCAACTGGGTCTCCATCGATCCCCCCAGCAGCCCGCTGGAGGTGCAGGTGCAGGTGCGCTACCGCAGCGCCCCAGAGCGGGCGCGCTTGATCCCCGTCGCCGCTGACCAGAGTGATCAGCTGGCTGAGCGGCCCCATCGCTGCCGCCTGGAGTTTCTTGAGCCGCAGTTTTCCATCACACCCGCTCAAGCGGCGGTCTTCTACGACGGCGAGATGGTGCTCGGGGGTGGCTTGATTCAGCGTTGACACCCGCCCTGGCCCCGGCACCGCTGTGGCTCACCAGTAGGGATCGCTGGCCAGCTCCACGCTCAGTTCGCCGCTTTTGCTGGCTGGAACGGTGGCGATGCAGGCCCGGATGGTCTTGCCATTGACGTCGATTTCGCAGGCGCCGCAACTGCCCCCGAGGCAGCCCGTCGGAATGGAGAAGCCGGCTTCCCGTGCAGCCTGCAGCCAATCCATCCCTGCGCTGCAGCAGGTCTTCTGCCCATTGGGCCACTGGATCAGGACGTTCTTCATGGCTTGAGCATTGGGTCCAGGTTGACGTGGTGCTCAAAGGCATCGGCGAGGCGATCGAGCAGTGCCTCCCGCTGACGGCTGTGGTGCGGTTGGCGTTCGCTGAGCAACGGCAATCCCTTACGCGCTCTGAGCTGGTTGAGCCAGCGCCGACGCCAGGGGCCACTCTCAAAGACACCATGGAGATAGGTGCCGGCCACCGCACCGGAGACCCAGCCCAGGGTGGGATCCTCCGCCAGGGCCTGGCAGGGCTCCAGGGCTGAGGTGGCACCGCGGTGCAGCTCAAAGCCCTCCAGGAGCGCGCTCTCGGCAGCGGCGGGCCAGAGCGCTGGACTGCTGCATTGGCGCAGGGCCTTGGCCGCGCCAAAGACGGTGCGCAGCGGCAGCAGGTTCAGGCCGGCCTGGCTGGAGTCAGCCCCCCCTTCCAGGCCGTGGGGATCGAGCAGTTCGCGCCCCAGAAGCTGCATGCCGCCGCAGATGCCCAGCACCGCACCCCCCTCGGAGGCATAGGCCGCGAGTTGCTCCCCAAGGCCGCTGCTCCGCAGGGCCGTGAGATCGCGCAGACTTTGTTTGCTGCCTGGGACCACCACGGCATCGGGGCGTCCCAGGTCCTGGCCCGGCAAGATCCAGTGGAGCTGCACCGCTGATTCAGCCTCGAGCGGATCAAGATCGGAGAAGTTGCTCAAGGAGGGCAGCTTGAGCACAGCGATCTGCAGCTCGGCGCCGCGCTTGCGGCCGCGGCGCTCCAGCAGATCCAGGGAGTCTTCCGGTGGGAAGAGTTCATCCAGCCAGGGCATCACCCCGAGTACGGGGATGCCGGTGTTGGCCTCGAGCCAGCGGCGGCCCTCATCAAAGAGTTCGCGGCGGCCGCGGAAACGGTTGATCAACAGGCCCCGAATCAAGGGACGCTCCACCGGTCGCAGCAGCGCCAGCGTGCCCACGAGCTGGGCAAAAACACCACCGCGTTCGATATCGGCCACCAGGATGCAGCGTGCGCGCAGGTACTGGGCGAGGCGCAGGTTGGTGAGATCGCGCGGCTGCAGATTCACCTCCACCGGGCTGCCAGCCCCCTCCAGCACCAGCCGCCCGCCGGGGTGGGCGGCCTGCAGCTCACGCAGTCCTTGGCGAATCGCGGCCCAGCCGGGACGGAACCAATCGCGGTAGTAGTGCTCAGCGCGGCAGCTGCCGGCGGAGTGCCCCAGATGAATCACTTCACTGGTGGAATCGCCTTGGGGCTTGAGCAGCACCGGGTTCATGGCACAGCGGGGCTCCAGCCCTGCAGCCCAGGCCTGCAGCGCCTGGGAATAGGCCATCTCCCCACCGGAGGTGTCGACCCAGGCGTTGTTGCTCATGTTCTGCCCCTTGAACGGCAGGGGCTGCTCACCGCGGCGTTTGAGCGCGCGGCAGAGCGCTGCTGTCATCAGCGTTTTACCGGCGCCACTGCTGGTGCCCAGCACCATCAGGGCGGGGGGAGGACTCACAGCCTCGGCCAGCGGCGCCGCAATCCATGGCGCAGACGTTGCAGCAGCCCAGGCCGCGGCAATTGCTGAGGCCACTGCTGCAGCAGCTGCCGGCCCATGGGGGTGAGCCTCACTCGGGAGGTCAGCCCCTGGCCGTCCACTTCACGGCGCAGCACCCCCAGCCGGATCAGCCAGATGAACGTGTCTTCTGTGGCATCAACGCTGAGCTGTTGCCGGCACCAGCTGGTGTTGCCGCTGACTTGCTCACTGCACAAAGGCGCCTCGATGGCGGCCGCATAAAAGTCCCGGCTCAGGGGCAGGCAGGGCAGGGCCTCGGCCGCTCGCGCCAGCGAGTGGGGATCACAAGGGGGGCTGGTAGGGCTCAGCATGGGGGCAACCCTAGGCACCAAAGACCATGACGTTGCTGCTGGCGTCTGCTTCCCCTGCGCGCCGGCGCCTGCTGGAGCAGGCTGCCATTCCGCATCGCGTCCAGGTGAGTGGTGTTGATGAGTCATTGATTGATGACCCCGACCCGCTGGAGTTGGTGCAGCAGCTGGCGCGGGCCAAGGCCGCTGCCGTCGGGCAGCAGCTCGATCCCTCGCAATGGCCCTCGTCAGGGGTGCTGGGCTGCGATTCGGTCCTGGTCTTTGAAGGTGAAATTTTTGGCAAGCCCGCCGATGCCGATGAGGCCATCGCCCGTTGGTTGCGCATGGCCGGCCATTGGGGCGAGCTGCACACCGGCCATGCACTGCTCAGGCATCCCCGTGATCGGGAGGACGATTGCAGCTGTGCTGTCACCACCCGCGTGGCCTTTGCCGATGTCAGTGAGGCGGCGATTCGCGCCTACGTGGCCAGTGGTGAGCCATTGCAATGCGCCGGTGGCTTTGCCCTGGAAGGTCGCGGCGGCCTGCTGATTGAGCGCCTTGATGGTTGCTACAGCAATGTGATTGGTCTCAGCCTGCCGCTCTTGCGTCGTTGGCTTGCCGGCCAGGACTCATGACCTTTTGGACACCCTATGCCGATTGGATCTATGTGGTGGTGAGTTCCGCCGCGATGCTGTTGATCATCGTTCTGGTGTTGCGCCCCAAGCCATAAAAAAAGCCCCCGCTGATGCGGAGGCTTTGGGTATCTCGATGCAGAACAATCAGTCCAGATCGGGCATGGCGAGCGCAGGCTCGGCCTTGCGGTCGATGCCTTTCTCGAAACCAGCTGCTGCAGCGCGGGCGCGGCCGGCATGCCAGAGGTGACCCACCAGGAAGAAGAAGGCGAGCACGAACTGGGTAGCACCCAGCCACTGACGCAGGTTGACGAAGTTCACCGAGTTGGGCTCGGTGATGATGCCGCCCACAGAGTTGATCGACGCGTTAGGAGCGTGGGTCATGTACTCAGCAGCGCGGCGAACTTGCCAGGGCTGAATGTCGTTCTGGAGCTTGTCGAGGCTCAGGCCGTTGGGGCCACGCAGGGGCTCCAGCCAAGGACCACGGAAGTCCCAGAAACGCATGGTTTCACCACCGAAGATGATTTCACCGGTTGGTGAACGCATCAGGTACTTACCAAGGCCGGTGGGGCCCATGGCGGAACCGATGTTGGCGCCGAGGCGCTGGTCACGCACCAGGAAGGTGAAGCTCTGAGCCTGGGATGCCTCAGCGTTGGTGGGACCCCAGAACTCGGAGGGGTAGGCGGTGT
>CAJWYF010000040.1 GCA_913049535.1 uncultured Synechococcus sp.
CCACCGTCACCGGTGTGGAAATGTTCCGCAAGCTGCTCGATGAGGGCATGGCTGGTGACAACGTCGGCCTGCTGCTCCGCGGCATCCAGAAGGAGGACATCGAGCGCGGCATGGTGTTGGTGAAGCCTGGCTCCATCAACCCCCACACCAAGTTCGAGGGTGAGGTGTACGTGCTCAAGAAGGAAGAAGGCGGCCGCCACACCCCCTTCTTCGCTGGCTACCGCCCGCAGTTCTACATCCGTACCACCGACGTGACCGGCCAGATCACCGCGTTCACCGCTGACGACGGCAGCTCGGTGGAAATGGTGATGCCCGGTGACCGCATCAAGATGACCGGTGAGCTGATCTGCCCCGTTGCCATCGAGCAAGGCATGCGCTTCGCCATCCGCGAAGGCGGCCGCACCATCGGTGCCGGCGTGGTCTCCAAGATCATCGAGTGATCACAATGGGGTGAGGTCTGACTTCATTCGAAGCGGAACCCACCCCTTCCGTTGCCCTGCAGAGGGCAACTGCACCTCGACAACTCAACTCCCCTAGCGCTTCACAGCCGAATTCATGTCAACTGCCATTGCCCAGCAGAAGATCCGCATCCGCCTCAAGGCGTTTGACCGCCGCATGCTGGATCTGTCCTGCGAAAAAATCATTGAAACCGCCGATCACACCGCTGCCACGGCCATCGGCCCCATTCCATTGCCCACCAAGCGCAAGATCTACTGCGTCCTGCGTTCACCCCACGTCGACAAGGACTCCCGCGAGCATTTTGAAACCCGCACGCACCGCCGTCTGATCGATATCTACAACCCCTCCTCCAAGACCATTGATGCCCTGATGAAGCTGGACCTTCCCAGTGGTGTCGACATCGAGGTGAAGCTCTGATTCGCTTGGCACAGCAGAAGTTATCCATTCCTAGGATGGCTTCTGCTCTCCCCATGGCATGACTGATCTGGCCGTACGGGAGCTACCGCTTTTCCCATTGCCCGATGTGGTGCTCTTCCCCCAGGAAGTACTGCCGCTGCATATTTTTGAGCATCGTTACCGCATGATGCTGCGCACGGCGCTGGAGAGTGACCGTCGCTTTGGTGTCGTTCGCTGGGATCCTGAAACCAAGTCCATGGCTCAGATCGGCTGCTGCGCCGAGATCCTGCAGTGCCAGACAGAAGAGGACGACCGCAGCAACATCATCACGCTCGGTCAGCAACGCTTCCGCGTGCTGGACATCGTGCGACAGGCGCCATTCATCACCGGCATGGTGGCCTGGGTGGAAGACGACCCCACCGATGAGGACATGACACCCATCGCAGCAGACGTGCAGCAAGCCCTGCGCGATGTGGTGGATCTGTCCTCAAAACTGCTCGGTAACAGCACCACACTGCCCGACGATCTGCCCGACTTACCGCGTGAGCTGTCGTTCTGGATCGGTGGCCACCTCGGCGGTGCTGTGGCCGAACAACAGCAGGAGTTGCTGGAGATGACCTCCACAGCCGATCGGCTTCAGCTGGAATTTGAGCTGCTGGATCACACCCGGCGCCAACTGGCAGCCCGCACCGTGATTCAAGACACCTTCAAAGATCTGGATCCATGACTTTGCTGCTCGCGCTGCTGGGGCTGGCGCTGCTGGGGCTGCTGATCGGCCTGTTGATCTGGTATCTGCTGCCCCGCCGCTTCCGCGGCAGCCAAAGCGTGGCCTCCGCCTACGACCAGTGGACCCAGGATCAACTGCTCGAGCGTCTCTGGGGAGAGCACATTCATCTGGGCTTCTACGGTCAGCCGCCGCAGCAACGCGATTTCCGCGTAGCCAAACAGGACTTTGTTGATGCCTTGGCCTGCTGGGGTGAGATCGACCAGCTCCCTGCCGGCACCAAGGTGCTCGATGTGGGCTGCGGCATCGGCGGCAGCAGCCGCCGTCTGGCGGCTCGCTATGGGTTTGACGTGCTTGGGGTCAGCATCAGTCCAGCGCAGGTGGAGCGTGCCCGGCAGCTCACGCCAGCTGAGTTGAGTTGTCGATTTCAGACCATGGATGCACTGCAGCTCGACCTGCCCGATGGCTGCATGGATGTGGTCTGGACCGTTGAATGTGCGCCGCACATCGCCGATAAGCAGGGATTTGCCAACGAACTCTTGCGGGTGCTCAAACCCGGGGGGCAACTGGTGGCCGCCGACTGGAACCAACGTGATGACCGTAGGCGTGCGTTCAGCAGCATCGAGCGCTGGGTGCTGGAGCAATTGCGCGTGCAATGGGCCCACCCGGCCTTCTCCAGCATTGCCTCATTCAGAGACAACCTGGAGGCAAGCAGCACACCTCTGGAAGGCTTGAGCACCGGCGACTGGAGTCGCGAAACCCTTCCCTCCTGGTGGGAATCCATCTGGGAAGGTGCACGCCGGCCGGGCACCATGTTGAGCCTGGGCCCCAGGGCCGTGCTCAAGGGATTGCGTGAGATCCCCACCTTGGTGCTGATGGACTGGGCCTTCCGGGGAGGCCTAATGCAGTTCGGTCTTTTCAGGGCAACACGGTGTCGTCATTGACCCGATAAGTCCCGAACCAGGCCACCCGCTCGCAGAGAGGTTCAAGGTCTTGCTGGAGTTCTGCAACCAGAGTGCTGGCGCTCGTCGAATCGCTGCTGGTCTCCAGATCAACAAAGAAGACATACTCGCCCAGCTCCCGTTTCGAGGGCCGCGACTCGATGCGGCTCATGTTCAACTTCCGTGCGGCGAACATCTGCAGCGCCTGGAGCAGGGCGCCTGGTGCGTTGGCATGCAAGGAAAACGCGAGGCTCGTGCAGCTCACCGTGGCCGCCATCGGTTGGCTCGAGCGGCGCAACAACAGAAAGCGCGTGCAGTTGCCTGCTTGGTCATTGATCGGATAGGCCCGTTCCGCCACCCCCTGCTCTAGCCCGGCCTGGCGCGAGGCCACCGCCGCGCGGAAGCGCGACCCCTTCACCAGCCGTGCAGCCTCGGCTGTGGAGCTGGTCGGCAGCTGCAGGGCCTGCGGCAGGTGCTGCTGCAACCAGCTCGCACACTGCGCCAACGCCTGGGGATGGGAGAGCACCTCAGTGATCTGGCCCATGTCCCCGTCACTGAGCAGGGCATGGCGGATGGGCAGGATCAAGGCCTGTTGAATGCTCAACGCGCCAGCAGGACTCAGCGCTGATTGCCACAACAGATCCAGACAGCTGGTGACACCCCCCTCCACGGAGTTCTCCACCGGCACCACGGCCCCGTCTACGGCCCCCTCAAGCAGGGCCTGCACCACCGCACGGATGGTGGGCTGGGGACAGAACCGGGCCTGCTGAGCAGCGTTGAGCTCCGCCAAGCGTCGACAGGCCTGCTCGCCGTAGGTGCCCGCAGGGCCAAGAAAGGCCAGGGAGGTGAGCATCGGCGTAAGCACTGCAGTCATGGTCGATAGGATCCCACCGCACTCGCTCACGGTCGATGGTTCTGGCCTTCAGCGCGGCACAGAGCCTCAATCTCCCCGTCAGCAACGGGGCTGAGCAGCTGCCGGGCTATCTGCAACAGGAGGCGCGCGTCGTGGGCGCCCTGCTCAGTCCGGAGCAACTCACCGCACTGGAGCATGGCCATTACCGCTACAGCGTGCGGCCCTTGCAGCTGTTTCAACTGCGCATCCATCCGACGGTGGAGCTGGCCGTCGCGAGCACACCAGGACGCATGGAGCTGAATTCGGTGAGCTGCGATCTTGATGGCGTACCGGGTCTTGATGAAGACTTCCGCCTCACCCTGCGCTCCTGGCTGCAGGCCAGTGGATCTGGCCTGGTGGGGGAGGCGCAGCTGGGCGTTGAGGTGACCCGGCCAGCAGTGCTGAAATTGATCCCGACCCGCATGCTGGAAGCCACTGGCGAGTCTGTCCTCAACGGCATCCTGCTCACCATCAAAGGACGGGTGGGCCAGCAGCTGGTCGAGGACTTTCACCGGTGGCGCCGCCAGGCGCTGCCCTGAGCTCAGGGCTCAGGAACGAGAATCGATGCAGAGGTGTCGGTCCCAGCTTCTCCAATGCTTGCCGGTGCTGTTGGGTCCCGTAACCCTTATGGGCCGCGAAGCCGTAGCCCGGCCAGCGGGCATCAAGGCGCTGCAGGAGAGCATCACGCCCCTCCTTGGCGAGAACGCTGGCGCAGGCGATGGTGAGGCAGTGACGGTCACCTGCCACCACACACTGTTGCGGCCCACGCCAGGGACGCAGAGGTAAAGAGCCATCCACCAACACATGGTTCGGAGGCTGGGGCAGGCGCTGCAACGCACGCAGCATGGCCAATTCGGTCGCCGCTCGGATGCCCAGTGCGTCGATCTCGCGAGCGCTGGCCTGACCGTATCCCCGAGCCAGAAGCTGACGCTCGATCAGCGGCAGCAGGGCCGCGCGTCGCCTTGCTGTCAGCGCCTTGCTATCGGTGACGCCAAGGGATCGCAGCCCCTCCAGGGCCTGAGGCGGCAGCACCACTGCTGCTGCCCAGACCGGACCGAAAAGGCAGCCACGACCTACCTCATCCACACCGGCCAGCTGGGGCACGGCCAGGCCGGCAGCCCTGGCGATGGCGCTCTCTCTTGGTGCGGGCAGGGGCCCACCCCGTCGCGCCATCAGCCCGCAGAAGAGCGGCGGCGGCGGCGGCGGGGGGGCTCTTCCTCACTGGCGGGAGCCTCAGCCTCAGCCGTCACTGCGACCGGTTCGGGCTCTGCAGCAGGCTCCGGATCCGGTGCGGCGTCCTCAAGCGGGTAGGGGGGAAGCTCAACCAGAGCTGGCGCCTCATCAATCGTCACCTCCAATGGGGTGATCGCCACGGGAATGGCACCGCCATCCCCCTGGTTGCCCCCATTGCCGTTGCCATTGCCGTTGTTGTTGCCGCCACGGCCACCACGACGTCGACGGCGGCCACCGGAGGCTGCCATCTCCTGGCGGGCCTCCTCGAGGATGGCTTCTGCGTCCTCACCAGGACGCACGACACGCACCATCACATTGTCGAGATCCTGCGGGGCAGGATCAGCCAGCAGGGCAGGGTTGAGGCCCAGCCAACCAAAGACCAACTCCTGTTGGGCATCCATGGGGACCGCCACCAATTCAGGGTCCTGACGGCGATTTTCAGAACCGGCGGCAACCGCCTGACTGTTGCTGCTGCCTGGCAGTTCCTGATCACCATTGCCAAGCTCAGCTGGCTCGATTCCGCCACCGCCGCGACCCCCGCGACGGCGGCGACGGCCACCGGAGTCACCACTGCTGGGGCTCGCCACCTCAGCGCGCGCCGAGGCCACCGAGCGCACCAGGCCAGGGAGCGCGGCGAGAGGCTGCAGTGAATCCTTGCCGGGCAGGGTGACCACATGGCCCAGGCCACCACAGCTGGGGCAGGCCCGTCCAAAAAGCTCGTAGATGTTCTGGCCCTGACGCTTGCGCGTCAGTTCCACCAAACCCAGCTCGGTGATCTGGGCGATCTGCGGCCGCGCCTGGTCATCGCGCATGGCTTGGGTGAAGTGCTCAAGCAGCATCAGCTGATCGCGGCGGGACTCCATATCAATGAAGTCGATGATCACCACACCACCGATGTTGCGCAGCTTGAGCTGACGGGCAATCTCAGTGGCCGCCTCACAGTTGGTCCAAAGCACCGTTTCACGGGCATTGGCGGAGCGGGTAAAGGAACCGGAGTTCACATCCACCACGGTGAGCGCTTCTGTGGGCTCGATGATCACGTATCCACCGGAGGGCAGATCCACCCGGGGCTTGAGGGCATCACGGATGGCCGCATTGACCTTGTAGTGCTCAAGGATCTCGCTGGCGTCTTCATGGTGCTCAACGATCAGGTTCTCCTGATCAGGACCCAGGAAGGCATTGACGCGTCCAACCGCATCCTGTGAATCGACAATGACCCGCAGCACATCGGTGCTGTACAGATCGCGCAGCACGCGATGAATGAAATCCTCATCACGGTTGAGCAGCACCGGCGGCTGGGCTGTCTCGGCCGCCTGCTGAATGGCCTCCCACTGGCGCAGCAGTGATTCGAGATCATCAATGATCTGTTCTTCACTGACGCCATCGGCCTCGGTGCGCACCAGCAGCCCCGTGCCTGGAGGCTTGATCAAAACCGCCAGGGCCCGCAGCCGATTGCGCTCGGACTCAGCCCCAATCCGGCGGGACACATTCACCCCTTGGCCATGGGGCTGGAGCACCAGGAAACGACCAGGGAGAGAGAGATTGCCAGTGAGTCGAGGCCCCTTGGTGCCCGTGGGCTCCTTCATCACCTGAACCAGAACTTTCTGGCGCGGTTCGAGCAACTCGGTGATTCCGGCCCCACCTTTGCGCAGGCGCAGAGGGCCAAGGTCAGTGATGTGAATGAAACCGTTCTTTTCGCTTTCGCCGATGTTGACGAAAGCGGCATCAATTCCAGGGAGGACGTTCTCAACGGTGCCGAGATACACATCACCGATCTGGTGACGCCCCTGAGCAACGATCAGTTCATCAACCCGCTCGTCGCTGAGAACTGCGGCAATCCGCAGCTGCTCAGCGATGACGATCTGCTGTGGCATGGGCTGAGGCGACCCCTACGGAGTCACCGAAAAGAAAAATGGAGACAGAAATGCTTTGCGGCGGTCAGCTGTTGGCGGCTGAGGCAGCGTTTGAACAAAAGAACCTGGACTTATTGACAACGGAGGGCCGTAAAACGGCACCACACCCTGAAAAAACCAGCTGAAGAGCCCTGAGGTCTGCTGCAGGTGCAGGGGAAGACTGGTTGAAAAGCCCATGGACGAGATCACGTCCCCCGGGCGGATCAACCGCCTTGAATTCAAGTTAGCACGACAACTTCAGAGCTTCACGGCGCAACTGATCCAGCTCCAGGCTGCGGCTGAGGCGCTGCTCCAGCAGCCGACGCAGCTGATCAGGCTTGAAGCTGCGGCCATTGGCCTGCACGCGGCTCTCGAGCCCCACCACCACGCCATCACCACTGACGCCATGCCAGTGAAGATCCAGCAGCCATGGGCGCAGATCACGGCGGCGGCGACGCCCCTGGCGGCTCTCCTCCACCAATGGCAGCTGATCAGCGCCCAACAGTTCGCCAAGCGCTTCCTGCCACTGGCGCTCAGGGATGGCCGCTTCCCCGGAGCTGACTTGCAGGCGCAGCCGCCAGTAAGCGGCTTCAAGGTCCTGGGCCAGCGCAGGACCGTGCACCTCAACGGCATGGGCCTCATGCAGCATCAGCCCCGGGGGTAGCTCGGGCTGCAGGCGCTGCAACAACTGCTGCGGCTCCACCACCGCGGTGAATGTGAGGTCCAGCCAGTCACGATCAGCCTCAGCACCCAAAGGCAGGGCCAGCGCCAGCTGCAGCCGCGGCAGGGGATGAAAGCCGCCGGTGAAGCTCACCGGCAGTTGCGTACGCCGCAGGGCTCGCTCCAATAAGCGCACCAGATCGAGATGGCTGAGCAGGGCCATCTCACCGGTTTTGGCGAAGCAGACACGCAGGCGGCAGCGCTGCTCGCTTGGGGGTTGACGGGAGCTGGCAATGGCAGGGATGGGCGGCGGAGGCACGACAACGTTGTGACCCAGCCCATCACCGCAGACGCCGCAATGGCTGCAGCCATCAAAGGAGCAGTCCGGCACCACAACGGCCGCCAAGGCCCGCTCCAGGTCCTCCTGCAACCACTGTTTATCCACACCCGAGTCGATGTGATCCCAGGGCAGCGGTTCAGCGCAGCGCGCACGCCGCTGCTCCGCACTCAGGGCTTGCAGTTCGGCCCAACTGCCCAGCTCCAGCTCCCGGTAGCGCCCACCGAGACCGGCGGCATCGATGGCGGCACGCCAGGCGCCGAACGTGCGCTCGATGTTGTCAAACCAGGCATCCATCCCAGCCCCGGCGCGCCAGGCGGCTTCAATCACCGGCGCCAGGCGCTGGTCACCCCGCCCGATGAAGTCCTCCATCGCCGAGAGGCGCACATCGGTGTAGTTGACCTTGAGATGGCGCATGCCAGCAAAGCGCTGGCGCAAGATCCCCTGGCGTCGCACGAATTCCTTGGTGGAAACGCTGTGCCACTGGAAGGGGGTGTGGGGTTTCGGGGTGAAATTGCTGATCGTCAAGTTGAGCTCGAGGCGGCCGATATCGCGCATCTCGAAACGCAACCGCTCCACCGTGTCGGCGATGCCGTGCACATCGGCATCGGTCTCACCCGGCAGGCCGATCATGAAATAGAGCTTGACCTTGCGCCAGCCATTGCGCATTGCCGTTTCGATGCCCTGGCTGAGCTCCTGATCCGTCAGACCCTTGTTGACGATGTCGCGCAGGCGCTGGGTGCCCGCCTCCGGCGCAAAGGTGAGTCCGCCCTGACGGGTGCCGCCCAGGATGTGGGCGATGTTGTTGTCAAAGCGATCGATGCGCTGACTTGGCAGTGACAGGCTGACGTTGTGCTCCTGCAGGCGATTGCGGAGCTCCACACCGACAGCGGGCAGGGCGAGGTAGTCACTGCAGCTCAAGGACAGCAGCGAGAAATCGCTGTACCCGGTTTGAACCATCCCGGTCTCCACGGCCTCGACCACCTCATCGGGATCGACGTCCCGCGCCGGTCGGGTCAGCATCCCCGGTTGGCAGAAGCGGCACCCACGGGTGCAGCCGCGGCGGATCTCCACCGTGAGCCGGTCATGCACCGTCTCCACATGGGGCACCAGTCCCATCGCGTAGTGGGGCATGGGCGTGGCCACCCGGCGGACCACCCGCCGTTTCCCCAGGGCAGGTACGTAAACCCCTGGCACAGCAGCAAGATCACGCAGCAGCGCTGAGCGGGACAGCGCAGCAGCCTTGCCCTCCTCCAGCACCAGCGCGATCTCCGGCAGCAACTCCTCGCCATCACCCAGGGCGATGAAGTCAAAGAACGGGGCGTAGGGCTCGGGATTGCTGGTGGCGGTCTGCCCGCCGGCAAAAATCAACGGCATGGCCCCAGGCGTCCCCAGGGGGGCATCACCGCGCTCGCACGCGCGGAGCGGCAGCCCGATCAAATCGAGCATTTCCAGCACGTTGGTGGCGCCCAGTTCGTAGCTGAGGCTGAAGCCGAGAATCTCGAAGCCGCTCAGCGGCCGGCGACTCTCCACCCCGAACAAAGGTGTCTGGGTGGCCCTCAACTTGGCCGCCAGATCAGGAGCAGGCAGATAGGCGCGATCACACAACTGCCGTGGCTGGGCATTGAGGATCGAATAGAGAATGATGTGGCCAAGGTTGCTGGCCCCCACCTCGTAGACCTCGGGGTAGGTGAGCGCCCAGTGGATCTGAGCTGCATCCCAATCCCTGGGCTCCACACCCCGTTCATTGCCGAGATAGCGTCCCGGGCGAGAGATCCCGGCATTGACCAGCTCGGCAAAAGCCGTCATCGACGCGGCGCCACTGCCTTGAGTATGGAAGGCCGCATAGGACAATCCCGCCATCGCGTCCTCACCCCATGGCCCTCGTTAACGGCAACTACCTCAAACTCAAAGCCGGCTATCTCTTCCCTGAGATCGGCCGCAGGGTCAAGGCATTCAGTGCCGCCAACCCGGATGCGGCCCTGATCCGCCTGGGCATTGGTGATGTCACCGAACCGCTGCCCCAGGCCTGCCGCACGGCAATGAAGAACGCCATTGATGAGATGGGAACCGCTGAGGGATTCCATGGCTATGGACCGGAGCAGGGCTATGGCTGGCTGAGGGAGGCCATCGCCAAAAACGATTTCCAGGCTCGCGGCTGCGACATCACTGCCGAGGAGATTTTTGTCTCTGACGGCTCGAAGTGCGACAGCAGCAACATTCTCGACATCCTCGGCGAGGGCAATCGCATCGCCGTGACCGATCCGGTCTATCCGGTCTATGTGGACAGCAATGTGATGGCTGGCCGCACCGGTGAGGCTGACGATGGGGGCCGCTATGGCGGCCTCAGCTACCTGCCCATCACCGCTGCCAATGATTTCACCGCGCCGCTACCCAGCGAACCGGTGGATCTCATCTACCTGTGTTTTCCCAACAACCCAACTGGCGCCGTAGCCAGTCGCGAGCAGCTGAAGGGTTGGGTCGACTACGCCTTGAAGCACAACGCCCTGATCCTCTTTGATGCGGCCTATGAGGCCTTCATCCAGGATCCGAGCCTTCCCCACTCGATCTTTGAAATTGAAGGGGCACGGCAGTGCGCCATCGAATTCCGCTCCTTCTCCAAGAACGCAGGCTTCACAGGAACCCGCTGCGCTCTGACCGTTGTGCCCAAAGGGCTGACAGGCACCAGTGCCAGCGGAGAAGAGGTGGAACTCTGGGGCCTGTGGAACCGGCGCCAGAGCACCAAATTCAACGGCGTCAGCTACATCGTTCAGCGCGGTGCCGAGGCCGTCTACTCAGAAGCCGGCCAGGCTGAGGTCAAGGCCCTGATCAGCTTTTACATGGAAAATGCGGCGATCATTCGCCGGGAACTCTCCGCCGCCGGTCTGACGACCTACGGCGGTGAACACGCCCCCTACGTCTGGATCAAGACCCCAGATGGCATGGACTCCTGGGGCTTCTTTGATCACCTGCTCAACAAAGCCAACGTGGTGGGCACCCCAGGCAGCGGCTTCGGGGCCGCCGGTGAGGGGTACTTCCGGCTGTCGGCCTTCAACAGCCGCAAAAACGTCGATGAAGCCATGGCACGGATCCGTGCTCTTTAGATTGTCGTCAGCTTCTGTCCCACGCAGCACCTCTCCGATGTCATCCGCTGTCACAACCCAAGCCAGCGAAACGCCGGTCCGCGCCCCAGGAGGCGCGGCGGTGATGGAGCGCGCGCCCGAGCGGGTGCGCAAGCCATCACCGCGTTACAAGGTGCTGCTGCACAACGATCCGGTGAACTCGATGGAGTTTGTCGTCACCACCCTGCGTCAGGTGGTGCCCTCCTTGAGTGAACAGGATGCAATGGCGGTGATGCTGGAGGCCCACAACACCGGCGTGGGTCTGGTCATCGTCTGCGACATCGAGCCAGCGGAGTTCTACTGCGAAAGCCTCAAGGCCAAAGGGCTCACCAGCACGATCGAACCGGAGGAGTGATGCCCTCCTGGTGGGGCACGGTGCTCTACCCAACAGCCTTGGTGGGGCTGTTTCTTGGCTTGCAAGGGCTGCTCTCAACCCTGGGCGTCCCTCTGCAGCACCAGGCGTCCCTGGCTGCCCTGCCTGCTGTTGCTGTGCTGCTGTGGAGTTTGCCCCTGCGGCTTCGGCTCGCCTGGGGCGAATCCCGGCCCTGGCGACGACTGGGGGTGATCGCCCCTTGGCCCCAGTGCATCACCGCCCTGGGGTCGGGGTTGGGGGCGGCTTTTCTGCTCCTGCTGCTGGAGCTGGTGGCGCTGCGGTTCAGCGGCGCTCTGCAATGGCGCTGGGCGCTCAGCCCAGGCCTGGCGCTGAATGCCCTGGCCCTCGGGCTGGGCGTGGGGTTTGCTGAGGAACTGCTGTTCCGCGGCTGGCTGCTGGGAGAGCTGACCCTGCTGATCGGGCCGCACCGGGCCCTGCTGCTGCAGGCCGCACTATTCAGCGTTGTGCACACCCGGTTTCACCTGCCGCCGCCGCTGCTGCTCCTGCTCTTGGGGGGGCTGCTGCTGCTGGGCTTAGCCCTGGGCCTGCAGCGGCGCTGCAACGGTGGTGTGCTCTGGGGAGCCGTCGGGCTGCACGGCGGACTGGTCGCAGGCTGGTTCAGCCTCAGCCAGGGAATCCTGGTGCTGCCGCAGTCAGGTCCTGCCTGGCTGCTCAGCCCTGAGAACCCCATTGGCGGTGTGGTGGGCTGGTGCGGCCTGCTGATGCTGCTGGCCTGGCTGCAGCGCCGGTCATGAGTTCAGGGGCCGAGCGCCAAGCCACCCCCGCCAAGCCTCGAGTCTGGGTGCTGGACGATGACACCGAGCTGCTGCAACTGCTGCAGGAGCGCCTGCTGAGCTGCGGCTGGCAGGTGCAAACCTTTGAGCGGCCCGATGCCCTGAAAAGCGCTCTGCAGCAGGTGATGCCCCACGTGCTGCTGCTGAACCGCCGCCTTCCTGGCACTGAGGGATTGGAACTGCTGCAGGAGCTGCGCGGCAGCGGGTATCGCTTTGCGGTGTTGATGCTCTCGGCTTTGGCGGAGCCTGAACAACGCATCGAAGGGCTCGAGTGCGGCGCCGATGACTACCTGGCAAAGCCTTTTCTATGGCGCGAGCTGCAACTGCGCTTGCAGAGGCTTCTGGACTACCAGCAACTCCGCCCGCCACAGAAGGTGCCGGAACTGGAGATCTTTCGCATCGATGGGCTGCGCTTTGAGCCGGCTCAGCTGCGGTTGCAGGGACCCGAGGGACAGGAGGCCGCCCTGAGCCGCGGCGATGCCTCTCTGTTGGGTTTTTTTTGTCTGGGGCCTGGGCTCACCTTTGAGCGAGATCAGCTGCTGCAAGCCACCGGCAGCCTGGTGAACAGCCGCAGCAGCCGCAGCCTTGATGTCCGCATTTCCAAGCTCAGGAAGCTCCTGGATCAATGCCACCCGGGAGCCGGCAACCTGATCGAATCCGTGCGCGGTCGGGGCTACCGGCTGCAAGCAAACGTGCAACGCGGCGTGGGCTGAGGCCTAGACGACGGCAGTGGCCAGTGCCCGGCGCCCCTCAACAGGAGCATGCAGAGCTTCAGCAAGCGGTGCTGTGCCGTAATCACGTTCCAGCAGTGTCATCACCGTGCGGCCGAAATCAGCTGGATTGCGTTCGAACGCCTCCAGGCAGATGCGCCCAAACGTGCTGCCCATCGGTTCAGGATTCCAGAGCAGCTGCCGTGCGGTCCAGGGCATCATGCTCATCGGGTTGTAGCCCGGCTTGATCAGGCCTTGTTCAAAGCCGAACTGCTCGAGATGGGTGTGGGGCTGCAAGCCGATGAAGAAGATGGCCGGTTCCACCTTGTCCGCGCCAAAGATCGCCTCGAGTTCTCGGTGGTAGGCGACGGTCTGACGAATCGTCTCTGGCCGTTCGTCGATCACGTTGAAGGAGTAGTTGACTGAGACGTGATGGCGGAAGCCTGCCTGGGCGAGCAGCCGGCAGTTCTCCAGCACCGTGCGGAGGTTGTAGCCCATCCGCATCTTGCGCACGAGCTCCTGGGACCCTGAGGTGATGCCGATTTCGAAGTACTCCATCCCGGTGGACACCATCAACTCGGCGAGCTCAGCATCGAGATTGTCGGCGCGGATATACGCAGCCCAGCGAATGTCATCCCAACCTTGGTCCTGCACCGCGCGCAGGAGCTCCTTGGCATCGTCGATATAACGACGGGCCGGGATGAACTGTGCATCGGTGAACCAGAAGCCCCGCACACCGCGCTCGTAGAGCTGACGCATCTCAGCGATGACTTCATCAACGGGATTGACCCTGACGGCCTTGCCCTCAACGACGGTGTAGACGCAATAACAACAGTTATGGGGGCAGCCGCGCTTGGTCTGCACCCCAACGTAAAAGTCACCGGCTTCCAGGTACCAGTTGAGCTGGGGCCAGATCGACTCGATGTAGGCGTAGTCGCAAGCTGTCTTGACCAACCCTGAGGGCTGCTCATGGATCAAGCCAGGGCGGGGATCCTCTCCAGCACGAAAACAGCGCTCACCGGCAAGGGAATCACCGCGTAGCAGCTTCTCTAACAAGGGCTCGCCTTCTCCCACGGACACCACGGTCCCTTTGGGGAGCAAGGGGGCGAGTTGCTCATAAAAGACGCTGGTGGCGCCCCCACCGAGGACGGCCTGAGCCTCAGGCTCGTAGCGACGGGCTCGTCTGAGACCACGTCGAATCAAGCGCAGATTGCGCCAGAGCTCGCCATAAAACGAACCCATCAACTTCAATCCGCCCAAGGCGCCGCGCAGTCGTCTCAGAGGATTGCGTGCATAAAACACCTCGAAGGAATTTTGCAGCGGGTTGCCCCCGCGACCATCGACCGGGGCATATATCTGGATATCCCGCCAGGAGAACACCAGCAAGGTGGGCCGAAAAGCATCAATGCTGGAGCGCAGAACCCGATCGACATCGAGCACGGGAACAGCGGCAAGGTCCAACAGGCGCTGCGGCAGGTCTGGAAACTGCTTGTGCAGATGATCAGCCAGATAGATCGGACCAATCGGGAAAATCGGATTGCAGGGAAGTCGGACCAACATCACTCTCTCGCCCGGCTTGATCGCGCTCCGGGACTGGAGTTCCTGCACTGCACCGGCCCAATGGAGTTGGACCCTAACAAGAGCAATGAGAGGGCGAGTGATCAGCGCAGCTGATGGGTGGCATCAGCTGCAGGAATGGGCGGCAAGGCAATGCCCCGTTAC
>CAJWYF010000041.1 GCA_913049535.1 uncultured Synechococcus sp.
ACCCCTACCAGGACTGCATCCAGATCGACACCAGCCAGATCCTGTTCATCTGCGGTGGCGCCTTCGTCGGCCTTGAAGATGTGATCCAACGCCGCATGGGCCGTAATGCCATCGGCTTTGTCCCTGGTGACAACCGCAGCCGCAACCGCCAGAAGGATCAAGAAGCCAGCCAGGTGCTGCGCAACCTCGAGCCCGATGATCTGGTCAAGTACGGCCTGATCCCTGAATTCATCGGCCGCATGCCCGTCAGCGCAGTGCTGGAGCCGCTGGATGAGCAGGCGCTGAAGGCCATCCTCACCGAACCACGCGATGCCCTGGTGAAGCAGTTCCAGACCTTGCTGTCGATGGACAGCGTCAGGCTGGAATTCCAGCCCGGTGCCGTGCAGGCCATCGCCCGCGAAGCCCACCGCCGCAAGACCGGTGCCCGGGCGCTGCGCGGCATCGTCGAAGAGCTGATGCTGGATCTGATGTACGACCTGCCCTCCCAAAGCGAGGTGCAGAAGTTCGTCATCACGGAAGCCCTGGTGGAGGAGCGCCACGGCTCCAACGTCGTGCCGCACCCCAGCACCCTGGAGCAGCAGTCCGCCTGAGGTGGCTGCCGGTGATCACCTCGAGGTGCCGCGGCGCCACGGGCTGTTCATGCACCACGGGATCGACTTGGGTGATGGCACCGTCGCCCATTACCTCGAAGGTGAGGAGATCCTGCGCAGCAGCCTCGAGGACTTCAGCCAGGGCGAAACCCCCCGGGTGATCGAGCACGCAGAGGCCGATCCCACCGGCCAGACCCTGCGGCGGGCCATGAGCCGCATCGGCGAGCAGCGCTACAACCTGCTGTTCAACAACTGTGAGCACTTCGCGCTCTGGTGCAAGACCGGGCAGCACCGCAGCCGTCAGGTGGAGCGCGCCCTGGGCAGCGGCGCCCTAGGGGCGCTGGCTCTGGGGCAGATGTTGCCAGCCGCGCTCCTGGCAGGCATCCGCTTGCTGCTGCAGAGGGGCATCAACATCGAACAGGGCGCCGCCGTGGCGAAGCGGGCGCTGCAGGAGCTCTCGGGCCTGCGAGAACGGCTTCAGAACCGGCTTGAGCAGGAACTGCAACAGATGGAGCAGTGGTGGCAAGGGGCCCAGCAGGAGCGACCATCGCTGCGGCTGGAGGCGCAGAACCTGGCCGATCAGCTGGCAGCCATTGATGAGCTGGAACGCCAGCTGCAGAAGCTGCTGAAGCAGGGCACAGAGTCTGAGTAGCCTCCACCCATGGCCTACGAACCGCTGCATCACAAGTACAGGCCGCAGCGGTTTGACCAGCTTGTGGGCCAGGAGGCCATTGCCACCACGCTGAGCAATGCCCTGCAGCGGGACCGCATCGCACCGGCCTATCTCTTCAGCGGACCGCGCGGCACCGGCAAAACCTCCAGCGCCAGGATCCTGGCGCGATCCCTGAACTGCCTCAGCAGCGACGGGCCCACACCCGAGCCATGCGGCACCTGTGAGCTCTGCACCGCGATCGCCAGTGGCAGCGCCCTGGATGTCATTGAGATCGATGCGGCCTCCAACACCGGCGTTGACAACATCCGGGATCTGATCGAGCGCTCGCGCTTCGCTCCGGTGCAGGCGCGCTGGAAGGTCTATGTGGTGGACGAATGCCACATGCTCTCCACCGCGGCCTTCAACGCCCTGCTCAAGACCCTGGAGGAACCGCCGCCGCGAGTGGTGTTTGTCCTGGCCACCACCGATCCGCAGCGGGTGCTACCGACGATCCTCAGCCGTTGCCAACGGTTTGATTTCCGCCGCATCCCGCTGCAATCGCTGGAGCAGCATTTGAGCTGGATCGCCGAGCAAGAGCAGATCCAGATCAGCGCACCAGCGCTGCATCTTGTGGCCCAGCTCGCCCAAGGGGGCCTGCGGGATGCTGAAAGCCTGCTGGATCAGCTCAGCCTGCTGCCGCCGCCGGTGGAGCCGGATGCTGTCTGGGAACTGCTGGGTGCGGTGCCAGAGCAGGAGTTGCTGCAACTGGCGGATGCACTCGCAAGTGCAGACCCGCTGGAACTGCTGCAGGGCTCCCGCAACCTGCTGGATCGCGGGCGTGAACCTGCAGCGGTGCTGCAGGGTCTGGCCAGCCTGCTGCGGGATCTGGTGCTGGCCCAGGCTGCGCCGGGGCATCTGGAACTGACCAGCTTCTCGCCGGCCAACCGTGAAGCCCTGCCGCCGCTGGCAGAACAACTGGGGCGGCCGCGGCTGCTGCGCTGGCAGCAGGGGCTCAAGGGCACTGAGGCTCAGCTGCGCCAGAGCGCCCAACCCCGCCTGTGGCTGGAGGTGTTGCTGCTGGGCCTGCTGGCTGAACCAGCGGCCAGCCCTGCTCCCGCTGTGGCTGCAGCTCCCCAGGTCGCTGGGCGCGCCCCAACCGCACCTGTTGCTGTCACGCCTGCGCCTGCTGCAACCCCAAAGGCCGAACCCGAGGCAGCAGCAGCGAACGCCACGATCCCCAAGGAGGCAGCCGCCGCACCAGCTCCCACAGCACCGGCAACACCACCACCCCCTGCCGCCCAGAACCTGGATCTGAGCGCACTGTGGCAGCAGATCCTGGCCAGCCTGGAACTGCCCTCCACCCGCATGCTGCTCACACAGCAAGGAGAGCTGGTGCGGCTCGACCAGCAGCGGGCCGTGGTGCGGGTGGCTCCTAACTGGGTGGGGATGGTGCAAAGCCGGCTGCCCCTGCTGGAGCAAGCTGCTGCCAAGGTGCTCGGGACACCGCGCCAGGTGGTGCTGGAGACGGGGCAACCAGCCCCGCCCAAAGACGAAACTCCTGCCGCGACCCTGGCTCCAGCAGCGGCGCCAACCAACACCGCTCCTGCATCCCAAGAGCCAGCTCCTGCTGCGGCCCCCCCGCCTGCTCCAGCGGCGGCCCAGCCAGCAGCACCTCCGGCAGCTGCACCACCTACTGAACCCAAACCCACCGCAGCCGCATCCACGCCGCCGCCGCCCGCAGCGGCGCCTGAGCCCGTGCCGCAGCCTGCTCCGGTCCCCTCGTCTTCCCCGCCTGCAGCTGCCCCATCGAGCATGGGGGGAGATCAGCTGGAGAAGCAGGCGCGGCGGCTGGCTGAATTTTTCGATGGTGCCCTCGTCACCAGCCCTGGCGAGAGCAGCGACAGCGCCGCCTGATCAGCTGCTGACCGGCAGGCCTGCGTGGACGGTTTTGGCCCACACCAACCGCTTGGGCCGCAGGGCCATGCGGGCGGTCACCCAGGGAATCACCAAAAACCAGTGGATCAAATAGGTGTTGGCCACCAGCAGGTTCAGCGGCGTTGGCGCAGGCAGTGGGGGTCCCTCACTGCTTTGCCTCCCAGCGCGGCGCAGGGCCACAGCGCTGAGGGTGAGGGTCGAAACAGACAAAGGCCACAGCAGGGGAAGTTGCCGCAGACCCAGAGACGCCATCAGATCACCGAACGTGGCGATCGGCAGGGCGTACTGCAGCAGAAAAAAGGCCAGAAGGTCCAGCTGCTGACGCAAGGTCAGGCGATTGGAGAGGAGTGATGGCCAGTAATCAAGGAACCGCTGCAAGCCCCCCTCAGCCCAACGCTGGCGCTGGCGCAGCAAGGCAGGCCAGCGGGTCACGGGCTCCTCTTGAACAGGAGGGTTCCAGATCACGGCGACGGCGTGGCCCCCCAGCAGCAAACGGAAGCTGAGATCGAGGTCATCGGTGACCGTGTCTTCGTTGAAGCCGCCGCAGGCCAGCAGCACCTCGCGGCGCAGCAGTTGGCCATTGCCGCGCAGCTCACCGATGCCCCCTTGGGCAATGCGGCCGCGCTGCATTTCCGCATCAAAGGCCATCTCCAGGGCCTGGGAGCGGGTCAACCAGCTGGCATCGGCATTCAGAACGGCTTTGCGCAGCTGGACCGCTCCCCAGGCAGGGCCGCGCAGATGGGACTGAATGCGCTGCAGCAGTTGGGGGTTGAGATCGGCATCGGCATCGAGAACCAGCAACCAATCGCCCTGGAGCTGGGGCAGCAAGGCATTCAGGGCACCGGACTTGCCGCCACCGGCATTGCGCTGACGCCGCCGCACATTCAAGAAACGGTGCTGGCTGCTGAGCTCTTCAAGAATCTGCGGGGTGCG
Source organism: uncultured Synechococcus sp. (assembly GCA_913049535.1). Lineage (GTDB taxonomy): Bacteria > Cyanobacteriota > Cyanobacteriia > PCC-6307 > Cyanobiaceae > RCC307. The sequence continues at coordinate 4,111 of CAJWYF010000041.1, forward strand.
GTCCTCACTGCCGTCATCCATCACCCACAGGCTGAGTCGATCGGCGGGGTAATCCAGTCGGGCGATGGCCTCGACCAGACGGCCGATCACAGCTTCTTCATCCCGTGCAGCCACCAGAACATCAATGGCCGGCAGTGGGTCCAAGGCAGCACCAGGCTCGGTTGGGGCGCTGATGGGGGCTCGCCCCGAGCGCAGGGTGGTGATGCTGTAAGCCCCCAGAAGCACCGCGGCCGTCAGGGCCGGCAGCAAGCCCCGCAGCGGCCCCAACCAGTGGGGAGCAGCGCCTGCCCCGAGGCAGGCGATCAGCACCAGCAGCGCTTTACGGCGCCGTCCATCCGAACGGGTCAGCTCCTCAACCGAGGCTGAGACAGACGATTCAAGTTCAGCGGAATCGCCCGTCAGCATGACCCCCGACTTCGTGCAGCTGACTTTAAGGGGATCCCTCCGGCGAAAGGGTTTTCAGAGGCCGCAGCTGCGCACCGGGGAAGTAGCGCGACAGGATCTGCTCACTGCTCCAGCCGCGGCCGGCCAGATCGATGGCCCCGGCCTGGGACAGTCCCGCCCCGTGACCGAAGCCACCGCCCTCGAACCGCCAGAGCCCCGGCGCCTGCGGCTCAATGACAAAAAGCGTGCTCGGCAGGGCCCTGAGGCGTCGACGGATCTGATCGCGCGCCAGGGTCCATTGGCCCGTGGTGCCGATCAACGCCAGGTTCAGCACCCGCCCGCTGGGGCCGCGACCAGCCACCTGCACCTGCTGCACTGCTCCGATCGACTGCCCTGCAGCGTCTGCAATGGCGCTGAGCTGCTCTGCGCTGTAGCGGCGGCTCCAGCGGTAACGGGGATGAGCTTCCCCGTAGAGCCCAGGGCGCCGCAGGAGTGTCCGAACCTGATCAGCATCAGCCAGTGGCAGAGGTAAAGCTGCCTGAGCGGCTGCATCACCATCAATGAATGGGTTGAGGTATGGCTGGGCAGCGGCTTGCCACACCTCCTCCAAACCGGCGGCCACACCACCATTGCTGGCGCTGTAGACCCCATGCACCGCCTGGCCGTCCCAGCTGAGCACCTGACCGGAGGTGCTGGTGAGGGCCTGCTGCAGCCGCGGACCAGCCAGCGATGGATCGCTGTACACCTGGCACTGGGTGTCTGAGCAGAGGTGATAACCATCGACGCGGAAGCGCCCCTGGTTAGCTACAGCCCAGGTGCGCGCCAGGATCGCCTGGGCCTTCAGGGCTTCTGTGGGGGAACCGGCGCCGATCTCATGGGGAACGACTCCCTGGAGATAGTCCTCGATCGGCACCTCCTGCACCAGGGTCCAGCTGCCGTAAGCGTCACTCTGCAAACGGAACTGCCCCCTGTACGTGGCACCACGCCAGAGCAGACCATCCGGCGCATCAATCAAGACCGGCCCCTGCAAAGGGGTCTGCCCATCACCGCGATCAATGAACGGCTGCCAGCGACGATCCAGGCGCTGACGCACCAGACGGACCTCGCCAGGGGCTGCCGGGCTGCCCAGCGGGGCCCAGACCTCCCAATCATCGGGATGGGCCACCACAGCATCCGCACCGCGCTGGCGCCAGAGCTGGGCCTGCTGCTCCGCCGATTCATGGGACGGAAACGGACCCAGCACCTGGCGCGCGATCTCCACAGGGACCGCCAACGGACGCTGCTGCCAGCCCAGCTCCAGGCGGGAGGCCTCAAGCGACGGGCCGGCACCGGCACTGAAGCGGAAGCTGCCGGCGGCGGCTTGCAGCACCAAGGGCTGGGCACTGCCGTTGCGCTGGAGGGGCAGGTGGGCCGCCAGGCTGACCCAGAGATCAGGGTTCTCACCCCGCAGCGCCGGCGGTGGGGTGGTGGGCCAGTGCAGCGGAGGGGCCGTCGACGGCTCGGCACTCGGCGGCGCGGCGGCACGTGGCGCCGGCCTGCAGGCGCTGCTGATCAAGGCAAGTCCCAGAAACAACGTCAGGGGCTTGAAGAAAAAACTTGGCGGAAAGGAGGTCGGCACCGTAGGTTGTTTGTTTGTGCGCAGGGCGTCAGACATGCCAAAGCTCAAGACCCGCCGGGCAGCCGCCAAGCGATTCCGTCTCACGGGCAGCGGCAAGTTCATGCGCCGGCATGCATTCCGCAGTCACCTGCTCGACCATAAAAGCTCCAAGCGCAAGCGGTTCCTGGGCACGATGGCCGTTGTGGATGACACCGACCACGACCGCGTGCAGGGAATGCTCCCCTACGCCGGTTGATGCTCCAACCGCTTAACGATTCCAACCTGAAGTCCTGATCCATGGCCCGCGTTAAAAGAGGCAACGTCGCCCGTAACCGCCGTAACAAGATCCTGCGCCTAGCCCGCGGCTTCCGCGGCAGCAACGGCAGTCTCTTCCGTACCGCCAATCAGCGGGTGATGAAGGCCCTCTGCAATGCCTATCGCGACCGTCGTCGCCGTAAGCGCGACTTCCGCCGTCTCTGGATCGCCCGCATCAATGCCGCTGCCCGCATGAACGGCATGAGCTACAGCCGTTTGATCGGTGGCCTCAAAAAGGCTGACGTGCGCCTGAACCGCAAGATGCTGGCCCAGATGGCCGTGCTGGACCCCACCAGCTTTGAAACGGTGGTGAACGCCGCCAAAGCCTGAACCTCAGAGCCCCGATGAACATCGCCCTGCCCCAGGCCTATCTGCTGGGGCTCATCGGCCTGCTGAGCATCGTGGCTGTAGTGGTGGCCCGCCAGGTGTGGCGCGTACGGCGCCAGGAAGGTCAGCTCTCCGATCTCGAGCAGCGCTGCCAGGCCAGTGACGCTGATGCGGCCAGCCTCTACGAGTTGGGCTCTGTGCAGCTGGACAAACGGCTGTTTGCCCAAGCCGCTGCCAGCTTGAAGCGGGCCGCAAAGCTGGCCGGCGCTGAACCAGCCGAAGCGCAGGCATTGATTGAAAATGCCCTGGGCTTTTCCCTGGCGGCTCAGCAGAAACACAGCGAAGCGGTGCGTCATTACCGCCTGGCATTGAAAGCCCGCCAGGACTATCCCGTCGCCCTCAACAATCTCGCCTTCTCGCTGGAGAAGCAGCAGAAAGGCGATGAAGCCGTTGAGCTCTATCGCAAAGCTTTAGAACTCGAGCCCGGCAATCGCACCGCCACACGCCGGCTCAAATTGCTCAGGCCTGAGGGCTGAACCTCACCAGAGGCCGCGCACAGGCGGTTGCGCCTCGATCAAGGGGTCCAACTCCAGGACATGACCTCGGCTGGTGATGCGAGGGCCCACCCAGCGGCTGAGCTTGAACATCTGCAGCCCCAGGAAATTGCCTCCAGCCTCGAGGCCCGCAGGCAGGTCATCACCCAGCAGCAACAGGGTCAGCTGATCACTGTTCATGTTGATGTTGCCCTGCACCGGCACCGTCTTGCCGCCAATGGAGATCGTGCCGAACAGGTCGAGAACCTCACCCAAAGGCACCAGGCGCTTCAGCGTCAGCTCTGCAGGAATCCTCTGGCTGGTGCGCATCTGACGCAGGTTGCCGCTCCATTGGCGGGGCATCTCAACAGCCATCAAACGGGCCCGCTTGGTGGGATCAAACTCGTTGACCTGGATGCGATCGGCATCGAAGGGCTCGACAGGTTCAACCAGCAAGGGACTCACCGCTGCCGGGGCAGGCTGCTGGAAAGGCACGAAGTCCGGCTCGGACATCGCCAGCAGGGGAAGAAACGGCAGCGGCACGGACCTTGAAAGGCTTGTGGCATCACCGTAGGGGCAGTGCCCGATAAAAAAGGGGTGAGGTCGCCAGAACGCCATCCGTTCACTCTGCCCCCGGCCTTGCACCCCATGGGCTTGCCATCCCACGATCGGGCTATGAACGCACCTGCACCCAACGACGACCCCCTGCTGATCGGTGGTCGCTCCTTCCGCAGCCGGTTGATGACCGGTACGGGCAAATATCCGGACATCCCCTCCCTGCAACAGAGCATTGCCGCCAGTGGCTGCGAGATCGTCACGGTGGCCGTCCGCCGCGTCCAGAGCGGCGCCCCTGGCCATGGCGGCTTGATGGAAGCCATCGACTGGTCGCGGATCTGGATGCTGCCCAACACCGCTGGCTGCGCCACGGCGGAGGAGGCGGTGCGGGTGGCGCGGTTGGGACGGGAGCTGGCTGCACTGGCTGGACAGCCAGACAACACCTTTGTGAAGCTCGAGGTGATCCCCCCCGGCGCCTACCTCCTGCCTGATCCGGTGGGCACGCTGGAAGCCGCTGAACAACTGGTGCAGGAGGGCTTCACGGTTTTGCCCTACATCAACGCCGATCCCCTGCTGGCCCAACGCCTCGAAGCGATCGGCTGCGCCACCGTGATGCCCCTGGCCTCCCCCATCGGCAGCGGCCAGGGGATGGGCAACCTGGCCAACATCAAGCTGATCATTGAAGAGGCGTCCGTGCCGGTGGTGGTGGATGCAGGCATCGGGGTCCCCAGTGACGCCGCCCAGGCCATGGAAGCCGGCGCCGATGCCCTGCTGATCAACAGCGCCATCGCCTTGAGCGGGCACCCTCCAGCCCTGGCTCGGGCCATGGCCCTGGCAGCCGAAGCCGGTCGTCTGGCCCACCGCCATGGCCCGATGGCCGTACGCCCACAGGCTTCAGCCAGTTCTCCCAGTGAGGGGCGCATCAGCTGAGCGGTGTGAATCCTTTTTAAGAGACGCAGATGAAAGTCCCAGTGCTCCATAGCGTCCTGATGAGTCTGAGAGCGCCATGCAAGTCACCCAAGAGGACGGAGGTCGCCTGAACGCCTTCGCAACAGAGCCCCGCATGCGCTACGCAGAACCAGCCAGTGCAACCGCTTCCAGCCAGCGGCTGCTGCTGATCGGCATCGGCGTCCTGCTGGTGGTGGCCATGACCTTCGTTGCCGTCAGCGTGAGCTGAGGGGCCGGATCCCTGTAGTAGCTTGCCGGGATGGAGCGCGGCTCCGTTCGACAGGAGACAGTCGTGAAGGTCCTGGTTCTCGGTGGTGACGGCTTCTGCGGCTGGCCGTGTGCCGTGAATCTGGCCGATCAAGGCCATGACGTGCTGATCGTTGACAACCTCAGCAGGCGCAAGATTGATATCGACCTGGAGGTCGAGTCCCTGACACCGATCACGAGCATCGGCGAACGACTCAGGACCTGGAGTGAGATCGGCGGCAAACCGATGCGCTTCATCCACATGGACATCGCGCACGAATATCAGTGTCTGCTGGACCTGCTGCTGGAAGAAAAGCCCGAGGCTGTCGTCCACTTCGCCGAACAGCGGGCTGCGCCCTACTCGATGAAGAGCAGCGCCACCAAGCGCTACACGGTGGACAACAACGTCAACGGCACCCACAACCTGCTGGCGGCCATCGTCGAGAGCGGTCAGGACATCCACGTGGTGCACCTGGGCACCATGGGCGTCTACGGCTACGGCTCCCACCGCGGCGCCACCATCCCCGAGGGCTACCTCAAGGTGGAAGTGCCGCAGCCCGATGGCAGCCGTTTTGAAGAAGAGATCCTGCACCCGGCAAGTCCAGGCAGCGTCTATCACATGACCAAGACGCTGGATCAGCTGCTTTTCCTCTACTACAACAAAAACGACAAGGTGCGCATCACTGACCTGCACCAGGGCATTGTCTGGGGCACCAACACCGATGCGACCGACCGCGACCCCCGCCTGACCAACCGTTTTGACTACGACGGTGATTACGGCACGGTGCTGAATCGCTTCTTGATGCAAGCGGCCATCGGCTATCCGCTGACGGTGCACGGCACCGGTGGTCAGACCCGCGCCTTCATCCACATCCGCGACTCGGTGCGTTGCGTCCAGCTGGCGCTGGAGAACCCGCCAGAGGCCGGCGAGCGGGTCAAGATCTTCAACCAGATGACCGAAAGCCATCAAGTCGGTGAGCTGGCCAAGAAGGTGGCCGCCCTCACCGGAGCACAGATCAACAAACTGCCCAACCCCCGCAATGAGGCGGTGGAGAACGATCTGATCGTCGACAACCGCTGCTTCATCGAGCTGGGTCTCAACCCCACCACCCTGGATGACGGCCTGCTCAAGGAAGTGGTGGAGATCGCCACCCGCTACGCCGATCGCTGCGACCGCAACCGCATCCTCTGCACATCCGCCTGGACCCGCACCCAGGCCCAGGCCATCGCCCGCTGACCCCTGTGAGGATCGCGTTCTTCACTGAGACCTTTCTGCCCAAGGTCGATGGAATCGTCACCAGGCTCACCAAAACCGTGCGCCACCTGGTGGAGGCTGGCGATGAGGTGGTGGTGTTCTGCCCTGAAGGAGCTCCAAGCCACTACATGGGGGCCAAGGTGGTCGGCGTGCCGGCCATGCCTCTGCCGCTCTACCCCGAGCTCAAGCTGGCGCTGCCGCGCCCCGCAGTGGCAGAAGCCTTAGAGCAGTTCAAGCCGGACCTTGTCCATGTCGTCAACCCGGCGGTGCTGGGACTAGGCGGTATCTGGCTGGCCAAGACCAGCAACATCCCGCTGATCGCCAGCTATCACACCCATCTGCCGAAATACCTTGAGCACTACGGCATGGGCATGCTGGAGCCCTTGCTGTGGGAACTGCTCAAGGCAGCCCACAACCAGGCTGTTCTCAACCTCTGCACCTCCACCGCCATGGTGCAGGAGCTCAGCGACAAGGGCATCCAGCACACCGCCCTCTGGCAGCGCGGGGTCGACACCGAGCTCTTCCGCCCGGAACTGCGCAGCGATGCCATGCGCCAGCGCCTGCTCGGCGAGCACGATGACCGCGGCGCCCTGCTGATCTACGTGGGGCGGCTCTCGGCTGAAAAACAAATCGAGCGCATCCGGCCCGTGCTGGAAGCGCTGCCCGATGCCCGGCTGGCCCTGGTGGGGGATGGCCCCCATCGCCAGCAACTGGAGAAGCACTTCGCCGGCACCGCCACCACCTTCGTGGGCTACCTCGGTGGTGAGGAACTGGCCAGCGCCTATGCCAGCGGCGATGCTTTCCTGTTCCCCTCCAGCACCGAAACCCTGGGGCTGGTGCTGCTGGAGGCCATGGCTGCCGGCTGTCCTGTGGTGGGAGCCAACCGCGGCGGCATTCCCGACATCATCAGCGACGGCACCAATGGATGCCTCTATGAACCCGATGGCGATGACGGTGGGGCAGCCAGCCTGATCAGCGCCACCCAGCGGCTCCTGGGCAACGATCTCGAGCGCCAGGCCCTGCGCAAGGCCGCACGCCAGGAAGCAGAACGCTGGGGCTGGGCTGGGGCAACCGAACAGCTGCGCGGCTATTACCGCCAGGTGCTCGGCAACGAACTCCAGGCAGCAGCCTGAAGCTCAAGCATCAGGCGCCGCGGTTTTTGATCCAGGCCAGCAGGACTTTTTTGGCCATCGGCAAGGCGTGGACTGAGCCGCCTCCAGGTGTGTTCTCCGCAAAGGCGGCCACGACGATCTCAGGGGTGTCATAAGGAGCAAAACAGGCGAACCAGGCATGGTCCGGGCCGCCGGTGCTGTCCTCTGCTGTGCCGGTCTTGCCGGCACTCGGGGGCAGAGCTGGATCATTGAGGCCGTAACCGGTGCCATCAGCCACCACCTTGCGCAGGCCTGCGCGGATGGTCTGCAAGGTGCTTGGCTTCATCTCCACCTTGGTGCGGCGCTCGGGGCTGGTCCAATCCAGGCCTTGATCAGCCAGGTGGGGTGTCACCAGGTAACCCCCATTGGCAAAGACGCTGTAGGCGCGAGCCAGCTGCAAGGGGGTGATCTGCACCACGGACTGGCCGATGGAAGCTGATGCCATGTCCTCGGGAATCCAGGGGGTGGTGCCGGGATCGGCCCAGCCGCGCCCCTTGGCCGCCCAGTCCTCATGACCCACGAGTCCGTAGCTCTCCTCGTAGCCAATCTCAATCCCGCTGGGGCCATCAAACCCAAGCTGCCGGGCCGCTTTGTAGAGGGCCCGGGAGCCGACACCAACGCCGACTTGATAGAAGAAGGTGTTGCTGGAGAAGCGCAGGGCGTCTTCGTAACCAATCACGCCGAAGCCGGCGCCATTGTGGTCCGGGAAGCAATGACCGCCGTAGGTGATGCAGGAGGTGGTGGTGAGCTTGACCTTGGGGGGGAACTTGCCGGTCTCCATCCCCGCCATGCCCGTGACCGGCTTCCAGGTGCTGCCGGGGTCGTAAGCATTCATTGCGCGGCTGAACAGCGGCTTGTTCGGAGCCAGGAAGAGGGCGTCGTACTCCTTCTGCGTCGTGATCAGCTTGGAGAAGAAATTGGGATCAAAGGTGGGCCGGCTGGCCATCGCCAGGATCGCTCCGGTCCGTGGGTTCATGGCCACGATGGCGCCACCGCGTTTATCAGCGAGCGCCTGCTCAGCAGCCCGCTGCAAATTCAGATCCAACGTGAGCTGCAGATCCTTGCCTGATTTCGATGGCCTGTTACCCAAGTAACGCTGGACTTCGCCCATGGCATTGACCTCCAGCATCTGGCCGCCCCACTTGCCGCGAAGGTGGCTTTCGTAGGCCGCTTCCACCCCAATGCGGCCAATGCGATCGCGGATCTTGTAGCCCTTCTCAGCAAGATTCTTGTATTCGTTCTCGGTGATGGGCTGGGTGTAACCCAAGGCATGGGCCGCCAGGGTGCCGTGGGGATAGTGCCGCAGGATGTCCGCATCCACCGAGGCCCCCTTCAGGCCCAGGTTCTGCTCACGAAATCGCAGCACCTGCTCAGGCGTGAGACCAATCGCCAAGGCGGTGCGGTAGCCGTCCTTGCCCACACCCCGTTCGCGGCGGCGGTCCAACGCATCGGCAGGCAGCTGCATCAGATCGGCCAAACGATCACGCAGCGCTGGCCATTCAGCATCACTGACCAGACGAGGCTCGATGTAGAGGGTGTACGTGAGCTTGCTACTGGCGAGCACCTTGCCGCGGCGATCCAGCAAGCGGCCCCGAATCGGGGAGCGCGGCATCAAGCGGATGCGGTTCTCATCAGCTGCCACCTTGTTATCAGCGCCATGGAGCAGCTGCAGCCACACCAATCGAGCACCGATGGCACCAAAAAGGGCCAGCAACAGCAGCAGGATCACCGCCGGCTGCTGTCCCATGCCGCAGTAGCGGGCATTGCGGCGGTCACTGAAACTGGTCATGGCAGCAGCACGTCTTCCAGCTGACGCAAGCGGCTGGCAATTCCGCCAAGACGAACCTGCAGCTCATCGCCATCAACAGCGGCTACCTCAGGGGACTCGGGCTCCTCCACCGTCACCTCGACCGGAACCACCGCCTCAGAGGGAGGCTGAGACAAGCGCTGACGCAGCACCTCAGCGGCCTGCAAGCCCAGATTCAACAGCGGGTTGGAGGTGGGCTCAGCCATAACTGAATGGTTTATTTCAAGGCTGCCACGCTCTTGGCCATTCAGGGGGCCTGCTGGACACCCGGTGGTTGGAACAAGGGGCGACAGAACTGCTGCGATCCGGCATACCAACCGCCAAAACCGGCCAACAGCACCACACCGCTGATGGGGAGGATCGCCTTAAGGGTCATGGGATCAGCCAGCCATTCCCGCCACTCGCGCAGCAAGCGCTGACGGGAGAAGCGGCGCTTCTCAGCCCGCTCAGCCTGCAGGCGCCGGCGCAGCGACTTACCGACCCAAAGCTCAAAGGCTTTCTTCTTGGTGACAGCCATCTTGCGCTCAAGCTCCAGCAACTGGCCGGCTGTGAGCTCAGGATTGAAGGTGCTGATCAGCTCGAGGCTTTTGAGAAACATCTCCACCGCAGCATCCTTGGTGGTCCGCTCCTCATCACTGAGCGATTCCCAGACCACCTCGGGATAAAAGCGCACCCGATTGGAGGTGATCTGGTCTTCCGAGAGCTGGCCGGGCTCCCTCAACCAGCGGTCCGTGTTGGCATCAAAGCGACGCCAGTAGAGGAAGGGGTTGAGATAGACCGTCTTTCCAGCCAGCTGGATGCTGTCCTGTTGCAGCCGTCGTTGCAGCTGAGGGTT
>CAJWYF010000042.1 GCA_913049535.1 uncultured Synechococcus sp.
TGCTGCTGAGCTATTCCGAGCGGATCCTGAGCCAGTGCCAGGAGGCCTGCCGCGCTCTGGATGACCTGCACAACCTCAAGGGCGGATCATTGGTGGTGGGCGCCAGCCAGACCACGGGCACCTATCTGATGCCGCGGATGATTGGCCTCTTCCGGCAGAAGTATCCCGATGTCTCCGTCCAGCTGCAGGTGCACAGCACCCGACGCACCGGCTGGAGCGTGGCCAATGGCCAGATTGATTTGGCCATCATCGGCGGGGAGCTGCCGCCTGAGTTGATCGAGCAACTCCAGGTTGTCCCCTACGCCAGTGAGGAGCTGGCGTTGGTGCTGCCGGTGAAACACCCGATGGCACGGCTTCAGGAGCTGCAGAAGGAAGACTTGTATCGCCTCTCCTTCATTTGTCTCGATGCCCAGTCCACCACCCGCAAGGTGGTCGATCAGCTGCTGGCCCGCGGCGGCCTTGATGTGCAGCGGCTGCGCATCGAGATGGAACTCAATTCCCTCGAAGCGATCAAGAACGCTGTTCAGAGTGGATTGGGTGCAGCGTTTCTGCCAGTGGTCTCGATTGAACGGGAGCTGGCCAGTGGCAGCCTGCACCGGGTGGTGTTGGCCGATTTGAGTGTGCGGCGCCAGCTGCGTTTGATCACCCACCCTGCGCGCTACTGCTCCAGGGCTGCTGGTGCGTTCAGGCGCGAAATCCTGCCGGTCTTTGCCAGTCCTGATAGCCCCCTGCGCCGGAGCACGACTCCAGTGGTGCCAGCTGAAGGGGAGCCAGAAACCGCTGGGGAGCCTGTTGCTTAGAACTGATCGGCTTCTGGGGTGATGCCAACGCTGTCATCGGCAGCGCCAGCGGGACCTCGCGTCTGGAATTTGTTCTCGGCGGCATCGGTTTGGTAGACGCAGCGCACGATGGGCTTGTCGCGGATGGAGCCGATGTAGGCAAAGGTGTTCATGCGCTGCTTGCATTCGCGCATCTGATCGGAGCTCACAGCACCGGCTTTTTGCAGCACCGACCAGTTCTCCCGACGGATGACGCAGCCAGGCTGCAGCTTGGGCTGCGTCACAAAGCTGGTGGAGGGGTTCATCGTCGTGTACATCTCCACATCCATCACAAAGGCGCTGGCGCCCCACTGCTTGCAGAACTCCGGGTCTGGAACAGCGCGATCCAGTTGCTCAGCGCTGGCGATGTTGCCTTGATCGCCGGAAACGTTGCTCGTGATCGAGGTGCCAATGCCGATGCCGAGCACCAGAACACCGGCCAGCACCGCAATGGTGGCGGTGTTCAGGTTCATGCCTGAGCCGCCACCGGCTCCGCCCGGTGCAGGCGGACGACCGCCGCGGCTGGGGCCATTGCGGCGCTCAGGAGGACGTCCTTGGCCATAGCGCTCGTCGCTGTAGCCGCGCTCGTCGTAACGGCGAGGAGCCATCAGATGCTGTCCGGCGTGCGGGGCAGACCCATGGAGTAATTCAGCACGCGGGCACCCAGGTTGTATCGCAGCTCACCGGTCTGCAGCAGCTGGCGGATGAAGCCCTCCAGATCGGTGCCGATGCGGCGCAGGTTGTAGTCATTCATGGCACTGCCAGCAGCGGCCTCGACGAGATCGGCAAAGCGTTGCTGCACCTTGGTCAGGACCGGTTGCTCCCACTCGAATTCGTTGTCTGGATCCAGATCCAGGGTCAGCTTGTCGGCCGAGGCCTTGAGCTCGCCATCGGCTTCCACCGTGGCCGCAAAGATCCGCACGTGGCGGGTGGTGCATTTCAGCGGGGTATCAGACACCTCGTCCAAGCAGCGGGCATGGTCACAACTCTATGGTGGCCCCTCAAGCTGCGACGGGCGCGACGATGCGGGTGGCGATTGCCGGGGCCGGCCTTGCTGGGCTCTCTTGTGCCAAATACCTCAGTGATGCCGGCCATACGCCGGTCGTGGTGGAGGCAAGAGATGTGTTGGGCGGCAAGGTGGCGGCCTGGCAGGACGAGGACGGGGACTGGTACGAGACCGGCCTGCACATCTTTTTCGGGGCCTATCCCAACATGCTCCAGCTCTTTAAAGAGCTGGACATCGAGGAGCGTCTGCAGTGGAAGAGCCACTCGATGATCTTCAACCAGAAGGATGTCCCCGGCACCTACAGCCGCTTTGACTTCCCTGATCTGCCGGCTCCCATCAATGGTGTGGCGGCGATCCTGAGCAACAACGACATGCTCAGCTGGCCCGAGAAGATCAGCTTTGGCCTTGGACTGGTGCCCGCGATGCTGCGCGGTCAGAGCTACGTGGAAGCCTGCGATAAGTACTCGTGGACCGAGTGGCTGCGCCTGCACAACATCCCCGAGCGGGTCAACGACGAGGTCTTCATCGCCATGAGCAAGGCGTTGAACTTCATTGATCCCGACGAGATCTCAAGCACTGTTCTGCTCACGGCCCTGAACCGTTTCCTGCAGGAGAAGAACGGCTCGAAGATGGCCTTCCTCGATGGCAATCCCCCCGAGCGCCTTTGTCAGCCGATGGTGGATCACGTCGTCGCCCGTGGCGGTGAAGTGCATCTGGAAGCCCCCCTGCGCGAAATTGCCCTTAACGACGACGGTTCCGTCGCTGGCTTCCGCATTGGTGGAGTGGCGGGCAAAGAGGGCTTCACCTTGGAAGCGGATGCCTATGTCAGTGCCATGCCTGTGGATCCGTTCAAGCTTCTGTTGCCTGAGCCCTGGAAGCAGATGGAGTTCTTCAGCAAGCTCGATGGCTTGCGCGGTGTGCCCGTGATCAATATCCACCTCTGGTTTGATCGCAAGCTCACCGAGATCGATCATTTGCTCTTCAGTCGCTCTCCATTGCTGAGCGTCTATGCGGACATGAGCAATACCTGCCGTGAGTACGAGGACCCCAACAGATCCATGCTCGAGCTGGTCTTTGCTCCTGCTAAGGACTGGATCGGACGGCCTGATGAGGAGATCGTCGCCGCGACGATGAAGGAGCTGGAGCGGCTGTTCCCGCAGCACTTTGGTGGTGACGACCCTGCGGTGCTGCGCAAGAGCAAGGTGGTGAAGACTCCGCTCTCGGTGTACAAGACCACCCCCAACTGCCAGCCCCTGCGGCCGACGCAGAAAACGCCGGTCCCCAATTTCTTCATGGCTGGGGATTACACCCTGCAGCGCTATCTGGCCTCGATGGAGGGCGCCGTGCTCAGCGGTAAGCTCTGCGCCGAAGCGGTGGCGGCCTGAAGCATGGTGTTGAGCCCGGCCGCCCCGGCAGCAACGGTCATCCCTGGACTGGATGAGGCCTATGAGGTCTGCCGTGTCGAGACCGAGCGCTGGGCCAAGACGTTTTACCTAGGCACTCTGCTCATGCCGCCCGCCAAGCGGCGGGCCATCTGGGCCATTTATGTCTGGTGTCGCCGCACCGATGAGCTGATGGATAGCCCCGAGGCTCAGGCGCTGCCTGTCAGTGAGCTGAGCGAGCGGCTGGATCTCTGGGAGGCCCGCACCCGTGAGCTGTTCAACGGCACGGTGCGCGATGGTCTGGACCGGGTCATGGCTGATGTGCTGGAGCGCTACCCCCAGCCGCTGATGCCCTACATCGAGATGATCGAAGGCCAGCGGATGGACCTGGCCAAGCACCGTTATGCCGATTTCGGTGAGCTACATCAGTACTGCTTCCGTGTGGCCGGCACGGTGGGCCTGATGACCCAAGAGGTGATGGGTGTTGATGCGGCTTACACCACCGCGCCCTGGAGTGAAAAGCCTGACACCAGCGAAGCGGCGGTGGCCCTGGGCATCGCCAACCAGCTCACCAACATCCTGCGGGATGTGGGAGAGGACCGGGGCAGGGGCCGGATTTATCTTCCCCAAGAGGATCTGCAGCGCTTCCACTACAGCGAAGACGAGCTTCTCTCCGGCACCTTGAACGACAACTGGCGCGCCTTGATGCGCTTTCAGGTCCAACGGGCTCGCGAGTGGTTTGCCCGCTCAGAGGAAGGGGTGCGCTGGCTGGCTCCCGATGCCCGCTGGCCGGTATGGGCATCTTTGCGCCTGTACAGGGGGATCCTTGATGCCATCGAACGCCTCGACTACGACGTCTTCAACCACCGCGCCTATGTGCCCAAGGCCAGCAAGTTCCTGGATCTGCCGGTCTCGTATCTGATGGCCCAGAGCCGTTAGGCCAGCCAGCGCAACAGAATCGGATTCACCAGCTCAGGGGCTTCATCGTGGGGGCAATGGCCCACACCCTCGAGGGCCTCAAGCTCCTGGATGCAGTCAAAGTGCTCGGCCCAACGCTGGGCTTCCGCAAGGGGTTCCCAGGGGTCTGCTGCGCCCCAGAGCAGCCGCACCGGCAGCTCCAGTTGATCGAGCAGTTCGGGGGCAATGTGGTCGCTGAAGAGGTTCACAAAGCCGCGGAAGGCCTCCACAGCGCCGAGATCACGGCTGGGTTGCACCAGCAGCTCCACCAGTTCTGCATCAACGTTCTGGCCGCTGGGGTAGGCCTGAGCCAGCACCTGACGTACAAAAAAGGGCCGCGCCACGGTGGCAAACAAGGGCCGCAGCAGAGCCCGCTGGCGTACCAGTCGCTTCACCAGGGGGCGGCTCCACTGCTCAAGTGCGGGTAAGACCGCGGCATTTTTGTCATCGAGTTGCCGCTGGGCGCAATTGAGCAGCACCACCTGCTGTGGGGCGCAGCCCCGCTCCTGCAACAGCTGGGAGGCGCGCAAGACCACCAATCCACCGATCGAGTTGCCCACCAGTTGCACCGGAGCCGCTGCTGCAGGGAGGACGAGGGCTTGGACGAAGTCCGCCAGCAGCTCGCCCCAGAGGTCAAATCCATAGGGGACTGAGCCGGGCAGGGGCGCTTCATGGCGCAGCTGAGAGGGTGGCTTGCTGCTGGCGCCAAAGCCCAGCAGGTCAATCGCCCAGCAGTTCTGCTGAGTGCTCAGCGGCCCGAGATTGAAACGCCAGTGCCCGCTGGAAGCGCCAAAACCGTGCACAAGCACGACAGAGCCCGCCCCCTCAGGGCCGGGCTGGTGGCGATAGCCGATGGAATGCTCCTGGCCCCCCTCCCCCCAGATCCAGTGCTGCAGGGGGGGGAGAGCCATGGGGCGGAACTCAGACGGAGGCCTTCTGATTGGCCAGCAGGTCCTTCAGTTTGGAGAGTTCACCAGCCCAGCGTGGATCGGGGGCTTCTGGAGCCGGACCGTCGCTGTGGACCACCTTGTCGACACTCTTGCGGGCGGCAATCGGGCCAGTGGAACCTTGGTTGCGACGGTCGCCGCCACGGTCGTTGCCGCGGGATTCACGGCGCTCGGACACCTCCACGCGCAGCTTGTTGCCGCCGTATTCCCTGCCGTTGAACTGCTCGATGACGGCTTCACTGAGCTTGGGGTCATCGAGGTTCACAAACCCGAAACCGCGGCATCCACCGGTTTCACGGTCCATCACGGCCTTGAAGCGCACTCCGGCACCCACGGCGGCGAAGAGGCCTTCCAGCTCCTTCTGGTCAAAGGACTGGGGCAGGTTGCCGACGTAGAGACGGATGCTCATGGGGACTCGGGCCGAAAGGAAAAACGGGAAAGGCTTTGTTGTGGTGCGCTGAAAACTCGCAACAGTTGTATGCCAGCAGAAAGTTAATCACGGCGCAGGTCCCGTGCCGCCTGCAGATCGTGGGGGCGGCCAAAGGCACGCTCCAGCATCAGCTGCTCCAGCAGGGCCCCCAGTGCCCGGCCAGGGGGCAGCCCAAGTTCCCGTTGAAGCGTGGTGCCATCCAAGGGCGGGCGTGGGTGAAACAGGGGATCGTGAGGCTCGCGCCAGCGCTGCAGCCAGCCCTCGGTGGCCCGGGGCCGCAGCAGAGTCAAGGCGGGCAGGTCCTGCTCCAATTCGCGGCAGAGCAGCAGCTGCTCGCTCTCGCTCAGTGGGCCTTGATCGAGCCGCAGGGCCCAGTGCCGCAGCCGGGCGCAGCGCTGCTGCAGGCGCCGGCTCGAGCGCAGCTGCCCCAGTCCTGGGGCATCCAGCAACCGGCTCAACCGTGCCAGGGGCAGCGACTGCTGGCGCTCCATGGCGGTGAGCTCTTCGGCATCGAGGGGTTCCAGCGTTGCGCCGATGGGGTTCAACCAGGGCTCGAGCAGCCCCAGCTCCACCACCAGCTGCAGGCCTTGATCGCCCTCTGGGCACTCCGAGAGTTTTTCCAGTTCCGCCAGCACCCGTTCTGGTGCCACCTGAGGCAATTGGCCGTGGTGGGTGCGAATCAGGGCCTTGGTGTCAACGCTCAAGGCAAAGCCCAGTTCGGCAGCCAGACGGGGGCCCCGTAGCAGCCGCAGCGGATCCGCCATCAGGTTGACCTCACTGACAGCCCGCAGTTGCCCGTGGTGCAGGTCCTGCAGCCCGCCGGTGGGGTCCTGCAGCGGCGCGTCGACATCAAGCGCTAACCCCAGGGCATTGATGCTGTAGTCCCGGCGCCGCAGGTCGGTGGCCAGATCCGGCCCCTCGCGTGCGGCGATGTCCAGGGTCCAGGCCCCCAGTACCAGGCGGCCCATGTCCCGTTCAGCGTCCAGTACCACTGCGCTGCCGCGATAGCGACCGGCCAGCCTGCGGGTCAGGGCAATGGCCGCTGATGGCACCACCAGATCCAGGTCCGGGTGGCTCCCCAAGCGATTGAGCAGGGCATCGCGGACGGCTCCACCCACCAGAGCGGTGTCGGCGGGTAGATCAGCCACCCGCAGGGGCCAGGACGCCATGGCCAGGCGCTGGCGGGCGATGGCCGCTGCTTCACTTGCATCGGCCCCGATGGGATCCGGTCTGGGCGCAGCGCAGTTCATCGCGTCATCCTGGCCGCGGCACAATTCAGCAAGGGGGAGCGGCGGCATTCATGTGCATCTGCATCGACTGCCATTGGGTGGAGCGCTGCAAGGCCTATCACCGCGTTGAAACCCAGCACGGTGAGCCCCATCTCAATCCAGTGCCTGATTTTGAACCCGACCAGCCCCGCATCCACGTGAGCCTCAAGCCGATTGAACAGAGCTGGGGGGTGGAGTGGGATGTGCAGGCCTGCAACAGCTTTCGCAGTGAGCCTGGCCACTGGCAGCGCCTCCGGCCAGGTTCGCCCCTGCCCACATGAGCTGCGCTCTTGCGCTGCACAGCTGCAGCGACTGCTTTGGTCTGGCCCTGCTTGAAGACGGCGTTGTGCGCTCGGCTGAGCACCCGCTGGGCCGTGAACTCTCCCGCGGGCTGCTGCCGGCGGTGGAGGCGCTGCTGCCAGCTGCGCAGTGGCCGCGGTTGCAGTGGCTGGCGGTGGCCACCGGGCCTGGGGGGTTCACCGGCACCCGGCTCACTGTGGTGCTGGCTCGCACCCTGGCTCAGCAGCTGCAGATTCCCCTCTGGGGCTGGGGCAGCTTTGAGCTGATCGCTCGGCGGCGTGTGCTGGATCTGGCCGAGCAAGGGCCGCTCTGGATTGGTCAGACCCTCCCCAGGCGCGGGGTGGTGGCCGGCCGTTATGCCCTGGTGGGTGAGCAGGTGGAGGAATGGGACGCCCCCAGGCTGCACCCGCAGGGTTGGGAGCAGATGCAGGGCCCCTGCTGGGAGGCCGAGATGTGCCCCGAGCGTGATGCCCAGCTGCTCTTGCAGCTGGGCCGTGAGGCGCAGCAGGCGGGGAGCCCTGGCCCCTGGCAGCTGGTGCTGCCCCAGTACCCCACCTCACCGGTGGCGGCTCTGTGAGGTGGCTGCGACGGCTGCTGCGCTCCGTCGTGGCGCTGCTGGTGCTGGCCTTGCTGGGCTGGCTGCTGCTGCCGCGGCTGCTGCAGCCCTGGTTGCCGCCGCCGCAGTTGATCCTTGTGCTGGGAGGGGATCTGGATCGCGAAAAGGTGGCGGCCCAGGTGGCGGGCCGCAGTGGTCTGCCGGTGCTGGTCAGTGGCGGCAGCAACAGCGCCTACGCCCGCTGGCTGTTCAATCGCTATGGCGTCAGCCCCAGCCAGTTGCGGCTGGATTACAGCGCCCGTGACACCCTCGGCAACTTCACCACAGTGGTGGATCGTCTGCGGCGCCAGGGGGTGCGTCATGTGTTGCTGGTCACCAGTGGCGACCACATGCAGCGGGCGCTGCTGGTGGGTCGTCTGGTGGCTGGCAGCCGCGGCATTCACCTCACCCCCATGGCCGTGCCCTGCGGCAGCAAGTGCCGGCCGGAGCCCTTCGGCAAGGTCTGGGGTGATGGTCTGAGGGCTCTGGTGTGGGTCCTCAGTGGTCTGGACCTCAGGCAGGAGATGCAGAACCGTCCAGCAGAGCGTTGATGGCCTGTTGGCAGGCGGCTGTGGTGGCCTCCAGGGCAGCACGGTTGCGGCTGCTGGGGGCTGGGATCGGCCGGCCCACGCGCAGTTCGACCTGCACCAGCCGCAGCCACTTGTGCTGGGGCCCGAGGGCACGGTGGGTGTTGACGAGCGCCACCGGCAGCAGGGGGGCGCCGCTGCGGGCCGCCAGCAAGGCAGCCCCCAGCTGGGGGTTTTCCACTCGTCCACTGCTCTGCCGGGTGCCATCGAGGAACACCCCGGTGGCCCAGCCCTGCTCCAGGCGGCCCAGAGCGGTGCGGATGGCTTCCCGATCACTGGCTCCGCGGCTGACCGGGTAGGCCCCCAGGCTGCGGATCAAGCGGCCCAGCAGGGGGACCTTGAACAGCTCGGCTTTGGCCATGAAACTCACGGGCCGGGGTAGGGCGTGGCCAAGCAGCGGTGGGTCGAGATGGGAGCCATGGTTGGCCACCACCACCAGGGCACCGTGGCGCGGAACGTGCTGCAGTCCGCGGGAGCGCCCCCGCAGCAGCCCCCGGTAAACCGGTGCCACCAGCAGCCACTCCACCAGCCAGTAGATCGTGCTGGTGCGCGGGGAGCGCACCAGGGCGGCATCGGCCATCTCAGTTCAGCCCCAGGCTGGCGGTGTTGTTGATCTGGGCGGTGACCACATCATTGAGGCTGCGCTTGATCAGCCCGCTCAGCACCGCACCCGGACCCACTTCGATGCAGGTCTCAACGCCTGCGCCGGCCAGGGCCTGCATGGTCTCGCGCCACCGCACACCCGTGGTCATCTGGGCGCGCAGCCGTGATTTGAGCTGATTGCCATCGCTGCAGGGCGTGGGGTCGGTGTTGCTGAGCACCGGCACGCGGCTGTCTGCAAACGACACCCCATCAAGCAGCTCGGCAAAGGCAGCAGCCGGTTCCGCCATGAAGGGGGAATGGAAGGCGCCGGAGACCGCCAGCGGCACCGCCCGTTTGCAGGTGATGGCATCGACCACCTGTTGCACCGCCTCCGGCTGCCCTGAGAGCACCACCTGGGCGTCGCTGTTGTCATTGGCAATCACCACCCCGTCGGTGGCAGTAACAGCCTGCTCCAGTTCCGCGCGTTGGAAACCCATCACCGCCGTCATGGCCCCACCGCCGGCGGCGGCCATCAATTCGCTGCGGCGGATCACCAGATCCAGGCCGGTGGCGGCGTCAAACACACCGCCGGCGTAAAGGGCCACCAGCTCACCGAGGCTGTGGCCCGCCAGCAGGGCGGCTTCCCGTTTCTGCTCAGCCAGCAGGTCGATCAGCAGGCTTTCGACTACAAACAGGGCCGGCTGGGTGTTGCGGGTGTCGTTGAGATCGCTCAGATCGCCGGCGGCTGTGCCAGCGCAGATGGCTGCCAGATCGCGGCCGAGCTTTTCGGAGGCCAGGGCGAAGCGCTCCTGGCCCAGGGGATGGGTCATCAGGTCATCGGCCATGCCCAGCTTCTGGGAGCCCTGCCCCGGAAACACCCAAGCGTTGACCATCGTGACCCTGTGTTGAGGAGGGGAGATTACGCCTCAGCTCGTGGGACCGTCCCAGCGCAGCAGGGCTGCTCCCCAGCTCAGTCCGGCGCCGAAGCCACTGGTGGCGATCAGATCGCCGCTGCTGATGCGGCCATCGCTGACGGCCTCATGCAGCATCAGCGGGATCGTGGCGGCTGAGGTGTTGCCGTAGTGGGCCAGGTTGCTGAGCACCTTCTCTGCCGCCATACCGAGGCGCTCGCCGACCGCGTCCAGGATGCGCTGGTTGGCCTGGTGAAGCAGCAGCCAGTCCAGTTCGCTGGGGCTTGTGCTGGTGTCATCCAGCAGTTGCTGCAGGATCGCTGGCACTTCGCGGGCCGCGAATTTGTAGACCTCCTGCCCGTTCATGGCAATGGTCGAGAAGCCCCCCTGCTGGGCGCTGATGCCTGGCAGCAGCTCCTGGCGCTGGGGTTGTTGGCTCAAGGTGAGGTTCTCGCCGCGTCGGCCGTCTGAGGCCATGCGGAAGCCCAGCAGAGCATCGGCGTCACCGGTGGCCTCCACCGCCACGGCGCCGGCGCCATCGCCGAACAGCACGCAGGTGCGCCGGTCACTCCAGTCCACCCAGGAGCTGAGCTGATCGGCGCCGATCACCAGCACCCGCTGCATGGCCCCGCTGCGCAGGTACTGGGCGGCGGTCACCAGCGCAAAGAGAAAGCCGCTGCAGGCTGCGGTGAGATCAAAAGCGACTGCCCGCTCGGCCCCAAGGACGGCTTGCACCTTGGGGGCAGAACCAAAGAGGTCATCGGGGCTGGAGGTGGCCAGCAGGATCAGATCAAGGCTTGATGGCTCCCAGCCCGCGTTCTGGAGGGCCTGAGCGCCGGCCGCAGCGGCCAGGCTGGTGAGCGTCTCGCCCTCGGCTGCGACACGCCGCTCGCCGATGCCGGTGCGGCTGCGGATCCATTCGTCGCTGGTCTCAACCCGTTGGCTGAGGGCGTCGTTGCTGAGCCGGGTTGCTGGCACTGCTGCGCCGCTGCCGCACAGCCGGATTCCCCTCATCCCATCCCCTCATCACTGAGGCGGTGCAGGTTATCGAGCGTGTTGTGACTGGCGGCGGCATGGGCCAGCCGCAGGGCCCCCATCACCGAGCGGGCCTTGCTGCTGCCATGGCCGATGACACAGAGCCCATCGACCCCCAGCAGCAGGGCTCCGCCGTGTTCGGCATGGTCCAGACGCTTCTTGATCCGCCGCAGGTTGTTGCGCAGAAAAGCGGATCCCACCTTGCCGCGGCG
This sequence comes from uncultured Synechococcus sp., assembly GCA_913049535.1. GTDB lineage: Bacteria > Cyanobacteriota > Cyanobacteriia > PCC-6307 > Cyanobiaceae > RCC307. The sequence continues at coordinate 11,031 of CAJWYF010000042.1, forward strand.
ACCGCGGGGCAGTTCGGCCTTGAGCACCTCCAGCAGCACGCTGCCCACCGATTCGAGGAACTTCAGCAGCACGTTGCCGGTGAAGCCATCACACACCACCACATCAAAGGCGCCGGAGAGCACATCGCGGCCTTCGCAGTTGCCGGCGAAGTGCAGCCGTTGCTCGTCCTGCAGCAACGGATGGGTGCGCAGGGCCAGGTCGTTGCCCTTGCATTCCTCCTCGCCGATGTTCAGCAGGCCCACCCGCGGTTGCGCAACACCGAGCACATCACGGGCATAGACGTTGCCCAGCAGCGCGAACTGGTGCAGGTAGCTGGGTTTGCAGTCGGTGTTGGCGCCCACATCCAGCACCAGCACCTGCTGGCCCGCGTCCTTGGTGGGAAACAGGGCGCCGATCGCTGGGCGCTCGATTCCCTTGAGTCGCCCCAGGCGGAAAATGGCGGAGGCCATCACGGCGCCGGAATTGCCTGCGGAATAGACCGCCAGGGCTTCGCCGGATTTGACCCGATCCATGGCCAGGTTGATGCTGGCGTCCCGCTTGCGGCGCACGCTCGTGGCCTCATCGTCCATGCCGATCGAAGCTCCACTGCTGATCAGCTCCAGTCGGCCGCTGGCGACGGCCTGATCCACCATCTCCTCCAGCTCCAACTGCTGGATGGCCTTCTGAAGGGGCTCGGTCTCGGCCAGGAACAGAATCTTGAGGGGCAGCTCCTCAATAGCGCCAAGGCAGCCCTCCAGGATCGGGCCAGGGGCGTGATCACCGCCCATGCCATCCACGGCAATGGTGAGCCGGGGTCCTGTGGCCGCGTTCCCGTGATCAGGGGTGCGGCCGAGCCGCTCGCGCAGAGGGGTCAAGGCGCTGCCGGCGCTGTTCACGAAGCGGATGACAGGCCCGGTGCGCCGGTACCAGATCACCAGACGACGCACAGCGCGGCGAGGCCGGGGCCGCCGGACACGTCCCGGCAGGGATTGGGGCTCCGCCATGGAGGTCAGCCTCCGTCGCCGCTGGCGCCGTCGATGATGCGCTGAAAAAGGTAACCGGTCCCGCGAGCCGTGAGAATCAGCTCGGGATTGGCGGGGTCATCCTCCAGCTTGGAGCGCAGCCGCGAGATGTGCACATCCACCACGCGGGTGTCCACGTGACGCTCGGGGGTGTAGCCCCAGACCTCCTTGAGGATTTCGCCGCGGCTGAAGGGTTCACCCGAGCGGCTCACCAGCAGTTCCAGCAGGCTGAACTCCATCCCGGTGAGACGGATGCGCTCGTCGTTGCGGTACACCTGCCGCTTGTTGGTGTCGATCTTGAGCTCCGCGACTTCGATCACCCCGGAGTTGGGGATGCTGCCGCCGCTGTGCTCCTTCTCCACACGGCGCAGCACGCAGCGGATGCGTGCCTCCAGCTCCTTGGGGCTGAAGGGCTTGACCACATAGTCGTCAGCGCCGAGTTCCAGACCGGTGATGCGATCGGCCACATCCCCCAGGGCGGTGAGCATCACCACCGGCACGTCGGATTCCTTGCGCAGCTCTTGGCAGACCCCATAGCCATCAAGCTTGGGCATCATCACGTCGAGCACCACCAGGTCAGGGGGCTCGCGCCGGAAGGCATCGAGGGCTTCTTCCCCGTCGGCCGCGGTCACCACGTGGTAGCCGATCATCGTCAGCCGGGTCTCGAGGATTCTGCGGATGCTCGCCTCATCGTCGACCACAAGGATGGTCTCCTTGCCGTTGATTGCTGGGGCAGCAGCCGCCATGGTGTCTCGGTTCCAGGGAAAACAGTCCGACCACTCAACCGATTGATGGTTGTGTTGAGGACGGAACAATCAACTTTCTTCATAAACGCTCGTGCCCCGCGCTGTCACCACCTACGTCTGCCAGAACTGCGGGGCCCAGTCGCGGCAGTTCTTTGGTCGCTGCTCAGCGTGCGGCAGCTGGAACTCGCTGGTGGAACAGAGCAGCGGCCCCCCTCCCGACAAGCGCCGTCGCCGCGTTGCCGCAGCCACTGCTGAGCCAGCGCCGCGCCGCTCCGAGGCCATTGCCAGCGTGGGTGAGCGCAGTGTTGCCCGGCTCCACACCGGCTTTGCCGAGCTCGATCGGGTGCTGGGCGGTGGTCTGGTGCCCGGTTCGCTGGTCCTGGTGGGAGGCGACCCGGGGATCGGCAAGAGCACGCTGCTGCTGCAGACCGCTGAGGCCTTGGCCCAGCGCGAGAGCGTGTTGTACGTCAGCGCTGAGGAGTCAGCCCAGCAGGTGAAGCTGCGCTGGAGCCGGCTGGGTAGCCCCGGTTCTGGTGATGGCCCTCAGCTGCTGGCTGAGACGGACCTGGAGCAGGTGCTGCAGGAGTTGGAATCCCTGCGGCCGGCCGTGGCGGTCATCGACAGCATCCAGGCCCTCCATGACGCTGAACTGGCCAGTGCGCCCGGCTCGGTGGCCCAGGTGCGTGAGTGCGCTGCTGCCCTGCAGCGCCTGGCCAAACGGCTGGATATCGCCCTGCTGCTGGTGGGCCATGTCACCAAAGAAGGCATGCTGGCTGGCCCCAAGGTGCTGGAGCACCTGGTGGATGCGGTGCTCACCTTTGAAGGGGACCGCTTTGCCAGCCACCGCCTGCTGCGGGCTGTGAAAAACCGCTTTGGCGCCACCCATGAGCTGGGGGTGTTTGAGATGCGCGATCGCGGTCTGCTGGAGGTCAGCAACCCCAGTGAGCTTTTCCTGGGCAGCCCGGAAGGATCGGTCGGGATGGCCACGATCGTGGCTTGCGAAGGCACCCGGCCCCTGGTGGTGGAGCTGCAGGCCTTGGTGAGCACCACCAGCTATGCCAGCCCGCGGCGCATGGCCACCGGCATCGGCACCAATCG
>CAJWYF010000043.1 GCA_913049535.1 uncultured Synechococcus sp.
GGCATCATCCGCATCAGCCGTCACCCCCAAGCCGTGGGGCAAATTCTCTGGTGCGCCACCCACCTGCTCTGGATCGGCAGCAGCTTCATGGTGGTCACCTGCATCGGCCTGATCGCTCATCACCTCTTTGCGGTCTGGAACGGGGATCGACGGTTGCGCAATCGCTTTGGGCAGGCCTTTGAGGAGCTGAAAGCCAGCACCTCAGTGATGCCCTTCCTGGCTGTTTTGCAGGGCAGGCAAGCACTGGTCTGGCGGGAGTTTCTGCGTCCCGCCCAGCTGGGCATCGCCATTGCTGTCGGGGTGTTCTGGTGGGCCCACCGCTGGATCGGGGCAGGAGCGGTGGGCTTCTCAAGGTCTGGAATCGGCCACTGGCTCGATGGCCCCGCCTGGCCTCTGGGCTGACGCTTCCTACACTCCGGTCATCGCAGAGATTGAGATGCCTTCAGCGGCTGAGGTTGCCTGGCTCATCCCCTTGCTTCCTCTGGTGGGGGCCGTCGTGGTCGGCTTAGGACTGATCAGCTTCAACCGAACGGTCAACCGCTTACGGCAACCGGTGGCCCTGCTGCTGATCAGCTGCGTTGGTGGCTCAGCTGCCCTGAGCTACGCCGCGCTGTTCGAGCAGCTCAAGGGAGCAGGCTCTTACACCTCGCTGTTCAACTGGGCCAGCGCCGGCAGCTTCAACCTGGAGATGGGATTCCAGGTGGATCCACTTGGCGCCGTGATGCTGGCGCTGGTGACCACCATCGCCTTGCTGGTGATGATTTATTCCCATGGCTACATGGCCCACGACAAGGGCTATGTGCGCTTTTTCACCTATTTGGCTCTCTTCAGCAGCTCGATGCTGGGGCTGGTGATCAGTCCGAACCTGCTGGAGATCTACGTCTTCTGGGAGCTGGTCGGCATGTGCTCCTACCTGCTGGTGGGCTTCTGGTACGACCGGGACGGGGCTGCCCACGCCGCTCAGAAGGCTTTTGTGGTCAACCGGGTGGGGGACTTCGGTCTGCTGCTGGGCATCCTTGGCCTGTTCTGGGCCACGGGCACCTTTGATTTTGAAGGCATTGCCACCGGCCTCTCGGCCTCCATGGCCAACGGACAGGTGGCCGGTTGGGCAGCGGTGGCCCTCTGCCTGTTTGTCTTCATGGGCCCGATGGCCAAGTCGGCCCAGTTCCCGCTTCACGTCTGGCTGCCGGATGCCATGGAGGGACCGACACCGATCTCAGCATTGATCCACGCCGCGACGATGGTGGCGGCCGGGGTGTTCCTTGTGGCCAGGCTGGAGCCCCTCTACAACCTCTTCCCGCAGGTGTTGGCGGTCATTGCTGTGATCGGCACCATCACCTGCTTCCTGGGGGCTTCCATCGCTTTGACGCAGATGGACCTCAAGAAAGGGCTGGCCTACAGCACCGTGTCCCAGCTGGGCTACATGATGCTGGCCATGGGATGTGGAGCGCCGGTGGCCGGCATGTTCCACCTGGTCACCCACGCCTTTTTCAAGGCCATGCTCTTCCTGGGATCCGGCTCAGTGATCCACGCCATGGAAGAGGTGGTGGGCCATGAACCTGTGCTGGCCCAGGACATGCGCCTCATGGGCGGCCTGCGCAAGCACATGCCGATCACGGCCATCACCTTCTTCATCGGCTGCGTTGCCATCAGTGGCATCCCGCCCCTGGCTGGCTTCTGGAGCAAGGACGAGATTCTTGGCCAGGCCTTCGGCAGCTTCCCGCTGCTGTGGGCGGTGGGCTTCTTCACCGCCGGCATGACGGCCTTCTACATGTTCCGGCTGTATTTCCTCACCTTTGAAGGCAGCTTCCGCGGCACGGACACTGCGATGCAGGCCGTGCTCCTGGCAGCAGCGGGCAAAGGGGGTTCCGAGGAGGAACACGGCGACCATCACCACGCCAGCACGCCCCATGAGTCGGCCTGGCCGATGACCCTGCCCCTGGTGGTGCTGGCGGTGCCTTCGGTGCTGATCGGCCTGCTGGGCACCCCCTGGGACAGCCGTTTCGCTGGGCTGCTCAACCCAGAGGAGGCAGCGGAGATGGCGGCCCACTTCAGCTGGGGCGAATTCCTGCCCCTGGCTGGCGCTTCCGTGGCGATTTCCGTGGCGGGCATCACGGTGGCAGTGCTGGCCTACAGCCTGCACAAGCTGGATCTGGCCACAGCGGTGGCGGCGCGCTTCCCGAGCATCAATGCCTTTTTGGCCAACAAGTGGTACCTGGATGCCATCAACGACAAGATCTTTGTCCAGGGCAGCCGCAAGCTGGCTCGCCAGGTGTTGCAGGTGGACTCCAAGGTGGTCGATGGGGTGGTCAACCTCACCGGACTGGTCACCCTGGGCAGCGGCGAGGGTCTCAAGTACTTCGAAACCGGTCGGGTTCAGTTTTATGCCCTGATTGTCTTTGGCGGAGTGATCGGTTTGGTGGTGATTTTCGGCGTACTCGGTTGAGCCGCCCTTGGCCACTTGTGTGTTTCAAACCAGACCTTCACCTGGCAGTTCTGGACTGAATTTCTACACTCCAGCCAGATGCCATCAAGGATCTGGAATCCTTTCCCTGGCTGACGACGGCCATTCTGCTGCCGATCGCTGCTTCCCTGTTCATCCCCCTGATCCCGGATGCGGGTAACGGCAAAACGGTGCGCTGGTACGCCCTTGGCGTTGCCCTGGTCACCTTCTTGATCACGGTGGGGGCCTACGTCAGCGGCTACGACCCCTCCATCGCTGGCTTGCAACTGCGCCAGACCATCCCCTGGCTTCCTGAGCTGGGCCTGGGATGGTCCGTCGGGGCTGACGGGCTCTCGATGCCGTTGATCCTGCTGACCAGCTTCATCACCACCCTGGCGTGCCTGGCCGCATGGCCGGTGAGCTTTAAACCCAAGCTGTTCTATTTCCTGCTGCTAGCCATGGATGGCGGCCAGATCGCGGTCTTCGCGGTCCAGGACATGTTGCTGTTCTTCCTGGCCTGGGAACTGGAGCTGATTCCGGTGTACCTGCTGCTAGCCATCTGGGGCGGCAAGCGGCGCCAGTATGCCGCCACCAAGTTCATCCTCTACACAGCCGGCAGCTCCCTGTTCATCCTGTTGGTGGCCCTGGGCATGGCCTTCTACGGCGGCGGCACCCCCACCTTTGAATACACCGAGCTGGCGGCCAAGCATCTAGGCGAGGGCTTCCAGGTGCTCTGCTACGCGGGCCTACTGATCGCCTTTGGGGTCAAGCTGCCCATCGTGCCGCTGCACACCTGGCTGCCGGATGCCCATGGCGAGGCCACGGCCCCTGTCCACATGCTGCTGGCAGGAATCCTGCTGAAGATGGGCGGCTACGCCTTGTTCCGCTTCAACGCGTCGATGTTCCCCGACGCCCACGTTCAGTTCGCGCCGCTGCTGGTGGTGCTGGGGGTGGTGAACATCATCTACGCCGCGTTGACCTCCTTTGCCCAGCGCAATCTCAAACGCAAGATCGCCTACAGCTCCATCAGCCATATGGGCTTTGTGCTGATCGGCATCGGCAGCTTCTCGCCGCTGGCGGCCAGCGGCGCCATGTTGCAGATGATCAGCCATGGCCTGATCGGCGCCAGCCTGTTCTTCCTTGTGGGGGCCACCTACGACCGCACCCACACGCTGCAGCTCGATGAGATGGGCGGGGTGGGGCAGAAGATGCGCAAGATGTTTGCGCTCTGGACCACCTGCTCACTGGCCTCGCTTGCCCTGCCTGGGATGAGCGGCTTTGTCTCCGAGCTGATGGTGTTCGTAGGCTTTGCCACCGACGATGCCTACAGCCTGGCCTTCCGGATCGTCATTGACGGTCTGGCGGCTGTCGGGGTGGTGCTGACGCCGATCTACCTGCTCTCGATGCTGCGCGAAATCTTCTTTGGCAAGGAAAATCCCCAGTTGGCCGACACCGAACTGGTGGACGCCGAACCGAGGGAGATTTACATCATTTCCTGCCTGCTGGTGCCGATCATCGGCATCGGCCTCTATCCCCGCCTGGTGACCGACACCTACCGGGCCACGATCGAGCAGGTGGTGGCCCGTGATGAGTCATCGATGAAGGCGCTGACGGCACCACCACTGCCATTGCGATCTGCACCAAAGCTGAGCTGAGCCGGCCGGGATCGGCTTAACCTCCGGCGGTTCTGCGCCGATCCCTCAGAGCCATGCCCCAGATCAATTTCGTGCTGATCTTCGTGTTCGGCCTGGCCATGGTGATGTTCACCCTTGAGAACACCGCCGCGACCACCGTTCGCTTCATGCCCGGTGTCAGCACCACCCTGCCTCTGGCGGTGCTGCTGCTCATCGTCGGTGGCGTCGGCGCCACCGCAGCCTGGGTGTTTGCCGTCTGGACCGGCGTCACCCGCCAGATCGCAGCGACTGATCAGACCCAGGCGCAGCAGGTGCGCATCGAAGAGCTGCAGCAGGATGTGGAGCGCTACCGCAGCGCCATGGATGCCCAGCTGAGCTTGCTTCCCGCTGCTGGTGAGAGCTCCTCAGGGGTGGCCGAAGCCGGCTGAGGCCGTTACCTTCAGCCAAACACGCTCCGAGACCCCTGTGACCCAAGTGGGGGACAACGGGGCCCGGGTGGCCATCCGGCTCCTTCAAGACGCGGCTGAACGGGGTGATATCGATCCCTGGGATGTTGATGTGATTGCCGTCATCGACGGCTTCCTCGACCAGTTGCGCCAGCACATGCAGCTGCCTCGCCTGCTGGCCACCAGCGGTGGCAGCTATGAGCAGGACCTCTCAGAGAGCAGCGAGGCGTTCCTAGCGGCCTCGGTGCTGGTCTCCCTGAAGGCAGAACATCTGGAGGCGCGCACCTTCCAGGCCAGCAGTGATCAAGACGATGGCCTGGAGCTGCTGCAGGACTTTGATGACGCTGGCCAGGACTGGCCGGTCCTCAGGGCCCTGCCCTCGCGGCCCGAGAAACTGCTGCAACGCCGCACCGTGGCACCACCACCGCTGCAGCGCCCCGTCACCCTCGGCGAGCTGATCCGTCAGCTGGAGGACATTGGTGAGCGTCTTGAGGAGCAGGGCAGCCGAGCCCCCCGTCAACGCCGCAAGCGCTACAGCGACCGGGAAGCGATCGCGCAGGTGGCAGCCTTGGCCCACCGCGAGAAGCTGCCGGAGACCACAGCAGCGTTAAGCGTTTTTCTAGGCGAATGGGATGACGCCCTTGATTGGCAGGGGTTTGATGCTCTGGTGGTCGCCTGGGCCGAGGTGGCACCGGCTGATCTGGACCGGGACCGTGTTGGTGTGTTCTGGGCGCTGCTGTTCCTCTGCAGCCAGGGGAAGGTGGATCTGCAGCAGCAGGAGGGGGAGCTGTTCGGTCCGTTGCAGCTGCGCTACCGGGCTGATGGACGCGAACGGACACGTCAGGGCGTGCTGGAACTGGTTCCCACTGGGTCAGCTGCCCCTCCGGCCCGGACGCTGGAGGCGGCCTGAATCAGGCTTGATACGCTGCGCCAACTGAGGAGAGACCGCCATGAAGGCCATGATCCTGGCGGCTGGCAAAGGGACCCGGGTGCGTCCGATCACGCACACCATCCCCAAACCGATGATTCCGATCCTGCAGAAACCCGTGATGGAGTTTCTGCTGGAGCTGTTGCGCCAGCACGGTTTCACCGAGGTGATGGTCAATGTCTCCCACCTCGCTGAGGAAATCGAGAACTACTTTCGTGATGGTCAGCGCTTTGGCGTGGAGATCGCTTACAGCTTCGAGGGACGGATCGAAGACGGCGAGCTGATCGGTGATGCCCTCGGCTCAGCCGGTGGCCTCAAGAAGATTCAAAACTTCCAGCACTTCTTTGATGACACCTTCGTAGTGCTCTGCGGCGACGCGCTGATCGACCTCAACCTCAGCGAGGCGGTGCGCCGTCACCGCCAGAAAGGGGCCCTGGCCACCTTGATCACCAAACGGGTCCCGAGAGAAAAGGTGAGCAGCTACGGCGTGGTGGTCACTGATGACGAGGGGCGGGTCAAAGCGTTCCAGGAAAAGCCAGCTGTTGATGATGCCCTCAGCGATGAGATCAACACCGGCATTTACCTGTTCGAGCCGGAGATCTTTGACCACATCCCTGATGGCGAGCCGTTTGACATCGGCTCCCAGCTCTTCCCCAAGCTGGTAGCTGAGGGGCTGCCGTTCTATGCCCTGCCGATGGACTTCGAATGGGTGGATATCGGCAAGGTGCCGGACTACTGGCATGCCATCCGCTCCGTGCTGCAAGGGGAAGTGCGTCAGGTGACGATCCCCGGCAAACAGGTGCGTCCTGGCATCTACACCGGCCTGAATGTCGCCGCCAACTGGGACAAGATCAATGTTGAGGGGCCCGTTTACGTGGGCGGAATGACCAAGATCGAGGACGGCGTTTCCATCGTCGGACCAGCCATGATCGGGCCCAGCTGCCACATCTGCGCCGGCGCCACGATTGATAACTCCATCATTTTTGATTATTCGCGCATCGGCGCCGGGGTCAAGTTGACCGAAAAGCTGGTCTTTGGCCGCTACTGCGTCGACAAGACCGGTGATCACATCGATGTGCAGGAAGCTGCCCTTGACTGGTTGATCACCGATGCCCGCCGGCTCGACCTGGTGGAGCCTTCGCCGGAGCAGAAAGCCCTCGCTGAGCTGCTTGGCTCAGACCTGGGCAACAACCTGGGGGAGGCCAGCTAGGTCCAGCACCTCAACCAGGCTTTCCTCGGCTTTGACGGCCATCAGGTGCACCCCAGAGGCAATGGCGCTGTAGGCCCTCACCTGCTCAGCAGCGATCTCAATCCCCTCCTGGCGCGGATCGGACGCAGCAGCCAACCGGTCGATCAGCTCCTGCGGAATGTGCACGCCAGGCACGACGCGATTGATGAAGCTTGCATTTTTGGCGGATTTGAGCAGGAACACACCAGCCAGCACCGGCACGCCCAGGGGCCCAGCAATCTCGCCGCAGAACCGCCGCAGCGCCTCGGCATCCATCACCATCTGGGTCTGAATGAAGCGCGCACCGGCCTGGGCCTTGCGGCGGGTTCGGCTCTTGAGCCCGCTCCAGCTGCCGCTCTGGGGATCGGCTGCTGCACCGGCAAACAGGGCTGCAGCCCCATCCACCAGGGGTTTGCCCGTCGGAGCGATGCCGTCATTGAGGGCCTGCACCTGCTGCAGCAGGCGTACCGACTCCAAATCAAACACACTTCTGGCCTCAGGCTGCGTGCCGGCCCGCACCGGATCACCGGTGAGGCACAGAACATTACGAATTCCCAGCGCGTGGGCCCCCAGCAGATCTCCTTGGAGCGCAATCCGGTTGCGGTCCCGGCAGCCCAACTGCAGCACCGGTTCGAGCCCACGCTCCTGCAGCAAGCGGCACATTGCCAGGCTGCTCATGCGCATCACAGCCCGACTGCCATCGGTGACATTGAAGGCCTGGACTCGGTCCCGCAGGCTTTCAGCTGCAGCCAAGGCCCGGCTGGGATCAGCCCCCAGAGGCGGTGTGATCTCCACGGTGATCACCGACTGCCCGCTGGCCAGTGCCTGCTCTAAGGATCGACCCATGCCCATCAGTGTTCGGGCCATCTTCCCAGGTTGCCTAAAGTGAGCGGAAGAACACACGACAGAGGTCGCCATGGTCCTTCCGGGCCCTCGGGACAGCGGAAGGTATCAGGCTGGAATCCACCTCTCTGAGCGCGAGCTGGAAATCATCGAGTTGGTCGCTGCTGAGCTGACCAATCAGGAGATTGCCCTGCGGCTGTCGATCAGCAAGCGCACGGTCGACAACCACGTCAGCAACATCTTCACCAAAACCGGCTCCCGCAATCGGGTGGCGCTGGTGAACTGGGCCATGAGCAACGGCAAGATCTGCCAGGACGGCTTCAACTGCTGCAACCTGCCTGAGGCCTGAAGCCTCGCCTCAGCTGACAGGCCTTGGCAGCGCCGCATAAAGCGCCTTGAAGCGGGCCTGCTGCAGCTTGTGGTTCACGATCGGCTCGGGATAGCCCCGACGTTCGAGGGCACCGATGTCCCCACTGATCAGATCCTTGCTGTTGACATGGGCCAGTTCCGGCAGCCAGCGGCGGATGTAGGTGGCCTCAGGGTCAAATTTGCTCGCCTGGGTGAAGGGATTGAAGATGCGCAGGGGCTTGGGGTCCATGCCGCTGCTGGCGCTCCATTGCCACCCGCCGTTGTTGGCGGCCAGATCCCCATCCACTTCATGGGCCATGAAGAAGGCTTCGCCATGACGCCAGTCACAGATCAGATCCTTCACCAGAAATGAGGCGACGATCATGCGGCAGCGGTTGTGCATGAAGCCGCTCTGCACCAGCTGCCGCATGGCGGCATCCACGATCGGAACGCCGGTCAAGCCCTGCTGCCAGGCTTCGAGATGCTCAGGCTGATCCTCCCAGGGGAACTGGCGCCACTGGGGCCGGTAGGGGCCATCAGCCAGCTCGGGAAAATGGAACAGGGCCTGCTGGTAGAACTCCCGCCACGCCAGCTCCTGCTGCCAAACGGTGACGGACTGGCGTTGCTCATCGCTGCGGCACACCTCCAGCACCTCCAGGCTGGCGGCCCAGGCGGTGCGGGGGCTGAGGCTGCCCGCCCGCAGGGCTGCACTGAGGCATGAGGTGCCCTCATCACCTGGCAGGTTGCGGCCTTCCTCATAGCGCTCAAGCGCCTGGGCGCTGAACTGGTGCAGCTGCTCAAGCGCTGCTGATTCCCCCGGACGGCAGGGGCACAGCAAAGCCCCCTCCCAGGTCTCACTGGGCACTGCATCGCGCAGCGGCAGGGGCTGATCCGCCGAGCGCAGCGCCTCCAGCGCCGCTGCGGGGAGATCCAGCAAAGCGGTCGGCGCAGGCACCGGTGCTGCTTTGGGCTGGCGGGCCCAGCTGCGCCAGTAGGGGCCATAAACCCGATAGGGGTCACCACCACCGGTGCGCAGTTGCTCAGGAGGCACCAGCAGCTGATCCCAGTCCGCGGCCACGCGCTGGCCCTGGGCCTGCAACACCTGCGCCAGTTCGCGATCCCGCTGACGCACCAAAGGTTCGACGTCCCGGTTCCAGGCCACACCAGTGGCACCAAGGCGGCGAGCCAGCAAAGGCAGCAGCTCGAGGGGATCGCCCTCAAGCAACAGCAGGCGGCTGCCGGCCTCCCGCCAGCGCTGCTGCAGCTCCCTGAGGCTCTCAAGCAGGAACCATCGCCTTGCCGGGGCCATGGTGGGGTGCTGCAACTCGGCCGGATCGAGCACAAACACCCCGGTCACTGCCGGAGTGAGGGAGGCCACAGCAGCCAGGCCCAGATTGTCGCCCAGACGCAGATCGCGGCGGTGCCAGAACAGCCAGCGGGGATCGGCAGTGCTCATTGAGCCGCCAGCAGTTGGCGGGCACGGAACCAGGCCGTCACCGATTTGCCATCGAGGGCTTCATCACCACCAGCAAGAGCTGCATCCAACTCATCGGGCTGCATCAGCAGCACTTCAATGTCTTCGTCCTCATCTCCCGCCACAGGGGCACTCAACGGTTGCAACTGACGGGCCAGGAACAGATGAATGACCTCATCGGAATAGCCGGGGCAGGGCAGCAGCAGCCCCAGCGAATCCCACTGACTGGCGCAATATCCCGCCTCCTCCTGCAACTCCCGCTCCATCGCCGGCTGGGGCTGCTCACCGGGCTCGAGCGTGCCGGCAGGAAACTCCAGAATTCGCCGTTGCACCGCAAAGCGGTACTGACGCAGCACCACGATGCGCCCGTCATCGAGGACCGGAACCGCCAGCGATGCGCCGGGGTGGCGGATGCAGCCGTAGGTGCCCTCCACTCCCTGCGGCAGGCGCAGGCGCTGAATTTCCATGCGCAACTTGCGCACCGAAAGGCTCGCCACCGTATCGAGCAGTTCCGGCGGCTCAGCAGGAGGCAGGGGCGGCACGACACGGCTGGCGAAGGCGCTCAGTCTGCCCAGTCAGCCGGGCCAGTTGTCGGGCGCATCGAGCTGCTGCGGCGGCGGCTCATCGGCACGCGCGATCAGCTGCTGCAGCCGGCTTGCGACCGAGATGACCTGCCCCGGTGGAACCAGCCCAGGCTCAAGCTGCGCCAGGGGCTCAATCACAAAGCGCCGGTTCCATAGACGCGGGTGGGGCAGCTGCAATGGGACTGTGTTTCTGCGGGCCTGACCGCACCAGAGCAGATCCAGATCCAGGCTGCGGGGCCCCCAATGCTCCAGGCGCTGGCGCCCAGCAGCTTCCTCGAGCGCTTGCAACTGCTGCAGCAAGCGCTCAGGCGAGTCCTGCCATTGCAGCAACGCCACCGCATTCAAAAAAGCAGGCTGCCCTGGGGGACCACCCACCGGGGCGGTGCGGAACAGAGCTGAGCAGCGGAAGCTGCCGGGCACAGCTTGCTGCTGCAACGCCCGCGCGGCAGTGACCATCCGTGCAACGGAGTCGCCCAGGTTGCTGCCCAGGGCCACCGCGGCGAAGTCAGCCTGATCTCCCAACTGCCCCTCCAGAGCGCTTGCAAGCTGCAGCATCCCTCCTACCGCAGGGGCTCCAACTGCGATGCTGGCCCCCATGACTGCCGTATCACCAGCTCCATCGACCGCTCCCGCGGTGTTCCCGCTGGCCGCTGTCACCGGCCACCCCACCTTGAAACTGGCTCTGCTGCTGGCCGCGATCGATCCAGCCCTGGGGGGGGTGGTGATCGCTGGAGGGCGCGGCACCGGCAAATCCGTGCTGGCCCGCGGTCTGCATGCCCTGCTGCCGGCGATCGAAATCATCGAAGGCAGCTGGAATCTTGTGCCCGATGGCGTGCAGGCCACCCGGGTGATCCCCGCGCCGTTTGTGCAGGTCCCGCTTGGCGTCACGGAAGACCGCTTGGTGGGATCGGTGGATGTCACCCGCTCCCTTAGTGAAGGCCGCACGGTGTTTCAGCCGGGCTTACTGGCAGAAGCGCACCGGGGCGTGCTCTACATCGATGAGCTCAACCTGCTGGATGCCAATGCCCTGAATCTGATCCTGGCGGCCGTCAGCTCCGGGGTGAACCAGGTGGAGCGAGAAGGCCTCAGCGTGGCCCATCCCTGCCAGCCCTTGCTGATGGCCACCTACAACCCAGAAGAAGGGGCGGTGCGCGATCACCTGCTGGATCGTTTTGCCATGGCCCTCTCGGCTGATCAAATCGTCAGCAGCAGCGATCGGGTGGGCATCACCGCTGATGCCATCGCCTACGCAGAGAACAGCGAAAGCTTCCGGCAGCAGTGGCAGGAGGAGACCGATGGCCTGGCCACACAACTGCTGTTGGCCCGGCAGTGGCTGCCCGATGTGCAGATCAGCCGTGAGCAGATCACCTATCTGGTGACGGAGGCCCTGCGCGGCGGCGTGGAAGGGCACAGGGCCGAGCTCTATGCCGTGCGGGTGGCGCGGGCCCATGCCGCCCTGCAAGGGCGGGATCAGGTGGAGGCCGAGGACCTGCAGCTGGCGGTTCGCCTGGTGATCGCACCACGAGCCAAGCTGCAACCCCCACCGGAGGACCAGCAACAGCCACCACCGCCACCGCCGCCGCCACCGGGCGAGAGCGAGGACGAGCCGGATCCACCGGAAAATGACGAGGACAACACCGACGAAGACGATCCCGACGAACCGGACGATCCCGAGACCGATTCACCGCCAGGCGTGCCGGAGGAGTTCATGCTCGATGCGGAAGCCACCGCAATCGATCCTGAGCTGCTGCAATTCCAGAGCGCCAAATCCAGGGCCGCCAGCAGCGGTTCGCGCGGCGTGGTGCTCAGCGACAGCCGCGGCCGTTACGTGCGGCCCATCATTCCCCGCGGACCGGTTCGTCGCATCGCGGTGGATGCCACGCTGCGCGCAGCAGCGCCCTACCAACGCAGCCGCCGTGAGCGGGAACCCCACCGCAAGGTGATCGTTCAAGACGGTGACCTGCGGGCCAAGCAGTTGCAACGCAAAGCCGGCGCCCTGGTGATCTTTCTGGTGGATGCCAGCGGGTCCATGGCCCTCAACCGCATGCAAAGCGCCAAGGGAGCCGTGCTGAGACTGCTAACGGAGGCCTACGAAAACCGTGATGAAGTGTCCCTGATCCCCTTCCGCGGGGAACAGGCTGAGGTGCTGCTGCCGCCGACGCGCTCCATCACCGCTGCCAAGCGACGCCTGGAGACCATGGCCTGCGGCGGCGGCAGCCCGCTGGCCCACGGCCTGGCCCAGGCGGCACGGGTGGGGGCCAATGCGCTGCAAACCGGCGAGCTCTCCCAGGTGGTGGTGGTGGCCATCACCGATGGGCGCGGCAATGTGCCCCTGGGCCGCTCGTTAGGCCAGCCTCAGCTGGACGGCGACGAGCCGGTGGACCTCAAGCAGGAGCTCAAGGATGTGGCGAGCCGCTATCAACAGCTGGGCCTGCAATTGCTGGTGATCGACACCGAACGCAAATTCATCGGCAGCGGCATGGGGAAGGACCTGGCCCAAGCGGCTGCCGGGCGGTATGTGCAACTGCCCAAAGCCAGCGATCAAGCCATCGCAGCCATTGCCCTGGAGGCACTCAACCGCTGATCAGGTGGAGCCTGAGAGGGGATCAGTCTGTTCTTCGCTTGAGTGCTGTCTGATCGATGGGTAGAGCTCGTCGAAAAATTTGCCCAGGCCAACGGTCACGCTGCGCAGACCGTTGATGAAGTCAGGATCACCGCTGAGCTCTTCGACATCGCCACTGATGGCATCCAAGCGCCGGGTCAGCTGCTCTGCATTGGAGACGGTATTGCGCAATTCATTGAGGCTCTTGGGATTATCCAAAGTGCCGACAATGTTGGAGGCATGGGCAAAGGCGGAGCGTGCTTCAGCTGTTGCCGCATTGAGGTTGTCAATCATGGGCGAGGCATCCTCAACAGCCTTCTGCAGCTCGACAATGAGCGCATCAGCCCGTTCTGCCAGAGCTGAAAAATCCTCCGATGTCTTGGTCATCGCCGTGAGCGTTGTCGCCCCCTTGCTGATGAGCTTGTCCTGTTCAGCCTGAAGCAGCAGGTTTTCCATCAGCCCCATCACTGTGCTCAGGCTGGGGGTGGGATCACCTTCTACCAGGCCGTCTTTGCAGACCAAGCGGGTGGGATTGCAGGCTGCATCGAGAGGACCAGGCCCAGATGTGGCAGTGGGAATGGCAGCGGTGGTCTCCAGGGCCACCTGCGGATCACCGCCGAGCAAGGAACCGCTTCTGATCT
>CAJWYF010000044.1 GCA_913049535.1 uncultured Synechococcus sp.
TGCTGCCAGAGCTGCGCGAACGCCTGCGTGGGCTGGCGCAGCCGTGCAGCCCCGAGCTGGTCGCGGGCCAAGAAGGGCTCTGCCAAGCCGCGGCATGGCCCACGGCAGACCTGGTGGTGACGGGAATCGTCGGCTGCGCTGGCCTGCTGCCCACCATGGCGGCCATTGAAGCCGGCAAGGACCTGGCCTTGGCCAACAAGGAAACCCTCATCGCAGCAGGCCCTGTGGTGCTGCCGGCGCTGGAGCGCAGCGGCAGCCGGCTGCTGCCCGCCGATTCCGAACACTCCGCCATCTTCCAGTGCCTTCAGGGCACCCCCTGGGCGGACAACGCTCGCCTCTCCACCGGCATCCCCACGCCAGGCCTGCGCCGGATCCAACTCACCGCCTCCGGGGGCGCCTTCCGCGACTGGGACGCAGCCGATCTGGTCAAGGCCACGGTTGCTGACGCCACCAGCCACCCCAACTGGAGCATGGGGCGCAAGATCACGGTGGATTCAGCCTCACTGATGAACAAGGGCCTCGAGGTGATCGAAGCCCACTACCTCTACGGGGTGGGTTACGACCACATCGAAATCGTGATCCACCCGCAGTCCATCATTCACTCGATGGTGGAGCTGGCTGATTCTTCGGTGTTGGCCCAGCTGGGCTGGCCTGACATGAAGCTGCCCATCCTCTACTGCCTCAGCTGGCCGGAGCGGCTTGAGACCCCATGGCGGCGGCTTGATCTGACCGCAATCGCTCAGCTGAGTTTCAGGGCCCCTGATCCAGCCAAGTACCCCTGCATGGATCTGGCCTACGCCGCTGGGCGTGCTGGCGGCACCATGCCGGCTGTGCTCAACGCCGCCAACGAACAGGCCGTAGCCCTCTTCCTGGAGGAACGCATCCACTTCCTCGACATTCCGAGGCTGATTGAAACCGTCTGCGATCGCCATCGCCAGGACTGGCGCGGAGCGCCCAGCCTTGACGATGTGCTGGCGGTGGACCGCTGGGCGCGCATTGCGGTTGATGAAGCAGCCGCCCTGCCTCTGGCGGCCTGAAAGGAAAAGAATCTGCAGCGCCGGGGGGCAGGGTCCACCGCGGCCCTACCAACTCAATGAGCCTTTCTGCAGTTGGTCATGCCCCTTACGGCCGTCGAATGCCCCGGTGACGTGTGCCACAGCCACCACGGTGGCCATCAGGTGGAGCGCCAGGAGCTCCAGAGCAACCTGCAGGAGCACGGCCATGATTGGTGCGAGCGGCTGGCGGAGCGGATCTATGAGATCTCCGTGGACACCTTCTCCCAGACCGTGGTGCCCATGCTGCAGCAGCACGGCTGGCAGCGCCGCCATCTGAACTGGGAGTTCAAGCTGGCCGACGACCCGATGGAGGTGGAGCGCACCCTGGCCGATGGCACCATCAACGCGGTGGAAAGTTTCTTCCGCAGCTCTGAAGTCCAGCGACTGTTCGTCAAGGAGCTGGTGGGAGGCACCTTCGCGGAAGCCGACCACAACCGACTGCGGGCCCGGGCTGTGCGTCAGGTGATCGAGCAGGAACTGCTGGCCTTCCTGCAGGAAAACCACGACGAGATGCTGGACCGGGTCGGCGAGGCGCTGATGAGCGAGGCGGCTGACTTCGAGGAAGCCCGTCAACAAGCCCGTGAAGGTCTCGAGGAGGTGCACCACCTGCTGGTGAACCACAGCGAGGCGATCCGCTGAGCTCAGGCTTGGCGCAGCAGCGCGACGCAGCGCAGCGCGAGGGCAAAGAGGTAGCCGCCGTAATCAATCGCCGTGGTGCCGGCTGAGGAGAACAGCAGCCGGTAACTGCGCGCGGCGATGGTGGATAGCAAAGCCCAGCGCTCAAAGAGGGTGCGAACCTACCGAATTTGCTGCGGCGGATTCAATAGGCCAGCGCCCGATTGGCACAAGCCCCATGGGTTCAGCCCTTGAGCTGCTCAAACCAGTAGCCAGCCAAGGTCCATGACGACCACAGAAACATCGCCAAAAACAACCAATTCAGCCAAGGAGGCCTGCGGTCGTTCTCAAACATCGGCCGTGAACGAGTTGTTCATCAAGGTACTGCCGCTGCCACAACAACAGCCGAGCAGAGCCGTGGACTGCCCACAGATTGATGCAAGCCAGGCTGAAAAGATCCTGAACTGGGCGCGCCCTTGTCACGATTGAATCCATGCTGCAGAGGGATCACTCCGATGTTTTTCTGATGTCCGTAGGAAACGCAGATAGACATCGCATCCAGGCTCTGAATGAGCAAAACAGCCAGGCCATTGATCTCAACGAAGTCCTGCAACATGCCGCTGACAGTTGGAGTGAACGTGGCTGGTTCATCAATGGCCACGCCATTCCAGAAGCCTGGAGCCAGCCGCGCCATGACAACACCTGAAATCCCCACATCACCCCATCGCGCCATGAATCCGATTCTTCAAGAGCTGCGCTCGATTAACAGCATGCTGGAGTTCCTATTGCAATACCGTGAGGAGTTCTCCAGCGAAAAACGCGAGCTACTCGAACGTGCCGCCCTCAAGGTGGATGCGGTGATGCACGGTCTCGACCAGTTGCGCAGCGGCACGCCAGCCCCGGATGAACTGGAGAGCTTGCTGAGCTCGATTGAGGATCTCCACGCCAGCCTGGCCCCGATTGATGCCGACCTGGAGGCAGCTCAGCTGGTGCGGCTGTGACCCAGGCGCCGCTGGTGCAGCGGCATCTGCTGCTGTGCGCCACCCCCAGCAACGCCAAATGCCACCAGGGCCCGCTCGGCGCCCAGTGCTGGGATCAGCTCAAACGCAGCCTGCGCCAGAGCGGACTGGAGGATTCCAACCGTGCCGCTGGGGTGGTGATGCGCAGCAAGGTGGATTGCCTGCGCCACTGCCAGGACGGACCGGTGCTGCTGATCTGGCCCGATGGCATCTGGTACACGGCGCTGACCCCAGAGCGAATCGAGCGGATCGTGGCTGAACACCTGCTGGGCGATCAGCCGATCGAGGCGTGGATCAGCCAGCGATCAAGCTTTGCAACCAGCCCGCAGTGAGCCGGTCACCCCAACAGGCCAGCGGCGCATCACCCCGCCCATGGAATCCGTTGTGGCCGCCGTGCCGCGTGATCACCACCTCAAGCTGACGATGGCGCCCCTGTTGAGAGCGAGCCACGGCCACCGGCACCCAGGGGTCGTCCTCGGCCTGCAGCAACAGGGTGGGCAGGGCCAAGGATGAGAGCCGCCGCAGCGGACTGGCCTGCTGGTAGTAACGCTCCACGCTGCCGTAGCCCCAACGCTGGGCGGTGATCGCCTGGTCAAAGGCGCGGATGGTGGAGGTTGCAGCAAGGTCCCGCTGCTCCTTGGACGTCACGCCAGCTGGATCGGCCAGGGTCTGGTCCACCAGGCGCCGCATCAGCCAGCGCTGATAGATGCGATTGCGCGGCCGCTCGATGGAGGCGGAGCAATCCGCCAGGTCGAGGGGACTGCTGGTGCAGACCAAGCCATCGAGCACAGCACCTTGACGCGTGAGGTCCTCATCCAGGCAGGCATTGAGCAGGATCGATCCCCCCAGGGAAATCCCCACCCCCAGCAATGGCTGTTGGCCTGCCAGCTGGCGAGCCAGGTGGAACACCGGGGCCAGATCGCTGTTGCAGCAAGCGGCATAGGTGCCAGAGGCGAACGGACGCCCTCGACCGGCACCGCGCAGGTTCAGTCGCAGCACCGCAAAGCCAGCAGCCTGCAACGCCAGCCCCATCCGCCGGAGACCCTCTCTGTCGCTGCTGCCGCCAAGACCATGCAGCAGCAGCACCAGGCCCAGGGGCTCAGCAACCCGGTCATGCAGGGCCAGCAACTGACCCCCATCCGGGAGATCCACCAACAGGCGCTCACCAGCATCAGCCGGCAACCGGGGCGGATGCAGGGTGTCGCGCAGGGTTTGAAGATCGCCGTTGCACCAGGGCCAGCGGGGCCGGAACGGCGGAGCGTCAGGGCCCGGGGTCAACGCTTCAAAAGAGGGGCAGGAGTTCCTGCTCGAGACTACGGGCCGCCTGGCGTGAGCCCCAACGCCGCAAAAACCGCAGCCTCAAAATCAAAGGGTCGATGTCGCATTCGTTGAGAAGGCAGCGCTCCAGCCTGCGGCGCAGTTCCGGAGGAACCGATGAGGAAGGCGGAGGAGGTGGTTGGGCGCGTCGTGCCATGGCCGCAATGGCTGGATGCCGGTAGATGGCCGGAAACTAGAGACGACAGAGCCTGCAGCCCTGCGTAGAAACACTCATCTGGGCCAGTCACATTTGGTCAGCCGCCCAGGCGATCCAGTCACAGTTCCGTGGCCTCCAGGGTCCTTAATGGAGTCAGCGGAAACAACAGGCACCCGGAGCCAGCCGCGAGCACGTCACCACGAACTCCGCTGCCGGGCAGTGGAGTTTTTTTTTGCTCTCAAGTCCGCTCAGATCCAGGTACCCTGCGGCCCATGGCTTACCCCACCACCTTGATGTCCGCCCTGCTGGGCGGCACCCTGATTGGTCTAATCCCGGCCAGTGCCATGGCCCAGGTGCCCCTGCAGGTCGACCCCTATGGCAGCGACAGCATCAATGAGATCAACCCGTTAGACGCCGAGGGCAGCGGCAACGCTGAGCGGACAGGGGATGCCACCACGATCGATGTGCCCCTGACGCCACCCCCCAGCTACCGCAAGCAACGCACGGTCGTGCCCCAACGGCGCCTGCCCCGCTCACTGCACGTCGACACCGTTGAGGTCATCATTCGCTGAGTTAGCGCACGTCACTGGATCCCCATCAAGTGCGATCGGTAACACTCCCTTTGAGGGAAAAGTGCGACATTTCGCAAATTCCAGGTCACGAAAGGCTCACTTTTCGACCAACCTGGTCCAACTCGGAGGTTGCCATGACCATTGGATCGTCTCCGCACCCCAGCCTTCCCGCCACCGTTGCGTGGCTCGAGTCACGCTTGGCGCACCTCGAATCACTCGGTGATTTTGAGGCCAGCTTCGCTCTCACCTCAGAGCATGCGGACTGGCTGCTGGGATGCCCTGATGCCCTCAGCCAGCCCCTCATTGTTCCGCCCGCCATCGCTAGCCTTAACTCGTAGCGATTCCGCATAAGAGTCATGGTTCAGTCAGCCGCGGCGGTGGAGAACCTCGTGGTCATCGGTTCAGGGCCTGCCGGATACACCGCCGCCCTGTATGCCGCTCGGGCCAACCTCAACCCCTTGCTGATCACAGGCTTCCAGGACGGGGGCATTCCCGGTGGTCAGCTGATGACCACCACCCATGTCGAGAACTTCCCCGGCTTCCCTGACGGGATCCTCGGCCCTGAGCTGATGGACCGCATGAAGTCCCAGGCCGTGCGCTGGGGCACCCGTCTGGTGGAAGCCGATGTGGACTCCCTCGATCTGAGCTCCAGGCCCTTCCAGCTGCAGGCTGATGGACGCACGATCACCGCTCAGAGTGTGATCTTGGCCACTGGCGCCAGTGCCAACCGTCTCCAGGTCGATGGGGAAGACACCTTCTGGAGCCATGGCATCAGCGCCTGCGCCATCTGCGACGGCGCCACACCCCAGTTCCGCAATGAACAGCTTGCCGTCGTCGGTGGCGGCGATTCCGCCTGCGAGGAAGCGGTTTATCTGACCAAGTACGGCAGCAAAGTGCACCTGATCGTGCGCAAGGACCGCCTGCGCGCCAGCCGCGCCATGGCCGATCGCGTGCAGGCCAATCCCCAGATCGAGGTGCACTGGAACCGACAGGTGAAGCGCTTTGGAGGCAGCGACTGGCTCGCGTCGATCGAACTCGTCGATGGCGATGGCCGCCCGGCCGAAACACTGCCGGTGCGTGGGCTGTTCTATGCCATCGGCCACACCCCCAACACCGGTCTGGTCAAAGGGCAGCTGCCCCTTGATGAGAAGGGCTATCTCATCACTGAGCCCGGTCAGCCTGCCACCGCCATTGAGGGGGTCTTCTCAGCCGGTGATGTGGCCGACCAGCAATGGCGCCAGGCCATCACCGCAGCAGCCAGTGGCTGCCAAGCCGCGCTGGCAGCTGAGCGCTGGCTCACCCACCACGACCTGGCGATCACCATCACCCGGGACAACGTTGAGCCGGAAGCTGCCGAGCTGCCCCAGCCCACCACCACCGTCACGGAGCAAGACTTCGACAGCGATGCCCTATGGCAAGGCGGCAGCTACGCCCTACGCCGGCTGTATCACGAAAGCACCAAGCCCCTGCTGGTGATCTACACATCCCCCAGCTGCGGGCCCTGTCATGTCTTCAAGCCCCAGCTCAAACGCGTGCTCACAGAGCTGGACGGCGCCGCCCAGATGGTGGAAATCAACCTGGAAGAAGACGCTGATATCGCCGCGCAAGCCGGTGTGACTGGCACGCCGACGCTGCAGTTGTTCAAGGGCAAGGCCCTCAAGCAGCAATGGCGCGGCGTGCAACAGCGCAGCGCCGTCAAAGCGGCTGTGGAAGCTCAGATCTGATGCAGCACCGCCCAGACCTCAGCGGCGGCGGGGTCCGGGACCACCGGAGTTGCGCTCGCGGTAGGTGATGCGTCCGCGGCTGAGGTCATAGGGGCTGATCTCCACCAGCACCTTGTCCCCAGCCAGCAGCTTGATGCGGAACTTCGTGAGCTTGCCGGCAGCCCTGCAGAGGCACTGGTGACCTGCGGGCTGCTCGAGAGTGACCAGGTAGAAGCCGTTCCCCTGCTCTTTCTCAATCACGCCGGAGGTTTCGATCATGCAGGGGGAGCTCGGAATTCAATTGTGGTTGCATTTTAAAGCTCTGACCCAAAGGGCCTGACTGACACCCCCACCACCGTGCTTCTGCATAAGCCCTACGGCGTGCTGAGCCAGTTCACCCCGGAGCCAGCCAGCCGCTGGGATTGCCTGGCCGCCTTGGTGCCGGTGCCTGGGGTTTATGCAGCCGGACGCCTTGATGCCGATAGCGAAGGGCTACTGCTGCTCACCTCAGACGGACGGCTCCAGCACCGCATCACCGATCCGCGTTGGGGCCACTGGCGCCGCTACTGGGTCCAGGTGGAGGGGGACCCCACAGACACCGACCTGGAGCCGTTGCGCCATGGTGTGGTGCTCAAGGATGGTCCCAGCCGCCCGGCGCGGGCGCGCCATCTCCCCCTCCAGCCGCAGTCGCTGATCACAGCGCGGCAACCCCCGATCCGATCGCGCCGGAGCATTCCCACCACTTGGTTGGAGCTGGAGCTGCAGGAAGGCCGCAACCGACAGGTGCGCCGCATGACGGCAGCCATCGGCTTCCCGACCCTGCGGCTGATCCGCAGCGCCATCGACCTGATGGATGGCGGCGCCCCCCTGGATCTCCAGGGTCTGGCACCGGGCTGCTGGCGGCCACTAACGCCAGGGGAACAGCAGCGGCTGGCCCGGCTGGGCCGCTAGCCCAGCACGTCCTGCAGCTCCCGCACGGTCATCAATTGGCCGTAGTAGTAATTAGCCTGGGCCCGGGCTGCTGGGTCCTCGAGTCCGTCGATCACATCGGGCCCGACGCTGGCCCAAAGATTGTTGCCGCAGGCGCGATCGAGGGCCTCTGTGGCCTCGGATTCGAGATTGGCCAGCCGGCGCTGGAGGTTCTTGATCTGAGCGATGGCCATGGATCAGAACGGCAGCTTTTTCTTGGCGTCTTTGTCGAGGTCGGCCTCCATCTCGCGCAGCCGCTTGAGAATGCTGCTGTAGTACTCCTCGAGATAGTCCTCCAGTCCCGTGGTCTCATCGGGATTCAGACCAAACGCCTCATAGCTGGCCTCCATCTGGGCATCAAGCTTCACGCCGCCACCGGTGACATCAGCGAACGCCAGCCGCTCAGCGATGTTCACCCCCGGCTCAAAGAAGGACACCAACCCCTGCATGCTCTGCATCAAGGCGGGGGGCACACGGATCACGCGCGCCTCCTTACGGGCCAGTTTTTCGCACAGCTGGACCACCTCGCCTGTGTTCCAGGCCTTGGGTCCCACCACAGGGAAGCTGCCGCCGATGGTTTGCTCCCGGTCCAGAGCCGCCACCGCAAAGCGTGCGATGTCTTGGGTGTTCATGTAGGCAATCGGCGTTGAACTGCCACTCACCCAAACCGTTTGGCTCTCCAGCACAGGAATGGCGAACTGGCCGATCACCCCCTGCATAAAGGCACAGGTGCGCAAAATCGTGAAATCGAAGCCTTCATCTTTGAGCAGATGTTCGGTGCAGTGCTTGATGTCCATCAAGGGCACCGAGCGGAAACGCTCGGCTTCCAGCAACGAGACGAACACCACACGGTTCAGTCCCTGGCTGCGGCACTGGTTGTAGAGATTGAGCTTGCCGTCCCAGTCGATCCTGTAGACGCTCTCGCTGTCCGTTGCGCGGGTGGTTGCGGCATCGATGACAGCGTCCTGACTCTCCAGCGCGTAGGCCAAGGAATCCCGATCGAGCAGGTTGCCACGGGTGAGTTCACAACCCCACTCCTGCAGAAAGGCTGCCTTGCGCGGAGAGCGCACCATGCAGCGGACCTCATGACCTGCATCAAGCGCTTGCTTGGCGATCTGGCGTCCGAGGGTCCCCGTTCCACCGAGTACAAGAACCTGCATCCGCGCTGATCAGAGATGGGCGAGCTTAGGGAGTGGGGAGCGGCAGCAGTGGAAATCAATCGCCCTGCAGTTTCAGCAGCAGCGCACCACCGAGCAGCCCCAGGGGAATCAGGACCCAGAACAGAGCAGCTGTGCCGAAGATCTCCGATGCCATGGAGGAGCGAACAAAGGTGTGGGGCAGCTTATCGAGCTTTTGCCCCTTCTCGCACCACCTCGTCCCAGGGCGCATCACTGCGAAACTGAGCCGGCGCGATGCCACTGGCCTGAGCGCGCCACCCCCGCAGCCGCAGCTGCTGCAGCAGCAGCGCCAATGGGGGCGGTCCGCCGCCCAGCTGACGGGCCAGATCCGCGACAGCACTGGCCTCGGGGGGCAAACCATCATCGGCGGCAAGCCGTTGCAACAGCTTCAGCGAAGGGCGCGTCGTGCTGGTCGGATCGATGCCCGCTGCGATCACCTGCAGCTGCCCCAACACATCAACCTCCTGCAGCGGCCCCCGCCAGAGCGGTCCGCTGAGCACCGTCTGCGCTCCGCAACCGCAGCGCTCCAGATCCTTCAACTGCAGCATGGAGGTGCCGCGATGACTGCCGCATCGATGGCAATAGGCCTGCAGACCCAGCAGGCGCTCCTCCGCTGCAGCGGGATGGCGCAGCACCTGCACGGCACAGCGAAACGTGCGCCCTTCACTGAAGCTCAGCAACGGACGGATCCCCCGTCCCATGCCCCAGGCCACCCGGGCGATCAGACCCAGCTGCAGACGCAAGGCCAGCTCCCAGCTGCAGGGCTGGGCGCGGGCTGCTGCCCCGAGCCGGCGCAGGGCAGCCGTGCGGTCGTGCCCCGTGAAGGAGCGCCCATCGCTGCTGGCCAGATAAAGGATGCCGCCGAAACGCACCGCCTCAACGGCCAGAGGCAGAAAAGGGATCGGTGCACCGAACCCATCGAGGTCCACCAGGTCAAAGCGGCGCTCCTGCAGCACACAGCTCGCCAGCAGCTTTTCGATCGTGCTCGCGCTGCAGTGCAAGGCGCCAGAGCGCAGGCCCAACGGTGCCAGGTTCGCCTCCAGCAACGGCAGCCGTTGCGGGTCGGCGTCATTGGCCCAGACCTCATCGGCACCGCCCTCGCGTCCATAACGCAGGGCGCGGATGCCGCAGCCGGCCATGCCATCGAGCACAGCCGCTCCGCCCTGCTCGTCCCGCTGGGCCGTGAGCCAACGCAGCAGCAACACGCCGAGATCACGGGAGGGACGTGACTCGGGCCGAAAGAACCCTGACCCCAGCACCAACTGGGCCTGACCTTCGCAATAGTGAGTGGGTTCGGTTGGCATCACCGATGGCTGGGTGTGACTGGGGCCACCAGAGCTGGTTTCAGTTTGAGACCTACCGCTGCCACTGGCGCCAGCTGGGCCCCGAGGACGGCACCCCTGTCGTGCTGCTGCATGGCTTTGGTGCCAGCAGCGGCCACTGGCGCGGCAATGCCCCGGTATTGGCCGCTGCGGGGTACTGCGTCTACGCCATGGATCTGTTGGGCTTTGGCGCCAGCGACCAGACCCAGAACAGCCTGGACAATCGCCTCTGGAGCAGGCAGCTGCAGCATTTCCTAAGCACCGTCATCGGGCGGCCGGCAGTGCTGGTAGGCAATTCCATCGGCGGCTTGGTGGCCCTCACCACCGCCGTGTTTGCCCCCGAATGGGTTCTGGCCGTGGTGGCTGCCCCGCTACCGGACCCAACCCTGCTGCAGCCACTGCCGCGGCGGCGTGCGCGGTGGCGGCGCACCTGGCAACGGCGCCTGGTGCTGGTGGTCAGCCGGCTTCTGCCTCTGGGCTTGCTCATCGCCCTGCTGCGCCAGCGCCCCTTGATCCGCCTGGGGCTGCAAAGCGCTTACGCCTGCCAGGAGCGCATCGATCGCGAGCTTATTCAGCTGATCCGCTGGCCGGCACGACGCTCAGGGGCTCCCCATGCCCTGGCGGCCATGGTGCGGGGGATGGCCTTGCGGCCAGCCGGCGCGACGGCTCCGCAGCTGCTGCCGCGGTTGCGGTGTCCGCTGCTGCTGCTCTGGGGCAGGCAGGACCGGCTGGTGCCACCCCAGCTGGCCGCCCGCGTGCAAGGCCTGGCGCCAGCGGCCCGCTGCGAGCTGCAGTGGCTGGAGGGGCTGGGGCACTGCCCCCACGATGAGGTGCCGGAGCAGTTCAACAGCACCCTGCTGCTGTGGCTGGGTCAGCACACCGCTGACGCTTAGGTTTGGCAGGTCCCTGTGCGTTGTGATGAAGCACACCCTGTCGGTGTTGGTTGAAGACGAGTCCGGCGCCCTGAGCCGGATCTCTGGGCTCTTCGCCCGGCGCGGTTTCAACATCGAGAGCCTGGCGGTGGGCCCTACCGAACAGGCCGGGGTGTCGCGGCTGACGATGGTGGTCGCCGGCGATGACGGCGCCCTCGAGCAGATGAGCAAGCAGCTTCAGAAGCTGGTCAATGTGCTCGAAGTCATGGACCTCAGCGCGCAGGCCTCGGTGGAGCGTGAGCTGATGCTGGTCAAGGTCAAGGCCGATGCATCCAGCCGCGGTGAGATCTTCGATCTGGTGCAGGTGTTCCGCGCCAAGGTGGTGGATGTGGGCGATGCCGCCCTGATCCTGGAAGTGGTGGGCGATCCCGGCAAACTGGTCGCCCTTGAGCAGCTGCTCAAACCCTTTGGCATCCTCGAGATCGCTCGCACCGGCAAGGTTGCCCTGCAGCGCGCTTCCGGGGTCAACACCGAGACCCTCAAACTGCGCCGCTCCGAGACCTACGTGCCGGCCTGATCACGGCTGCAGCACGACCGCCTTGGTGAGCTTGTCGCCCTGACGGATCTGGTCAACGACATCCATGCCCTCGATGACCCGACCGAAGACGGCATAGCGACCATCCAGTTCGGGCAGATCACTGAGAGCGATATAGAACTGGGCGCTGGCGGAGTTGGGGTCTTGAGCCCTGGCCATGGCGACAGCACCCCGGCTGTGGGGCAAGGCCAGCTTCTCGCTCAGGCGAGGACTGCTGATCGGCGCCCCATAGCTGGGCTCGGCATCGGCTTTGAGCTTCACCTCCAAGGGGATAAAGCGGGGCGCATTGCTGTCGGGGTCGATGAAGTTGCCCGAGCCGTATTGAGCGGGGGGCACCTGGGGGTCGCTGCTGCGCGGATCCCCGCCCTGCACCACGAAGGGGCTGGGCTCACGGACCACACGATGAAAGACGGTGTTGTCGTAGACACCGCGCTGGGTGAGATCAAGGAAGTTGCCGGCACTCAACGGAGCGTTTTGACCGTTGAGTTCAATCACTACCTTGCCCCGTTCGGTGGTGAGGGCCACCTGGGCGCTGCCGTTGAGGCAGGCAACACTGCTGCTGCTGCAACCCATCGCGGTGGCCGTTGGCGCGCTGCTGCAGGCCTGCAGGGTCAGCGTCAGGGCCACCAGCAGAGGGAGCAGAACGCTCGTGAAACGCCTTGTCATCGCCTAAACCCCTTCGAGTGGAACATCGAGATAGCGGGCCAGTTCAGCACCGCTCTGCTCCAGTTCCGCCAGGGCCATGGGCTCTCCCACACGGGTCAGGGGCAGATCACGGCGTCCTTTGATCCGCAAGGAGAGGCGCCGGCGTGGATTGAGGCCATCGCGCACCTCCACCTTCACGGCCTGAACATCACTGCAGGGCATGGTGAACAGGATGCGCTGACGGAAACCACGGCGCTCGATCGTGATGGTGTCAGAGGAGCGATCAAAGCGGTTGCGCCCTGAGCCGACATCAATGGCAATGACGGCCCAGAGATAGCTGGAGAGCAGGATGGCCCCAAGGCCGTAGGCCCCCATCACCAGGCCCTGGGGCACCCAAAGCAGTTCGGCCGGGTGGCCAACAGGCAACAGGTCAGTGCCCAGGTAGCTGGAAGCACTGGTCAGCAGAAACCCCACGCCGCCAATCGAGACCAGGCTGGCAATCACCAGATTGGAAACGCGACGCGAGCCGAGCACAGGCTGATCAATGGGAGCGTCCATGGGGAGCGCAATGGATCAGAGGCATCCTGCCGGACGATCCGCAGACCACGACGAACAAATACCTAAGAGGTTGTGAAATTGCGGCAGATCCCTTTGGGCACAAAGCGTTTCAGGCCATGAGGATTTCCCACAGGAGCCTGGGAATCATTGTTACCATCGCCCGGTAACCGACCTCACAGCGGGGTTTTCTCCGCACAACATCGATGACGATTGCTGTAGGGCGGGCGCCGGCAGGCCGGGGATGGTTCGACGTCCTCGATGACTGGCTGAAGCGCGACCGTTTCGTTT
>CAJWYF010000045.1 GCA_913049535.1 uncultured Synechococcus sp.
CATGTCGATCTCTTCGTTGATCGAGGCGGTCTTGGCGATGTAAGTGTCTGACACCGGGACATAGGCCTCCGGCTGGTAGTAGTCGTAATAGGAGATGAAATATTCGACCGCGTTGTGCGGAAAAAACTGACGCAGCTCATTGCAAAGCTGGGCTGCCAGGGTCTTGTTGTGGGCAAGCACCAGGGCCGAACGCCCCGTGCGCTGGATCACGTTGGCGATGGAAAAGGTCTTGCCTGTGCCCGTGGCCCCGAGCAAGGTCTGATAGCGCTGACCGCTCTCAACGCCTTTGACCAAGGTGTCAATCGCTGTGGGCTGATCGCCGCTGGGGGAGTACGGCGCCGAAAGCAGGTAGTCAGGCATGCACGGCGCCATCTGACGGTGCGTCAGTTTATTGGAGCCGATTGGCCGAGCGGGTCCATAGCCAACGCAAATCGCTCTGCAATGCAGTGGCCATGCGCTGATCGCTGCCCAGCAGCCTTTCAAGCTCCTCGGGCGTGAGCACCAGCGCATCACAGCTCAATGGGAGCTGCTCCAGGGGCCAGCGCTGCAGGCGCTGCCACTGGAGCCCTGTGGCTGCTCGATCCACGATCAAGAGATCCAGGTCACTGCCCACCGTTGCCTCGCCGCGGCCATAGCTGCCGAAAACACCGACCTGCTGCAGTGATGGGCAGCCTTGCGCTTGCTGTTGAGCCCACTGACGCACCGCATCAAGCAGCTGCTCTGGATCAGGCCAGCGCAGAACCGATTGCGTCAATGAGCGCACGGGCATGGGCAAGGGCATCCCGACTTTGGAGGCAACCGAAATGATCGGTGGGTGCTCCTTCCGGAAGACTATCTGGGTACCGGGTCGGGATGTAGAGCGCATCCAGCACCCGCAGGCGGTCCACCAGATCAGGAATCGCCTGATTCAACGCCAAGCGCGCCCCATCCGGCAGATCCTGAAACGATCGGCCAAGACCATGGCCCCACACCTGCTGCCCCTGCTGCAGATGCAAGGCCTTGAGCGCCTTCTCGACAGCCTGATGAGAGGCAAAGCAGGCCCATTCATGGTGGTCAGAAGCGGCGCTTAATTCAGCCAAGCGCCAGTCCGCTTCTGCTTGATGAAACCAGTCAGCTGAACGGTTCAAACGCGAGCGGAAACGGCGCTGCCGAGAGCCTCGCGCAGGCCACGCACCACCGCCACCATGGCCAACTCATCGCTGAGGCGATTGATGGCCGAGCCCACACCGACCCCCGCAGCGCCAGCAGCCTGGGCCAGGGGCAGCGTCACAGCCGAAAGACCGGAGGCGCAAAGCACTGGAACGTCGACGCAACGGCTGATCACATGGGCCGCCGCCAGGGTGGGAGAAGCCTTTTCGATCAGGCCCTGAACGCCAGGGCTGAGGGGGTGAGCACTGGTGCCGCCTTCGGTTTGGATCAGATCAGCGCCGGCTGCGACCAGGTCGATGGCCAACTGCTCCTGACGGTCCAGGGAAAGGGTGTGGGGCACGGTCACTGACAGGGCAACAGCCGGCAGCAGGGCGCGGGTGCGGCGGGTGAGCTCGAGCACTTCTTCGGCATCAAAGACGCGGCCCTGGGGATAGAAGCTGTCGTAATTACCGATTTCCACCATGGCGGCACCTGCGGCCACGGCCGCAGGGAACAGCTCAGGCTCAACAGAAGAGACGCAGATGGGCAAGCCGGACTCCGCCGCGGCCAGCTCAACCAGATCAGCGTCACAGGCCACATCGATCAGATCCGCCCCACCGGCTGCAGCTGCGCGGGCCACACGAGCCACCGACACCTGATCAAAATTCGCCAGACCGGCGATCACCTTGAGCAAGGAGCGCTGCTCGATGGCGCGCTGCAAAGAGGTGGGCAGGCTGGCAGCGGTGGACATACCTGTCGTGGGCAGTGAATGAGACCCATCCTCCCACCCGGACGTGTCTCAATAGAAAGAGCCGCAGGCGGCATCCCTTGGCAGCCCGCTGGAGCGCAGACCATCTGCAGCTGCATCAACGGCTGCTGCAACAGCCATCACTCCTCCCGAAGGGAGCACCGCTGCTGCTGGCGGTCTCCGGCGGTCAGGACTCGATGGCCATGGCCGCCCTGCTACTGGACCTGCAGCGACTGCACCACTGGAGGCTGCTGCTCTGGCACGGCGATCATCGGCTCAGGGATGCATCAACCGAGCAGGCACAGGCGCTAGGAGGTTGGGCCACCGGCCAGGGCCTTGCCATCGAGATCGAAACCTGGAAAGAGCCCAGGGGCGGGGAAGCAGCAGCGCGGCAGTGGCGCTACGGGTGCCTCACACAACTGGCGATTGAGCGGGGCATCGCCCATGTGCTGACAGCGCACACGGCAAGCGATAAAGCCGAGACCTTGATCCTGCAGGCGGCACGCGGCAGCCATCGCCGCGGCCTCGCCAGCCTGCGGCCACGGCGGCCCCTGGCCGCAGGCATTGAGGTGGTGCGCCCGCTGCTGGGATTCAGCCGCACCGACACCGGCCGCATCTGCAATGAGCTGAAGCTGCCGGTTTGGCCTGATCCCAGCAACAACGACATGGGCTTCAGCCGCAACCGCGTGCGCCATGGGGTGCTGCCCGTGCTGGAGTCCTTGCATCCCGGGGCGACGCGCCGGCTGGCGCAGCTCAGCGAGTCTCTGGCCCAAGAAAGCGAGAACCACGACGAGCTCCTGCGCTTGGCGCTGGAACAGCTGATCGCAGCCGACGATCCCCGTCAACTGAACCGCCAGCAGCTGCTGGCGCTGCACCCAGCCAACCAAGCCGGTGTGGTGCAGGCCTGGCTGCAACAGCACAACCAAGACCCCCTGCCGGCGGCATCCCTGGGGCGGCTGATCGAGCAACTTCCCCTCAGCGCCGGGCCTGGGCAGTGGGATCTGGCCGCTGGGAGCCAACTGAGCTGGAATCGAGAGTGGATCCGGCTGCAGGGCACCCCATGAGCTACGAGGCCGCCGAACAGGCCTACGCCGAGCATCGCTTCGCTGAGGCGCGCGCGCTGGTGGCTGAACACCTCAACCGCGAGCCGCAGGATCTCCGCGGCCTGCTCCTGCAGGGCTACATCGCCTTTTTCGGCTTTCAGGATCCAGAAGCAGCAGCAGCCAGCTACCGGCGCGTGCTGGAGCTCTGCAGCGAGGGCACCTATCGGGACTTGGCAGCAGAAGGGCTCAACAACTGCCCTGTTGCTCTGCGCGCTGCTCCGCAACAAGCCGATCAACAGCCTCAGAGCCGCCCAACCATCAGCAGCGAACCGGCTCCAGCCACGCCATGGCTGAAGCAGCGCCAACCAGAAGCAACGCCATCAGCTCAGGCCAGCCAGCCCGCTCAAGGGCTGCAGGAGCACCAGCAGACCACCAATGAATCCCAGCCAGAGGCAGAGGTTGAGGCCACCGGCCCAGACGAGAAGTCCAACGAGGACACAGCCAGCCCAGAGGCGCCCCCGGCAGAACCAGCAGCCACCTATGAAGCCGCCGAGGCCGCTTACCAGCAACGCGATTTCGTTGGAGCACGCGCGCTGATCCGTGCGGTGCTCGCTGAGCACCCCAATGACCTACGAGCGCTGCTGCTGCAGGGCTACGTGCATGTCTTTGGCTTCCAGGATGAAACCGCTGCGATCGTGAGCTATCAGCAAGTTCTGGCCCTCTGCCCCGATGGCCCCTACCGCCAGCTGGCAGAAGAAGGCCTGACCCAATGCGGCATCAACATCCACGAGCCTGAGGGTGAGACGGGCGAGCTAACGCCAGAACCGGAATGGCTTGATCCTGAGGCTGACCTGGCCCTTCAACCCCAGCCAGCAGCAGAGAGCAACCCACAGACCGGTTCAGCAGCAGCAGAGCATCCTGCGGAGACTCGACCCTTAAGTGAGGGTTGGTTGCTGGTGGATCTCAGCAGCGGGGGTTAACCAGCCACAGCGGTGGAGCGGCGCCGGCGCTGACGGTTGTCATTGCCGCCACGCTCACCCTCATTGCCGCCGCGATCACGGCCGCCGCGGCCGCCATCACGCCCACCCCGCTGGTTACGGGGTGCCGGACGGTCGTCCTTTTCATCCATGGCTTTGGACTTGTAAGCCGGCGTCCCAGCAGGAGCGGGCTGCACCAGACAGATGATCAGGGGCTCCACCTGCAGTTCACGGCGCAGGCGGCGCTGCAAGCCCACTTCGATCTCACGCTGCACGCCGACCCAGTCCACATCGGGCGCCTTGCCGCCGGTGTCACGGGAGAGCTGCTTCCAACGGTTCTCCAGCACCCAGTTGATTTCACGCTCAGCCCACATCGACATCTTGCGGGGCTCGGCGGTGGTGACCACACCGCGCAGATTGACCCGGGGCGGAGCCACCATGCGGCCATCGGTGCTGACGGCGGCCAGCAGGGTGATCACACCATCTTCAGCCAGCTGCTGGCGCTCTTTGAGCACGCGGGCATCAACAATCCCGGTGCGGGAGTTATCCAGCAACTCAATACCGGCCTTGACCGGATCCCCTTTGCGGATCGAATCAGCGGTGAGTTCCACCACATCACCGTTATCGATGATCAGGGTGTTGTTCTCAGGCACCCCCATGGAATGGGCAGTGCGGGCGTGCTGCACCAGCATGCGGTGCTCGCCGTGCACGGGCACAAAGAACTTCGGGCGGGTGAGCGCCAGCATCATTTTCTGGTCTTCCTGGAAGCCATGGCCTGAGACGTGAATGCCTTCGCCTTTGCCGTAGACCACCTTGGCGCCAAGCATCATCAGCCGGTCGATGGTGTTGACCACCGAGATCGTGTTGCCGGGGATAGGGCTGGCCGAAAAGATAATCGTGTCAGTGCTCTTGACCTGCACCTGGGGGTGCTCACCGCGGGAGATGCGGCTGAGGGCCGCCAGCGGCTCGCCCTGGCTGCCGGTCATCAACAGCAGGGTCTCGCGATCAGGCACATCACGGATCTGCTTGATCGGGACAAACAAATCATCGGGGCAGCGCATGTAGCCCAGTTCACGGGCTTTGGCGATGACATTGAGCATGGAGCGGCCCAGCAGGCTGACCTTGCGGCCGTTCTTGAGGGCCAGCTCCAGCACCATCGCCACACGATGAATCGAACTGGCAAAGGTGGTGACGATGACGCGACCTTCCGCTTCTGCAATGCGGCGATCGAGGCAGGGGAACACCGAGCGCTCAGGCGGGCACAGACCCGGCACCTCAGAGTTGGTGGAATCGCTGAACAGGCACAGGACACCCTGCTCGCCGTGATGGGCCAGGCGTGCCATGTCGAAATGCTCGCCATCCACCGGCGTGTGATCGAACTTGAAGTCCCCGGTGAAGATCACGGTGCCCACAGGGGTGGTGATCGCCAGCGAATAGCTGTCGGCCATCGAGTGGGTGTTACGGATGAACTCGATGCGGAAGTGCTGGCCAAGCTTCACCACCTCACGGGGTGAAACGGTCTGCAGTGTGGTGCGATCCGCCACACCGGCCTCGGCCATCTTTCCCTCCAGCAAAGAGAGCGCCAAACGGGGGCCGTAAATGATCGGAATATTGAAGTGCTTCAGGTGGTGGGAGATCCCGCCGATGTGATCTTCATGGCCGTGGGTGACGATCATGCCGCGGATCCGCCGCTGGTTTTCCCGCAGAAAGCTGGTGTCCGGCATGACCACGTTGACGCCATGCATGCCATCGCTGGGGAAGGCCAGACCGGCATCCACCAGGATCAGATCATCACCAAATTCAAAAACGCAGGTGTTCTTGCCGATCTCATGCAGTCCACCCAGGGGAATGACCTTGAGGGTGGGTTGTTGGGTCTTGGAACCGTTGGAAGTCATGTAGGAAGCAATCTCTGGAACGAAACAAATGGGGATGAGCGCTTGAGCTCAACCAACCAACGCCTGGGCTCAAGTGGGACGCAGGGCGGCGAGCAGAACAGCAAGGGATTCGCGAAGTGAGCGATCGGCAGGCATCAGGGGTGAACGGGGGGGGCCGACGGGAAAACCCTCAAGCTCAAGGGCTGCTTTGACCGGGGTGGGATTGCTGGTGCAGAACAGACCCTCCATCAGGGGCAGCAAGGCTTCATGCAGGGCCAGCGCGTCGGCAGGGCGGCCCTCGAGGTAGTGCTCAATCATGCGGCTGAGCTGAAGACCGGCAACGTGACTGGTCACACTCACCACACCAACAGCGCCAACGGCCAGCATGGGAAGCGTCAGCCCATCATCGCCGCTGTAGATGGCCAGGCGTGGCCCGCAGGTCAACCGCAGGGCGCTGACCTCTTCGGTCGTGCCGCTGGCCGCTTTATAGGAAGTGATATTGGCGCAATCCATCAAACGCGCCGTGGTGGAGGGATCCATGCTGATCCCGGTCCTGCCTGGGATGTTGTAAAGCATCAGCGGCAGCTCCGGTGCAGCTGTGGCGATAGCGCGGAAATGCGCCTCCAACCCCTGCTGCGAAGGTTTGTTGTAGTAAGGCACCACCACCAGAGCGCCGTGGGCGCCGAGCTCCGCAGCCTTGGCGGTGGCCTCCACGGCTTCAGCGGTGCAATTGCTGCCGGTCCCCGCCAGGACCGGAATTTGATCCCCGACCGCTTCGAGCACGGTCTGGAGCACCGCGTTCTGTTCAGCCCAGCTCAGGGTGGGAGATTCACCGGTGGTGCCGCAGACCACCAACGCATCCGAACCTTGGGCTACCAGGTGCTTGGCCAGACGTGAGGTCAGCGGTAGGTCAACCGAGCCATCAGCAGCGAAGGGGGTCACCATGGCGGTGACGACCCGTCCGAACGGAGCAGGGCTGAGTTGGGTCATCACTTGGCCTCCATCAGCAACTCAGCAATCTGCACGGCATTGAGGGCAGCTCCTTTACGGATCTGATCACCACAGAGCCAGAGTTCCAGCGCATTGGGATCACTGAGATCCTGGCGAATGCGTCCGACAGCGACAGGATCCCGGCCGGTGACATCGGTGGGCATGGGGAAGCGGTTGTCTGTGAAGTCCTCGATCAACTCGACCCCTGGAGCGGCAGCGAGGGCGGTGCGGGCTTCCTCAACCTTGAGCGGGGCCTCAAATTCAATGTTGACGGCTTCTGAGTGAGCCCGCAGCACCGGCACACGCACACAGGTGGCTGACAGCCGCAGCTCGGGCAGCTCCATGATCTTGCGGGTTTCGTTGAGCATCTTCAGCTCCTCTTCGCAGTAACCGCTCTCAGCCAGTGGGGAGTTGTGCAGAAACAGATTGAACGCCAGGGAGTGGGGCAACACCTCGCTGACGGGTGAGCCGCCATCGAGGACCGTGCGACTGAGCTGACGCAGCTCTTCCATCGCCCGTGCCCCAGCGCCGCTGGCGGATTGGTAAGTGCTCACCACAACCCGGCGCAGCGGGCGCAGGGCTGCCAGGGGGGCCAGGGCCAGGGTGAGCAGGATCGTCGTGCAGTTGGGGTTGGCAATGATCCCCTGGTGGGCCTTGGCGGCCTCCGGGTTCACCTCAGGAACCACCAAGGGCACCTGCGGATCCATGCGGAAGGCACTGGAGTTATCGATCACCACCGCACCCTGCTCAACGGCCAGCGGCGCCCACTGACGGGAGACTGAGCCACCGGCAGAAGCCAGCACCAGATCAACACCGGCAAGGGTCTCAGCGCTGACGGGTTGAACGGTGAGGGCCTCGCCCTTGAAGCTGACCGTCTGCCCTGCTGAGCGCGGCGAAGCCAACAGCCGCAGCTCCTTGAGGGGAAAGCTCCGCTCGGCCAGAAGCTCAAGGAGTTCCTGACCGACCGCACCGGTGGCACCGAGGATGGCAACGGTGGGCGGCGCTGCCGCAGTAACGGGATTCAACTGTGACGTAGCGGCTACCAAGCAATGGACGGAACGCCATGCTCCTGATGGTGTCCTGGAGCTGAACTTTCCTCTTCCTGGCAAACAATACGTCGCCGCAGCCAGGTGATGCACGGTTCAGGCAGGTTTCTAGGATTGAGGGCTTGGTATTCAGCGCGACATCGATGAGCAGCAGCCTCAAGGTCAAAACCTCCACGCGTCCCGGCAGCCGCTTGGCCCTGGAGGTGGGGGTGCCGGCTGAACGCTGCAAGGCCTCCTACGACGCCGCGATCAGCAAGCTGGGCCGCTCGGTGCGCTTGCCGGGCTTTCGCGCCGGACATGTCCCCAAACAGGTGCTGATCCAACAGATCGGGGTCGTGCGCATCAAAGCCTCCGCCCTGGAGGAGCTGGTGGATGCCGTGCTGCGCGATGCCGTGGCACAGGAAAAGCTGGAGGTGCTGGGGCAACCCGAGGTGAGCGGCGGCTTTGAAGTCCTGCTGCAGCAATTCGACCCATCCAAGGAACTCAAGCTCTCGCTTGAGATGGACGTGGCGCCCACGCCGACGCTGAAGAGCATCAAAGGGCTGAAAGCCGAGGCTGTCCGGGTTGACTATGACGCCAATCGCATCGATGAGCTGATCGAGCAGTCCAGGCGTCAGCTGGCTGCCCTGGTGCCAGTCAGTGATCGCGCCGCGGCCATGGGCGATGTGGCTGTGGTGAGCTTCAGCGGCGTGTTCACCGACACCGATGAGGCCATTGCTGGCGGCAGCGCCAATGGTCTGGAGGTGGAACTGGAGGAGGGGCGGATGATC
This sequence comes from uncultured Synechococcus sp., assembly GCA_913049535.1. Taxonomy (GTDB): domain Bacteria; phylum Cyanobacteriota; class Cyanobacteriia; order PCC-6307; family Cyanobiaceae; genus RCC307. Next base: position 8,577 of record CAJWYF010000045.1, read on the forward strand.
CCCGGCTTTGTGGAAGGGATTGCCGGGATGACAACCGGGGAGAGCAAATCCGTGGACTGCCAGTTCCCCGAGGGCTACCCCCAGGAGGAATGCCGCGGCCGCACGGCGCGCTTTGACATCACCCTGGATGACTTGAAGACGCGGGAGCTGCCTGCGCTCGATGACGCTTTTGCCCAGCAGGCCAGTGACAAGCAGAGCCTGGCTGAACTGAGGGAGGACCTGGAAAAGCGCCTGAAGCAGGACACCGAAAAACGTCAGCAGCAAAGCCGCCAGGAAGCGCTGCTGGCTGCCTTGGTGGAGCAGCTGGAGGTGGAACTGCCCGAAAGCCTGATCAAAGAGGAGATCAACACGCTGCTGCAGGAGACGGCCGCCCAGATGGCTCAGCAGGGGATGGATGTCAAAAAGCTGTTCACCCCCGAGACCGTGAAGAACCTCGCCGAAGCCTCACGGGGTGAGGCCACCGAACGACTCCAGCGCAGCCTGGCCCTCAAGGCCTTGGCCCAGGCCGAGGACATCTCGGTCAGCGACGCTGAGATCGATGCCAAGGTCAAAGAGGTCAGCGAGGGATTCAGCGACACCAACCGCATCGATCCGGCGCGTTTGCGGGCCGCCGTGGCTGAGGACCTGCTGCGCGACACGCTGTTGGAATGGCTCGAGCAGAACGCCAGCGTGATCCTGGTGGAAGCCAAACCCGAGGAGGAGCCGGCCGCCAGCGACGAGGAGAAGCCGAAGGCCAAAGCCAAAACCAAGGCCAAGCCCAAAACCAAGGCCAAAGATGCAGATGGCAAGGCAGCAAGCGAAACCCCAGCAGACTGAGCAAGCCCCATAGATTGACCCCACCACAACCGCGGCCCGTGATCGAAGCAGTCAGCCACCATCCGATCCACAGCCACTGGCAGAACACCACCGTGCCGACGGTGGTGGAGCAGTCCGGCCGCGGTGAGCGGGCGTTTGACATCTACTCGCGCCTGTTGCGCGAGCGGATCATCTTTCTGGGCACCGGTGTGGATGACGCCGTCGCCGATGCAATCGTCGCCCAGCTGCTCTTCCTCGAAGCGGAAGATCCTGAGAAGGACATCCAGATCTATGTGAATTCACCAGGGGGTTCGGTCACCGCCGGTTTGGCCATCTACGACACCATGCAGCAGGTGGCCCCAGATGTGGTCACCATCTGCTACGGACTGGCGGCAAGCATGGGTGCATTCCTCCTCTCTGGAGGCACCAAAGGCAAGCGCCTGGCGCTGCCGAATGCGCGAATCATGATCCACCAGCCCCTGGGCGGGGCGCAGGGTCAGGCCGTTGATATCGAAATTCAGGCGAAAGAAATTCTGTATCTCAAAGAAACACTGAACGGCCTTCTTGCCTCTCACACCGGCCAGGATCTCTCCAAAGTCGCTGAGGACACAGACAGGGACTACTTTCTTTCACCGGATGACGCAGTGGCCTACGGCCTGATTGATCGTGTCGTACGCGACTGACAATTCGGGAGCTCTCCTGCAAGGGGGGTGACGCCGGGCCCATTCGGCCCGATCCTGTGACCAAGGGACCCAGCGACAGGCGATGGCCAAATTTGATGCCCACCTGAAGTGCTCCTTCTGCGGTAAGTCCCAGGAACAGGTGCGCAAGCTGATTGCTGGCCCTGGTGTTTACATCTGCGATGAATGCATTGATCTCTGCAACGAGATCCTTGATGAAGAGCTTGTCGATGGCCAAGGGGGCTCCCGCCAGAACGCCACCGAGCCCAGCCGCAAATCAGCTCCGGTCCGCAAACCCTCCAAGCCGGCTCCAACGCTTGCCACGATCCCCAAGCCACAGGAGATCAAGAGCTTCCTCGACAGCCAGGTGGTGGGTCAGGACGATGCCAAGAAGGTGCTGTCCGTCGCGGTTTACAACCACTACAAGCGTCTGGCCTGGCAAGGCGACGGCAGCGGTGAGAGCGATGAAAGCTCAACCCGCCTGCACAAATCCAACATCCTGCTGATCGGTCCCACCGGCTGCGGCAAGACCCTGCTGGCCCAGACCCTGGCCGAAATGCTGGAGGTGCCCTTCGCGGTGGCTGATGCCACCACCTTGACCGAAGCCGGCTATGTCGGCGAGGACGTCGAGAACATCCTGCTGCGCTTGCTGCAGAAGGCGGACCTGGATGTGGAGCAGGCCCAGCGGGGCATCATCTACATCGATGAAATCGACAAGATCGCCCGCAAGAGCGAAAACCCCTCAATCACCCGGGATGTGTCCGGCGAAGGGGTGCAGCAGGCCCTGCTGAAGATGCTGGAGGGAACGGTCGCCAACGTTCCGCCCCAGGGGGGCCGCAAGCACCCCTACCAGGACTGCATCCAGATCGACACCAGCCAGATCCTGTTCATCTGCGG
>CAJWYF010000046.1 GCA_913049535.1 uncultured Synechococcus sp.
CTGTAACTCCTTAGCAGGGAGCCGCTTTCAACCGCTCAGCCACCTCTCCAGCGGTGGACTCAGACTATCAGTGCTGGGTGCAGGCGGGCAGCCTGGGCAACCGGTGTTTAAAGCTGCAGAGCACCTCCCAGGGGATCGTGCCGCAGGGTTCACTCCAGCTTGAGGGAGTGATTTCCGCTTCCCCGCAACGGCCCAGCAGCGTGACCGCATCGCCAATCGCCAGCTCAGGCAGATCGGTTGCATCCACCACCAGTTGGTCCATGGTGATGGCCCCGACCTGGGGCAGCGGCTGGCCTTGGGCCAACACATGCATCTGACCGGATAGACGCCGCGACACGCCATCGGCGTAGCCGATGGCCAGCACGGCAAGCCGGCTGGGCCTTTGTGTGATGTGCTGGTGGCCGTAGCTAATGCCCACACCTGCAGGAACATCCCGCAGCAAGGTGACCCTTGCTTTCACGGCCATGGCTGGCTTGAGCTCAACAGCGTGGTTGAGGTGCCGGGCGGGTGCATGGCCGTAAAGGGCTAGGCCAACCCGAACCATGTCGTAGTGCAGTGACGGATCAGCCATGGTGGCGGCTGAATTGGCCAAGTGACGGATTCCGGGCCGTAACTCCAGTTCCCGGCAGCGGCGCAGTACCGCCTCAAAGCGTTGCTGCTGTTCTGCCGTGAGCCTGCCGTCTGGGTTGTCCGCATCAGCCAGGTGGGAATAGGTCCCCAGCAGTTGCAGGCCGTCGAGCTTGCTGAGCTCCTCCAGCAGTCCGGCACCCTCCTGCCAGTCGATGCCCAGTCGCGCCATGCCGGTGTCGAGCTTGAGATGCCCTCCCATGGGCTTGCCCCCGGCTACCGCCACATTGCTGGCAATCAGCCCCTGGCGCAGGCTGCTGATGGTGGGGTTCAAATCCCAGTGCTGACAGCAGCGGAATTCCTCACTCTGCTGCAGGTTGCCAAGCACCAGGATTGGAGCTGCGATGCCGGCTTGGCGCAGTTCAATGCCTTCAGCCAGGGTGGCGACGCCAAAGCTGGTGGCGCCCCCAGCGCGAGCGGCCTCCGCCACGGTCACGGCGCCATGGCCATAGCCATCGGCCTTGACCACCGCCATCAGGTCACAGCCTGGTTTCAGCGAGCGCAGGATCTGCGCTGTGTTGTGGCTGATGGCATCCCGGTCTATCTCCAGCCAGGCCCGTTGCTGAGGCTGAACCACCGGTGGATCCTCGGTTGAGGTCAGGCTCCGCAGCCCAGTGTGCATCGGTGGCGACATTGGGTGGGTTCTCCTGATCGTTAGCATGACGCCAATACGAGGTGCCTGCATGGGTCACGTTCTCGTTCTCAATGCGTCCTACGAGCCGCTGAATATCACCAGTTGGCGTCGCGCCGCGGTGATGGTTCTGAAGGGAAAGGCTGAGGGTCTTGAGCACGAGGAGCGTGAACTGCGCAGCGACTTCCTCTCTCCAACGGTCATTCGTCTGAGGCAGTTCGTCAGGATTCCATTCAAGGAATTGCCCCTGACGCGCCGCAATGTGTTTCAGCGTGACAACCACACGTGCCAGTACTGCGGCTATCGCGGTGATCAGCTCTCCATTGACCATGTGATTCCCCGCAGCCGCGGTGGTCAGGACACCTGGGAGAACGTGACCACCGCGTGCATCCGCTGCAATGTCCGCAAGGGCAACCGCACCCCGAAAGAGGCCGACATGCCTATGCGCAGCGTGCCCCGGCGTCCGGTGAGCACCCTCTATTTTGAAGCCACGCGTCAGATCCGCAGCGGCCGCCGCTCAGAGTGGCGCAAGTACGTCATCGGCGCTTAGCAACCTGATCATTCCTGTACGGCTGCCAGCTCTTCCAGCTGGCGTTGCTGCTCGGCATGGGTGCAGGCTTCAATCAGATCACTGAGCTGGCCGTTGAGCACGGGCTCGAGGGGGAAGTTGCGGCCCAGCCGGTGATCGGTGGTGCGGTTGTCCTTGTAGTTGTAGGTGCGGATTTTTTCGCTGCGATCGCCACTGCCCACCTGGGCGCGACGGGCTGAGCTCTCTGCTGCTGCGGCCTGTTCCTGCTCCCGCGCCAGCAGCTTGGCCCGGAGGATCTCCAGGGCCCGTTCGCGGTTCTGCAGCTGGGAGCGCTCCTGGGTGCAGAACACCCGGATCCCGGTCGGTTTGTGCAGCAGATCGACGGCGGTCTCCACCTTGTTCACGTTCTGGCCGCCGGATCCTCCGGAGCGGGCGGTGCTGATCTCAAGCTCCTTGGGGTCGAGCTGCACATCCACAGGATCGGCCTCGGGCATCACAGCCACCGTGGCCGTGGAGGTGTGCACCCGCCCTTGGGACTCCGTGGCCGGCACCCGTTGCACCCGGTGCACCCCGGCTTCGTATTTGAGCTGGCTGAAGACGGCATCGCCGCGGATCGCCAGGATCAGCTCCTTGTAACCCCCCAGCTCAGCTTCCGATGCACTGACCGGTTGCACCTGCCAGCCGGTGGTCTGGGCGTGGCGTTCGTACATGCGCGCGAGATCTCCAGCCCAGAGGCAGGCTTCATCACCGCCGGCACCAGCGCGGATTTCCAGCATGACGCTGCGTTCATCGCGCGGGTCCCGTGGCAAAAGGGCGATCCGCAACCGTTGCTCAAGGTCTGTTTGCTGCTGCTCGAGGCTCAGCAGTTCCTCTTGAGCCAGGGCCTCAAGGTCGTTGTCGCCGCGGCTTTCACGCAGCAGCTGCTGCGCCTGCTGCTGTTGGCTTTCCAGCTCCTGGAGGCGCCGGTAGTCGATCACGAGCGGTTCGAGCCTGGAGCGTTCGCGGGCAAGTTTGAGCAGTTGCTCTGGATCAGCGGCCACGCTTGGGTCGGCCAGCTGACGCTCGAGCGTCTCAAAGGTGCGGCAGGTGGCTTCCAGCCGCTCGGTCACGAAGGAACTGTCCACAGATTCAGCAGAGGATCGAATGGCAGCTGGATTCGCTTACAGCAAAGCCGGACACCCCCAACAGGGCATCCGGCGATGGCTGATCCAACGGTTTCAGGGCTGCTGTCAGCTGTCTGCCTTGTCTGCTTCTGCAGCAGGGGCATCGGCTTTGGCTTCCTCTGTCTTCTTGGCTTTGGGAGCTTCCTTCTTTTCGGCCTGGCCTGCTCCGCCCATGCCGTACTTGCGCATGAAGCGGTCCACACGCCCCTCGGTATCGAGGATTTTCTGGGTGCCCGTGAAGAACGGGTGGTTGCCGCTCCACACGTCGACGTGCAGCTCGGGTGAGGTGGAGCCGGTGGTCATCACCACCTCTCCGTTGCAAATCACCTTGGCATCGGGGTACCAGGTGGGATGGATATCGGCCTTGGGCATGACAGAAATCAGCGCTTGGAGAACTGAGGAGCTTTACGGGCTTTCTTGAGACCGTACTTACGGCGCTCCTTGGCGCGGGGGTCGCGGCTGAGGTGACCCTCGCTCTTGAGCGGCTTGCGGTTGTCAGGTGACAAGTCGCAGAGGGCGCGGGCGGCGCCTTGCTTGATGGCGTCGGCTTGGCCCGTGAGACCACCGCCACGCACATTGACAAGGATGTCGTAGTCCTTGGCGAGGCCCAACGTTTCCAGGGGCGCCCGCACCGCGTTGAGGTAGACGGGGTTGTAGTTCAGGTAGTTATCGCCGGGGCGGCCATTGATGGTGACATTGCCGCTGCCTGGAATCACCCGCACGCGGGCCACGGCGGTCTTGCGGCGACCGGTGCCCCAGTAAACAACGCGCTTGCTGCTGCTGGTCATTTGATGCTGGCTGCGGGGTTGAGCTGGAAGGGCTGGGGCTGCTGAGCGCCGTGGGGATGCTCAGAACCGCGATAGACCTTGAGCTTGCGGAAGAGCTGCCGGCCCAGGGCATTGTGAGGGAGCATGCCCTTGATCGCCTTCTCAACGATCCGCTCAGGAATGCGCTGCTGCAGCGCTGCGAAGGTTTCCACCTTCATGCCGCCAGGACGGCCGGAGTGGCGGCGGTAAAGCTTTTCGTTGGCCTTGTTGCCCGTCACCTTCACCTTGTCGGCATTGATCACCACGACGAAGTCGCCAGTGTCCAGATGGGGGGTGTAGGTGGGCTTGTTCTTGCCGCGCAGCACTGCGGCCACCTCAGTGGCGAGGCGCCCGAGGCATTGGTTCTCCGCGTCCACCACATACCAGTGGCGGTCGAGGGTATCGAGAGAGGGGACGACTGTTTTGTTCATCGCGCCGGCGCGCCGGAATCACGTCAGGTGCCCCCGCCGGTAACGGGAGCTGGACAGGGCTGGAGCTGAAATCCAGAGGGTTACCCGGGATCGCCGCCATTACCGAAGGTAGTTCAGAGAACATCCCCCGGCTGATCGAGCTCGATCTCAGGTGGCGGATCGGAAGTCTCCAGCCGATACCGCGGTTGACAATCGTACCACGTGCTCTCTGGGAACGCGGGTTCTCCGTAGCCAACGCGCAGCAGGCAGAGCCCCTGGGGGGGTGCAGCTTCTTTGACCTCCTGACGGAGCTGTTGCTGCCAACGCCGGCGGAAGTGGGCAGGCTCGAGCCGTCCTTCGCCAACGGCGACCAGCTGACCGACCAGCAGACGCACCATGCCGTAGAGAAACCCAGTCGCCTGGATTTCCAGGTTGAGCAGATCGCCGTCACGGCTGAGTTCCACCGCCTGCACAGTCGTGCAGCTATGGGCCCGTTTGCTGCCAGCCCGTTGGAAGGCGGCGAAGTCGTGATGGCCCAGCAGTTCCTGCAACAGCTCGAGCATCCGTTGCTCCTGCAGCCGCCTCTGGTAGCGATGCCAGCTGTACGGGGCCAGGAAGAGATTGGGCCGCCGCCCGTTGTAGATCGTGTAGCGATAGCGGCGGTATTGGGCGCTGAAGCAGGCATGCCAGTCCGGCCGGACCGCAGCGCCTGCACGCACCCGGATGCTGGCGGGCAGTCGACCGTTCAAGGCTGCCGCCCAGCGTTCTGCCGGGATCGGCCCATGGCAATCGAAATGGACCACCTGGGCGGCGGCATGCACGCCTGCATCAGTGCGCCCTGCAGCAGTGCTGCGGCAGGGGATCTGGCCACTGGGCAACGCTGCTGTCAGGGGACTGCCAGAAGGTGGTGGATCCAGCGCTGAGATGGCTCCATCGAGGGTTTCCTGAACACTGATCTGGCCGGGTTGGCGCTGCCATCCACAAAAATGCCCCCCGTCGTATTGCAGACAGAGGGCGATGCGCTTGCGCTGGCGGTCCAAGGACACGTTCAGGCTGCAGTTCAGACCAATTCGATGATGGCCATCTCAGCGTTGTCGCCCCGGCGAGGCACGGTGCGAATGATGCGGGTGTAGCCGCCGTTGCGGTCGCCATAACGATCACTGGCGCCCTCAAACAGGGCGTGGACCAGCTGCTTGTCGTAGATGTAACCGATGGCACGGCGACGGGCGGCCAGGCTGCCGTCCTTGGCCAGGGTGATCATGCGCTCTGCCTCATCGCGCAGGGCCTTGGCACGGGCTTTGGTGGTGGTCACCCGGCCTTCACGAATGAGCTGGGTGGTCAGGCCGCGGAGCATGGCCTTGCGTTGGTCGGCGGGACGTCCCAGCTGGGGGACTCGGCACTGGTGGCGCATGGGTCGGGGTGGATGGGGAGGACGGTGGGTGCCGTTCAGGCGGTGGTACGGCTCTGGGGCAGCGAGATGCCGATGCGCTCAAGCGCTTCGATGACTTCATCGGCGGACTTGGCACCGAAGTTCTTGATCTCCAGCAGGTCTTCATAGCTGAAGCCCATGAGATCAGAAACCGAATTGACCTGGGCGCGCTTGAGGCAGTTGTAGGCCCGTACGGAAAGGTTCAATTCCTCCAGGGGGATCTGGCTTTCGGCGGAGGGCTCAGGTTCCTGGCCCGGCTCTTCGGCCATCGTGAGGGTGGCCAGGGGCTGGAACAGAGAGATCAACTGGTTGGCCGCAAAGGCCATGGCGTCATCTGGAGTGATCGAGCCGTTGGTGTGAATTTCGAGGCGCAGGCGCTCGCGAGCCGAGCCCCCCTCACCAACAGCGGTTTCGTCCACCGTGTAGTTCACACGTCGGACGGGCATGAACACGGCGTCGATCTGCAGCAGGTCGAGGGCCGCGGCGTCCTCGCTGGTGCGGTCCACGGGGCGATATCCGACGCCGCGCTCAACGTGAACCTCCAGCTCGATGGCATGGCCATCGGCCACGGTGGCAATGGTGCGATCAGGATCCACCACCGTCACCTGGGAGGAGAACTGCAGGTCACTGGCGGTGACCTCAGCAGGACCATTGACCACCAGACGACCGATCTCGGTGTCCCTTGAGCGGCTGCTGAGCACCAGCTCCTTGCAGTTCAGAAGAATGTCAAGGACGTCCTCACGCACGCCCGGAACGGTGGCGTATTCATGGTTGACTCCGCCGATGCGTACGGCGGTGACAGCGGCGCCCTCAAGGCCACTCATCAGCACCCGACGCAGCGCGGTGCCAAGGGTTGTGGCTTGCCCCCGGTCCAGGGGGCCGATGACGAACACCCCGATTTGGGAGCGGTCATCACCGATCTGGTAATCGACGCGGTCAATCTGGAACTGCAGCACGGCCGGAAGATCTGGGGAAAGAACGAGGCCCGAGGGCCAGGGGAGAGAGGAGGCGAATCAGACGCGGCGCCGCTTGGGACGGCGGCAGCCGTTGTGGGGCAGGGGGGTGACATCACGGATCAAGGTGATCTCAAGACCGGCCACCTGCAGCGCCCGGATTGCGGTTTCACGGCCTGAGCCGGGACCACGCACCAGAACTTCGATCTGGCGCATGCCCTGGTCGAGCGCGCGCCGAGCGGCAGCCTCAGCTGCGGTCTGGGCCGCGAACGGCGTGCCCTTGCGGGCCCCCTTGAAGCCACTGGCTCCAGCGGAGGACCAGGAGATCACTTCACCAGCGGTGTCGGTGATCGACACGATCGTGTTGTTGAAGGTGCTCTGGATGTGGGCAACGCCGTTGGGGACATTGCGCTTGGCCTTCTTGGGGCCGCTTTTTTTGACTTGCTTCGCCATGGTGTGGGGCCCGCTGGGGCGGGGAGGTGATCAGAAAATGACTGGTGGACGCCCTGGTGACGACGCAATGGCGGCGGCAGGACGGAGGCGAGAACCGGCGGTTTACTTCTTCTTGCCGGCCACGGTTTTGCGGGCGCCGCGACGGGTGCGGGCGTTGGTGCGGGTGCGTTGGCCGCGCACCGGCAGGCTCATGCGGTGGCGGCGGCCGCGGACACAACCGATGTCCTGCAGGCGCTTCATCGCCATGCCCTCTTGACGGCGCAGGTCGCCTTCAAGGGTGAATGTCTCGGCAGCAGCGCGCAGTTTTTGGACATCAGCGTCGCTGAGGTCCTTGACACGGATGTCGGGATTCACGCCTGTGGAGGCGAGGATTTTTTGGGAGCGGGTCAGCCCCACGCCATAGATGTAGGTAAGGGCGATCTCCACGCGCTTGTCGCGGGGAATATCAACGCCTGAAATCCGGGCCACTGAAGAAGAAACTGTGTTGGGACAGGGGGACGGCGGGCAACTGCACCGCCTGAAATGGGAACAACCGGATCAGCCGGAAACAGCTGCTCCGCGTGGTTCAGCAGGGCTGATCAGCCCTGGCGCTGCTTGTGCTTTGGGTTGGCGCAGATCACCATGACCCGGCCGTGGCGACGGATCACCCGGCATTTGTCGCACATGCGTTTCACCGAGGCACGCACCTTCATTGGCGGGCTCTCCTATTGACAAACAAACAGCTTATCACGGCGCGTTAAGCCAGAGCCAGCAAGATCCGTTCGGCTACTTCGTCCACCGTGCCGGTGCTGATGACGCGTTTGAGCTGCCCGCGCTGGTCGTAGTAATCGATCAGTGGGGCGGTTTGCTCCCGATACACCGTCAAGCGGTGGCGGATCACCTCTTCGTTGTCATCGGCGCGGCCTCGCGCGAGTAAGCGTTTCACCAGCTCTTCGTCATCGAGCTCCATGAGCAGCACCTGATCGAGAGGCTGCTCCAATTCAGCGAGCAGAGTGTCCAGTGCTTCGGCCTGCACCAGGTTGCGAGGAAAGCCGTCAAGCAACCAGCCGCTGCCATGGTCCTTGAGCCGGCCGCGAACAATGGCCAGCACCAGCGCATCGCTGACCAGCTCTCCGCGGTTCATGACCGCCTCGGCTTCTTTGCCCAACGCCGTGCCGGCTTTCACTTCAGCGCGGAGCAAATCGCCGGTGGAGAGATGGAGCAAGCCGTGGCTGGTCGCCAGCCGTTCGGCCTGGGTACCCTTTCCTGCTCCAGGAGGGCCGACAAACAGCAATCGATGACTCATTGACGCACCATTCCTTCGTAACGCTGGGAAATGACATAGGTCTGGACCTGCTTGGCCGTGTCAATGGCCACGCCCACCAGAATCAACAGGGATGTGGCACCAAGTCCCTGGAACGTTTTGACGTTGGTGGCACCTTCCACAGCTGCGGGGATGATCGCCACCGCGCCAAGGAACAGGGCACCCAAAAGGGTGAGACGGTTCTGCACCGCACTCAGATACTTGGCCGTGGCACTGCCAGGCCGCACCCCTGGGATCGCCACACCACCTTTTTTGAGATTGGAGGCGATGTCCTGGGGATTGATGGTGAGCGTGGCGTAGAAAAACGCGAACCCAGTGATCAGCCCAAAGAACACCAAGGCGTACAGCCATGGGGTGCTGCTGTTCGGGTTGAGGTAACCGGCGACGCGGACCAGCAACTCACTCTTGGTGAGGTTGGCGATGGTCAGCGGCAGGAAGATCACGGCCGAGGCGAAGATGATCGGCATGACGCCGCCGGCATTGAGCTTCAAGGGCAGATAGCTCTGCCGTTCAGGAAGCATCGCTCCAGCGCCCACCTGGCGCTTGGCGCTGACGATGGGGATGCGTCGACTGCCTTCCTGAACGCAGACAATGCCCACAATGGTGACCAGGAAGACCACCACCAAAACGATGATGCCGGCGATGGTTCCACGATCGCCGCTCTGGGCTAATTCGACGGTTGAGCCCAGGGCCCGCGGCAGGGTGGCCACGATGTTCAGGAAGATCACCAGCGATGCGCCTTGGCCGATGCCGCGCTCGGTGATCACTTCTGAAAGCCACATCACCACCATCGAGCCTGTTACCAAGGCCAGGGCGGTCTGGACCACGAAGATCCCATCGGGGATGGTCTCCAGGCTGTAAGGACGCAGGATCAACGCGAAGACTGTGCTCTGCAGCAAGCCCCAGCCCAAGGCTACGTAACGGGTGATCTGGGCGATTTTGCGGCGGCCGGCCTCGCCCTCGTTCTTCTGGAGATCTTCCAGGCTGGGCAGGGCCGCTGTCAGCAACTGCAGGATGATCGAGGCGTTGATGAACGGCAGGATCCCCAGCGCAAACACCCCAAGGGCGGAGATGCCACCACCGGTGAAGATGTCGAGGAAGCCGATCAGTTGACCGCCCTGGTCGATGAACTGCTGGAACGCTTCGCGGTCAATGCCCGGGATCGGGATGTAGATGCCAAGCCTGACCAGCACAAGAAGGCCCAGGGTCGTGAGCACACGATCCCTGAGCCCTTTGGCTTGGAACAACTGGGTGAGGACCTCACCGGCGCTGGGGGTCCGTCCCCGACTGACAACCATGGAATCGCTTTGCGCAGTAAAGGCTTGGGGTTCAGTTGGTCAGCTCGCAGCTGCCGCCGGCAGCTTCGATCTTCTCGCGGGCCGAGGCGGTGAAGGCTGCGGCGTGCACGGTGAGCTTGACCTTCAGCTCCCCATCGCCAAGCACCTTAAGCGGATGCTTGGGGGAGGTGAGCAATCCAGCTTCCACCAGGGACTCGCGGGTGACCACGGTGCCGGCCTTGAGATCTGCCAGTTTGGCGATGTTCAGCACCGAGTAGCGCTTGGGGTTAACCAGCGTGAAGTGCTTCAGCTTGGGCACACGGCGATAGAGCGGCATCTGGCCGCCCTCGAAGCCTGGGCGGGTGGGCCGACCCGAGCGGGACTTCTGGCCGCGCATGCCGAAGCCGCAGCTGGCACCTTGGCCGGCAGCGATGCCGCGGCCCTTGCGGAGCTTGCGCCGGCGGGCCCCCTTCTGGGGCTTGAGGTTTTGGAGTGAAAGGGTCATGGCAGGGCTCAGGAGTAGATCTGCTCGATGGTGATGCCCCGTTCTTTGGCAGTGTCCTTGTGGGTGCGCAGCTCACGCAGGGCCACCAGGGTTGCCCGGGCATTGTTCAGCGGGGTCTTGCTGCCCAGGCGCTTGGCCAGGACGTTTTTGATGCCGGCCAGCTCGAGAACGGTGCGGATGGAACCGCCCGCAATCACACCGGTACCGGGGGCAGCAGGGCGCATCAACACGCTGGCGGCACCATCGCGGCCAGTGCTGAGGGTGGGGATCGAGTTGGCGCGGGTCAGGGGCACCTTGACCAGATGCTTCTTGCCATCGGCGACGCCCTTTTTGACCGCGCCGATCACATCACCGGCTTTGCCGACACCGACGCCGACTTGCCCTTTCTCGTTGCCGACAACGACGATGGCGCGGAAGCTCATCTTCTTGCCGCCCTTCACGGTCTTGGAGACGCGACGGATCTGGACCACGCGTTCTTGCCATTCAGAATCGCGTTCCTGGTCGCGACCGCGGCCACGGCGGTCACCACGCCCGCGGCGGTCGCCGCCTCGGCCACCACCACGGCGTTCGCCCTGGCTTTGCCCCTGCCCTTCAGCAGCGGCTGGTACATCAGCGGCGCCGGGAATGTCCTGGCCCTGGGTCTGGTTGGTTGCTTCAGTCATGGTTGCTCGGGATCAGAACTGCAGGCCCGCTTCCCGGGCAGCGTCGGCCAGGGCCTTGACCCGACCGTGGTACAGGTTGCCTCCGCGGTCGAAGACCACCTGCTGGATGCCTTTGGCGATGGCGCG
>CAJWYF010000047.1 GCA_913049535.1 uncultured Synechococcus sp.
CAGGCACCGGCCGTCGCTGGGCTGCAGAACCAGGTTCCAGCGTGCTGCTGGATCATCCCAAGCTCGGATGGGGAGCCATGGCCCAGCCTTCAAGCCGCCTATGGCTGATGGCTTCAGGGCCAGCGCACTGCTGCCCCGGCGCCCTGCTTCCACACCTGGTGATTCGCCTTGCCCCTTCAGGCACTGGTTGGGGACCTGCCCGGTGAGTCAATGGTCGTCACGGTGATTGCTCAGGGCAATTGATCCCGCAGCTGTTGATAGGCCAGGGCCGCGCCGGGATTCAAGCGCCCATCGCGTTGCAGGATGACGACACCACCCTTGACCACTTGCGGTGTGTAGTCGGCATCAAGGGCGTTCAGTCGCGTTTTGATTTTCTCGAGGCTGCGCCGATGTTTGGCCACATGGCCGGCATGGCGGCTGTGGTAATCAAGATCAATCGCAATCCAATCCACAGGGCGAGCCTGGCCTGAACGCGTGTTGTAATCCACGTGATAAGGGAAGCGGATCAGGACTTCCCGCGCTGCCAGGTGCGGGATCAGCGGTGTGCTGGCGCTGACGCTTGCACCAGAGGGAATGGCCTCCAGTGCGGCAAAGGCGGCGCGGCTGTGCTGCCATTGCTGCAGCGGGGAGCGGTACGACCACGGGCTGATGCTGTCGGGCACAAGCCACGAGAGGCTGCCGTTGGGATTGCTGCTTAAGGCAAACAGCAGTGACAGCAAAATGCAGCCGCTCCAGAGCCGCCTTAGTCGCCTGGAGGCAAAGCGTTCTTCGTGCCGGCTCCACCAGTACACCGCGCCAGCGAACAGCCCGGGTACCACCAAGTAGGTGTAGCGGATGTTCATGCCCAAAGGGTCGTTGAAGCCGCTGGCCAGCAGCTTGCCCAGCAGCGGTAAGCCCATCAGCAGCCAGCTGTCGATGGCGATGAAGGGCACAAACAGCAGCGGCAGCCCCTGGCCCAGCAGGTAGCGCAGGGTTCCGCCGGGGGGATCGATCAGTTCCTGGAGCAGCACCAGCGGCTTGCGCACCACCTCCCCCAGCACCTCGAGGCTGGTGGCTTCGCTGCGGCCATCGATGAACTGGCCGTAGTTCTCCATCATGAAGCGCTTGGAGCTGTCGGCGCTAAAGAGCGGCATCAGCACGTTGGTGGCCAGCAGCACATAGCCACCACCCCAGAGCACCAGCAGCGCGGCCAGTCCGCGGCGGCTCGGATCTCGGATGGCAAGCCACACCCCAACCCCCACCAGCAGAACCCCGGTGTCTTCGCGGATCAGGGGAATCGCAATGGCGGCCAACGCGATGAGCCAGCTGCGGCGCTGCTGCAGACCCAGCAGCAGGGCAAAGACGGCCAGAGGCAGCTGGCTGAAATCGCTGAAATTGCCCAGCATCGGGCCGATCACGGCATTGGCGCCGTAGAAGGCCAGCGTGAGCATGGTGGCCAACTCCCGTTTCACCAGCCCCTTGGCCAACTGATAAAGCAGCAGGCCCGCGCCGCTGATCAAGGCCACCTGCAGCAGCGGCAGCGTCCATGGGCCGAGCACCGCGATCAGCGGCAGCCACAGCAGCAGGATCGGAGTGAAGTGCTGCCCCAGGCGGTGATAACCAATGCTCGGCAGCTCACCGGCGTGCACCACGTTGGTGGAGAGCTGCGAGGAGAGCGTGCTCTCAAAGGGGTGGCCCTGCAGGCCGTTCCAGAGAATCTGGTACAGGATGCCCTGATCCATCGACGAGGTCAGGCTGGTCATCCGCCACCACTGCAGCAGGGCGCCGATCACGGCAAACACCAGGGCAGTGAGCCAAACGGTCCGGTTCCAGCCCGACGGTGGGCTCTGGCTCTGGCTCATGGCCGATCCTGTCGCCGGCTGACCTTAAGAACCCACTGAACTTTGGCTAGATTCAGTACGTTCAGTTGGCAGCGAGGTGGTGCCGGTCCGGCCCAGCCGGTTCAGCACCGAAGGCTTCGCCGGTCAGCGCTACCACACAGGAGGTGTCATGTCCCACAGTTGTTTCACTCAGGGTCTGCTGATCGCGGAGAAGGCCGCCTGATTTAGGCATCCGAGTCCTGATCAAAACGGTTCCGTGCCATAGCGGACCCGGCGAGAGCCCCCGGTTCACGGTTGTGAGCCGGGGGCATCGTTTTGGAAGCTGCCCGTCAACGGCAGCGGCACCACATAGTTCTCGGCCTTGCTGTCCGTCTGCCCCAGCAGTTGCCGCAGGCGGGTTTTGGCTGGGTTATCCGGGAATGGGGCATAGCTCTGGATCACCTCCCAGCTGCCGGCCACATGGGTGGCGCCCTCGGCCGCCCGCTGCTCCAGCCAGGCCCCATCCACCGCGCCAGGCCCCTTGAGCCAACCCTTGCGCTCGGCCAGATAGAGCAGGGTTGGATCGCCGCCTGTGATGGAGATGATCCGCGCCTGTTTTGGCGTTTCGCGCTGGATCCGCTGCGCCAGCGCCCAGGTGGCGTTGCCTGCTGGCTGTTCCTTGGCCCAGTAATCCAAGCTGAGCACCGTCACGCTGGTGAGCAGCATCAGGCTCAAGCCCAGCTGCAGCCAGCGCTTGGCTCCTCGCCGGCGCAGGCGAACCCAGCCCTGACCCAGCAGCGGGCAGGCAAACAGCAGCAGGGGCAGCTGGTAGTACTCATGGATGGCACTGGACTCCGGTGCCAGAGCTCCAGCGGCCAGCACCCCCAGCAGCCCGATCGGCAGCAAGGCGGCTTCCGGCTTGGGTTGCGGTGGCCACAGACCCAGCAGCAGCAGTGGCAGTCCCAGCACCGCCAGGCCCCGCACGCTGGTGCGCAGCAGCAGGTTGGCCCAGTAGTCCAGACCGATCAGTTCCGACCAGCTGTAGCGGTTGGCCTCCGCCCCCCAGAAGCCAAAGCTCAAGCCGCTGGAGAGGAAGAGCTGGTGGGCGTGCCAGTACCAGGCCCCGCTCAGTCCCAGCACGACAATGGCCACAAGCCAGAGCTCCTGGCGCTGCCAGAGCTGCCAGCGGTGGCGCCGCCAGGCCAGCCACAGCAGCGGCAGTCCCAGCCATAGCGCTGGCAGCACCTTGATCAGCACGGCCCCTGCCAGCCCCGCGCCGGCCAGCGCCAGGTCCAGGAGGCGACCCTGTTCGCGCCAGGCCAGACCCCGCTCCAAGGCGATGGCGGCGCAGAGCAGCAGCAGGCTCTCGGGCTGGATGCTGCGTCCGTAGAAGACGCTCCATGGCATCACGGCAAAGAAGAAACCGCCCCACCAACCCGCTACATCCCCCAGCAGCCGTTGCCCCAAGCGCACCAGCAGCAGCAGGGTCAGCAAGCTCAAGACCAGGCTCAAGCCCCGCGCCAGCCATTCGTGCACGCCAAAGAGGCCATACAGCCCCGCCACCATCTGGGCGTAGAGGGGTGGATCGCTTTCAACAAACCCGCTGCCCATGCCGCCCCAGTCGATCTGCGGCGTCCAGAAGGGCAGATGGTTCAGATGGGCATTGCGGGCAATGGCGGCCGTATCGGCCTGGCGCCAGCTGTGCACCCCCAGCACCGGCGCATGCAGATGCACCAGCCGCAGGGCGGCAGCCATCACCAACAGGGGCCAGAGCGGACGGGTGCTGATTAGTCTCAGCCGTGATTTGGGCGCAGGTTAATTCCGGTGCAATCCCCCTCCCGCCCGGTGGTTCTGCATGTCGGCACGGTCAAGACCGGCTCCACGTCTCTGCAGGCCTACCTGGTGCGGCAGCAGGCCTGGTTGAACCAGCACGGTTGGTGCTACCTGCCCGCATCAGGCCGGCGCGATCGCCGCGATCTGGCAGCGGCCTGCATCGCCTTGGGCGATCAGCGCGATGAGTTGCTGCGCGGCCAGGGCCTGTTGCGCGATCACCAGCGGCTGGCCCACCGCGAGGCCGTGCGCCAGCAGCTCGAGCAGCAGCTGGCCGCCCTGCCTCCTGGTCAGGGGGTGATCCTCAGCTCGGAGCACTTCCATCTCAGCCTGCAGCGGCCTGAGGAGATTGCCGCGCTTAAGCACTGGCTGGAGGGCCTGGGTCTGGCCCCGATCCAGGTGGTGATCTATCTGCGCGAGCCGGTGGGTTTGATGGAATCGCTGTACTCAACGATGGTGCGATCGGGCGATCAGCGACGCCTGCCCGCCGATCCGGCGGACCCCTTTGTGGCCTTGATCTGTGATCACCGCGCCAGCCTGCAGCGATGGCGTGCGGTGTTTGGCCAGGACGCGGTCAAGGCGCGCCCGTTCCCGCCGCCCCAGGGCATTGGCCATGACCTGCTTTCTCTGCTGGGTGATCTGAGCGGGCCCTATCCGCTCGAACCTCGGCATCAGAGCAACCGGGGCCTCAACCCCTGGGCGGTCGAGCAGCTGCGTCGGCTCAATGCACACCTGCCCTGGTGCACCCCTCAGTCGCCGCTGCGGCTGGTGCGCGCATTCAGGCGCGTGATGGATGCGCTGCTCAGCCGCCTGGCCTGCGGTTCCTACCGGATGCCCCAGGCCCAGCGCCAGTGCTACCTGGAGCGCTACAGCAGCGCCTATGGGCAGCTCGCTAGGCAGGAGGGATGGCCTCAATAGGGCACGTTCCAGACAAAGCGGGACGAGGCGGCGTACTTCCAGATGAAGTCCACAAGAATGCCGCTGGCCACGGCGAGCGCAGCGATGGGGCCCCCTTCCAGGCTGGCGAAGACCACGGTGGAAACACCCACGTTGGCGGCCATGCCCAGGGATGAGACCACCAGGAATTTGATCAGGCCGATGCCAAGGGAGCGTCCCCGCAGGCGGCGGCTGCGGAAGGTGAGGGCATTGTTGATCAGATAGTTCGAGCAGGCAGCGGTGACCACAGCCACCACCTGGGTGGCAAAGAAATCAACCCCGAGGCTGCGCAGCAGGGCATAGAGCCCGATGTGCACCACCATGCCGCTGAGCCCCACCAGGCCAAAGCTCACGGCACGGCGCGGCAGGATTCGGAAGGTGGCGGTGTGTACCAGCGACACGAGCCAGTCCCAGACCACGGCGTTGTCGAGCTTGGAATCTCCGGCCAGGCGGGAGCGGAAATTCAGCGGAATCTCGGTGACCCGCAGATGGCCTTTGCTCACAGCCAGCAGCTCGTAGAGGAATTTGAAACCGGAGACATCCACCCCGCGGATGGCAGCGCTGCAGCGATCGGGGCGCAGCGCGAAGAAACCGCTCATGTAATCGGTCAGCTGAGCGTAGGCGGGCAGGCTCAAGCGGGCCAGCTGATTGGCGCGCTCTGAGCCCCGCTGACGCTCAGCTGAGAGGCCGGCGATGCTGGCCTCGGGGTGAAAGCGGCTGCCCAGCACCAGGTCCAGGTCGGCGGCCAGCAGATGCTGCACCGCCCGCTGCACCGCTGCTGGCTCGTGCTGGCCGTCGGCATCCATGACCACCGCCACCTCGCCGCAGGCCGCCAGCAGCCCCTCGCGAATGGCACTGGAGAGTCCACTGCGGCCGACGCGGCGGATCAGATGAATGCGCGGATCCCGCCGCCCCAGTTCGCGCACCAGCTCTGAGCAGCCATCGGGGGAATCGTCATCGACGACGATCAGCTCGAGGCGGTACTGCTGCCCCAGCAGCTCGGTGAGCTGCTGCAGCATCGGGCCGATGTTGTCGCGCTCGTTGTAGGTGGCGAGCACCACACTCAGGCTCAAGGGTGGTGGGGACACAGTCACGGGGCAGGCCGGCAGCGCCACAGCAGCCAGCCATCTTCGCCGGGCACTGGGGTGCTGCAGCCATGCCCTGCCACTTCCGGTATTGGAGGGGCGCTGTCTGGGAGCTGACGTCCCAGCAGTTGCAACTCCCCGTTGGGGATCCCCAAGCGGCCCAGGGGCACCAGGCGGCGGCGGCTCTGCCAGCTCAGGCTGGGCCGCTCGGCCATGCCCCAGAGGGCCAGGGGCAACTGCTGATCCGCTGTTCTCGCCAGTGCCGCGCCGGGGGCCACGGGGTTGCGCTCATTGAGCTCCCAGTGCCAAAGGGGCCCTTGCATCAGCACCAGCAGGGCCAGCCACCACAACCCCACCAGGGCGCCAAAGGCCCAACGCCGCTGGCGCGGCTCGCTAGCGGGCCTGAGCCCCCAGCCCCCCAGCAGCAGGGCTAAAGCAGCGGGGAGCAACACCGGCCTATAGGCCCGTAGGGGCCCTGCTGCAATGAGCAGCAGGGCCCCTGTTAGCAGCCACAGCCAGGGGATGCGTTGCAGCCAGCCCGCTGCCGGCTGGCGCTTGAGCTCGCCTGGATCGATCAGTGCCGCCAGCGTGGGGCCGCAGAGCAGGGCAAACGGCAGCCAGAGGCTGTGGCTGTACCAGGGCAGCTGGGTGCGCAGGGGCAGCACCATGGCTGCGGTGGTGAGCTGTAGACCCAGGGGCCAGCGGCCCAGCGGCCGCCGCCGTTCCCTCCAGGCGGCAGCAACGGCCAGGGGCCACAGCGGCAGCCAGGGCCAGCCGCCTTCCAGCACCTCCAGCAGCGGCACCCTCCAGCCCAGGTCGCTGCCCTCCCCGGCATCCAGCAGCACCCGTCCGGCACCGTCGCCGCCCCACAGCAGCAGGGCCCCAGCGCCGCGCTGCAGCCCATGAAACAGATGCCAGCTGATCCCGGGCAGCAGTCCTAGTCCCAACCCCAGCAGCAGCCAGCACCAGCCCTGCTGACTCAAGGCGCGGTCCATGGCCAGCAGCACCAGCCCCGCCAGCAGCACCGGCAGCAGCAGTGGTGCTTTGAGCAGCAACAAGGCGCTGCTGGCCAGCCCTGCGACCAGTCCAGGCCGCAGCGCTCGAACACCCGAGAGCCAGCGGCAGCGCAGCAGCTGCCACCACAGCAGGCCGGATGCGCTGACCAGAGCCCCATCCAGCATGGCCAGGCGTCCGTGGCGCATCAATGGCAGCAGGGTCAAGGCGATGGCCGCGCTGGCGATGGCCGCACGGCGGTTAGTGGGCCGCAGTTCGTGGCTGATCAAGCCAGCCAGCGGCACCACCGCGCTGGCCAGCAGGGCTGGCATCAGCCGCACACTCCAGGGGGGAGGCAGCTGCTCAGCAGCCAGCCAGGGAATCTGGGGCAGGGCGCTGAGCAGGTGCAGCCCGGGGGGCTTGTTGAGATAGGGAGCGCCCCAATAGGTGGGCAGCAACAGCTCAGTCAGCGATCCATCACCGCGCAGCAGCGCCTGCAAGGCCTCAGCGCGCTCGAGTGCCACCCGGGCCACGATGCCCTCATCCCAGTCCCTCAAAGGAAGGTCGAGGCCTGGGACGAGCAGGAGCCCTAAGGCGGCAAGCCAGAGCAGCAGCAGGGAGGTCAATTCACAGACCGGCGCGGGGCGGCTGGCTTGCAGCGGTTATGTATCACACGTAACGACATTTGTTTGGTTAAGGAAGAATTATCAGGTCGGCGCGTTGCGCCCTTTTTCTGTGTGTGAGAACCATGAACGCATTCCGCAAGCTGTTGCTTGCCCCGGCGCTTCTCGGTCTGGCATCGCCCATGGCGGTCCAGGCCCAGAGCCTCGATATGGGCACAGTCGACCGCTACACCCAACAGCAGGACATCGACCGCATGCGGGCCCTGGAGGCTCAGATGGGTCAGGTGACCAGCGTCAGCCAATTCTCTGACGTTCAGCCCACCGATTGGGCTTACCAGGCGCTTTCCAACCTGGTCGAGCAGTACGGCTGCGTCGCCGGCTATCCCGATGGCACCTTCAAGGGCAACATCGCGATGACCCGCTACGAAGCGGCTGCCCTGCTGAACGCTTGTCTCGATCGCGTCACTGAGATGACTGCCGAGATCAAGCGCCTGATGAAGGAGTTCGAGAAGGAACTCTCCGTGCTGAAAGCCAAGGTGGATGGCCTTGAGGCTCAGACGGCTGAGCTGGCTGCGACCCAGTTCTCCACCACCACCAAGTTGTCTGGTGTGGCTTACTTCTGGCTCGGTGGCGCCGAATACAGCGGCTCCGGTAGCGAGAAGGGCAAGAGCCCCCTGGTCGGCACAGCCGCTGGTGCTGCTGAAGCCACAGCCTTCAGCGATGCGCGTAAGGCCAACGCCCTGGAGATCCTTCCTGGCGGCGCTTTGAACAACAACACCATTTGGAAAAGTGGTGATGTCAAGTACCTGACCAAAGGTGCCACCTGGTCCGGTTACACCGGCAGCAGCACCGGCGCTTACAGCGGTGATCCCACCAGCTACGGCGCGGCTGACCTGGCTCTGATCAGCTATCCCGGCAGCCCCAGCGTGGTTGGTCAGGCCGGTGCACCTCAGACTCTGGAAGGCATTGCCCCTGGCGCCACCTCCGGTCAGCTGGGTGTGACCAACCTGCGCGGTAACCAAACGGTTGCTTTCGGTACGCCTGGTTTCACAGCGAATCCCGCTGATGACGTCCCCTTCTATCTGACCAAGGGCTTTGTCAAGAAATCCGCTTGGACCAAGGGTCTGACCGACTCTGGTGTGGCGATTGGCGGGTTCACGGTCGACTCCACCGACCTGGCCAACCTGGTCAATCTGGGTAATGCATCACGCCGCGCCAAAGGCGCTGCTGGCATTGCTTACAACTCCAGTGTTGTCAATGCCGACAACGCACCGGTTGGCACGTATTACAACGTTGCTGATGGTGGCTTCTACACCAACACCAACACCTACACCGACCCTTTCAACCTCTCGATCGCTGAGTACGGCTCACTGTCGAAGGCCCAGGCCAGCACCGGCTACGTGAAGAAGGCTGCCAAGACCTTCCTCAAGGATCTCTACAAAGGTGATGTCGAGCTCGGTGAAGCCGTGAGCTTCAACTACGACGTTCGCCTGTTCTTCAACACCAGCTTCACCGGCAAGGACCTGCTGCGCACCATGCTGCGCGCCGGTAACTTCGGTGATTCCACCTGGGCAGGTAGCCCCTTCCCCGCCACCGGTGCTGAGATCGCCTTTGAAGAACCCAGCGGTGCAAACAGCATTGCTGTGAACCGCGTCTTCTATCAGTTCCCCGTTGGATCTGATATCACCATGACCGCTGGTGCTGTGGTTCGTCAGGACGACATGCTCGCGGTGTGGCCCAGCCAGTACCCGGCTGACACCATCCTTGACTTCTTCACCTACGCCGGTGCTCCCGGTGCCTACAGCCTGACCCTGGGTCAAGGTGCCGGCGCCTGGTGGGCCAAGGACGGCTGGAGCCTCAGTGGTAACTATGTGGCCACCAACGGCCGGAGCAGCTTCTCCAATCGCGGTGGTATCGGCACTGATGCCACCCAGAGCACTGCAACGGCTCAGCTGGCCTACACCGCAGATGAGTGGAACCTGACCGCGGCTTACGCCTACCAGCAGGGCAACACCTACGGCGGTTACATCCCCGTCGGCACGCCTCTGGCTTCCAACCCCTTCGGCTTCGACAGCGTTGATCAAACCGTCAGCTCTGTGGCCGTCAGCGGCTGGTATGCACCGTCCGATTGGGGCGACTGGATGCCTTCCATCAGTGCTGGTTGGGGTCTGAACGACTACACCGCCAAGTCCTCCCTGGACATCTGGGGCATCGAAGCGGTCTCCAACGGCGACAACGCCCAGAGCCAGTCCTGGTACGTCGGCCTGCAGTGGTCTGATGTCTTCCTTGAAGGCAACTACCTCGGCACCGCATTTGGTCAGCCCACCTTCGTGAGCTCCAACGATTCGTTCCTCGATTCCGACGAGTCCACCTTCGCTTGGGAACTCTGGTACAAGTTCCAGGTCACCGACAACATTTCGGTCACCCCGGCTGTCTTCTACATCGACAATCCCTCGGGCCTCGGCAGCAACAGCGTTGCCGGCGGTGTCTTGAAGACCACCCTCAACTTCTGATCCCAACCGATCCACTCCTCACGCTTTTTCCTCACACCTGGCGCCATCGGCGCCCCATTACAAGGAGCCCTGCGGGGCTCCTTTTTTATGACTCAAAATGAGTCTTATGGGATGCAATCGGCTGGACGCCGCAGCAGCTGTCCCATCAAGTCGCCTTGGTCGTTGGTGTTTCCGCCCGCTGTAGGTATTTTTCGTATGTTGGCAATCCGCGTGCGGGCCTTTGTGTCCGTTCACGGTGAGCCTTCATCCATCCTCTTATTTGGTGTGAGGACCTAATGAAACTCTTCCAGCAACTGCTGCTGGCTCCAGCTGCTCTCGGCCTGGTTGCCCCTATGGGCGCCATGGCTGCTGAGCTCAACCTGGACGGCGTCAACAAGTACGCCGCTTCCGAGGAGCAAGTCACCAGCATCAGCCAGTTCTCTGATGTGTATCCCACCGACTGGGCATACCAGGCACTGGCCAACCTGATCGAGCGTTACGGCTGCGTCGCCGGCTACCCCAACGGCACCTTCCGTGGCAACCGCGCCATGAGCCGTTATGAAGCTGCTGCTCTGCTGAACGCTTGCCTCGATCGCGTCACTGAGATGACCGACGAGATCAAGCGCCTGGTGAAGGCCTTTGAAAAGGAACTCGCCATCGTCAAGGCTCGCGTGGACGGCCTCGAGGCCAAGGTGGGTGAGCTCGAAGCTACCCAGTTCTCCACCACCACCAAACTGAAGGGCAAGGTGCGCTTCGTTCAGGGTGATGCTTACCGCGGCGACGGCTACGTCCGCTACGGCCGCCTGAAGAACGTCCTCAAGGCTGCTCAGCTCTACGGCATCCGCACCTACGACGGTTCCACCGGTGGTCTGCAGGACCGCACGATCAACAAGATCAAGGACGGCAAGTCCAACGGTGAGGCTTACTACTACTAC
>CAJWYF010000048.1 GCA_913049535.1 uncultured Synechococcus sp.
GCGATCCAGACACGCTCAACCCTGCAGCCACTCGCGCACCGCCAGGGCCCAGCCTGCGCTCACCAACAATGGAGACCAAGGCAGGTTTGCCCCCAAGGCCACAGCGCCATCACACCGGCACAGCAGAACCCCATGACTGAGGACAGCAACAACCTCACGTTTGAGCTCAACGCAGAGGCGATCAGGCTGATCCTCAAATCACTGAGCTTTCATCTCGAGCGCTGGCCCGGTGGGCCCGATCCACGCGAGCAGGAAGATTTGCACAAACTCAAGTCCCTGTTTTATGCCGCCCAACTGGAGTGCCAGTTCAACCGCAGCAGTGACGATTTAGCGTGAGAACCGGTTTCTTGATCGCTTGAAGCCCCCCCTGAAACTGGTGCTGGCCCTGATCAGCACAACACTGTTGCTGGCCTGCAGGACGCAGCCCAGCACGGAACAAGCCGCAGATGACCCGCGGCCCACCGTTCTCACCACCTTCACGGTGCTGGCCGATATGGCCCGCAATGTGGCAGGAGACCGTCTGCAGGTGCGCTCCATCGTCAAGCCAGGCGCTGAAATCCACGGATACGAGCCCACGCCCAGTGATCTGGAGCAGGCCAGTGGCACTGATCTGGTGGTGGAGAACGGGCTGGGGCTTGAGCGCTGGGCCGATCGTTTCATTCACGCTGCCGGTGATGCTCCCCGGCTCACCCTTAGCGATGGCACGACACCGTTGCTGATCCAAGGTGATGCCTATGGGGGTGAACCCAACCCCCATGCCTGGATGTCGCCGCAGAGGGCCATGGCCTATGTCGATCAGCTCGTCAGTGGATTCACTCAGCTCGACCCAGAAGGGGCCGAGCACTACCAGCGCAATGGCGAGGCCTACAAACAACAGCTGCAGCAGCTCGACAGCGAGCTGCGCAGCGCGCTGGCTGCCTTGCCAGCAGAGCAGCGACTGTTGGTGAGCTGCGAGGGCGCATTCAGCTATCTGGCCCACGACTACGGCCTGGAGGAGGCTTATCTATGGCCGGTCAATGCCGAGAGCCAGGTGACACCCAAACGCATGGCACGGCTGATCAAGACCGTCAAAGAGCGGCAGGTGCCTGCGATCTTCTGTGAAAGCACCGTGAGCGACAAGGCCCAGCGCCAGGTGGCCAATGCCGCTGGCGCACGCTTTGGCGGTACGTTCTACGTCGATTCCCTCTCAGGACCGGATGGGCCGGCCTCGAGCCTGCTGGACTTGCAACGCCACAACGTCAAGCTGATCCTCAGCGGCCTCAGTGCCCAGGAGCCCAAGCCGTGATGCGCATCGAAGCCGACCAGATCTGCGTGGACTACAACGGCAGCGTCGCTCTCTATGACGCGTCGCTGCATCTCCCGCCCGGCTGCATCTGCGGTCTGGTGGGCATGAACGGCGCCGGCAAGTCGACGCTGTTCAAGGCACTGACTGGATTTGTGCGCCCCTCGCGCGGTCGTATTCGCATCAATGGGATGCGGGTGGCAGAAGCACAGCGGGAACAAGCCGTGGCCTATGTGCCCCAGAGCGAAAGCATTGACTGCGGGTTCCCCATCTCCGTCTGGGATGTCGTGATGATGGGTCGCTACGGCGCGATGAACCTGCTGCGCATCCCGCGTCAGTCCGACCGCATCGCGGTGCGTGATGCGCTGCAGCGGGTCGAGCTGCTCGAGTTGCGCCAGCGCCCCATTGGCACCCTCTCCGGGGGCCAGCGCAAACGGGCCTTTCTGGCCAGAGCCATCGCCCAGCGCGCTTCAGTCTTGCTGCTGGATGAACCGTTCAACGGCGTCGATGTGCGCACCGAAAAACTGATGGCGGAGCTGTTCCTCCAGTTCCGCGATGAAGGGCGCACCATCTTGATCTCCACCCATGACCTCAGCCATGTCCGCGCGTTCTGCGATCTGGTGGTGCTCATCAACAAAACGGTGCTGGCCTACGGCGAAACCTCCGAGGTGTTCACTCCTGAAAACCTGGCCCTGACCTTCGGGGGGCTACCGCCCAACCTGCTCTCAGGCCCCAGCTCCAGTGAGGAGGGACCGACATGAGCGCCTGGCTGCTGGAGCCGCTAAGCCATGACTTCATGGTGCGCGCCCTGCTGATCAGTGCCCTAGTCGGGGGGGTCTGCGGGCTGCTCTCCTGCTACATGACCCTCAAAGGCTGGGCCTTGATGGGGGATGCGGTCTCCCATGCCGTCCTGCCCGGGGTGGTGCTGGCTTATGCCCTGGGACTGCCCTTCTCCCTTGGGGCGTTTGTCTTTGGGGTGGGCTCGGTCGCCACGATCGGCTTTGTCAAACAGAAATCAAGGATCAAAGAAGACACCGTGATCGGTCTGGTCTTCACCGGTTTCTTTGCCCTCGGACTGGTGCTGGTCTCCAAGACCCGCAGCAACATCGACCTCACCCATATTCTCTTTGGCAACGTGCTCGGGATCACCGCCAGTGACATCCAGCAGACGCTGCTGATCTCTGCAGCGGTGGCTGCCGTTCTGCTGATCCTGCGCCGCGATCTCCTGCTGTTCTGCTTCGACCCCACCCACGCCCGCTCGATCGGCATCAACACCGGGATGCTCCACTACCTGCTGCTGTCGGTCTTGTCATTAGCGGCGGTGGCCGGACTGCAGACCGTTGGCATCATCCTGGTGGTGGCCATGCTGGTCACCCCAGGTGCCACCGCTTACCTGCTGACCGATCGCTTTGATCACATGAGTCTGCTGGCGATCACCAGCAGCGTGCTCTCGAGCCTTCTTGGCGTGATCATCAGCTACTGGAGCGACAGCTCCACCGCCGGATGCATCGTGCTGGTGCAGACCGGTCTCTTTCTGTTGGCGTTCCTGCTGGCACCACGCCACGGCATCTTCAAACGCGGCGGTGACATTGGAGCCTGAGCTGGGCCTCAGCCCAAAAACAGCTGGGGCGGCAGCCCCCGAACCCCCACATCGGCCATGAACAGACCACCGGCCTGGGGTTGCTCCTTGCGTTCCTCGCTGGTGAGCCCCTCGGTGGCAGTGGTGATGAACAACTGGCCATAGTCTTTGCCGCCAAAGCAGCAGGAGGTGACCTTGCTGCAAGGAAGCTCCACCGTGGCCAGATGATCACCGGTGTTGGGATTCCAACGGCTCACAGCACCGCCATCGAACAAGGCGATCCAGAGCATCCCTTCACGGTCGATCGCCATGCCATCCGGCAGGCAGTTCCAACTGGCGGGAATGCGAATGCAAACCTCTCCCTGATTCAGCAGATTCCCCTCAGCAGAGAGCGGAAAGCGCCGGACCTCCAGGGTGGGGGAATCAATGAAATACATCGACTGACGGTCATGGCTCCAGGCCAGGCCGTTGGAGATGCTGACACCGCTGAGCATCCGCTCGGACTCAAGCGAGGCATCAATGCGCCAGAGGGAAGCGCAGCCATCAGCAAGGTCGTAGGCCATGGTGCCGGCCCAAAGACGACCCCAGGGGTCACATTTGCCGTCATTGAATCGGTTGCCTGGCAGATGGCGCTCTGGGTCATGCACCGGTGTCAACGCCCCCGAGCGGGGATCCAAGCGCTGAAAGCCGGCAGCGGTGGCCAACAGCAGATCATCACGCAGGGTGGGCACGACACAGCCGCCATGAACAGGCAAGGGCAGCATGCGGTTGAGCCCCGTCGCGGGATCAAACAGCCCAATCTGGGCGTCATTGATATCCACCCACAGCAGCAGCTGCTCCTCCACCCACCAATGGGGTCCCTCACCCAGAACCGCGGCAGCTTCGAGCACGCAGGTGGCCTGGTGACGACGCAGGGTGGTGAGCACCACAGGCACACTCCGCATTGGGGTTCAAGTCCAGTCTGGCCAGCACGGTTGCGACAAAACCGTGCAGTGCCATAACGATCCGATAACGAATAAGCGTCGCCCCAGCCCCGTACGCTCTGTGCAGCTTGAGCACGCCATGGGCAGCAGTTTCGGCAGCCTGTTCCGCATCAGCACCTTCGGTGAATCCCACGGCGGCGGCGTTGGCGTGATCGTCGATGGCTGCCCGCCGATGCTGAACCTCGACCTCGAGGCCATCCAGGCTGAGCTGGACCGGCGCAAACCCGGTCAGAGCCGAATCACCACACCCCGTAAAGAAGACGACCGAGTGGAGGTGCTCAGCGGCCTTCTCGACGGGCAGACCCTTGGGACGCCGATCGCGATGGTGGTGCGCAACAAAGACCAGCGGCCGGGTGATTACAAGGAGATGCAGGTGGCCTTCCGCCCCTCCCACGCCGATGCGACGTATCAAGCCAAATACGGAATTCAGGCCCGCAGCGGCGGCGGTCGAGCGTCCGCGCGCGAGACGATCGGCCGCGTGGCCGCCGGAGCAGTGGCCAAACAACTGCTGCATCAGCTGCATGGCACAGAGGTGCTCGCCTGGGTGAAGCGGATCCACACCCTCGAGGCCAGCATCGATCCAGCCGTGCCAACGCTGGAGACGGTGGAAGCCAACATCGTGCGCTGCCCTGATGGCGCCATGGCTGATCAGATGATCGAGCGCATCGAGCAGATCGGCCGCGATGGCGATTCCTGTGGTGGCGTGATCGAGTGTGTTGTGCGTCAAGCACCCATCGGCCTGGGCATGCCGGTCTTCGACAAGCTGGAAGCCGATCTGGCCAAGGCGGTGATGTCGCTGCCTGCCACCAAAGGCTTTGAAATTGGCTCAGGCTTTGCGGGCACGCTGATGCGGGGCAGTGAGCACAACGATGCCTTCCTGCCCACAGCGGACGGCTCCCTGCACACAGCCACCAACCATTCAGGTGGCATTCAAGGGGGCATCAGCAACGGTGAGCCCATCGTGCTGCGCGTGGCCTTCAAGCCAACGGCCACCATCCGCAAGGAACAGCAGACCATCAACGCGGCAGGCGATGCCACCACCTTGGCCGCCAAAGGCCGCCATGACCCCTGCGTGCTGCCACGGGCCGTACCGATGGTGGAAGCCATGGTGGCCCTGGTCCTAGCGGATCACGCCCTGCGCCAACGCGGGCAGTGCGGCTGACTTAGTTGCTGAAGGGCTCAGCGGCAGCGACTGGAGCGGAACTGACCGCAGGTGCTGGCGTCAGCTTGCTGGCTGCCTTGGCCATGCGCTTGGCCACCGATCCACCACGGGTCTTTTTGGCTGCCGGTGCGGCAATCTTTTTCTTGGCAGCACCGGCCGATGCCTGACGGCTCACCTTGGCGGGGGCTTTTTTGGCTGGCGCACGCTTGCTCGTGGTCTTGGCGACAGCAGCTTTGGTCGCCGTGCGTTTGGCAGGTGCCTTCTTGGCAGGGCGGGCGCGGTGGCTCAGCACCATGGCCCATTCCTCATCGCTGAGGGAGCTGGGCTTGCTGCCGTGCTCATCAGCCAGCTTGGCGGCCTTTTCGATGTCAGCGATCAGGTTCTTCCAGGAGGTCGCAAAGCGCTTGTCGCTCTGCGACTTGGCAGCGCTCTCCACCAGGGTCTCGACGACACCGGCGGGAACAACCTTCTTACGGCGACGGTTGAAGATCTCCTTCTGCAGTTGAGCGATGAGAGAAAGAGCCTTATCGCTCAGCTTGATGGTCAGCTCGGCCATGGCGCGATGGCATGGGTCATTACCACAAGTAGCACCTGAGACTCACGCCTACAACGTCTCAGGTTGGCGGGGGTTCACCTCAGCGATGCCTCCAGGCTGGCGGCATGGCCTTGCAGCAGCTGGTCATGGCAATCCAGCAGAGACGATCCAAGCGCGACAGCCTGAACTCCGGCGGCGAGCCAGGGGGCCACATCAACCGGCTTGAGACCACCGGCGGCGATGCAGAAGGGCAGCGGGCCAAGGGGGCCAGACAGCTGGCGCCAGTAGGCAGGACCAAGACTGGCTGCAGGGAACAGCTTGATGGGCCCGCCACCAGTGGCCACCCCAAAGGCCTGAACCTCAGTGGGGCTGAACACCCCTGGGACCAAGGTCAGTTGCAGTGCACTCGCCCTTTCCACCATCGCCAACGAGGCGATGGGTGACATGACAAACGTCAAACCAAGACGGCTGACCTGATCCAGCTGATCGGCGTGACGCAGACCAGCGATCCCGAAGCGAAGATCGGGGAAGCGCTGAGGCAACGCTTGAACAAAAGGCGGCCACCAATCGGAGGTGTTCCAAGCCAGCTCGATGTGCCGAAAACCGGCGGAAGCGATCGACTGAATCTGACGCTCAGCCTGCTCGCTATGAGCTGGCCGAAGCACAGCCAAAAGCGGCGATGCAGAAAGGGAATCCCGGAGGCCGGCCGGGTCACGGCCCACCTCCGGATCAGCCATCAGACGTAATCAGCCACCTTGGCGTCACGGGTGATGAGCAGCTCCTGCAGCTGTTCAGCATCGACGGTCTCCAGTTCCACCAGCATCTCAGCCAGCTCATCGAGCAGGGAACGGTTGGTGGTGAGCACATTCACAGCGCGGATGTAGGCGGTATCCACCAAAGCTGAAACCTCCTCATCGATGGTGGCTGCGGTGTCCTCGGAGAAGTCGCGCTCTGAGGCGATATCGCGACCCAGGAACATGCCGCCTTGGGAGCGGCCCAAAGCAACAGGACCCAGCTTGTCGCTCATGCCAAAGCGAGTGACCATCTGACGGGCAACCCGCGCAACCTGCTGTAGATCGTTGGAAGCACCGGTGGTGACTTCGTCTTCCCCGTAGACGATCTCCTCGGCAACGCGGCCGCCAAGGGCAACGGCCATCTGGTTCTGGAGGTAGGTGCGGGAGTACAGGCCCGATTCCATCCGCTCTTCACTGGGGGTGAAGAAGGTCAAGCCACCGGCCTGGCCACGGGGAATGATGCTGATTTTCTGGACGGGGTCGTAGTCGGGCATCAAGGCACCAACCAGAGCGTGGCCGGCTTCGTGATACGCCACTAGGCGCTTGCGCTTCTCGCTCATCACGCGGTCCTTCTTCTCAGGACCTGCCATCACGCGCTCGATGGCGTCATTGATCTCATCCATCGAGACCTCGCTCAGCTGGCGACGAGCCGCAAGAATCGCCGCCTCATTGAGCAGGTTGGCAAGATCAGCACCGGTGAAGCCGGGAGTACGGCGCGCCACCTTGTCGAGATCAACATCCTTGGAAAGGGTCTTACCGCGAGCGTGCACCCCGAGCACTTGCAGACGGCCGTTGTAATCGGGGCGGTCAACAACCACCTGACGATCAAAGCGGCCTGGACGCATCAGGGCCTGATCAAGCACATCAGGGCGGTTGGTGGCGGCGACGATGATGATGCCGGTATTGCCCTCGAAACCGTCCATCTCCGTCAGGAGCTGGTTGAGGGTCTGCTCGCGTTCGTCATTGCCACCGCCAAGGCCCGCACCACGCTGGCGACCGACGGCATCAATCTCGTCAATGAAAACGATGCAGGGAGCATTTTTCTTGGCCTGCTCGAACAGATCACGAACACGGGAAGCACCGACGCCGACAAACATCTCGACGAATTCAGAACCCGAGATCGAGAAAAACGGCACACCGGCTTCACCAGCGACTGCCTTGGCCAGCAGGGTTTTACCGGTGCCGGGAGGACCGACAAGCAGAACACCCTTGGGGATTTTGGCGCCGACAGCTGTGAAGCGATCGGGGTTCTTGAGGAAGTCAACCACCTCAGTCAGCTCAAGCTTGGCCCCTTCAATGCCCGCCACGTCTTCGAACGTGACCTGAGTCTGAGGTTCCATCTGCACACGGGCCTTGCTCTTACCAAAGCTCATGGCTGGATTGCCGCCACCACCCTGGGCGCGGCGCAACAGGAAGAAGAGACCACCCAGCAACAGCAGGGGGAACAGGAGACTGCCAAGGGCCTGTTGCCAGGCCGGAGATTGACGACTGGGCTGAACGTCGATGTCGACGTTGTGCTCACTGAGCAGATTGAGCAAATTCTTGTCGGGAGCAAGGTTGACCTGCGCCCGTTGTCCGTCGCTCTTGACCGCCAGGGCCGTGCCGCGGTCAGGGGCGATCAGCACCTTGGAGATCTCGTTGTCCTGAACAGCTTCAACGAAGTCGCTGTAGCGCAGGCTGACCGGCTCGTTGGCGGGATTCGGACGACCGCCAAGGAACGCAGTGCCCAGGGCAATCAGCACGACCATCAGGAGCACATAAAGCCCTGCGTTGCGCCAGCTCTTCTTTGCGGCCAAGGAGACCCCCGTTTAGTAAAGGAATGTTAACCCGGGCTGGCGTCAGGCGGCGCGCAGCACATCAACCACGCTGCGGAAGGCGAACCACTCGGGTATCTCCTCGCCGCTGCGCAGCATTTTGCGGAACTGGGTGCCGCTGAGTTTTTTGACATGCAAGCCTCGGGCTTCGGCATGCTCAGCGGTCACATAGCCCTCCTCCTCGGTGTAAACGAGGTTGAGTGATGGCACCGTTTCCATCCCCAGCTCGCTGGCGTTATCGCGGGCAAAGTCCTGAGCCTGGTAAGGACCATAGAAATCCTCACCACTGACCGAGGACTTACAGCCAGCCATGTCGCGGCCGATGATGAAGTGCGTGCAACCGTAATTCTTGCGGATGATCATGTGCTGCAGCGCCTCGCGCGGACCAGCCATGTGCATCGAGTAGGGCAGGTAGGCCCAGCGGATCCGTGGGTTATCGAGCTCCTCAGCCAGGCGCTTGTAGGTCTGGAAGCGAACAGCCCCGGGAATGTCATCACCCTGGGTGGGGCCACAGGTGGGATGCACCAACACCACACCCTGTTCACTGACGTTTGACGCGTGCAGCGCACGGGTGAACAGCTCGTAGTGGGCCCGGTGGATGGGGTTACGGCACTGGAAGGCCACCACGTCCTGGCCTTCTGGCAGTCCGGCGCGCACCTCAGCGGGGGTCTGGCAAGGGAACGGACGCTCAGGGAGCTCCATGCCCGCGATGGAACCGCCGAGGTAGAACCTGCCGCGCTCACAGGCAATCATGCGGACGGCCGGATGCTCCAGGGAGCTGGTGCCGTAGCAGCCAAGAGCCTCCCGCGCCTTATCAGGCTCCCACTTGCTCTCGACGGTCATCACGGCCAAACGACGGCCTTGGTAGGTCAACAGCAATCGCTGACCGACAACAACGTCGGCGCGATCGGTGTCCATCACGATCGGCAGACCAAAGAGCAGGCCAGAGGTGGTGCGGTTGCCCTCCACGACGGCCTGATAGTCCTCCTGGTGCATGAAGCCGCGCAGCGGGGAGAATCCCCCCACCATCAACAGCTCGACGTCACAGGCGTTGCGGTCACTGCACTCGATGGTGTGATCCACGCCGGCACAGGCCGAATCCCACTGATCAGAGGGAAGGCGCAGGTCCACGAGCGTGCCGCCGTGGGGTGCGATCAGAGCCTGGGGAGCGGTGCTGGTCATCGAGCCGGGGGCACGTAATGCGGGGGGAATTCTTCCAGATCGGCAAACGCCGATCAGGCCTGCTCGAGACGGCCGTAGAGCTCACCGCTCACCTTGACGTCCACGGGCTCGCGTCCACCCATGTCGGAATCCGAGGGCTGGATGGCGGTGAAGACACCGGCGAATTCGCCAGATTCAGAGTCCACGCGGGTGATGGAGAAGGTCATCGTGCCGGTGCCGTCGATGTAGCGCTTGACGTTCTCGCTCTCAAGCTCGTCGTCGTCACCGCCGAGGGCCACCAGGCCTTGGGCGTACTCAACACCGGTGGTCAGAGCCCGGCCCTTGGGATCGAGAAAGTTGCTGGTGCGGTAGCTGGGGGTGCGGTACTGACCTTTGAAATCAGAGCTGGTGGTAATTGCAGTGCCGTCGGAGCTGGCCAGCAGTTCCTTGCTGGAGAAGGTGAAGGGGATCTCTTCACCACCGGGCAGGAGCACGGTGATGGGTTGGAAATCGATGCCGCCCTGCTCTTTGAACTGCAGATTGCCGTCAGCCACCTTGAGGTCGCCATAGACCGAGTCGAGGCTGGAGGTGTAGCGGGTGAGGATGCGGCCTTCAACGAACTGTGCTTCCTGGCGCTTGTTGGCTGGCTCCCCCTTCACAGCAACAGTGCTGGGGTGGAAACACATCTCCTGCAGGGTGTACTTCGCCCCCTCGCTCAGGCTGATGCTGCCGCGCGCAGACTCAGGCAGCGTGGCGCAATCGTTGGCCAGGCCGGTGTTATGGATGTCGTCGTAAGTGCGGTCCGCACGATCGATCTTGGAAGGATCGGAGCTGCAGGCAGTAAGCAGCGTGAGGCAGGCCGCCAGACAGAGGGCAACAGCTGTCTGAAGCAGTGAACGCAGGCGACGCATGGGGACCGGCATA
>CAJWYF010000049.1 GCA_913049535.1 uncultured Synechococcus sp.
CAGGTCTCCAAAACCTGATGTCGGGGGTTCGAGTCCTCCACGGCGCGTCCGATGCACCCTTCGTCCACTTTTGAGGTCTGAACTGAGGTCTAGAACATGGAATTGGATCTTCAACCTGGTGATGTTGTCAAAGTGCTGGAATCCGCAGCCCTCGGCTGGGTGCGGGCCAGGGTGATCCGTGTGAAATCAGGAGGTCGTGTTGTTGTGCAGAGCGACCAGGGCCGTGAGTTCACAGCACGCGGCAATCAGGTGCGCCTGATTGAACCAGCCGGCTTCCATCCTTAAGTCTCAAAGGTCCTGAAACATCTCAGGATTAGGGGGATTTCAATTCATGAATGTCGCCCAACCGAGTTGCCGTCAAATGGGATGGCAGCTCGGCTTTTTATTGGCTGAACACGGGGCTCCGGCCCAAAACATTGCCGCTCCAAAGCGCAAGAATTGGTTGACGGAGGGCGCCCCAGGAGTTGATACTGGTCATTCCCCCAAGTGGGGACGTGAGCGCGGGACACGCCCGAGCCTGGCTAACACTTCTGCAGTGAACGTCAGCGTTTCGGAAGTGAAACACCGTCCATGGGACCGTAGTTCAACCGGTTAGAGCACCGCCCTGTCACGGCGGAAGTTGCGGGTTCGAATCCCGTCGGTCCCGTTTCCATCTCAATCGCAATGGTGCGCGTTCGTCTGGCCCCCAGCCCAACGGGAACGCTTCACATCGGCACCGCCCGCACAGCCGTCTTCAACTGGCTGTTCGCACGCCGCCACGGAGGTCAGTTTCTGCTGCGCATTGAGGACACCGACAAAGAGCGCAGCAAGCCGGAATTCACCGAGAACATCCTGGAAGGCCTGCAATGGCTCGGGCTGAGCTGGGACGAAGAACCCATCCACCAGAGCGCGCGGGTCGAGCACCATCGCCAAACCATCCAGCAGCTGCTGGATGCCGGTTTGGCCTACCGCTGTTTTGCCAGTGAGGACGAACTCACGGCCATGCGCGAGGCGCAGATGGCCAGCAAGCAGGCGCCCCGTTACGACAATCGCCACCGCCATCTCAGTGCCGAGCAGCAGGCAGCCTTTGTGACTGAAGGACGCATGGCCACGGTGCGCTTCCGCATCGATGATCAGCGCAGCATCGAATGGAAGGATCTGGTGCGCGGTCCGATGCGCTGGGCCGGAGCCGACCTCGGCGGAGACATGGTGATCGCCCGGCGTGCGCCGGCCGACCAGATCGGCGACCCCCTCTACAACCTTGTGGTGGTCTGTGATGACGCGGCCATGGGCATCACGCACGTGATCCGCGGCGAAGACCACATCGCCAACACCGCCAAGCAACTCCTGCTCTATGAAGCCCTTGGGCTGCAGCAACCGGAGTTTGCCCACACCCCACTGATCCTCAACCAAGCCGGGCGGAAGCTCTCCAAGCGTGATGGGGTCACCTCGGTCAATGATTTCCGCGGCATGGGGTACACCGCCGATGCCCTGGCCAATTACATGACCTTGCTGGGCTGGTCTCCTCCGGAAGGGATGGAGGAGCGCTTCTCCTTGACGCAGGCAGCGGAGGTCTTTGGCTTTGAACGGGTCAACAAAGCCGGTGCCCGTTTTGATTGGGACAAGCTCAACTGGCTCAACGGCCAGGTGCTGCACGAGCTGGGCCGCGAAGAATTGCTCAAACGCCTCATCCCTCTTTGGCAGGACGCTGGATTCGCGCCGGCCGAGTGCTCCGAGGCGTGGTGCTTGCAGCTCTGCGAGCTGATTGGTCCCTCCTTGACCCTGCTCGCCGATGGCGTTGATCAAGCCAAACCCTTTTTTGTACGGCCCGAGCTGCAGGACGATGCCAAGGGCCAGCTGGAGGTTCCAGGAGCCCGTGAGGCCCTGGGCGCCCTGCTCAAGCTCCTGCCGGAGGGACCCCTTGGCGCTGAGGAGGCCAAACCACTGCTGGCCCAGGCCTGTGAGAGCGCCGGTGTGAAAAAAGGTGTGCTGATGAAATCGCTGCGCGGCGCCCTACTGGGGCAACTGCAAGGACCAGATCTGATGGACAGTTGGTTGCTACTGCACACCAGAGGTGAGGACGGGGCTCGCATCAGCCGCTGCCTCGGCTGATGCGGCGTCCTGCTCGATTGATTCGGGCTTGATCAAACCCAGCTTTCCGGCCAGCCAGGGTGCTGTCAGCCCCTGCAGGCCCACCGTCATCAGGATCGTCAGGAACACCAGACCCTGCAGGCGGCCAGAACCGGAGACACCTGCAGCCTCAAGACGGATCGCAAACAGACTGGCCACAGCCGCGGTGACAATTCCCCGGGGCGCCAGCCAGGTGAGCATCAGCCGCTGGCCCCACTGCAAAGGGAGACCGGTGGTGGCCACCAGGATGGCCAGCGGCCGCACGGCAAACATCAGCGCCAGCACGCAGGCCACACCACCGATACCCAGCGGGCTGAGCTCACGCCAGGACACATCAGCGGCCAGCAAGGGGAAGAGCAAGGTGATCGCCAGCTGGGCCAGCTGCCGGATCAATTCATCGAGCTGCTGAGGTTCGGAGGAGGGGCGACGGCCAACCACCAAGCCCGCAGCAACAGCCGCCGGCAGGCCGGATTCGGGCAGCTGGGCTTCACAGCCGGTGTACATCAAAAAGAGAATCCCAAGGCTGAGCTGCAAACGCAGCCCCAGAACACCGGAATCCGCAGGCAGACGCCTCAGCAGCTCTGAAAGCAACAGGCCGCTGAGCAGCCCCATCACCAAACCAAAGCCGAGCCGTAACAGCAGCCCTTCGGTCACCCCGAGCCAGCCCTGACGATCGCCGAGCACCAGCTCCAACAGCATCAGGGCCAGCACCGCGCCGATCGGCTCGAGCACCAGTCCCTCACCCTCCAACACATCCCCCAATGGCGCCTGCAGTCGCATCTGCTTCACCAGCGGGTTCACCACCGTGGGGCCCGTGGCCAGCACGATGGCGCTGTACACCGCAGCCAGTGCCCAGTTCAGTCCAGCCAGGAAATGGGAGGCCAACAGGCCGCCACCGAGGGCCACCAGCAGGCGCACCACCACGATGCGCAGCACAGCTGTTTTGAGCTCACCGCCGGGAAGGCGCAGGTTGAGGCCGCCATCGAAGAGGACCAGGCTCACCAGCAGGCCGACCACCGTGCCGAGTCCACTGCCCAGATCCAGGGGCTCCACCCAGTGGAAACCGGCCCGTCCCACCACCAGGCCACTGGCCAGCAGCAACACCACGCCAGGGAGGCTGGTGAGGCGAGCCAGCAGCTGTGCTGTCGCTCCAGAGGCCATGGTGATGCCCCAGAGCAGGCTGAGGCGCTCAGCGCTCATTCCAAACCGGTGAAGAGGGGTTCCACATGCAGAGCCAGCACAGCACGGGGACGCACCACGAAGTACTCACCGTCGAGTTCATTGATGGGCACATTCACAAAGGCCTGGGCATCGGGCTGATTCAGGGTTTCGCCATACCAGGTCTGGAAGCTCTCCAGATTAGGGAAGTGCACAACATGCCGATGTCCGCCGTCGAGGAGCAGGTGAACGGCGTAGCGGCTCGGCTGGCGCCCCATCATCTCGGCATCACTGCCCCAAGAATGCCGGATGGCAGGCTGTGGGCCCCATCAAGCGCACCATGGGCACCGCCACCAAACCGCTGCTGCTGCTGGTGGACGGTCATTCCCTGGCCTTCCGCAGCTTCTATGCCTTCTCCAAAGGAGGAGAGGGCGGCCTGAGCACCAAGGACGGCGTTCCCACAAGCGTCACCTACGGCTTTCTCAAATCCCTGCTTGACACCTGCAAGGCGCTGCGACCGGCCGGTGTGGTGATCGCCTTTGACACCGCTGAACCCACCTTCCGCCACAAAGCGGACACCACCTACAAGGCGAACCGTGACGTAGCGCCCGACCACTTCTTTGAGGATGTGGACAACCTGCAGGAGATCCTCAAAGAGCAACTGGACCTGCCCCTCTGCCTGGCGCCGGGGTACGAGGCAGACGATGTGCTCGGCACCCTGGCCAACCGTGGTGCCAAGCAGGGCTGGCGGGTCCGCATCCTCTCGGGGGACCGCGATCTCTTCCAGCTGGTGGATGACCAGCGGGAGATTGCTGTCCTGTACATGGGTGGTGGGCCCTACGCCAAAAACAGCGGCCCGACGGAGATCACTGAAGACGGTGTCAAGGCCAAGCTCGGTGTCACCCCGGGCGAGGTCGTGGACCTCAAGGCCCTCACCGGAGACAGCAGCGACAACATCCCCGGTGTGCGAGGCGTCGGACCCAAGACCGCCATCACGCTGCTCAAGGAGAACGGCGATCTCGATGGGGTGTACCGCGCCCTCGAGGCGCTGGAGGGCCCCAAGGACACCGCTGGTGCGATCAAAGGGGCGCTGAAGCAGAAGCTCAGCAACGACAAGGAGAACGCCTACCGCTCGCGGATGCTGGCCGAAATCCTGGTGGACATCCCCCTGCCGGAAGAACCGCGGCTGCCGCTGGGTGTGGTGCAGATCGATGCCTTTGCCGGCAGGCTCGAAGCCCTGGAGCTCAACAGCCTGCGGCGTCAGAGCGATCTTTTCGCTGAGGTCTTCTCAGCCCCAGGCCAGGCGGCCACCAGCAGCCCGCCCGCCAGTGCTGCAGCCCCCGCCAGGCCCGCTGCTGTGCCATCGGATCAGGCGGCGGAGACCAGCGAGGGCCAGGGACCTCAACTGAAGCCCCAGCTGATCCAAGAGCCGGGCGCCCTGCAGGAGCTGATGCAACGACTGCTGCGCTGCACCGACAGCGCAGCACCGGTGGCCATTGACACCGAAACCTCCGACCTCAACCCCTTCCGCGCCCAACTGGTGGGCATCGGCGTCTGCTGGGGCCAGGAGCCTGATGCGCTGGCCTACATCCCCGTCGGACACTGCGCCCCTGGCGAGCTGCCCCTCGATGGAGACGCCGCGCCGCTGCGCCAGCTGCCGCTGGAAACGGTACTGCTGCAGCTCTCCCCCTGGCTGAGCAGCCGGGAGCACCCCAAAGCCCTGCAGAACGCCAAGTACGACCGACTGGTACTGATGCGCCATGGGCTGATGCTCGAGGGGGTGGTGGTGGACACCCTGCTGGCGGATTACCTGCGCGATGCCTCCGCCAAGCACAGCCTCGATGTGATGGCCCAGCGCGATTACGGCATCAGCGCCACCCAGTTCAGCGATCTGGTGGGCAAGGCCAAGGACGGCAAAGCCGCCAGCTTTGCCGAGGTGGCCCTGGAGCCCGCGGCCCAGTATTGCGCCATGGACGTGCACCTCACCCGGCGCCTGGCCCTGGATTTGATGAATCAGCTGCGCGGCATGGGATCAGCAACAACGCAGTTGCTGCTGCAGGTGGAGCAGCCGCTGGAGCCGGTGCTGGCCCGGATGGAGGCCACCGGCATTCGCATCGATGTGCCGTATCTCAAGACCCTCTCGACGGAGATGGGCACCAACCTCGAGCGACTGGAACAGGAGGCCAAGGCCGCAGCAGCGGTGGACTTCAACCTGGCCTCTCCCAAACAGCTCGGCGAACTGCTGTTCGACACCCTCGGGCTGGATCGCAAGAAATCGCGCAAGACCAAAACCGGCTGGAGCACCGATGCCACCGTGCTGGAACGGCTCGAGGATGCCCACCCGGTGGTGCCTCTGGTGCTGGAGCACCGCACCTTGAGCAAGCTCAAGAGCACCTACGTCGATGCCCTGCCCCAGTTGGTGGAGGCGGAGACAGGCCGCGTGCATACCGACTTCAACCAGGCGGTGACCGCCACTGGCCGCTTATCGAGCAGCAACCCCAACCTGCAGAACATCCCGATCCGCACTGCCTTCAGTCGCCAGATCCGCAAGGCCTTTCTGCCCCAACCTGGCTGGACGCTGCTCAGCGCCGATTACAGCCAGATCGAACTGCGCATCCTCACCCACCTTTCCGGCGAGGAGACCCTGGTGGAGGCCTACAACCAGGGGGACGACGTCCATGCCCTCACCGCCAGGCTGCTGCTGGACAAACAGGAGGTCAGCGCCGATGAACGCCGTCTCGGCAAAACCATCAACTTCGGGGTGATCTACGGGATGGGGGCCCAGCGGTTTGCCCGGGCCACCGGCGTGTCCCAGGCGGAAGCCAAGGAATTCCTCAGCCGCTACAAGGAGCGTTATCCCAAGGTGTTCCTGTTTTTGGAATGGCAGGAGCGTCTGGCCCTCAGCCAGGGGTATGTGGAGACCTTGATGGGACGGCGGCGTCCCTTCCATTTCGATCCCCAGGGTCTGGGACGGCTCAAGGGCAAGGACCCGGCGGCGATCGATCTGGATGTGGCCCGCCGCGGCGGCATGGAAGCCCAGCAATTGCGGGCGGCTGCCAATGCACCCATCCAGGGATCCAGTGCCGACATCATCAAAAAAGCGATGGTGGATCTGCAACAACGCCTCGATCGCGAGCAACTCCCGGCGCAACTGCTTTTACAGGTGCACGATGAGCTGGTACTTGAATGCGATCCTGCATCACAAGCAGCGGTGACCACAGCGGTGCGCGAAACGATGGAGACGGCCGTGAGCCTCACGGTCCCCCTGGTGGTGGACGTTGGCTGCGGTCCCAACTGGATGGAGGCCAAGTGAGATGACGTTGCGCTTCTTCAACACCCTCAGCAGCACGCTGGAACCGTTTGAACCGCTGGTTCCCGGCAAGGCCTCGATCTATTGCTGCGGCGTCACGGTCTATGACCTCTGCCACCTCGGCCATGCCCGCAGCTACATCGGCTGGGATGTGCTGCGGCGCTACCTGCTGTGGCGGGGGTTTGAGGTGACCTTCGTGCAGAACTACACCGACATCGACGACAAGATCCTCAACCGCGCCGCCGAGGAGGGCAGCTCCATGGAAGCGGTGAGTGAGCGCAACATCGAGGCCTTCGAGCTCGACATGGGCCGGCTGAACATCAAGCCGGCCGATCGGATGCCCCGGGCCACCTGCTGCCTGGATGGCATCCGCACCTTGATTGCTGAGCTGGAAGCCAAAGGGGCGGCCTACTGCGCCGATGGTGATGTCTACTTCGATGTCTCCAAAGCCAAGAACTATGGCCAGCTCAGCGGACGGGATCCCGATGAGCAGCAGCAAGGGGCCAGTGGCCGTCTCGCCGATGGCGAGGAGAGCCGCAAACGTCATCCCTTTGATTTCGCGCTCTGGAAAGGAGCCAAAGCCGGCGAGCCCAGCTGGGAGTCCCCATGGGGACCGGGCCGCCCGGGGTGGCACATCGAATGCTCAGCGATGGTGCGCCAGGAGCTGGGCCTGACCATTGACATCCATCTCGGCGGCGGTGATCTGGTGTTCCCGCACCATGAGAACGAAATCGCCCAGTCAGAGACCGCCAACGCAGCGCCGCTGGCTCGCTTCTGGATGCACAACGGCATGGTCAACGTCGGCGGCACCAAGATGTCCAAGTCATTGGGCAACTTCACCACCATCCGCGCTCTGCTGGACAGCGGTGTCAGCCCGATGACCCTGCGCCTGTTCGTGCTGCAGGCCCACTACCGCAAGCCGCTGGATTTCACTGCCGAAGCACTGGATGCAGCAGCCACCGGCTGGAAAGGACTCAATGCAGCCCTGCAGCTCAAGCAGCACCATGGCGAGTCCCTCGGCTGGCAGCAGGGCTCGAGCGGCGAGCGTTCCACCTGGCTGGAGGAGCAACGCCTGCGCTTCATCAGCGCCATGGACGATGACCTCAACAGCTCCGGCGGCCTGGCTGTGCTGTTCGAACTAGCCCGCCCCCTGCGGGCCCTGGCCAACCGCCTGGATCGCGGCGACGCTGCAAGCAGCAACGAGCGCACGCTCCACAGCCAATGGCTGCTGCTCGATGAACTGGCCGGCGTGCTGGGCCTGCAGGCTGAGGTCAACGCCGCCACCGGCGATGCCAGCTTGGATGATGCGGCGATCGCGGCCTTGATTGAGGCCAGGAGTGAGGCCAAGGCCGCCAAGAACTACGGCGAGGCCGACCGCATCCGCGAGGAACTCAAACAAGCCGGCATCGAGTTGATCGACAAAGCCGGCGGCGTGACGGACTGGATCCGCAGCTAGGCGGGTTCGGCGCCGCTGAGGGCGTCCAGGGCCACATCCAGCACCGGGGAGCCATCACGGGTGAGCGGCAGCTGGCGGAGGTAGCAGCGCCCGCGTGGCTCATCGATGCTGAGCAGTTGGTAACAACGGCTGTCGCCAGGGAGCTGCAGCCTGACGCCCTGATGAAGGTTCATGACAGTCCCCTGCAAGAGAACACCAGGGCGCTAGCCCTTAGATCAATTGAAGCGCCACTGCAGTCCAACAGCGAACGGGGTGTGGGTGATTCCACACCCGAGCCGCAGCGGAAATGGCGACTTCAGCGGGGCTCAGGCGGCTTCTGGCCTGCCATCATCCGCTCCATCTTGCGGATGCGCACCAACATCGCCTGCCAGACCTCCTGCTGGAAACCGGGCTCAGCGGAGGCCACCAGTGCATCGAGGTCTTCCCCACGCTCAAAGGCCTCCAGAAGCTGGCGCTCCAGGCGGGCCCGTTCAATGAAATTCCAGCGCTTGATCCACTCCATCAAGGCCATCGCCCCTGCCCGTTGCGGCTCCCTTCTACCCGAACCAGCTGCCCAGCAGATCCACAAGACTGACCACCAGGCCAAGGGCGACCACCGGCGGCGCCAACCAACGCAGGAGCAGCAGCAGCAGCCGCTGCACCCACTCAGGAGTCCCGCTGCTGAGTAGATCTCGGCGGAAGTGCTGGGGCACCGCCCAGCCCAGCAGCAGCGCCAGCAGCAGGCCACCAAGGATCAACAGCACGCCGCCAAAGACCGAATCCATCCAACCGAGCACCCCCAATGATGTTGCTGCCGGCAGACCCAGAAGAAAGATCAGCACTGAACTCAGCAGCACGGCACGGCGCCGGCTCCAGCCCAAAGCATCCATGAGGCTGGCCACCGGCACCTCCAGCAGCGACACCGACGAGGTGATCGCCGCCAGATAAGCCAGCAGGAAAAAGACCAGCGCCACCAGACGGCCCGTCTCGCCCAGGGCGGAGAGACCGGTGGGGAGGGCGATGAAAATGGTGCCCAAGGTGGAGCCACTGATCACATCCCCCAGCCCGAAGCTGGCCACCACCGGAAAGGTGACCATGCCAGCCAGCAGACCAACGGCTGTGTCCATCCCCACCACAGCGACCGCTTCTCGGGGGAGGTGGGCCCGGCGATCGAGATAGGCCGCATAGGCCAGCAGGGTGCCGATGCCGGTGCCGATGGAGAAGAAGGCCTGGGTGAAGGCGTTGCGGATCGTGCTGGGGTCCAGCAGCTGGGCGCTGTCCCAGCGCAACAGGAAGGTGCGGTAGCCGGCGCCAGCGCCTTCAAGGTTGCCGGCCCAGATCGCCAGGCCGATCAGCATCAGGAACAGCAGCGGCAGACCCCAGCGCGACAGGCGCTCGATGCCGCCCTGAACACCGGCCCCGACCACCACAGCGGTCAGCACCATGCTCAACAGTTGACCCAGCAGGGCCCAGCGACCGCCACTGAGCGCAGCAAAGAACGTTTCGGCCTGGTTGATGTCCGATGGCAGACCCGCCATGGCCACCTGCAGCAGGGTGACCAAGGTCCAGCCCATCAGCACCGCGTAGAAGGCCAGGATCCCGCAGGCGGCGAGCATGAACAGCCAGCCGAGGGCACGCCAACGGCCTCCACCCACCTGCACCGGCGCCAGCAGGGGGCTGTTCCCGGTGCTGCGACCCAGCACCAGCTCAGCCACCAGCACCGGCAGACAGATCAGCAGCACGATCAGCAGATACAGCACCACAAAGGCGGCACCACCTCCCTGGGAGGCCCGGTAGGCAAAGCCCCAGAGATTGCCCAGGCCCACGGCACTACCGGCCGCCGCCAGCACAAATCCCAACCCAGAGCGCCACTGCTCCCGCGCTGCCATCGCCTGCGGCTCCGTCTCACATCTGCGCAAGCTTGCCAGTGAAATGCGGATCTGGTGGGAGACTGGTGCCGCTCTGGAATGCCACCCGTGAAAGCCCTCAGCGTGCTGGGATCCACCGGCTCGATCGGCACCCAGACCTTGGAGATCGTTGCGGAGTTCCCGCAGCGCTTCCGCGTTGTGGCGCTCACCGCCGGCCGCAACCTGGAGCTGCTGGTACAGCAGATCCGCCAGTTCCAGCCCGAGGTGGTCGCCCTGGCCGAGCCAGCCCTGCTGCCAGAGCTGCGCGAACGCCTGCGTGGGCTGGCGCAGCCGTGCAGCCCCGA
>CAJWYF010000050.1 GCA_913049535.1 uncultured Synechococcus sp.
AGGGCAAAGGTGGGGCTCGTGACGGCTTCATGGATGCCCAGGCCTGCGGCAATCCCTTGCACCAGCGCGGTTTTGCCGGCGCCAAGGGGGCCGCTCAATAGCAGGATGCTGCCGGCGGGAAGGTCCTCTGCCAGCTGCGTTCCGAGGGCATGCGTGGCGTGGTGATCGCGGAGGTAGCAGTCCATACCTGTAGATTTGCGACGCGCGAGCCCGAAGCCTCGGAGTCTC
Source organism: uncultured Synechococcus sp. (assembly GCA_913049535.1). Taxonomy (GTDB): domain Bacteria; phylum Cyanobacteriota; class Cyanobacteriia; order PCC-6307; family Cyanobiaceae; genus RCC307. The sequence continues at coordinate 229 of CAJWYF010000050.1, forward strand.
TGCAGATATTTCAACCCAATCGCCGTTTCCATAGGAAGCGTTTGTCGCCATGGTGGCTGCCCCTGAGTCCCTTTCGCTTGCTGGCCTGCAGGTGACCGACTCCTATGTGATTGCCGATATCGCCCAGGCTGCCTTCGGTCGCAAGGAGATCGCCATCGCCGAGACCGAGATGCCCGGTCTGGTGGAACTGCGCAACAAGTACGGCGCTCAGCAGCCCCTCAAAGGCGCCCGCATCTGCGGCAGCCTGCACATGACGATTCAGACGGCTGTTCTGATCGAAACCCTGGTGGCCCTTGGCGCTGAGGTGCGTTGGGCGTCCTGCAACATCTTCTCGACCCAGGATCATGCCGCTGCAGCGATCGCTGATCGCGGCATTCCCGTCTTTGCCTACAAAGGCGAAAGCCTTGATGAGTACTGGTCTTTCACCCACCGCATCATGGAGTGGGATGACGGCGGCACACCCAACATGATCCTCGATGACGGCGGCGATGCCACCGGTCTGATCATGTTGGGCTCCAAGGCCGAGAAGGACCCCTCGGTGCTGGATAACCCCACCAATGAAGAGGAAGAGGCTCTTTACAAGAGCATCAAAGCCCGTCTGGCTGTTGATCCAGGCTTCTATTCCCGCATCAAGGCCAACATCCTTGGCGTGACAGAAGAGACCACCACGGGTGTTGCTCGCCTGTACCAGATGGTTGAAACCGGTGAGCTTCCGTTCCCCGCCATCAATGTCAACGACTCGGTCACCAAGAGCAAGTTCGACAACCTCTACGGTTGCCGCGAATCCCTGGTGGACAGCATCAAACGTGCCACCGACGTGATGGTGGCGGGCAAGCAGGCCCTCGTCATCGGCTACGGCGATGTGGGCAAAGGTTCTGCCCAATCATTGCGCGGACTTGGCGCCACGGTTGCTGTGGCTGAGATTGATCCGATCTGCGCCCTGCAAGCCGCGATGGAAGGCTTCCGTGTGGTGCGCCTCGAGGATGTGGTGGATCAGATGGACATCTTTGTCACCGCCACGGGCAATTTCCAGGTGATTCGCCATGAGCACCTGATCCGCATGAAGGATGAGGCCATCGTCTGCAATATCGGCCACTTCGATAACGAAATCGATGTGGCCTCTCTCAAGCAGTACGAGTGGGACAACATCAAGCCCCAGGTCGATCACATCACCCTGCCCAGTGGCAACAAGATCATCCTCCTGGCTGAGGGCCGTCTGGTGAACCTGGGTTGCGCTACAGGCCACCCCAGCTTCGTGATGAGCAACTCCTTCACCAACCAGACCCTGGCGCAGATCGAGCTGTTCACCAAGCGCGATCAGTACGAGAACCAGGTTTATGTGCTGCCCAAGCACCTCGATGAAATGGTTGCTCGCCTTCACCTCGACAAGATCGGTGCCAAGCTCACCGAGCTTTCCAAGGAGCAAGCGGACTACATCAACGTGAAGGTGGAAGGTCCTTACAAGGTCGACCACTACCGCTACTGATTCAGCGCAGCGCCCACCAGATTCAGCCCATGGAAGACTTGCGCCACCTTGCGCAAGTTCCATGGGGTTGACCGAGCTGGTCACGCAACTACCCGAGCTGATCGGGCAGGCCGTGGAAGCCAACCAGCTCCTTGGTTACATCGCGATCGGTGCGGCGATGTTTCTGGAAAATCTCTTCCCCCCGATCCCCTCAGAGCTGATCATGCCTCTGGGGGGGTTTTATGTGCAGCAAGGGCAGCTCAGCTTCATTCCGGTGGTGCTGGCTGGACTGATCGGCACCGTGCTGGGCACGCTCCCCTGGTATGGGATCGGCCGGTTGATCAATGAAGAGCGCATCGAGCAGTGGCTTGAGCGCCATGGACGTTGGATTGGCATCAGTGCTGCCGATCTCACCCGCAGCCGCCGCTGGTTCAGCCGCTACGGCACCTTGCTGGTGTTCTGGGGCCGCTTGTTACCGGGAATTCGCACCTTGATCTCGGTGCCGGCTGGCATCGAATTGATGCCCTTCATTCCCTTTCTGATCTGGACGACGCTGGGCAGTCTGATCTGGACCTTGCTGTTGACCCTGGCCGGTTTAGGGCTTGGCGAGAGCTACAGCAATGTGGAGGTCTGGATTGAGCCGGTCTCCAAGGTCATCAAGGTGGGCCTGGTGATCGCCGCTTTGGCAATGCTGGTGTGGCTGGGTCTGCGCATCTGGCGCCGACGCCACACCAGCGACTGAGCCTGACCTCGTTAGAAGGGAACGTCGTCGTCGTTGCCGCCACCACCGAAGTTGGCGTTCTGCTCGCTGTCCCGTTTGGAGCCAAGCAGCTCCAAGCGGTCAACGCGCACGACTGGCTTGGAGCGCTCCTCTCCGCTGGAGCGGTCGGTCCAGCGATCCAGTTTCAGTGAGCCGATGATGCCCAGCAGCGAACCCTTTTTGACGTAGTCAGCAGCGACCTGGGCTTGTTTGCCCCAGATCTCCAGGTTGAACCAGTCCGGTTCGTCGTCGCGGCTGCGGCGGTTGACGGCCATGGTCAGGTTGGCGACCACGCTGCCGGATTCGAAGTAGCGCACCTCGGGATCACGGCCAGCGCGGCCGACGAGGGTGACGGAATTGACGCCCATGGGGGCCTCTCCTTGATTGATGGGTCAATGATGCGCCACCTGTTGGCGACGCCCATCCCCAGTGGTTCCACCGAAGCGTCCGGTTGCTGCAGCAGGCCTTGAAATCACCTCTATGATTCGCCGGCCGATTGGCTCACCGTTCAGATGATTTGGCGACGTTTTCAGCTCTCCCGTGACATCGGGATTGATCTGGGCACCGCCAACACCCTGATCTACGCCACAGGGAAAGGCATTGTGCTGCGCGAACCCTCCGTGGTCGCGATCGATCTCGACAAGGGCGTGCCTCTGGCAGTTGGTGAGGAGGCCAAGCTGATGCTGGGTCGTACCCCTGGAAACATTCGTGCTGTGCGGCCTCTGCGCGATGGGGTCATCGCCGACTTCGATGCCGCCGAGCAGATGATCAAGTACTTCATTCAGAAAGGGAATGAAGGGCGGGGCATGGTGGCCCCCCGACTGGTGATCGGCATTCCAAGCGGTGTCACCGGTGTGGAACGCCGCGCTGTGCGTGAAGCCGGTCTGGGCGGGGCTCGCGAGGTGCATCTCATCGATGAGCCAGTTGCTGCAGCCATTGGTGCAGGTCTGCCGGTGACTGAACCTGTGGGATCGATGATCGTGGATATCGGTGGCGGCACCACCGAAGTGGCCGTTCTGAGTCTTCAAGGCACGGTCATCTCAGAGTCAGTTCGCGTCGCCGGTGATGAGCTGAGCGATGCCATCAGCAGTTACCTCAAAAAGGTCCACAACCTGGTTGTGGGTGAGCGCACGGCTGAGGAGATCAAGATCCGCGTCGGTTCAGCCTTCCCTGACGATGAGTTTGATCAGACCTCGATGGATGTTCGCGGTCTGCACCTGCTCTCCGGTTTGCCCCGCACCATCAGCGTGCGCGCCGGTGATGTGCGTGAGGCGATGGTGGAGCCCCTCAACGTGATCGTGGAAGCGGTCAAGCGCACGCTGGAGCGCACGCCCCCTGAGCTGGCGGCCGACATCGTTGATCGCGGCATCATGCTGGCCGGCGGAGGTGCCTTGGTCCGAGGGATCAGTGACCTGATCAGCAACGAGACCGGCATCCTCACCCACGTGGCAGAGGAGCCTCTGCTCTGTGTGGTCAATGGCTGCGGCCGCGTGTTGGAGGATTTCAAGCGCCTTGGCCGCGTGCTGGACGCCTCTGAATTCAGCCGCCTGGCCAACTGAGTCCGATGGCGCTGGGTCGACGGCTCAACCGCCTGCTGGATCGTTCGCTGGTGCTGAGCACCGGCCCTTGGCTTGTCGTGCTCGCGGTGGTCCTTGGCATCCGATTGTCCAAGGGGGCGCCGCTGGCCGATCTCTACGCGCAGTTCTCCAGGCCCTTTTGGCCCGGGACGGCCCAATCGGAGTGGTTGCAGCAGGCCAGTGATCTGGAAAGCCAGCAGCGCATTGCCTTGCTCGAGGGCGAATTGGCTCGCTTGCAGGACGATCGGGCCCAGCGCCAGCAAAGCGGCCCTTGGATCACAGCCCCGGTCATCAGCCGCCGCATTGAAGGCTGGTGGCAGCAGTTGGAGCTCGGCACCGGCGCCCTGGCCGGGATCAAGCCCGGAGCGGTGGTGACCGGCCCCGGTGGTGTGTTGGGCCGTGTGGCCAGCGTCACGCCCACCACCGCCAGGGTCACCTTGCTCACCGATCCCTCCAGCCGAGTGGGCGTGGAACTCCAGGGCAACCGCGGCCATGGGTTGCTGCTGGGGGAGGGCATCAGCCGTCCCCGCCTCAAATTTCTCAACAACGACGTCACGGTTCAACCCGGTGATGTGGTGGTCACCTCCAAGGCCAGTTCTCTGTTTCCGGCCAACTTGATCATTGGCGTGGTCCAGTCCGTCGACACCCAGGCCGGTCCTGCTCCCGAGGGGCTGGTTCAGCTTTCGGCTCCTGTGGAATCGATTGATTGGGTGCGGGTGCGCTGATGCTGCGTCAGCCCCTGAACCGTGTGCAGGCCCTGCTGCTCAGCGCGGCGGTTCTGCTGCTGCTGTTCATGGCCACGCCGGGCTGGTTGCGCCTTGATGGCATGCCCCCCAGCTGGAGTGTGCTGTGGCTTCTGCCCTGGGCGGTGGTGGAAGGTCCTTGGTCGGGACTGATGGCGGGTCTGGTGCTCGGCCTTGCCGTTGATGGGCTGCATGGCGATGGGTTGACCACCCTGCCTGCCCTGGTGCTGTTGGGCCTGTGGTGGGGACAGTTCCGGGATGCCCGAAGGCCCTTGGAGCGCAGCACCACGTTGGGTTTGCAGGCCCTGCTGGGCACGTTGTTGCTCAATGGCAGCCTGGCGCTGCAACTGTTCTGGCGCGGCGAAGTGATGCTGCTCGCCTGGCAGTTCACGGCGGCTCAGGCCCTGCTCACGGCCCTGCTAGCCCCCATGCTCTGCTCGCTGCAGCTGTTGTTCTGGCGCCGTGTGGCCACCCGCTATGGCCGCTGAGGTGCTGCGCTCTCGTCTGCCGGTGGTTTTGCCCGTTGTGGGGCTTGTACTCAGCGCCCTTGCTGGCTGCAGCCGCGCACCTGATCCGAATGAACTGCAGTTCTGGACGATTCAGCTCTCGCCCAAGTTCGATCCCCTGATCCGCTCGATGCTCAGCGAGTGGGAGCAGCGCCATCCCGGGATCAGTGTGCGCTGGACTGATCTGCCTTTTGGTTCGGTGGAACGCAAGCTGCTGGCGGCGGTCTTTGCCCGCCGGGCTCCTGATGTGGTGAACCTGAACCCTCTGTTTTCAGCCAACCTGGCCAGCAAGGGGGGACTGTTGCCGTTGCAGCAACGGCTGAGTCCTCCGGTGCGATCCAGCTATCTGCCGCGCCTGCTACAGGCTGCCGAGCAGGACGGTGAGCTGTATGCCCTGCCCTGGTATCTGACAGCCCGCATCACCTTGGCGAACCAACGCCTGTTGCAACAGGCCGGTTATGAGCGGCCGCCTCAGCGGTGGGAGGAGGTGCCGGCCTACGCCAAGGCTGTCAAGCAACGCACCGGTCGTTACGCCCTGTTCGTGACTGTGGTGCCCGATGGTTCAGCGGAGCTGCTCGAATCGATGGTGCAGATGGGGGTGCAGTTGCTGGATGACCAGCAGCGTGCCCGTTTCAACAGCCCGGCCGGGCGACGCGCCTTTGCCTTCTGGACTGACCTTTATCGCAACGGTCTCCTGCCCCGGGAGGTCGTGAGTCAGGGCTTCCGGCGTGCCATTGAGCTTTATCAGAGCGGTGAGCTGGCCCAGCTGGCCAGCGGTGCGGAGTTCCTCGCCAGCATTGAAACCAATGCTCCCCAGGTGGCCGCGGTCACCGAGCCGTTCCCGCCGCTCACCGGAGCTGATGGCGCCGCCAACGTGGCGGTGATGAACCTGGCGGTCAGTCGCCAGAGCCGCCGCCCCGCTCTGGCGGTGAACTTGGCCAGCTTCATCACCAATCCAGCCAACCAGCTGCGCTTTGCCCGAGCGGCCCGGGTGCTGCCATCCAGCGCCCCAGCGCTGAATGAACTGGAGCGTGAGTTGCGCCAGGCGATGGCCAAACCAGGCGATGCTTCACCCCTAGTGGGAGAAGCGCGGCTGCTCAGCGCTGAAACGCTCCAACATGCCCGCGTGCTTGTGCCAGCCGATCCGGGCATCAAACGGCTGCAGGCGATCATTTATGGGCAGCTGCAGCGGGCCATGCTGGGCCAGCTGAGCAGTGATGCAGCTGTTGCTGAGGCTGAGGCCCAGTGGAATGCGTACGCCACAGCGCGTTGGCCACGGAACCCTTAAGAGAAACCTAATAATCCATTCTCCAGCCACATAACAGCTGGGTCGGGGGCAGCGCACCGGTAGGGTTGCAACTCGTTAACTATCCCGCCGCTGATGGATTCGGGAGAGACCACTCCCAAACCGCAACCCACCCTGCTGGTGGTGGACGATGAGCCGGCGGTGCGGCGTGTGCTCTCGATGCGCCTGCAGCTTGCGGGATATCGGGTGGTATGCGCAGAAGACGGCGAAGAAGCACTCGAGAAATTTGCAGCCGAGCAGCCCGATCTGGTGGTGCTCGACGTGATGATGCCCAAGCTTGATGGGTTCGCGGTTTGCCGCAGGTTGCGAGCTGAATCGGCGGTTCCCATCGTCTTCCTGTCCTCGCTCGATGCCATCGCAGAAAAGGTCGCTGGTTTGGATCTGGGCGCCGATGACTATCTCTCCAAGCCCTTCAGTCCCAAGGAGCTAGAAGCGCGCATCAACCGGATTCTGCGGCGTGTCGGCCGCGGCACGGCAGCGCAGGATCCAAGGGAGCCCGTCACTGGCCTTGGCGTCATCCGTCTCGGCGATTTGGTGGTGGACACCAATCGCCGTCAGGTCACCAGGGGGGGTGAGCGCATCGCCTTGACCTACACCGAATTCAGCCTGCTTGAGCTGCTCTTCCGCGAGCCGGGCCGTGTGGTGCCAAGGGCCGAGATTCTCGAGCAGCTCTGGGGCTACCCTCCCAGGCGCACGGCTGATCTGCGCGTGGTGGATGTGTATGTGGCGCGCCTGCGGGGCAAGCTTGAACCGGACCCGCGCAATCCGGAACTGATCCTCACGGTGCGGGGCACGGGTTATGCCTCCCAGCGTCTTGGGGACCTCAGCGTCGCGGTCGGGGCCTGAGCCGTGGGCGAACTACGTGAGACCCGCCTGGAGAAAGCCCAGGCGCTGCAGGACCTTGGCCGGGTCCCTTACGCCCTGAGCTACGAGCCCAGCCATCGCACGGCTCAGTTGCAGGCTGACCATGCTGATCTGCCCAACGGTGAGGAGCGCGAACTGCAGGTGAGCGTTGCCGGTCGGGTCATGACCCGTCGCGTGATGGGCAAGCTGGCTTTTTTCACCCTTGCCGATGAGACCGGCCCCATTCAGCTGTTCATCGAGAAGGCGTTCCTCAATGGCGCCAATGCCGAGGATCCCGATGCATTTGCCCACATCACGGCTCTCGTGGATGCAGGCGATCTGATTGGCGTCTCAGGCAGCTTGCGCCGCACCGATCGCGGTGAGCTTTCGGTGAAGGTGTCGGCCTGGACCATGCTCAGCAAAAGCCTGCAGCCGTTGCCGGACAAGTGGCATGGCCTGGCGGATGTGGAGAAGCGCTACCGGCAGCGCTATCTGGATTTGATTGTTTCTCCAGACACCCGCGAAACCTTCCGCCGCCGGGCCTGCCTGGTCAGTGCCATCCGCCGTTGGCTGGATGAGCGCGATTTTCTTGAGATTGAAACCCCCGTGCTGCAGAGCGAGCCCGGTGGAGCGGATGCCCGTCCCTTTGAGACCCATCACAACGCTCTGGATCTTCCTCTCACGCTGCGTATCGCCACGGAGCTTCACCTCAAGCGATTGGTGGTGGGCGGATTTGAGCGGGTCTACGAGCTGGGCCGGATCTTCCGCAATGAGGGTGTCAGCACGCGTCACAACCCTGAGTTCACCTCGGTGGAGATCTATCAGGCCTACGCCGATTACAACGCGATGATGGACCTGACCGAGCAGCTGATCAGTTCAGCCTGCGAGCAGGTCTGTGGCAGCACTGAGATCAGCTACCAAGGCACGCCGATTGATCTCTCCCCAGGCTGGCGCCGGGCCACCATGCATGAACTGGTGCAGGAAGCCACTGGCCTTGATTTCCATGGCTTTGCCAACCGTGATCAGGCGGCTGCAGCCATGGAGGCCCAAGGGCTTCAGGTGCCGGCTCTGGCTGATTCGGTCGGCCGCCTGCTGAATGAAGCCTTTGAGCAGGCGGTGGAATCCACCTTGATTCAGCCCACCTTTGTCACGGACTATCCGGTGGAGATTTCGCCCCTTGCCAGACCCCATCGCAGCAAGGCAGGGCTGGTGGAGCGCTTTGAGCTCTTCATTGTGGGCCGCGAGCACGGCAACGCCTTCAGTGAGCTCACCGACCCTGTGGAGCAACGTCAGCGCCTGGAGGCCCAGCAGGCCCGCCGGGCTGCCGGTGATCTGGAAGCCCAGCGGGTGGATGAGGATTTCCTCATGGCCCTGGAGGTGGGCATGCCGCCCACGGGTGGTCTGGGGATCGGCATCGACCGTCTGGTCATGCTTTTGACCGACAGTCCCTCGATTCGTGATGTGATCGCCTTCCCCTTGCTGAAGCCGGAAAGCCGTGATCGGACGGCCACAGTGGATAATGGTTCCACTGAGCAGATTTCCTAGCGCATGAGCGGAGAGCGCGTCGGATTTCGTTTCACCCACGCCGATGCCGTGGTGAAACGCAACCCCCAGGGCCGGTCCCGTCGAGGCTGGGTCATGGAAGCGGTGGAGCAGACCACCAGCCGTGGCACCAAGATGCCGGCTTATCGCATCCGCTGGCGCGATAGCGAGCGTCCTGAAATCGTGCTTCAGCACATGCTGATTGCCGATCCCGACCCCACCCCTCCGCCGGAGGGTGTGAACCTTGTGCCCCCTGCGCCCAAGGCCTAAGCCTGACGGCGTAAGCGGTACACCAGCAGCCCAAAATGCTCCTTCAGCACCAGGGTGCTCTGGTTTAGTGCTCCGGCGCTGGGAATCAGTCCTAGAAGAACGCTTTTGAGGGTCGGCTGGCCGGCCTCTCGAAGGCGGAAGTCACAGGCGACAGGGGTGATGTTGAGCCCTTGGATGTGCTGAAAGCTCGCCAGTGCGCGGCGCATGTGGAAGGCACTGGTGACCAGCACAATCTGCTTCCAGCCATTGGCTCGGACCAATCCCCCTATGCTGTTTGCCTCTTCTGCGGTGGTGCGCGGCCGAGGGTTGCTTATCACCGCTTGGGCCGGAACGCCCAGTTCCACGGCCAGATCCTTGCTCAGGTGAGCTTCAGCGGGTGGCAGGTCATCATCGCGCTGAAAGCTGACGCGGCCGCCACTGGTGAGCAGCCATGGTGCGGTTCGAGCGCGCAGCAGGCGCACACCGCAGATCAGCCGATCGCCCAGGTCGTTGATCTCAATGCCCAGGCCAGTGGGTGCTGCCGGCATCACCCCACCGCCGAGAACAACGATGGCATCGGCTTGCGGAATGGCGGCTGGCGTCAGCGCAGCAGCCTCCTGCTCCAGAGGCCGGAGCAGGGCATCACTCACCAGTGGCAAGGAAGGCACGGTCAGCAGCAGCAGACCACCGGCTGAGACGGCAGGGGCCCAGCGCCGTCTGCGGTTGAGCAGGGCAACCCACTGCAGCAGCAGGCTGAGCCCGAGGGGATAGAGCAGCTGGGGCAGCAGCTTGCTGAGCCAGAACCCCATCAGCGTTGCTCGCGGCGTAAACGCTCGAGTTCCTGTTCCGCTTCAAAGCGTTGCCAGGCCTGCTC
>CAJWYF010000051.1 GCA_913049535.1 uncultured Synechococcus sp.
ATCGCCATAATATCGGCCACCTTCACGCCCTTCAGCAGGTGGGGCAGGATCTGCAGATTGTTGAAATCAGCAGCACGAATCTTCCAGCGCCAGGGGGTGACATCGTTGTTGCCGATCAGAAACACCCCCAGTTCCCCTTTACCGGATTCCACCCGGGTGTAGAGCTGACCATCGGGGATCTTGAAGGTGGGCGCCACCTTCTTGGCCACGATCTGATAATCGAAGTCATAAAACTCACTCTTCTTGCCTTCCAGCTGACGCTTGGCTTCCAGATTTTCTGTAGGGCCACCAGGAATCATCTTGGCCGCCTGGCGCAGGATCTTCAGCGATTCGCGCATCTCCTGCACCCGCACGCGGTAGCGCGCAAAGCAGCAACCTTCTTCCGCAGTGGCAACATCCCAGTCAAATTCGTCGTAGCACTCGTAGTGATCCACCTTGCGCAGATCCCAGGCCACGCCTGAGGCGCGCAGCATCGGTCCAGACAAGCTCCAGTTGATGGCCTGATCGCGGGTGATCGTGCCGAGACCTTCAATCCGGCGACGGAAGATCGGGTTGTTGGTGATCAGCTTCTCGTATTCGTCAATCTTGGGGCCGAACCAATCGCAGAAATCTTCCAGCTTCTCCAGCCAGCCATAGGGAAGATCAGCAGCCACCCCGCCGATGCGGAAGTAGTTGTTGTTGACCATGCGCTGACCTGTGGCCGCTTCCCAGAGGTCGTAGATCATCTCCCGCTCGCGGAAGATGTAGAAGAACGGGGTCTGAGCGCCCACATCAGCCAGAAAGGGGCCAAGCCAGAGCAGGTGATTGGCGATGCGGTTGAGCTCCAGCATCAAGACGCGGATGTAACTGGCGCGGCGGGGAACCTTCACATCAGCCAGCCGCTCCGGTGCATTCACCGTGATGGCTTCGTTGAACATGCCAGCGGCATAATCCCAGCGGCTCACATAAGGCACGAACATCACATTCGTGCGGTTCTCGGCAATCTTTTCCATGCCGCGGTGCAGGTAGCCGATCACCGGCTCGCAATCCACTACGTCCTCGCCATCGAGGGTCACCACCAGGCGCAGCACACCGTGCATCGAGGGGTGGTGGGGCCCAAAATTGAGCACCATCGGCTCGGTGCGCGTTTCCAGCTGCGTCATGGGGGCCCGGGGCCGTAGCTGCACTGATCCTAAGAAGGACACGGCGCCTCCCTTCGTTCACCTTGAGCAGCTGCTTCCACCACCTGCCGGTGCTGCCCCAAGCGGTGCTCGAGGCCTTCGCTGAGCTGCCCGCCAGCGGCGTGGTGATCGATGCCACCGTCGGCGGGGGCGGCCACAGCGCCCTGCTGCTCGACGCCCACCCGGGCTGGCGCCTGATCGGGCTCGATCAGGACCCGGCAGCACGGGCCGCCGCCAGCGAGCACCTCAGCCGTTTCGGCGAGCGGGTGGAGCTGGTGGCCACCAACTTCGCGGCCTACAGCCCCAGCGAACCGGTGCTGGCCGTGCTGGCGGATTTGGGGGTCAGCAGCCACCAGCTCGATGCAGCTGAGCGGGGCTTCAGCTTCCGCGCCGATGGACCGCTGGACATGCGGATGAACCCCGACGGGGCTGGCGAGACCGCCGCGGCCCTGATCGATCGGCTCGATGAAACCGCCCTGGCCGATTTGCTGTTCCATTACGGCGAGGAGCGCCTCTCGCGCCGCATCGCCCGGCGGCTCAAGGCCGAAGGCCCCTGGGCTACCGGTGATCGCGGCACAGCAGCGCTGGCCTATGCCATCGCCGGTTGCTACCCGCCCAAGCAGCGCCACGGCCGCATCCATGCCGCCACCCGCAGCTTTCAGGCCCTGCGCATCGCCGTCAACGACGAGCTGGGCGTGCTGGAGACCCTGCTGGATGCCGCGCCCGAGTGGTTGGTGGAGGGGGGCCGCCTGGCGGTGATCAGCTTCCACTCCCTCGAGGACCGGCTGGTGAAAAACCGCTTCAAAGGGGATGAACGCTGGCGGGTGATCAGCCGCAAACCCCTGATCGCCAGCGAGGAGGAAGCCGAGACCAACCCCAGGTCCCGCTCGGCCAAGTTGCGCGTGGCCGAGCGTCAGCGCAGCTGCTGAAGCTGGGTGCTGATCCAGGCCAGGGCCTGATCGATTTGCTCGGCAGTGGTGAAGCGACCCAGACCAAAGCGCACCGAGGCAGCAGCCTGCTCGCGGCTGCGCCCCAGGGCCAGCAGCACGTGGGACGGCTCGCCGCTGGCGCTGCTGCAGGCCGAGCCGCCACTGACGGCCAGGCGCCGGCGCAGGGCGCTGTGCAGCCGGGCGCCATCGACACCCTCAAAACTGACGTTGAGGTTGTGGGCCAGCCGCTGCTCGGCGCTGCCATTGAGCTCCACTCCGCCAAGGACCTGCAGCCCGGCCCAGAGCCGCTGGCGCAGCTGCCCGAGGCGCTGGGCCCGTTCTGGCGCATCCGCCAGGGCCCGGCTGAGGGCTTCCGCCAGCCCCACCACCAATGGCAGCGGCGTGCTGCCGCTGCGCAGGCCCCCCTCCTGGCCGCCGCCATGGAGCTGGGGCATCAGCTCCACCCCCGGTGCCACCACCAGAGCACCCACCCCCTTGGGGCCATAGAACTTGTGGCCGCTGAAGCTGAGCAAATCGATCCCCAGCTTCAGCGGCTCGAAGCGTTGGTGGCCCACCAGCTGGGCAGCATCGACATGGACAGCGATGCCGCGGGGGCGGCAGATCGCCGTGATGGCCTCCAGGGGCTGCAGCACGCCGATCTCGTTGTTGGCCGCCATCACGCTGACCAGCACGGTGTCGGGCCGCACAGCCGCCTCCAGCTGTGCTGGATCCAGCAGGCCATCGGTGCCCACCGGCAGCACGGTGAGCCCAAACCCAAGACGTTCGAGGTAGCGGCACGGGTCCAGCACCGCCCGGTGCTCGGTGGCGACCGTGATGAGATGGCGTCCCCGGCTGAGGCGGGCTTCGCAGAGGCCCTTGATCGCCAGATTGTTGGCCTCGGTGGCACCGCTGGTGAGGACCAGCGACTCCGGCGGGACCGCCAAGGCAGCGGCCAGCTGCTGGCGGCTGCGCCCCAGCTGCGCTGCGGCCTCCAGGCCGGGGCGATGGCTGCGGCTGGAGGGGTTGGCAAATCCCTCACTCCACCAGGGCGCCATGGCCGCCACCACCGCCGGATCACAGGGCGTGGTGGCCTGGTGGTCGAGGTAGATCGAAGCAGCGGCCACTGGCGGCCCCACAGGGGCGCGATTGATCCCATGCTGGCGGCACTTTGATGGCATCAGCCATGAACCGCCTCGGGTTCGCTGTTCAGCCGCTGCTGGCCCTGGCAGCCGCCACGCCGCTGCTGGCCCAGGGTTTTTCCTTTGAGACCAAGCAGCAGGACCCCTCGCGCTATCGCCCGCCCGGCCTGCAGATCCTCAGCAAGCGGGCCGTGCCCTACGGCGAGGAGGTGATCGGCGTCTACGCCGTGCGTGATGCCAAGGACATCGAGGAGGGCAAGCGCTTGAAGGTCTGGCATGAGAACGGCCAGGAGCTCAAGGTGCGCAACGAGACGATCCGCTGCGACACCACCAACCCGATGCGCATCACCAGCACCGGCACGCAGATGCTGATGCTCGAGCTCAACCCGGGCGGTGCGGTAGCCCCCCACAACCGCGAATCGCACCTGATCTGGTGGGCCGCCTGCGTGCCGGAATACGCCGGCAAGGACCCCAACACCCTGCGGGCTGAGGCCCTCAAGATGGGCTACTCCGGCATGAAGATCGAGCGCAGCCATTCCCTTCCTGGAAGCCCTCGATAAAGTCCGCTGGCCCGCCTGAGCCTGCGCCATGGAGAGCCCCACCAGCAACGATCCGGCCCAGGAGCTGCTTAACGCCCCGCCTCGGGTGCTCCTGGTGGATGACGAGCCCGGCCTGCGCACCGCCGTTCAGGCCTACTTCGAAGACGAGGGCTTCATCGTCAGCACCGCCAGTGATGGCGAGGAAGGCTGGGAGAAGGCCCAGGTGGAGATGCCTGATGTGGTGCTCAGCGACGTGATGATGCCGCGGGTCGATGGCTTCGGCCTGCTCAAGCGGCTGCGGGAGGACGAACGCCTCGGCGGCACCCCGGTGATCTTTCTGACCGCCAAGGGCATGACCTCCGACCGCATCGCCGGTTTCCGCGCCGGGGTGGATGACTACATCCCCAAACCCTTTGATCCCGACGAGCTGGTGGCCCGCGTGCGCAACGTGGTGCAACGCCAGGAGAGGCTGCTGCGGGAAGCAGCCCGCTATGCCGACACCGACCTGGGCCAGATGGCCAAACAGATCGGTGAGATCCGGACCATGCTCCAGGGCGGCGGTGGCCGGACCGCAAGCCAGAGCGTGGAGCACACCTTCACCCCACGGGAGGCCAGCGTGCTGCAACTGGTGGCGGAAGGCCTGATGAACAAGGAGATCGCCCGCCAGCTGGAGACCTCGATCCGCAACGTCGAGAAGTACGTCAGCCGCCTGTTTGCCAAAACCGGGACCTCCAGCCGCACCGAACTGGTGCGCTACGCCCTTGAGCACGGCCTGGTGCAGTGAGCACCTGGCGGCCGGCGGCCCTCAACGCCGGCTGGACCTACCGGCACCGGGTGAGTGGCGCTGAGCAGGGCCTCTCCCTGCTGCAACTGCTCAGCAGCCGCTGGAGCCACTCCACCCCCGCCACCTGGAATCAGCGGCTGGCGGACGGTGAGCTGTTCTGCAATGGCACCGTTTTGCGGGCTGATCAAGCCGCCAGCAGCGGCGATGAGCTGGTCTGGGAGCGTCCCCCCTGGCTGGAGCCCGCTGTGCCGGATCAGTGGAGCGTCATCCACGACGACGGTGATCTGCTGGTGATCAACAAACCCTCAGGCCTGCCGGTGATGCCAGGCGGTGGCTTTGTGGCCCACACCCTCACCAGCCTGCTGGCCGATGAGGCGCGACCGGTGCATCGCCTCGGGCGGTTCACCTCAGGGTTGCTGCTCTGCGCCCGCAGCCGCAGCAGCCGCGCCAGCCTCTCAGCGCAGCTGCGGATTCACCACGGCGCAGGGGATGGCCTGAGCAAGGATTACCGCGCCCTGGCGGCAACCAACCCCCAGCTGCAGCCCGGGCAGCCGCTGCCGGTGAGCGCCGCAGTGATGCGCCACCCGCACCCCAAGCTGGGCTGGGTCTGGGGACCGCCATGGGAGGGGCCGGCACCAGCGTTGAGCGCCCACTCCAGCCTCACCCTGCTGGAGCGACGCCCCGAGGCCGACCTGCTGCAGGTGCGCATTCACAGCGGCCGTCCCCACCAGATCCGCATCCATCTGGCCTGGCTGAACACGCCGCTGCTGGGGGACCCTCTGTATCTGGGTGAGGGCCGCATCCATCCCGAGGCCACACCGGGGGATGGGGGCTACCTGCTGCATGCCCACCAGCTGGCTGGCGTGCGGCATCAAGGCACAACGCTCGGCTTTACGGCTGAGCCACCGGCAGTGCTTCAGACGCGGACGAACTCAATCAGCCGCGAGAAGTAGAAGGGGGCCTGGTTGAGCTGGCGCCGTTTGGGCTCAAAGCCGCAGGCCCTGGCCGCCGCGACGATGCCGCTTTCTTTGAGCGTGTAGGCCCGGGTGGTCTTGCTCGGTCCAGGGAAGAGCTGGCCGATGCCCTTGAGCAAGGCCAGCACTGGGGTGTAAGGCGCAAAGCTGACGATCAGCCGCTGCTGGGCCATCGCCGCCAGGTGACGCACCATCGCCTCGGCCTGGGGCTGGGGGTAGTGGATGAACACATCAAGGCAGATCACCGTGTCGTAGTGACCCTCGAGGCGCTCCAGGTCCGAGGCGCTGAATTGCAGCCGGCCATCGCTCAGGCCAGCGGCAGCCGCGCGCCGGGAGGCTTCGGCCACCATCGCTTCTGACAGGTCGCTGGCCGCGATGGAAGCCGCCCCCAGCTGGGCCAGCGGCAGGCTGAGGCTGCCAACACCGCAGCCGGCATCACAGAAGCTGCGGCTGGAGGCATCGGCATCCGCCTCCAGCCAGGCCAGCACCGCATCGACGGTCTTCTGGTGACCGATGCGGATGTTGCGCTGCACCCGGTTGACTTCGGTGCTGTCGCTGTAGATCCGGTTCCAGCGATCGAAACCCGTCGTCTCGAAGTAGCCCTTGACCTCGCGCTTTTCCTCAGCGGCACGCGCGGTGTCCTGGCTGGCAGCGGAGCTCATGGATCAAGCGGCAGCGAGCTGGGACCTTACCCGTTCCGCCGCCAGGCCAATGGCTGCCCTGGCGCTGCACACCAGCGCAGGGTGGCGTTGAACGGCTGACCCAGCAGCCACTGCTCCACCGTTGCGGTCTCACCCAGCACATAGCGGGGCAGCACCGTTGCAGCGGCAATGGCGGCGCCGGCATCACCGGTCCAGCCCGCCAGCCGGCTCACCCCCTCCAGCAGCGTCAAGGTGGTGCCCGCCAGGGTGCCATCGGGCAGGCGGCAGCTGCCCGCACGCACCTCAATCTGACGCTCATCCCAGGGATAGCTCCCGGCCGGCAGGCCGTAGGGGGCCAGGGCATCGCTGACCAGCACCACCTGCTGCGGGTGCAGGCGCTGCAGCAGGGCCGCCATTGCCGGCGCCACATGGACACCATCAGCGATCAACCCCAACGCCACCGGTGGACTGCCGAGCAGCGCGCCCACCGGGCCAGGGGCGCGGTGATGCAGCCCGGGCATCGCGTTGAAGGTGTGGGTGAGCATGCGCACCCCCTGGCCGTAAGCACGGCGGGCCTGCCCCTCACTGGCGGCGCTGTGGCCCAGGCTCACCACCACCCCCAACGCATTGAGGCGCTCGATCACAGCTTCTGCGCCCTCAAGCTCCGGTGCCAGGGTCACCAGGGCGATGCTGTCTTCAAAGCCATCGATGCGCTGATGCAGCGCCTCCAGCGAGGGGGCGCAGAGATGCTCAGCGGGGTGGGCACCGCGGCGTTCATGGGCCAGAAACGGCCCCTCAAGGTGGGCCCCCAGCAGCCGGCAACGGCCAGGCCGATGCTGCCGGCGCGCCTCAGCCAGCACCGCCAGGGCCTGTCGCAGGGGGGCCACCCCGCAGGTCACCAGGGTGGGGGCGATCGCTTCGACCCCATCGCGCCAGAGCAGCTCCAGCAGCTCCAGCAGTCGGGGCAGCTGGGCTTCGCTCAATTCCGGGAACGGCAGGCCAAGGCCGCCATTGATCTGCAGATCAATGCCCGCCGGGCTGAGCCAGTCCCCCTGCCAGTCCGCTCCAGCGGCACGACTGGCCTGATCCAGGGGCTCCAGGCAGGCGATGCGACCGTCGCCATCAACCCCGAGCCTCCAGCGGCGCGGCGCTGCCGCGGCGGGCTCAGGCAAGCGCAGATTCGTGTGCCACTGCATCGCTGTGAAGAGAGAATGCCCGCAGCAGCAGTCTGCCGATGGCTGAGGGTCCGCAGGTGGGAGTGGTGATGGGCAGCGATTCGGATCTGCCCTGCATGCAGCGCGGCATCGAGGTGCTGGAGCGCTTTGCCATCCCCCATGAGGTGCGCGTGCTCTCGGCCCATCGCACACCCCTGGTGATGAGCGATTACGCCCAGAACGCCGAGGCGCGGGGTCTGCAGGTGCTGATCGCCGGCGCGGGCGGGGCCGCCCATCTGCCTGGCATGGTGGCGGCCCTCACCACCCTGCCAGTGATCGGCGTGCCGGTGAGCAGCAAGGCCCTTTCAGGCGTTGATTCGCTTTATTCGATCGTGCAGATGCCGGCCGGCATTCCCGTGGCCACCGTCGCGATCGGCAATGCGGCCAATGCCGCCCTGCTCGCTTTGCAGATCTTGGCGCTGCAGCAGCCGGCCCTGCGGCAGCAGCTGCACGCCTACCGCCATGAACTGGCGGAGATGGTGTCCGCTAAGGATGCACGCCTGCAGGATCTGGGCAGCAGCGCCTACCTGCAGCAGCAGGCCTGAGATGAACTTCCCCCGCTGGCTGCGCCTGAGCCTGATCCTGCCCTTGCTGGGGGTGAACCTATTTGTGCTGCGGCAGGTGCTGGTGCGGCTGGCGCCGTTTCCAGCCCTGTTTCTGGCTGCAGCGCTGATCGCCTTCCTGCTCGACATCCCCGGACGCTGGCTGCAGCAGCGCGGCCTGCCCCGGCCCCTGAGTCTGCTGCTGGTGCTGGGCATCACCATCAGTGGGGTCAGCTTTGGAGCGGTTGTGCTGGCACCGCTGCTGCTGGAGCAGCTGGGCGATCTGATCAATGCCCTGCCCGGGTGGCTGATGCAGGCCCAGGAGCAGCTCAACCGCCTGCAGGCCCTTGCCGATCAGCGGGGCTGGCCCACCGATCTGAGCCCCTTCACCGACAACCTGCTGCTGCGGGCCACACGGCTGGCCAGCGGCCTGAGCCAGCAGCTGCTTGGGCTGCTGAGCGCCACCTTGGGCATCACCGTCAACACCCTGATCGTGCTGGTGCTGGCGGTGTTTCTGCTGCTGGGCGGCGATTCGATTGCCGGCGGTCTGGCCCGCTGGATTCCTGAGGACTGGCGCGCACTGGTGGTGGGCAGCCTCAACCGCACGTTCCGCGGCTACTTCGCCGGGCAGGTGCTGCTGGCCCTGCTGCTCAGCCTGGCCCAGGTGGTGGTGTTCTCCCTGCTGCAGATCCCCTACGGCGTGGTGTTTGCCCTGTTGATCGGCTTCACCACCTTGATTCCCTATGCCAGCGCCCTGACGATCGTGATCGTCAGTGTGGTGCTCACCCTGGAGGATCCCCGCACGGGCATTGAGGTGCTGGCAGCCGCGATCACCGTCGGCCAGATCATTGATCAACTGATCGCACCGCGGCTGGTGGGCACGATCGTTGGCCTCCATCCGGCCTGGGTGCTGTTCAGCCTGCCCCTGGGGGCACGCCTGAGTGAGCTGCTGGGCCTGGGAACCCTGCTGGGGCTGCTGCTGGCTGTCCCCCTGGCCAGCGTGCTCAAAACCGTGCTGGATGAGGTCTATCTCAGGCTTCAGCCTTCAG
>CAJWYF010000052.1 GCA_913049535.1 uncultured Synechococcus sp.
AGTTACAGGAGGCAACTTCTGTCGAGGGTTCGAATCCCTCCCTCTCCGTTCCGGATCACCCTTGATCCATCCATCAATGCACCTTGTTCTGCAACGAGGTCATCAAGCCCCGGCATAGCTGGGGAAGCAATTCTTCGTCCTGGGCCCGTTCGGCACTTTCGCTGAAGGCCACCAGCAGCATCGGCGGGCAGCCCTCCGCCTCGATGTAGGCGGCGTCATGGCGGGCCTGACTCATCCAGCCGGCCTTGCTCCAAAGCCGGCTGCCGTCGGGTAATCCACCCCCAAGAAAGCCATCCACCTGGTTCTCGGGATCACTGCGCCTCTCCTCAAGATCCAGGCTGCGGCACAGCAGATCCCGCAGCCGCGCGCTGGCCAGTGGTGAGACCCAGGCACCGGCAATGACGGCATGCAGCAGGCGGGCCGTGAAGTCCGTGCTCATGCGGTTGCGATTCTCCAGGGCCGGGCCATAGAACTGACGCTCGCGGCCGTAGGGACCCTCAGCCCAGGTCTTCTGGCAGGCGTTGCAGCCCTCCCACTCCGGCCACTGCAGAGCGGCGAACCACTGATTCACCAGCTGGCGCTGCCGAGCCCAGCTGCGGAAGGGATCTTCCGGAAGCTCTGGTCCACTGGTGGTGCCGCTGAGCAGATCCACCACCAGCGCCGTGGCGTCGTTGCCGGAGTCGGCAATCATGTCGTGACAGGCCCGGCGCAGTTCCTCCAGGTCCGGCAGCAGATCGCGAGCCTGCCACGCCTGCACGGCAGCGGCATAGATCAGCTTCACCACACTGGCGGGGTAGCGCTGCTGCTCCCCCAGATGACCTGCGCCGCGGGGAGCCATCCCCCAAAAATCCGGCAAGGACAACCCCGCTGCCAGATCCAGCGGCGAGCTGTCATACACCAACCAGGTGATGCTCAGCTGCTCGCGCAGCCCAGGGCGCTCCAACTCCAGCTGCTGCAGCACCGCCTCGAGATGGTTTCCCAGCTCCGGGTCGCGGCTGTAGAACGCCATCAGGCTGAGACAAGTCGTGGCGAGATTAGACAATTTGCCCCCAGGCACCCCGGCCGCTCCGGAATTCCTGCTGGCAGGCTCGCGCTGGCGACTGCGGCGGGGGCTGAACATCTACAGCAGCCCCTACAGCAATGGCCTGGCCACCCAGGCCTGGGCCGGGAGGAAACTGCGCCTGCTCAACGAGCCCGCCTGCCAAGGTCGGCGGCGCGTGGAGTTGGAGGAAGACGGGTATCGCGGCTGGCTTGATCCACAGACCCTGCTGGGGCTGGCAACCAGTTGCGCCCCTTACCGAACCGTGCTGCTGGATGAAGACAGCATCGGCCAGCGTCTCGGGGCCGTCCTGAGCTTCTGCCAAGCGGCCGCCAGCGAAGCCAACACCTACCTCTGGGGCGGCAGCCTGGGACCGAATTACGACTGCTCAGGCCTGATGCAGCGGGCCTTTGCCAGTGCCGGCATCTGGATTCCAAGGGACGCTTATCAGCAGGAGCGCTTCTGCCGGCCACTGGCGGTCAGCCCCAACCAGCTGCAGTTGCTCAAGCCAGGGGATCTGGTCTTCTTTGGCAGCCCGAGGCGCTGCACCCATGTGGGCCTGCATTTGGGTGGTGGCCGCTACCTGCACAGCTCAGGCCAGGAGCATGGACGGGGCGGCATCGGCATCGACAGCCTCCATCCACACGACACTCACCCCGTGGCCAGCCACTACCGCAGGGACTTCCGCGGTGCTGGCAGAGTGCAGCGCTGCCACGATGGCAGCCACCTTCCCTGACCCGAAACGGCCGTGACCTTATCTGTGGTGATTCCCCTCTACAACGAGGAGGAGAGCCTCTCGATGCTGGTGGCGCAGCTGCTCGGCAGCTTGCGACCACTGGGGGAACCGTTTGAGCTGGTGCTGGTGGATGACGGCTCCAGTGATCGCACCGCCGCCATGCTGGAGGAACTGAGCCAGAGCACGCCCGAACTGGTGGCGGTGCTGCTGCGGCGCAACTATGGCCAGACCGCTGCGATGGCTGCAGGGTTTGATGCCAGCCGAGGCGATGAAATCGTCACCCTTGATGGCGACCTGCAAAACGATCCGGCTGATATCCCGATGGTGATTGAAAAGCTGCGTCAGGGGTACGACCTGGTCAGCGGCTGGCGCCATCAGCGCCAGGACAACGCCGTCAGTCGGTTGCTGCCCTCACTGCTGGCCAACAAGTTGATCGCCCGCGTCACCGGCGTGCGTCTGCATGACTACGGATGCTCGCTCAAGGGCTACCGCCGCGAGCTGGTGACCGACATGAACCTCTACGGCGAACTGCACCGCTTCCTGCCGGCTCTGGCCTACATCGAAGGCGCACGCATCACCGAGGTCAAGGTGAACCACAAGGCCCGCCAGTTCGGGCAGAGCAAATACGGCATCGATCGCACCTTCCGCGTGCTGATGGACCTGCTCACGGTTTGGTTCATGAAACGCTTTCTCACCAAACCGATGCACGTGTTTGGCTTCTGGGGCCTGCTGGCGCTGGTGGCCGGCGGACTGATGGGCAGCGTGCTGGTGGTTCAAAAACTGTTGGGGGCCGATATCGGCTCACGCCCCCTGCTAACGCTGTGTGTGTTGCTCTTGCTCACCGGGGTGCAGCTCTTCTGCTTTGGACTGCTCGCTGAAGTGATGATGCGCACGTATCACGAAAGCCAGAACCGGCCGATCTACCGCATCCGGGCCACATTGCGAGGCAACGCCGCCTTGCCGGCCGAGGCGACTGCCGCGGCGCGGTAACCGCCGCTGGGCTCACCGCGAAAGGTTTCGAGCGCCATTGCTGCCAGCAGGGCCACCGGAGCCGAGGCATCCCGCTGACCACGGCGCAGCAGCGGCAAACAACGCCGGTCACCCCAGACCTGACATGTGCGCAGCGCCAGCAAACGCTGCTCTTGGCTGCC
The DNA here is from genome assembly GCA_913049535.1 of uncultured Synechococcus sp. Classification (GTDB taxonomy): domain Bacteria; phylum Cyanobacteriota; class Cyanobacteriia; order PCC-6307; family Cyanobiaceae; genus RCC307. The sequence goes on from CAJWYF010000052.1 coordinate 2,927, forward strand.
CTGACTCAGTTGGTTGAGCTGCAGCAACAGCTCGCGTTCCTGCAGCTCACTGCGCGGCAGCGGCAGCAGATCCAGCGCCTCCGGCTGCGCCTCGCCGCGCTCCTCAAGGGCCTGGAGACGATCGCGGTTGAGAGCTGCAATGGCGGTGCCATCAAGCAAGGCTCCATCAATGCCCGGGGCCACCGGGCGAAACACCAAACGACGCAGCAACAGCAACGAGAGCAGCAGCGTCAGAAAGGCAGCAATGGGAGCGCCCATGGGAGCAGCAGGATTGAATTTTTATGTCGCCGAACAGCACGTCAACGATCCGGCTGATCGGTGCTCCCTACAGTACCGGCGGACCTTTTGGCACCGCCATGACTGGAGAATTCGCCGCCGCCTGGATGCCTGCGGTATTCGTGCCCATCGTCGGCATCGTCTTCCCCGCGGTGTTCATCGTTCTTGTCGGTAACTACATCACCGCCAGCGAGTGAAGGCTCCCGGCCTTGACATCTCAGCGACAACAGCCTGAACACCCCCCTCAATCATGACCGTCACCCCCGTGGCCGATCCTTGCGTCGGCAACCTCGCGACCCCAGTCAACAGCGGCTATTTCATCAAGGCCCTGATCAATAATCTGCCCTTCTACCGCTCCAGCATCTCCCCCAATTTCCGCGGCCTGGAAACCGGTGCTGCTTTCGGGTATCTGCTGTATGGCCCCTTCACCATCTGCGGTCCACTGCGCAACAGCGAACTGTCCTCCACCGCAGGCCTGCTGGCTGCCGTTGGCGCGGTTCACATCCTGACGCTGCTGCTGCTGCTCTACAACCAGCCCGGCCGCACCCCATACGTGCCCCAGCCCGACGTGACCGTCGAGAACCCCCCGACAGATCTGTTCACCCGCACCGGCTGGGCTGATTTCACCAGCGGCTTCTGGCTCGGTGGTTGCGGCGGCGCCGCCTTTGCCTGGTTCCTCTGCAGCACTCCCCTGGTGGAGCCCCTCGTGAAGATCGCTGGTGGCGTCTGGAGCGTCGGCTGATCGCCGGCTCAAACCGAGGCATTCACCTCAACCCGGCCCCTGCAGAAGCGGGGGCTTTTTTGTGCAGTTACGCCAGAACCTGACAGGATCCGCTGAGCTTTCAGCGGCCAGGCCGCGCCATGTCGGTCTCGGACCCCTTCCTGAAACGGCCGCTGCTGACCCTGGTGGTCAGCATTCTCATTGTGCTGGCCGGTCTGGTCAGCCTCTCAGGGCTGGAAATCGAGAACCTGCCGCCGATCGCACCAACGCGCGTCAGCGTCAGCGCCAGCTACCCCGGCGCCAGCGCTGAAGTGGTGGAACAGGGGGTGACGGATCTGCTGGAGCGTCAACTCAACAGCCTCGAGCGCCTCGACACCCTCACCTCCACCAGCACCGCCAATGGCGCCTCGGTCAGCCTGCGCTTCCGCAGCGGCAGCGGTGAGCTCAACCAGATCAACGTTCAAAACGAGGCCGCGCTGATCACCAGGCGGCTGCCCCAACCCGTGAGCCGTCAGGGGCTGCGGGTGCGCCGCAGCGGCAACGACCTGCTGATGGTGCTGAGTTTCTCTGACAGCAGCGGCAACTACGACCGTGCCTTCATCAGCGGCTGGCTTGAGCGTCAGGTGCGAGACCCGCTGCAACGTCTCGATGGCGTCGGCGAGGTGGTGCTGTTTGGCAGCAGCGAACTGGCCTACCGCATCTGGCTGGACCCCACCCAGCTCAATCGCTTTGATCTGACGATCGATGAGGTGAACCAGGCCCTGCGGCGGGAAAACGTCCTCGCCGCCCTGGGCCAGGTGGGTGACGCGCCAGCACCGGCCGATCAGCAATACACCCTGCCGCTGCGCATGGAGGGCCGCCTGCGCAGCCAGCGGGAACTGGAGAACCTCCTGGTCAAGCCCCTCGGTGGGGGCAACAGCGTGCGCCTGCGTGATCTGGGCCGCGTCAGCCTCGGCGAGGAGCGCTACGGCTCGGTGGCCCGCAACCTGCAGGGGCAGCCCACGGTGGCGGTGGGCATCTTCCAGCGCGATGGCAGCAATGCGCTCCAGGTCAGCCAACAGGTCAAGGCGGCACTGGATCGGGTCAGCCTGGACTTTCCGCCCGGGCTGGAGATCCAATACATCGTCGATGTCGCCGACAACGTGCGCGAGAGCATCGATCAGGCCTTCGATGCGCTGCGTGATGCCGTCCTGCTGGTCTTTGCGGTGCTGCTGCTGGGCCTGGGCAACGGTCGCCTGGCCCTGATCACGGCCGTTGCCGTGCCAGTGGCGCTGATCGGCAGCTTCACCCTGCTGAAGCTCAGTGGCGGCACGATCAACACCCTCACCCTGTTTGGCCTGGTGCTTGCCACCGGCGTGGTGGTCGATGACGCCATCGTCGTCAGCGAAGACATCGGCCGCCGCATCGAGCTGGGCGAACCACCCCTGCGCGCCGCCCGTCATGCCATGCAGGAGCTGGGTGGGGCGGTAATCGCCACGTCGTTGGTGCTCATCGTTGTCTTTCTGCCGGTGCTGTTGATCCCTGGCTCACTGGGCCGGCTGTATCAGCCGATCGCCTTGGTCATCAGCAGCACGATCCTGTTCTCCACCATCAACGCGCTGACCTTCACGCCCGTGGCCTCAGCTGTACTGCTGGGCCGCCAGCTGCCGCCGCCACCGGCGTTTCTGCTCCGGTTCCGCCGGCTGCTGGATCGCTCATCAGCGTGGCTGGAAGGACTGCATCGGCCCTACGAGCGCGCGCTGGAGTGGGTGCTGCGCCACCGCCGCGGCACCCTGGCTGTGCTCGTGCTGGGGCTGCTGCTGACCGGGCTCGGGCTACGCGCCCTGCCCACCGGCTTCATTCCCCAGGAGGACGTCGGCCAGATCCGCGGCGTCCTGCTGCTGCCAGAGGGCGCCTCCCTAGCCCGCAGCCAGGCGGCCATGCGCAAGCTGCAGGAGGTGGTGGCCCAGGAGCCCTTGATCCGCACCGGCAACTTCTACGCCGGACGCTCCTTTGGTGACAGCGCCCCCAACAAGGGCATCTTCTTTTTGCGCCTGGATTACCTCAGTGAGCGGGGCACATCCCCCGCCAACAGCACCTCCGCCGTGCTGGATCGACTCGGACCCAAGCTGCGCCAGGCCCTCAACGGGGAGGGGCAGGTGTTCCTCACGCAGCCGTTGCCGGTGCGCGGCTTTGGCTCAGAAGGCGGCATCAGCCTGAATCTGCTTGATGTCAGTGGCGGAGCCATGAGCTTGCAGCAGTTCGCGCAAGAAGCCGAGGCCTTCAGCAAGGCCGCGATGGCAACGGGCCAATTCCGCCGCGTGGGCTCCCGCTTCAGCGCCAATGCCCCGTCCATGCAGGTGGTGCCGGACCGGGAGCGGATGGCCGCCGTGGGCGTGAACCTGCAGGAGCTCGTCAGCGTCATTGGCGACAGCTTCGGCAGCACCTACGTCAACGACACCTTTGAGGACGCCAGGGTGCGGCGGATCCTGGTGCAGCTCGAGGGTGATGAACGCAGCCGTCCAGAGGATGTCCTGCGGCTGACGGTGCGCAACAACGATGGCGAACTGATCCCCTTGAGCACCCTGGTGCGGCTGGAGCCCAGCACCGGACCCACCAGCATCACCCACGCCGAACTGAGCCGGTCGATCAGCATTCGCGCTGCCCTCAAGCCGGGTGTCAGCAGCGGCCAGGCCATAGCCCTGCTCGAGCAGGTCCAGGCCAACCGCAACAGCCCGGTGACCGAGCTGATGTTCACTGGCCTCAGTCGCGAGGAACAGCGCGCTGGCGGCGGCACCTGGCAGCTCTTTGGTCTGGGGCTTCTGGTCGTCTACCTGGTGCTGGCAGCGCTCTACGAGAGCGCCATCGACCCATTGGTGATCCTGGTCACCGTGCCATTAGCCCTGCTCGGAGTGGTGGTGGGCCTGGCCAGCCGCGGACTGTTCCTCGATGTCTACGGCCAGGTGGGGGTGCTGGTGCTGATCAGCCTGGCGGCTAAAAACGGCATCTTGATCGTTGAATTTGCCAACCAGCGCGTGAAAGATGGCCACCCGGTCAGCATGGCGATCCGGGAAGCCGCCCGTTTGAGATTGAGGCCGATCCTGCTGACCGGGATCTCCTCCCTTGCTGGATTCCTGCCCCTGCTGCTGGCCCGCGGGGCTGGTGCTGCGAGCCGCATCAGTATCGGCACAGTCGTCTTCAGCGGGCTGCTCGTCTCCACAGCCCTGAGTCTGTTTGTGCTGCCGGTGATCTATGAGGTGATCAAATCATGGGAAACCGGCGACAGGCGAAAACTTGGTTAAGAGGGACTCAAGTGGGCGCTGTTCTGATCAGGATTCTGAGGCGTCATTCCGCAGCAGCGCTGGCATGAAAGCCATTACAGAAATCCCGGATCACCTGAAATTTGAAGAGTCCACCCTGCGCGCTGCAGCGGCTGTGCTGCACCGCCGGCTGATTGGACAAGGCCTGAGCCCGGAAGCTGCAGCACGCATGCTCACCGGCGATCTGGCCACCAAGCTGATCAATGAACACCGCACGGACATGGAGTGTCTGGCGCGCTGATCACAGGCCGCTTGATGGGATCACAAGCCCCTCGCCCGGATCGGGTGAGGGGCTTTTTGATGGGCGTAGAACCTGGATTTGCCATGAAAAAGCCCCCGCCGAAGCGGGGGCCATTGGAACGTCTCGAGGAACTTGGAACCGTTAACTCAACCGAATTTGCCTGCCGTTGATGCGATCAGGAAGGCCGCATAGGTGAGGACATAACCCACGGAGAAGTGAGCCAGACCAACCACACGGGCCTGAACGATGGAGAGAGCCACAGGCTTGTCGCGCCAGCCCATCATGTTGGCGATGGGGCTGCGCTGGTGAGCCCAGACGATGGTCTCAATCAGCTCCTGCCAGTAACCGCGCCAGGAGATCAGGAACATGAAGCCCGTCGCCCAGACCAGGTGACCGAAGAGGAACATCCAGGCCCAGACAGCCAGGTTATTGCTGCCCATGGGGTTGTAGCCATTGATCAGCTGAGAGCTGTTCAGCCACAGGTAATCGCGGAACCAGCCCATCAGATAGGTGCTGGATTCGTTGAACT
>CAJWYF010000053.1 GCA_913049535.1 uncultured Synechococcus sp.
AACATCACCGTGATCTGCCTGGGCAAAAGCACCTATGCCCGCCTGGGCATCATCGTGAACACCACCCCAGCAGAAGCCGGCTGGGAAGGGCATCTCACTTTGGAGTTCAGCAACAGCTCAGGAGCTGACTGCCGCATCTACGCCAATGAAGGCATCTGCCAGCTTCTCTTCTTTGAAGGCGATCCCTGTGACACCACCTACCAAGACCGCTCCGGTAAGTACCAGCACCAACCGGAGCGAGTGACCCTGGCGCGGATCTGATCGTTAAGGAGCCAGACGCGCCTTGTGCAGTCGTGTCTTCTCGTACCACGCGGCGATCTCCGGGGCCCAAGCCACCATGTGGGGCCACATCAGATCACACATCATGCGGATCTCCTCTTGCGCGTCGAGCTTGGCGCGCAGATCCATGAAGTGCAGAAACGCGCGCAGGGTGAAACTCACCACAAAGTGCTGGCGGTAATCAAAAGGAAGAATGCCGCGGGCATGCTCTTCTGCAAAGCCGGCCTGCAGCATCTGGGCATAACGCACTGCAGACAGGCGGCAGTGCTCCAGATCCTTGGCGCGTTCCGTGGCGCTGTAATCGTATTTTTTGCCCTGGCGGTCGCTGTAGGTGCCGACCGGCCGCAGATAGAACACCTCTTCAAGATCGATCGCACCAGTGGCGGCGCGGCAGATGCGCTCGCCGGTGTAGCGCATGGACTGCACGTCGAAACTGACTCCCACCCGGTGCGTCCGGGCCTGCTGCATCACGGAGTGGGGGAACCAACCGACGTTCAGCACGATCTGGGCATGCTCCAACGGGCCGTAATGGCCGCGCTCCCCGGCCAGCAGCCGCTTGACGCAGACTTCACCGGCGCGGGTTTCATCAGGCCACTCCGCCCGATCAGCAGCGACATAACCCTCGGAATAGTCCTGGTGCATGGCCGCGTAGATGCACTGCTGCGGATTCGGAGTGGCCGCGATCAGGTCAATCCGGAAACGGTCCATGCCTTGGAGGGATCTGGCGCTGACCCTAGGCGCGATCTGGCACCAGAGCCTGATCAAGTGCGCGCAGCAACTGCTGGTTCCGGCGGCGATCCAGTACGGCCAGCCGCAGCCAGCGCTCATCAAGTCCCTCAAAGCTGCGGCAGTCCCGCAGCAGGATGCGGTGCTGCTGCTCCAGCGCGATCCGCAACGGCTGCAGCGAATGGTCCGCAGAAATCAGCACGTAATTCGCCGCAGAGGGGCTCACCCGCAGGCCTGGTCTGCGGGCCAGAGCCTGCTGCAACCAGGGGCCCTCCCGCCCCAACCAGCGCTGCACGCGCTGCTGCCAGGAACGATCAGCGATCAGGGCCCCACCCGCCGCTGCGGCCAAACCATTGACCGGCCAGGGATCGCGCCATTGCGACCACTGGTGCAAGCGCTGCGGCAGAGCCACCGCGTACCCAAGACGCACCCCAGCGATGGCGCAGAGCTTGGTGAGACTGCGAATCACCACCAGCTGCGGGTGCTCTGCCGCCAGAGGCAACAGCGATTGCTGCTCACCCCCGGGCAGAAGCGGCAGGAAGGCCTCGTCCACCACCAGAAGCGGCACCTGCTCAAGCAGCTGCAGCAGCGACTCACGACTCCAGAGCTGGCCGGTGGGGTTATGGGGATTGGTGATCCACAGCGGGCCGCCCAGCGGAGGCAACGGCTCAACCAGGGCCTCGGTGACGGCTTGCGGCCCTGCGTTGCGATGGGGCAGCTGCAGCAACGACGTGCACCAGCGGCCGTCCCAGCACGCCAGAGCCCGCTGATAGTCGGCAAACCCCGGCGCCAAGAGTGTGTTCAGTCCAAGCGCAGCCGCATCCCTGGCCGCCCAGGTGAACAACTCAGCGGCACCGTTCCCCGGCAGCACAGCGGCGGGATCAATGCCGTGATGCAAGGCAATGGCTTCCCGCAGATCGCGATAACTGCGGTCGGGATAGGCCACCAGATCTGCGGTGGCTCCACCCCGCAAGGCACGGCGCCACACCCGCCGCAGGGCTGCAGGCGGACCAAAGGGAACCAGTGAGGCACTGAAATCCAGCAGCTGCTCAGGCCGGCAACCCAACTGCCGCGCCGCTTGCTGCAAATTGCCGCCATGGCGGGGCGGGATCTGGGCCATCGCCCCATGGTGACCCAGCCGCGGGACCGATAGAACGGGGCACTACCTGCCTCGCCATGCTCCGGCCCTTGGTTCTCGCCCTGATCCTGAGCGCCCCCGCCGGTGCTGCAGACCTGCTCGATCTACAGCGCTTGCTGGCGCAAGGGCGCTGTTCCGGTTGCCGGCTGCAGGACGCCGATCTGGTTCACGCCGAGCTGCAGCAGGCGGATCTGCGTGGGGCTCACCTGGGCGGGGCCAACCTCAGCCGGGCCAGCCTGCGCCAGGCAGATCTCAGCGGTGCGGATCTGCGCCAGGCGGTTCTGCTGGGGGCTGACCTCAGCGGCGCTGATCTACGCGGCGCCAACTTGAGCGGCGCTGATCTCCGTCAGGCCGATCTCACCGGTGCACGCCTTGATCGAGAAGCCCTCAGCAGCAGCCATTGGCAAGGGGCCCGCGGCATTCCCGCCAGCGCCAGCAGCTACGCCGATCTGCACAACCGCGGCGTTGATGCCGCCATCAAAGGCAAACATCCAGAAGCAGAGCAGCGCTTCAGTGACGCAATCGGTCGCCGGCCGGATGCAGCCATCAGTTGGCTGGCGCGCGGCATCGCCCGCGGCGAGCAGGGCCGCGAGCTGCAAGCTGCCGCTGACCTCAACCAGGCCGCCCGCCTGTACCGCCAAGGCGGCGAGGAGGCGCTGGCCGATGAGCTCGATGCAGCCGCGCAGAAGCTGCGGGAAGCGCCCAAGCGCCAGAAGGGCAACGGCTGGGGCAGTGCGGTGCTGGGCGGCGCCGCAGGCGTGCTCAAGCAGCTGGCTCCTTACGCCCTGAAGATGATGGGTCAGGGTCTTCTGTAGTCCCGCGGCTGTAGGCCGTGAGGGTGAACTTCAGCACCGTCGGCTCCTGCACGTCTGATCCATCGGCAGGGGCGGGGTGGGTGAGGTTGAGATCCGAAACCACCGCCAGGGGCGAAAGCATCTCCAGGCGCCTTAGAAACGTCAACAACTGGGGAAAGCTGCCGGAAGCCAGCACCAGCTGACTGCGCTTTTGCAGGCCATCGAGCAGCAATGGATCGGCCGGTGGTGTGTCCATGGTTTGATCGCGGCCGCGACTGTTGCGGCGCGAACGGGGCGGCGTCTCAGCAGCAGCAGCGGTGGCCTGCGGTTCAAAGCTGTCCAGCCTCACCCCGGCAGCAGCGGCCTCCACGGCCAGCTGAGCCAGCAGGGTGTCGAGCTGATCGGTTCCCGCAACGAGCTGCAGCAGGCGACCTTGATCCGTTTGCGCTTGAAGCAGCTGCTGCTGGGCCCTGGCCAAGCGGGCCTGATTGGCCGCGAGGGCGTCACGCTGGGCCTCGAGCGCAGCGCGCTCTGCAGCAAGCCCGCTGAGTTGACGCATGAGCGGCAGCAGCCAGGCCCCACCCAGCAGGGCACTGAGCAGCAACGCCAGCACCAGGGGAGCCAGTTGCAAGAGCCGCTCTGGAGTCAGACCAAAACGGGGGGCGTCCTGAGCCTGGAAGTTGGTCATGGCAGCACCCCCAACTGCTGCACAACGCTCAAACGGTGGGCCATCCCTGTCGCCCCTAAAGCCTGCAGCTGCGGCTGATCCAGCAATGGCAACTGAGCACCAAAACGAGCCTTGAGGCGAAACCGGATGCTGCCGCTGCTCTCAAGCTGCCCCGGGTTCAGCCGACGCGCGTCCTGCAGTGCCACGGCATCGGCCACAAACAGGGGTGAGCGCTGCAGGCCCAGCTGCAGTGCATTGATGCGAATGAACCCATTGGGATCAGAAGCCACCCCCTCCAGGCTGAGCTCGCGGCCGCTGACGACCGCATTGGTGAGCTGCAAACCGCTGGGCACAATCTGGGCCAGAGCCGCAAGCCAGGCCGAACCTGACGGCACCGCCACCAGCGCCGACGCCAGCTTGCTGTTGGCCTGTTGGAGGCTGCGGGCTTGGCGGCTTTGGCTCTCCCCTTGAAGACGCAGCTGTTCGCTGGCGCGAGCCCCTGGTTGCAGCGCACGCACCGACTGTTGAAGCTGGTCTGCTCTCCAGCTGAGCAACACACCGGCCGTCACCACAAGCCCCACCAGGCCAGTGGCCAGCAGGCCACTGCGCATCAGCAACGGACGCCAGGCCAAGGGGCGATCCGGCTCAACCCCCAGCTGGATGCGGCGCTGATCGAGCAGATCAAGAGTCATGGCAAGCACCCCCCGAGGGCGAGGCCCACCAGCCGGTCCACAGCGGCAGGTGCAGGGCTGAGCCAGGTCCCCTCCGCTGGCAACCGGGCCAGGGTCAACGGCTCAAGCCGCTCGAGGCTGCAGCCCAGTTGCTCCCCCCATTGCTCCAAAGGGGGTGGAGTGCCGGCCGCATCAACCAGCACCCACAGCGGGCAGGGCCGGATGCCCTGCTGCTCCAGGAAGGGAGTCAGCCCCTCCAGTCCAGCGCTGGCATTGATGCTGCAGTGCAGCTGCGGAGCATCGCCCTGCCAGAGCGTCAGCTGCCATTGGGGAGCTTGCAGATCAAGGCAGCCAGACCATTTGTCAGGCGGTTGATCGGCCAGTGGCCTGGGCAAGAGACGCTCGACTGCCAGAGCTTCCGGCTCAAGGCGATGCAACGCCAGGCCGGCCACAGCAACGGCGTCAATCCAGCGATCCAGGCAGTCCTGGCTGGTGAACGCAGCCAGCCAGCGACTGCCGCGAGGCTGCAGGCTCAAGCTGGCCTCAGCCAGTGGAAACGGCAGCTCCAGGGCCGCTTCCTGCGGCTGGAGCCAAGGCAGAAGCGCGTCGGCATGACCTGCTGCTGCCAGATCGGCTGGCAGCTCCAGCAGCCGCAGCACCACCGCCGGTGGAGGCACCAGCGCTGTGGCGCCGGGGGCCTGGATGCCGCCCTGGAGCAACAGATCACCGATGAGATCGCCCAAGGCCTCCGGCTGCTGCGGTATTCCCTGATGCACCAGATCTGGAGCCAGGGGGACGTGCTGCCAACTGAGCAGCTGCAGACCTGCGTCAATGCTGCGGTGCTCAAGCACCGTGAGCTGGCCATGGGCGGCGCAGAGGGCCACCCGCGTGCGATTCAAGGGTTTGAGCAGCTGTTGCCGCAGGGGGGACAACCGCTCGGCAAGACCCGAGAACACCCCTGCCACCACTGCTGCTGGGCAGAAGCTAGGTCCGCCTCAGCCGTCCTGCCAGGGGAGGCCGCAGCCCACCGCCGCTGACAGATGCGGCAGACGATGGCGCTCAAGCTGCAACAACAGACCATCAAGGATGCGCGGCACCAGCTCTGGACCCCGATAAATCCATCCGGTGTAAAGCTGCACCAGCGAGGCACCGGCAGCGATGCGCTCCCAGGCCGTCTCAGGACTGTCGATGCCACCGACGCCGATCAAAGGCAGCTGCGGCCCGGCGGTGGCGCGCAGGCGGCGCAACACCTCCAGGGCACGACGCCTGAGCGGCACCCCACTGAGGCCACCAGCCTCCTCGGCCAGGGTGCGACCGCTCTGGGCCAGCCGGCGGCCGCCAAGCTCAAAGCGATCCAGGCTGGTGTTGGTGGCGATCACGGCAGCCAACCCCTCGGCGTAAGCCAGCCTGGCCAGCGAATCGATCGCCTCATCCGCCAGATCGGGGGCGATCTTGACCAGCAGCGGCGGACAGCCTTGCTGACCCCGCAATCGCTCCACCAGCTGACGCAGCAGGGTTTCCTCCTGCAGCTCCCGCAGCCCGGGGGTGTTAGGTGATGAGACGTTGATGACGATGTAGTCGGCGTAGGGAGCCAGCCGCTCCAGCGAGACGGCGTAATCAGAAGCAGCCCGCTCCAGCGGCGTGAGCTTGGACTTGCCGAGATTGAGCCCCAGCACCAGGGGCCGCTGCCCCGGTGGCGGGAGCTGCTGTGCCTGCAGGATGGCCTCCACAGCAGCAGCTCCTTTGTTGTTGAAGCCCATGCGATTCAACGCCGCCTGCTCAGCGGCCAGGCGAAACAGCCGCGGTCGGGGGTTGCCGGGCTGCGCCAGAGCCGTCACGGTCCCCAGCTCAGCGAAGCCAAAGCCGAACACCTGCCAAATGCCGGCCGCAACGGCGTTTTTATCGAAACCGGCTGCCAAACCCACCGGATTGCAGAAGCGGCAACCGAACAAGGTCTGCTCAAGCCGTGGATCCTGACGCTGCAAGGCAGCAGCGGTGGCCTCAAGCGTGGTGCGCACCGGCGCCAACTGGCGCCAGCGGCTGGCCTGGGCCATGGCCATGAGGCTCACCTGGCTCATCCACTCAGCATCGGTGCCGGTATCGCTGGCCAGTAGGGGGCCGAGGAAACGCTGCCAAGGATCCATCGGCGCGCGTGGGGTGCGGCTCATGGCTGCACCTCGCCGCGCTGCAGACGCCAGCGACCATCCTCAAGCGGCAACACCTGCCAATCGCGCCAGCGCCAAGGACCGTCCTTGGCTTCCAGCTGGCGCAGCGGCTGCTCCACCAGCTGGGCCAGCTCCACCAGCGTGAGGCCGTAGCCAGCGGTGGCCAACCGCTCAGCCACATCCAGGCGCGTCAGCAATCCCGTGAGCTCTACCGGAGCCGGATTCTTTGGCGAGGCCGCCGCTGGCGTCACTACAGCAGGGGGCGCCTCACCGCGGGAGTGGGCCACAGCCAGGGCATCACAGCGTTCATTGTCAGGATCGCCGCTATGGCCTTTGACATGGTGCAACGCCACATCCGGCAGCCGCGCTGCATCCAGAGCCTCCCAGAGGTCGCGGTTGAGCACAGTGCCGCCTGAGGCGGTGCGCCAACCCTTGCGCTTCCAGCCATTGATCCAGCGGCTGAAACCATCGATCAGGTATTTGCTGTCAGTCCGAATCGCCAGTCCCGGACGATGGGGCAGCTGCTGCAGACGCTCCAAGACAGCCAGACAGGCTGTGAGCTCCATGCGGTTGTTGGTGGTCTGAGCATCGCTGCCACCGAGCTCTTCCACACTGCCGTCATCAAAACGGAGCAGGGCACCCCACCCTCCAGGTCCGGGGTTACCGCGGCAGGCACCATCGCAGGCGGCAGCGATCACTGTGCGCTGGGGGGATTCAGCGTTGGGCGTTGTGGGCATGCCTTGAACCTAACCAGGGGCGGCGGACCACTCAGCAAACCGTCTCGGGTGGGGGTGGCTAATTTTCCTCTGACGGAATAGTTTTATCTCGTGTGAGGAGTGCAGACGCTCCTCAGGGTCGAAACAAGGACAGACTCCTGAGGTTGTCTGAATTCCTGCCCCGCTTTGCGGGGCTTTTTTCTTGGCAATTTTCAAACAAAAAAACCCCCTGCCGCAGCAGGGGGTTGGCGCTCATCGGCAGAAGGCCGCGGTGATCACTTGATGGTGACCTTGCCGCCCACTTCTTCGATGGCCTTTTTGAGCTCTTCGGCAGCCTCTTTGGCAATGCCTTCCTTGATGGGAGTGGGAGCTTTTTCCACCAGACCCTTGGCGTCGGCCAGGCCGAGACCGGTGGCCTCGCGCACAGCCTTGAGCACCTTGATCTTGGCGGCGGCATCGAAGCCGTCGAGGATGACGTCGAATTCGGTCTTTTCCTCAGCGGCTTCACCGCCGCCATCACCACCGGCAGGGGCGGCCATCACCACAGCGCCAGCGGAGGCGGCGGCGGAGACACCAAAGGCTTCTTCGATCTGCTTGACGAGCTCAGAGGCCTCAAGCAGCGAGAGAGTCTTCAACGACTCGAGAATTTCGTCAGTTTTTGCGGACATGGTTGAGAAGAGAGCAACAGAACGGGAGATCGGTGGAACTC
>CAJWYF010000054.1 GCA_913049535.1 uncultured Synechococcus sp.
TGGAGATGTGGGAGTCGGTGATGGAGTGACTGCCCATGAACTCCTCAGAGGTGTTGGTGAAGAAGCCGGCAATCTCCTCTTGCTTGGCATAACCGGTCACACCAATCACGAACTGACGGAAAGCATTGTGGGAAACACCACGGGCCAGGGCTGAGAGGGAGTCAATCGCCATGCGTGATGGCTTGAACTGGCTGATCTCGGTTTTGATGATCTGAAGGTGATCTTCCAGACCCGTAGACTCGGGGTAGGCGCAGATGATCTTGAGCAGACCATCGGATTCCATCTGTTCGAAATCAATCCCCCAACTGGTGGCATTGCGCAGCAGCTGAGAGCGGGACTCCTCGTAGGCAAACAGAATGGCGCGCTCTTTGTTGGCGCAGGCATCTTCGAGGAACTTACTCACGAGCAGGGTCTTGCCGGTTCCTGTGGCACCGGTCGCCAAGATGATGGAATCTTTGAAGAAACCACCTCCACACATTTCATCAAGGCGCGGCACACCTGAACTCAGACGCACATTGGAAGAACGCTGCGTCAGGCGCATGGCCCCGAGCGGGAAGATGCTGATGCCATGGGCACCCATGGTGAAGGGAAATTCACCCTTCATATGGGTCGTGCCCCGCAGCTTGAGAATCTCGCAGGTGCGGCGGCGGCGTTCACCCTCCAGCACGTTGCGCAGGATGACGACATTGTCCGAGACGAACTCCTCAACGCCATAGCGGGCGATCGGTCCGTACTCATCAATCCTCTCGGTGGTCATCACCGTGGTGACACCGATTTCCTTGAGGCGGGCGATCAGACGAAAAATTTCACGACGCACAACTGAAACGGCGTCGTACTGCTGGAAAACAGCTGTAATCGAGTCGATCGCAACGCGCTTGGCTTTGTATTTGCGAATGGCGTAATTGATCCGCTCAATCAGGCCAGAGAGATCAAAGTTACCAGCCACATCCTGCCCTTCTGGATCTGGCGAAGCATCAAGGATGAACAACTTATCGTTATCCACCATCGACTGCAGATCCCAGCCGAAGCTGGCGGCATTGCGCAAAATATCGAGCGGTGACTCCTCAAAGGTGACGAAGATACCAGGCTCGTCAAAGTGCTGGATGCCGTTGTAGAGGAAGTGCAGAGAGAAGACCGTCTTACCGGTGCCTGAGGTGCCGCTGATCAAGGTGGAGCGGCCGATGGGCAGCCCCCCCTGAGTCACATCATCAAAGCCCTCAATCCCTGTGGGCAATTTCTGCACCTGACTCAGGCGCATCTCCGGAGCTTGCTCTGGCATCGACGAACTGGTCATAAAGACAGACTATTCAGAAAAATCGCTGAGGGCCTGAGCATTGGAATCATCACTGAGTTCCTCGTAGAGGAGATCAAGGCCAATCAGCACACGCTCACGGTCGGAGAGATCGCCAATGATCCGTCGCACGGGCGGGGGCAGAATCTTGGCCAGCGTCGGAGTCGCGAGGATTTTGTCCTCCTCGGCCAGCTGGGGCTGCTTCAGGACATCAATCACCTTGAGGGCATACACACCAAGAAACTCTGTCTCGAGGATGTTCCTGAGAGTCTTAAGCGCACGCATGGAGTTCGGCGTGTTGCCGGCCACGTAGAGCTTGAGGATGTAGGTCTTACGCGGACTCATGACGGTGTCTCCTCCTGTGGCTGCAGGGTCTCAGGGCTGGAGCGGGAGACCAGTCCAGTGGTGGTCTCCGGAGGCACTGAACGTCGGTACATCTCACAAAGATGAGCCATCACATCCAGCAATGCAAGGCGGTAATCCTGCAGAAACTCACTTTGGTGGCCTTCAAGAGCTAGCTGCTTGGACCAGCCATCAATCAGATTCATGTGGATTTCCACAGCCTTCGTGATGGGTAGGTCACAGAAAAAGGCGGTGTTGACGAAACTTTCGATGGCCTGGTTGGCCGCCGGAGGATCCCGGAAGTAGCTCAAGAGCACATCCCGATAGCTGCGTTCAAGCGATCCCAGCAGCTCTTGCCGCTCATCGCCGGGAAGACTGCGTAGGAAGAGTCGAGGATCACGCTTGTAAAAAACGCCGAGGTAGCCGACGCGCTCCTCAAGTCGCCTGCTCAGTCGCCAATGCTCAGCGTTGGCGGCAAGCGGTGCCTCACCTGCACGGTCGCGCAGCACCCGCCGCTCGAGAAACCTGGAGACGGCCGCATCCAGGTTGTATGGCAACTGCTCGAGTTGGTCGGCCTGGAGGTGCACCTCAGCCTCGTGGTAAGTCATTTCGCCGGTGACATCACCTAGCACCACAGCCGGCAGCAGCATTCCCTGCTCACGCAATTGCTCGAGGCCGTAGCGATCGAGCGCTCCCTGCTCGATCAGCACTCCGTCAAGCCCCTCCCAACGACTCTGGAGCTGAGCGAAGAGTTGATCACTCTCTAGAGGAATCACATCAAGGCGGAATCGTCCCCCCTCTTCCAGCCACTGGCGACTGGCCTTGAGCAACAGTTCGTTGCGCATCAACGCACCGATGACCAGCTCAGAGGGCGCCATAGCGGCCAGCGAACACCAACCTTTGAGCTCTCAGTGTTGACGGAAGGAAAAGCAATCAGGCAAGATCATTGTTTGTCTTTCGATTGGGTCGTGCGCCAGGCCCCCCAAAAGAGCAGCGGAATGCCGCGTTCTGCCTGGCCATGCCCGAAGCCGCGTCATGAGCGAAGAAACCACCACCACGAGCAGCGAGCAGGACACGAGCGCTGCTGGCAGCAAGGCCGCCAAAAAAGCTGAGCCCAAAGCGGCTTCAGAAGCCAAGCCCAAGGCTGCTACGGCCAAAAAGGCTGACGCCAAGCCAGCAGAGAAAAAGGCCGCTGCGGCCAAGCCAGAGGCAGCGATCGCTGCTGCGGCCACAACAACCGAGAGCAAGCCTGCTGCAGACGCATCCACTGGCGATCAGTACGCCATCGTCGAAGCCTCAGGCACCCAGTTGTGGTTGCAGCCGAATCGTTATTACGACGTGGACCGTCTCAGCGCCGAGGTGGGCAGTGAGGTCACCTTCGGTGATGTGCTGCTCGTCAGCGGCTCCTCAGGCACCACCCTGGGCAAGCCTTACGTCAAAGAAGCCTCCGTCAGCCTCAAGGTGCTGGCCCATCGCCGCGGACCTAAGGTGATTGTGTACAAGATGCGCAAGAAGAAAAAGACGCGGCGCAAGAACGGGCACCGGCAGGAGCTCACCCGCGTGATGGTCGAATCGATCACTGTCGGCGGCAAGCCCCTGAGCTGAATCTCGCGACCCCATCCTCCGTTCTCTCTGATCTACTTGACCCATGGCACACAAGAAAGGCACAGGCTCAACCCGTAACGGCCGCGACTCCAACGCCAAGCGACTGGGCGTGAAGCGCTACGGCGGTGAGACCGTCAGCGCCGGATCCATTCTGATCCGCCAACGCGGCACCTCCGTGCTCCCAGGGGTCAATGTGGGTCAAGGCAAAGATGACACCCTCTTTGCCTTGGTCGATGGCATCGTCAGCTTCGAGACCATCCGCCGTAACACTCACGAGCGCAAGCGCATTCGCGTCACCCCTGTCTGATCTGTCGGCGGCGCACCTGCAGACCAATCACAACTGAGCCCACCACCGTGACCGCCACCAAGATGGCGTGAACGGGGGTGGGCTCTTTGATGAGCTCGCCGAGTTCCAGCGGCAGGCTGGAGAGCAGCACCATCAGCAACAGCCACTCTCCCCAGGCCCGATCCTGCAAGGTGCCAAGAGCAGCCACGGCGATCACCAAGCCATAAAGGCCACTCACAAGTGCAGTCACCTCAAGGCGTCTGACCCCTTCATCCAGGCCTCGACTCACCAGTGCCGCCAGAAGGGTGCGATCGGACTCAGTGAGCTCCTGGAGCAGATCAGGCAGCTGGTCATAACGGCGGCTGCCCACCAGTGACAGCAGCGCCACCGCAAACAGCAGCAGCGCCACCAGCAGTTTCTTAAGGACGATCAGCCGCAGCAGCATCAGCGCAAGGTGTAGGTGCGCGCCGTGATCAGATGGGGGTGAAAGCGCTCCAGGTAGAGATCCTGCAGCGTGGAAAAGAACGTCTTCACCATCACTGGATCATCGAAATGAAACGGGTATTCGTTGTGATGCCCCTTGAAGAAATACCAGTTCAGTAATGCCACTCCATCGTTGTGAGCCAGGCGCTGTGCGAACGCTTTCAATTGCGCCGATGGATCTGCCAGGTGCTCAAGGACATCGAGGCAAGTGAGGCTGTCAAAGACGTCGGGCAGCGCAGCGGCGTCCAGATCCCGCAGGCAGGTCAGCTTGTGGCTGAGGCCCAAAGCCTCGGCGCGATGGTCAACAAAGTGGCGGTTCCTGCCATTGAGCTCCACCATCCAGACATGGTCCACCGCATCCAGTTGAGCTGCAGCCAGGGCATGGGTGCCGATTCCGCCGCCAAAGTCCAGGTGCTGGCCATGGGCGATCTCGGCCTGAAGACGCAAGGTATCGGCGATGTAATCGGCACTTCCCAGATGCCAAGCCGCTAGTTCATAGAGATGGCCATCCCCCACCTCCGATTCGTAGAAAGCCTCGGCTTGCGAGGGATCGAGGGCACCAGGATGGGCAGCCGCCAAGGCCTCCGTGCTGTTGGGCAGCCGCTGCTCGAGCTCAGCAGCTGAAAGCTGCAGAAAAGCAGCCAGCTGCTCGCGCAACTGGAAGCCATGGTCCAGAAACGCCCCGATGGGCTCTTGCACCGCCGTTGCCACCCGCTAACCCCTCAACCGCCGCCGCTCAACTTAGGCCGGTGCGACATTGGGCCCCATGAGCCAGGCCGAGACTCCCTGCGTGCCCCCCTGCGGTTTTTTGATTCTTGATAAGCCAGCAGGTCTGACCTCCCATGACTGTGTCGCCAGGGCCCGCCGACTGCTCGGCACCCGGCGCATCGGCCATGGCGGCACCCTCGACCCGGCTGTGACCGGGGTGCTGCCGTTGGCCGTTGGCCCAGCCACAAGGCTGCTGCCCTATCTCGATGGCACCAAGGCCTACGAGGGTGCGGTTCAACTGGGCATACGCACCAGCAGCGATGACCTCCATGGCGAGGTGCTGCAGCAATCCCCTTGGCCGCAGCTCGGCCTCCAGGAGCTCGAGCAGCACCTGGACACCTTTCGGGGCACGCTGCAGCAACGACCACCGGCTGTCAGCGCAGTTCACATCGATGGAGAGAGGGCTTACAAGCGAGCCCGTCGCGGCGAGGCGCTGGAGCTGCCGGAGCGGACCGTGACAATTGAGCAACTCGAGCTACTGCAGTGGGACCAAGGCACCGGAGTGTTGCAGCTGAGACTGCGCTGCTCCGCCGGCACCTACGTCAGATCACTGGCGCGGGATCTTGGGGAGCGACTGGGTTGCGGCGGCAGCTTGCAGCTGCTGCGCCGCACCATGGCGCTGGGATTCGGGCTGGAGCAGTCCTGCAGCCTGGATTCGGTGAATGGCAACACAGCCCTGGTGGAGCCCCTCAAGGCCCTGGCACACCTGCCGCAGCAGCGGTTGGCCCCTGAGCAGTGGCTGGGATGGACCCGCGGCCAGCGCCTCACGCTTGATCCCCCGCTTGCTGCTGACCAGCCACTGGTGATCACCCGCCCCGACGGCAGTTTCGCTGGGATGGCACTCAGCCGCGAGGACAGCCTGCTGCAGCCCAAGCTGGTGCTGGATGCCGCTGGCTGAAGCGCTCCGAGGTGCACCCATGGCCGGCAGGCCGATGGGAGAGCGGTAGCTTTTGCGTGGATGCCACAGCCGCAGCAGTCCATGGCCGGCCACAGCAAATGGGCTCAGATCAAGCGCACCAAGGCGGTGGTGGATGCCAAACGCGGCGCAGTTTTTACACGACTGGGGCGGGAGATCAGCGTGGCCGCCCGTGGGGGAGCAGATCCGGCTGGCAATTTTCAGCTGCGCACGGCCATCAGCAAAGCCAAGGCCGCCGGCGTGCCAGCCGCCAACATTGAACGGGCCATCGCCAAGGGCTCAGGAGCTGGGGCTGGGGCCCAACAGCTCGAGGACATTCGCTACGAAGGCTATGCACCCGGTGGTGTTGCCGTGCTGGTGGAGGCCCTGACTGACAACCGCAACCGCACGGCGGCGGAATTGAGGCTGGCCTTCAGCAAGAACGGCGGCAATCTCGGAGAAAGCGGTTGCGTCGGCTATCTCTTTGAACATCGCAGCGAGGTCACCCTGGTGGCCCGTGATGCACCGATCGATGAGGAGTCACTGCTCGAGAGCCTGCTGGAGCTTGAGGCTGACGGCTATGAACTGCTCGATGAGGGGGCTGTTGTGCATGGGCCCTTCGCGGCGCTGGAATCCCTGCAGGATGGTCTGCGGCAGCAGGGCTGGCCCGTCCAGCAATGGGGCCATCACTGGCACCCCCTCACCAGTGTTGACATCGCAGAAGCCGATACAGGGGCCCAGTGCCTGCGGCTGCTGGAAGCCCTTGAAGGCCTTGATGATGTGCGCAGCGTCAGTTGCAATCTGGGCGAATGCCCAGCAGTCGATTAAACCCGTCACTTCGGACGCTTGGTGATGTCGCCGAAGTCATCGTCATTGGGCTGGAGAAACTGCCACACCGTGGCTGCTGTGAGCACAACGGTGATCCCAAGCGTGACCAGGATGGGAACGGCGTAGTCGCCCATGGCGTTGCCCTCTGAAGTGCGGAAACATTACGGTCCCCGCTTTGGCTCACAGCAGTTTTCCATGGGGAGCCCATGACCTGCTGTTGCTAGTGCGATGGCGCACGAGCATCACAATCTGTGCTGGGCGTGCCAGTTCCGGCGACCTGGTGATGCTTGAGCTCGGCGTGAGTGCCGCTGTGGCCCAGGCAAAGGTGCCTCCAGCCAGCAGGGCAAAGGCGGTGATGGCGTCAGGCATGGCGTGAGGGGATCTGCGACCACGCTCGCTTGGATCGATGCCTGCTTTTGGCCATCGTTCACGGAGACTTGAGTGAGTGATTCGTGAGTCGCCATCGCACGTCCACCCCTCCCATCCAACAGATGGTGAGATCGCCCTGGGGCCAGTCGCTGCGATGACGGGCGCGCCAAGGCAGCAACCAGGGTGCTGCCTGCTCAGGAATCCACCCGCATCCAACCTTTATCGAGCCATTTCTGATTGACGAAGCTGATGGCCCAGAAGGCGTAGAAGAACCAGACCAGCCACCCCAGACCGAAAGCCCAGAGGGGAATACCAATGATCAGCGTGAGGATCAGGCTGAAGATGAAGTGACCCACCATGCCGATACAAAGAAAGAAGATCGGCCCCAGCAGCATCACCCCGATGAACACGCCGACATTGTTGACCTCCTTGGTCACCGAGCTGTTGGGTTTGGCGTAGATGGGCATCTCACCAGGGCAGTCACCGCATCCATAGCAATGCCAGCGCGCACCAACAGCGTCAGCCGATCTCCCATAAGGTGCCGAAATGCAGGATGACAACACCAAGCTGGAGGAGCTCTCCATGCGCCTGAGGGGTGAGCTCAGCGCGGTCGGCACCGAGGTCAGCCGCTGTCAGCAATGGAGTCTTTCCACCCCTGTGGCGATCATTGATGCCCGTGGCGAGCCTGCCTGCGTCTCAAGCTGCGCTGTGGGGGGCATCACCACGGCCTTACCAGCCAGTCAAGCCATCGACGATCCCATGATTCGCATGATGCTGCTGCGGTGTCAGAGCGAAGAACCGGAGGCGGTGCTGCAGCAACTGCTGAATGGGCCGGAGGCTGAACTCTTCGCTGAGGCCTATGAGGCCTACATCGGGGAAAAAGAAGCGATGCCCAGAGCTGTCTGGGGCCTTGATGACAGCACGGCCTTTGTGGCCAAAGCCAGGGAAGCCTTCACGGACGGAGAGCTGGCGATCGTGGCGTTGATGCC
>CAJWYF010000055.1 GCA_913049535.1 uncultured Synechococcus sp.
GCTGCGCCGTCCGCGCCTCGGGTGATCACCGAACAGCCCGAGCCCGCGTTGCCTCTCGTCCCACAGCCCCTGCCCCCATCTGCCACAGTCGGTGCTCCGCCACCACCCCGGGATGAGCAGCCCTGAAACCCTCGTCCAGGCCGCCCTTAACAGGCTGGCTGCCCGTCTTGGCAGCAGTGCCATGGATGCGGCTGCGCAGCTGAGCTTGCTGGCGCAAGATGCGCCGCAGCGGGTGCAACAGGAGCTGGAGCTCTTCTGGGAGGAGGTGCAGCAGGAGGCGCAACGCATGGAGCAGCACGACACCACATCAGGTGCTGCAGGGTCTGATTCCGTGACATCAGCTGATCGGCAGCTGCAGCTCGATGATCTGAGGGCTCAAGTGGCTGCGTTCAGTCGGCGCCTTGAGGAGACAGGCTGATGGGAAGCCTGCTGCGCTCGCTGCGCATCTGGCGGGCCGTGCTGGTGCTGGCGGGTCGCCTTTGGTGGGATGCCAGGGACTGGACCTACGCCGGTGGCGTCAGCCCTGAGCGCCGCGAGGCCAGGCAGGATCGCCTGGCGGCATGGTTCGTGCGAGAACTGCTGGACCTTGGTTCGGCCTTCATCAAGCTGGGCCAGCTCCTATCCGCTCGCCCCGATCTACTGCCTGCTGTGTGGGTGGAGCAGTTGGCGCAGCTGCAGGATCGGGTTCCGGCGTTCCCCTTCTCCCAGGCTGAGGCATTGCTGGAGGCTGAGCTGGGTCCCCGCTGCCAGGAGGTGGTGGAGATCGATCCAGTTCCCCTCGGTTCCGCCAGCCTGGCCCAGGTGCATCGCGCACAGCTGCGCAGTGGCAGGGATGTGGTGCTGAAACTCCAGCGTCCTGGGCTGGAGCGCCTCTTCCGTCTCGATCTGCAGGTCATGGAGCAGGTGGCGGCAGCGGTGCAGCGCCACCCCAGCTGGGGCCGTGGTCGCGACTGGGTGGCTCTGGCCCGGGAATGCCGCCGTGTGCTGCTGCGGGAACTGGATTTCCGTCTGGAGGCCGAACACGCTGCTCGCTTCCGGCAGCAGTTTCTCGATGATCCTGATATCCGTATTCCGGCAGTGGTCTGGGAGCTGACCAGTCGCAGGGTGCTTTGTCTTGATTACCTGCCTGGTATCAAGATCAACGACCGTGAGGCTCTGATCGCTCAAGGAATCGATCCCGCAGCAGTGGCCGAAAAAGGGGCCGCCAGTTACCTGCAGCAGCTGGTGCGCTTTGGGTTTTTCCACGCTGATCCCCATCCGGGCAACCTGGCTGTCGCTGATGACGGCGCGCTGATCTATTACGACTTCGGGATGATGGGGCAGATCTCATCACGCCTGCGCAGCCGTTTTGGCGCGATGGTTACGGCTGCTGCAGCCCGTGACGCCAGTGGTTTGGTGGATGAGCTTCAAGCTGCTGGTGTGATCAGCACCAGCATCGATCCAGGCCCTGTGCGCCGTTTGGTGCGGGTGATGCTCAATGAAGCCCTCACGCCGCCGTTCCCCAGCAATGTGCTCGATCGCCTCTCGGGTGATTTGTATGCCCTGGTGTACGGCCAGCCGTTTCAGCTGCCGGTTGAACTGATCTTTGTGATGCGGGCCCTTTCCACCTTTGAGGGGGTGGGCCGTGCCCTCGATCCCGGCTTTAGCTTGGTGGCGATCGCCAAGCCGAAGCTTCTGCCCCTGATGACCTCTAGCGGTGCTGGACCGAACGATCTGTTCAACGAACTCGGCCGTCAGGTCGGTGCCATCAGCAGCCGAGCGGTGGGACTGCCGCGCCGCCTTGATGAGAGCCTCGAGCGCCTTGAGCAGGGCGATCTGCAACTGCAGATCCGTCTAGGGGAATCGGATCGTCAATTCCGCCGAATGGCGACGGCGCAGCAGTCGATCGCCCAATCGGTGTTGCTTGGTGCTCTGGCACTGTCTGCGGCCCTGCTGGGTGCCAGCCCCAGGCCAATCTGGGCTGTGCTGCCACTGGCCGCAGGCGTGCCGGTGGGCCTGGGCTGGCTCAGGCTGCAGGTCAAACTCAAGCGCGATGCCCGGCTTGAGCAGCTGCCAGGCAGCCAGAGCTGAACTGTTGGCTGGGCCTCAACGGCGCCCGCGGGGGCCACGACCGGTGGCGCCGGCGTAAATCGCCTGGGAACCCAGCTCATCTTCGATGCGCAGCAGCTGGTTGTACTTGGCCACGCGCTCGGAGCGGCTCAGCGAGCCGGTCTTGATTTGGCCTGCGCAGGTGGCAACAGCCAGATCCGCGATGGTGGTGTCTTCGGTTTCACCGCTGCGGTGGCTGATCACGCTGGTGTAGCTGCTGCGACCGGCCAGGTCGATGGCCTGGAGGGTTTCGCTCAGTGAACCGATCTGATTCACCTTGATCAGGATCGAATTGGCGATGCCCTGATCAATGCCGCGCTGCAGGCGAACGCTGTTGGTGACAAAGAGGTCATCACCCACCAGTTGCACATCAGCGCCAAGGCGTTCGGTCAGCAGCTTCCAGCCGTCCCAGTCGTCTTCCGCCAGACCGTCCTCGATCGAGACGATCGGGTAGCGGCTCACCAGCTTGGCCAGTTGCTCCACCATTTCAGCGCTGCTGTAGCTGCCACCACCGAAGGCGTAGCGGCCGTCGTTGAAGAATTCCGTGCTGGCGACATCAAGGGCCAGGGAAATCTGCTCACCGGGCTTGTAGCCGGCTTTTTCGATGGCTTTGACCAGCAGGTCACCGGCAGCGTCATTGCCATCGAGGTTGGGGGCGAAGCCACCCTCATCGCCCACTGCGGTGGACAGGCCGCTGTCCTTGAGCAGGCCTTTGAGGGTATGGAACACTTCAGCCCCCCAACGCAGGGCCTCGCGGAAGCTGTCTGCGCCGTGGGGCACCACCATGAATTCCTGAAAATCCAGGTTGTTGGTGGCGTGGGCGCCGCCATTGATGACGTTCATCAGCGGCACCGGCAGCACGGTGGCGCTGGGGCCGCCCAGGTAGCGATAGAGCGGGAGGCCGACACCGTTGGCCGCGGCGCGTGCCACCGCCATGCTCACGGCCAGGATCGAATTGGCCCCGATGGCGGATTTGTTGTCGCTGCCATCCAGTTCGTTCATGGCTGCATCGACAGCGCCTTGGTCGAGGGCGCTCAGGCCACAGAGGGCAGGGGCCAGACGCTCTTCGACGTTGCTGACAGCCTTACTGACCCCTTTGCCGAAGTAACGCTGGCTGTCACCGTCGCGCAGTTCATGGGCCTCATGGGCACCGGTGCTGGCGCCGCTGGGCACGATGGCGCGGCCGCTGGCACCGCCTTCCAGCAGTACTTCGGCTTCAACGGTGGGGGTGCCACGGGAATCCAGCACCTCCCGGGCCACCACGGTGTCGATCACGAGGTCCAGGGAATCGAACACGTCGGGGCTCTGCGAACGGGGGCATTATGCAGATCTGGGCTGCACAATGACCGCAGTGCCCGCCACTGCTGATCCATGCGTCTGCTGCACACCATGCTCCGGGTGGGAGATCTGGAGCGTTCGCTTGCCTTTTACACCGAAATCATGGGCATGACGCTGCTGCGCCGCAAGGACTACCCAAGTGGTCGTTTCACCCTGGCCTTTGTGGGCTACGGCTCCGAGCAGGACCACACGGTGCTCGAGCTCACCCATAACTGGGACACCGGCAGCTACAAGCTCGGAGACGCCTATGGCCATATCGCCCTCGGCGTGGATGACATCTACGCCACCTGTGAGCGCATCAGTGGTCAGGGCGGCAAGGTGGTACGTGCGCCGGGTCCGATGAAGCACGGCTCCACCGTGATCGCTTTCGTGGAAGACCCCGATGGCTACAAGGTGGAATTGATCCAAATGAGCTCCCGTGCCGATGCGGCCGCCTGATTTGAGCTTCAGCCTCACCACCGATCCAGAGCGCTTCAGTGAGCTGGCTTGGGATCTCCTGCTTGCAGCTCAGGATGAAGCCAAGCGCTGGCGCCATGGCGATCTGGATGTTGAGCACCTGGTGCTGGCGCTGCTGCAGGAGGCTCGCCTGAGGCCGCTGCTGGAGGACTTGCGCCTCACTGGTGAGGATCTTCGCGATGACCTCGAGGATTTCTGCGCCCGGCAGCCCACCCGCTCAAGCACAACGCTTTACGTGGGTGAAGACCTGGAGTTGTTGCTTGATCAGGCGGAACAGGAGCGCCTCAGAGCGGGTGCGCTTTGCATCGAGCCCACTCACGTTCTGCTGAGTTTGGCGCGCGACGAGCGGATTGGGGCTGCCTTGATGCGGCGCCAAGGGCTCGATGTCCAGCAGCTGGAAAGCCTGCTGCTGCAGTCTCGTTCCTCTGGGCCGCCTCTCGAGCCGGTGCAGCGAAGCGTGGTGCCATCACGGGGGCGGCAGCCAGAATCGGTGGCCCCACCGGCAGCGCCTGCGCCCGGAGCTCCAGCTCCAGCTGCAGGCGCAGCGCTCGATGCGGAAGAGCCCGGTGCACTGGCCCAGTTCGGTCGAGATCTGACGGCTCTGGCCCGAGAAGGGGAGCTCGATCCGGTGATCGGCCGGGATGCTGACATCCGCCGGCTGATCCAGGTGCTCTCTCGCCGCAGCAAGAACAATCCTGTTCTGATCGGAGAAGCAGGTGTGGGTAAGACCGCAGTAGCCGAGCTGTTGGCGCAGCGGATGGTGGCTGGTGAGGTGCCGGATTCACTCAAAGGTCGCCGGCTCATCTCGTTGGACCTTGGTGCCTTGATTGCCGGCGCCAAATACCGCGGTCAGTTTGAGGAGCGCTTGCGTCGGGTGCTGGAGGAAATCGCGTCCTGCGATGAAGGGGATGAGGGGGTGGTGCTGTTCATCGATGAGATCCACACCCTGGTGAATGGCGAGCGTGCCGGAGCTGATGCCGGCAGCGTGCTCAAGCCGGCACTGGCTCGTGGCGAGCTGCGCTGCATTGGAGCCACCACTGTTGAGGAGTACCGGCGCACGCTCGAGAAGGATCCGGTGCTCAACCGACGCTTTCAGCAGCTGCTTATCAAGGAACCACCCTTGGATGTCTCCTTGGAGATTCTGCGGGGTGTGCGGGAGCGCTATGAGCTTCACCACGGCGTCAGCATTGGCGATGACGCGCTGGAAGCTGCGGTGCGTCTGGCTGACCGCTACATCAGCGACCGCTGCCTGCCCGATAAGGCCATCGACCTGATTGATGAGTCAGCGGCTGAGTTGAAGATGGAGGCCACCTCTAAGCCGGCGGTGGTGGAGGAGGCCGAGGCGGAACTGCGTCGCATTGAACGCAGCCTGCTGGCTGCAGAGGCGGCGCCCATGGAGGAGCGGGTGCAGCATCAGCAGCGCCGCAGCGAGGCGCTCGACCGGCTGGAGACGCTGCAGGACCGCTGGCAGGAGGAGCGGCAGCAACTTCAGGATCTGCGCCAGCTGCAGCAGCGTGAGGAGGAGCTGCGCCATGCCATCGCTGAGGCTGAACGGTTGACCGATTGGGAGGAGATGGCCCGCCTTCAGGTGGAGCTTGAGCATGACGTGCAACGCCGCCGCCAGGAGCTTGAGCAGGAGCTGCAGCAACCCGGCCGCCTGCTGCGGGATCTCGTCAGTGCCCAGGACATCGCAGATGTGGTGGCTCGCACCACCGGCATCCCGGTGCAACGCCTGCTGGCAGGAGAGCGGCAGAAGTTGCTCGAGCTGGAGCAACGCCTCGCTGAGAAGGTGCTGGGGCAGCCCGATGCGGTCACCGCTGTGGCTGCAGCGATTCGCCGTGCCCGTGCCGGCATGAAGGATGCGCGCCGCCCGGTGGGCTCCTTTCTGTTCCTGGGGCCCACCGGGGTGGGCAAGACCGAACTGGCCCGCACCCTGGCCGCCAATCTTTTCGATGAAGAAGAGGCGCTCGTGCGGCTGGACATGAGCGAGTTCATGGAGCGCAATGCCGTGGCGCGTTTGATCGGGGCTCCGCCTGGCTATGTCGGTTACGAGGAAGGCGGTCAGCTCACCGAAGCCGTGCGATTCCGCCCTTACGCCGTCGTGCTCCTCGATGAGGTGGAAAAGGCCCATCCGGAGGTGTTCAACCTGCTGCTCCAGGTCCTCGATGACGGACGGCTCAGCGATTCCCAGGGCCGCAGCGTTGATTTCCGCCACACCGTTGTGGTGATGACCAGCAACCTGGCCAGCCGGGCGATCCTCAGTCATGCCCGTGATGGCGACGCCTCAGCGCTGGAGGCCGAGGTGGACCGGGCCCTGACCGCTCAGTTCCGACCTGAGTTCCTCAACCGCATTGATGAGGTCATCCGCTTCCGGCCGCTGCAGCCAGAGGACTTGGCGCCGATTGTGCGGCTGCAGCTGGCTGATCTTGATCGTTTGCTGCAGGAGCAGGATCTGCAACTGCAGGTGGACGACGCCGTGGTGGAGTGGCTGGCTCGTGAGAGCTTTGATCCCGAATACGGCGCCAGGCCCCTGCGTCGTCTGCTGCGCCGCCGCCTGGAGAACCCCCTGGCCACAGAGCTGCTCGAGGATCGCTATAGCGAGGCCCGCGGTGTGGCGGTGCAGCTGGATGACGGCAACCTCAAATTCGTCCCAGTTCTGTAGGCTGTTTGTTTGCGGATCTTCCCCCGCGACGGAGGAGTGTGGTTTTCAGCCAGCCGAACAAATCCGGTCAGCCCAGCGCCCCTGAAGGGACCGTGGTGGAGGCTGAGGTGAAGCCTGGGGCGACGCCGGCGGACACCGCCGCAGCGCCATCCCAGGGGACCCCTGAGCCGCGGGGGCCGATCGAATCCACCCTTGCTGAGCTGCGCCGGGTGGTCTGGCCCAGCCGTCAGCAGCTCATCAGCGAATCCGTTGCGGTGCTGCTGATGGTGACCCTCTCGGCTGCAGCGATCGCATCCCTCGATCGCTTCTTCCGCTGGCTTGCCCAACTTGTCTTCCGTTGACCAACGCCTTGTCCGAGATCACTGAACCCATGGAGGACCAGGAGGTCCTGGAACTGCCCCAGCCTGACGCTGAGCAGAGCCAGGAGGAATCCGAGGTCAAACAGGCTGTCGCCCGCTGGTACGCGGTGCAGGTGGCCTCGATGTGCGAGAAGAAGGTGAAGGCCACCCTCGAGCAGCGCGCCGTCACCCTCGGGGTGTCCAACCGCATCCTGGAGATTGAGATTCCCCAGACCCCGGCGGTCAAAATCAAGAAGGATGGGTCCCGTCAGAGCACGGAAGAAAAGGTCTTCCCCGGTTATGTGCTGATCCGCATGTCCCTTGATGAGGACACTGAGCAGGCGGTCCGCAGTACGCCCAATGTGATCAATTTCGTCGGCCATGAGGAGCGCCGCAGCACGGGGCGCGCCCGGGGCCGCATCAAGCCTCGACCTCTGAGCCGCGCTGAGGTCAACCGCATCTTCAAGCGTTCTCAAGAGAAGAAACCTGTTGTCAAGGTGGATCTGGCCGAGGGCGATCGGATCAGCGTGACCGCAGGACCCTTCAAGGATTTCCAGGGCGAGGTGATCGAGATTTCTGGCGACCGCAGCAAGCTCAAGGCCCTGCTGTCGATCTTTGGCCGGGAAACACCGGTCGAACTGGAGTTCAGCCAGATCAGCAAAGACAGCTGATCATCCTGGCCGTCCCGCTGTGGGGGGCGGCCTTCGGTGGTGGGGCAACCTTCCACATCAGCACCCATGGGTGCACCGCAGCACTGTTCCGTCCGTCAAATCGATGGCTAAAAAAGTCACCGCCGTCATCAAGCTGGCTCTGCAAGCCGGCAAGGCCAACCCGGCGCCACCTGTGGGTCCTGCCCTGGGTCAGCACGGGGTCAACATCATGGCCTTCTGCAAGGAGTACAACGCCCGTACCC
>CAJWYF010000056.1 GCA_913049535.1 uncultured Synechococcus sp.
ACAACGCTGAATACGAGGACAACGCCGTGGCCCTGCCGGTGGTGGCCATCATCGGACGGCCCAACGTGGGCAAGTCCACCCTGGTGAACCGGCTCTGCCGCAGCCGCGACGCCATCGTCCATGACGAACCCGGGGTGACGCGCGATCGCACCTACCAGGAGGGGGACTGGGGCGGCCGCAGTTTCAAGGTGGTGGACACCGGCGGGCTGGTGTTCGATGACGACAGTGAGTTCCTGCCGGAGATCCGCGAGCAGGCCAACCTGGCCATGGCAGAAGCCAGCGTGGCGCTGGTGATCGTCGATGGCATGCAGGGCCTCACCGCCGCCGATGAAGCGATCGCCGCCTGGCTGCGGCAGCAGAACTGCCCCACCTTGCTGGCGGTGAACAAATGCGAGTCCCCCGACCAGGGACTGGCCATGGCGGCGGAGTTCTGGGGCCTGGGGCTGGGGGAGCCCCATCCGATCTCCGCGATCCATGGGGCCGGCACCGGCGATCTGCTCGACAAGGTGCTGGGGTTCCTGCCGCCGGTGGGGGAGGAGGACGAGGCCGAACCGATCCAGATGGCCATCATCGGCCGGCCCAACGTGGGCAAAAGCAGCCTGCTCAACAGCATTTGCGGTGAGAACCGCGCCATCGTCAGCCCGATCCGCGGCACCACCCGCGACACGATCGACACCACGATCGAGCGGGAGGGGCACACCTGGAAGCTGCTGGACACCGCCGGCATCCGGCGGCGCCGCAGCGTCAATTACGGCCCGGAGTTCTTTGGCATCAACCGGAGCTTCAAGGCCATCGACCGCAGTGATGTCTGCGTGCTTGTGATTGATGCGGAAGAGGGCGTCACCGAGCAGGACCAGCGCCTGGCGGGCCGCATTGAAGAGGATGGCCGCGCCTGCGTGGTGGTGGTCAACAAGTGGGATCTGATCGAGAAGGACAGTCACACCATGCCGGCGATGGAAAAGGAGCTGCGCGCCAAGCTCTATTTCCTTGACTGGGCGCCGATGCTGTTCATCTCGGCCCTCTCAGGCCAGCGGGTGGAGCGCATCTTTCCCCTGGCTGTGCTGGCGGTGGAGCAGCACCGCCGCCGCGTCTCCACCTCCGTGGTCAATGAGGTGCTGCAGGAGGCCCTCAGCTGGCGCAGCCCCCCCACCACCCGCGGTGGCCGCCAGGGCCGCCTCTATTACGGCACCCAGGTGGCGGTGCGGCCGCCGAGTTTCACGCTCTTCGTTAACGAGCCCAAACTGTTTGGCGACACCTATCGCCGCTACGTGGAACGCCAGATCCGTCAGGGCCTCGGCTTTGAAGGCTCCCCCGTGCGTCTGTTCTGGCGCGGTAAGCAGCAGCGCGACGCGGAACGCGATCAGGCCAGGGCCGCCAGCCGCTGATGGATTGGCTGCGGCAGCTTCCCCTCGGCCAGTACGTGGCCGGCAGCAGCGGCTGGCTGCGGCGGGTTGATCCGCGGCTCAAGTACGCCTGGAGCCTGGCGCTGCTGCTCACACCGATCCTTGCCAATGCCGCTTGGCGTCTGGCGGTGGTGGGATTGCTGCTGCTGCTCACCGTTGGCAGCGGACTGCCCCTGCGCCTCTGGCGGCGCACCCTGCCGGTACTGCTGGCCCTCAGCCTGGCGGTGGGGGTGCTGGCGGCGGTGCTGCCGTCGCCGCGGGAGCAGCCCCTGCCGCAGCAGCGCCCTCCCCAGGAGTTGCAGCTGGCTGAGCCCCTGCCGCCACCGCCTGCCTGGGAGCTCTGGAAGGCCGGTCCTTTGCGGGTGACGCGCCGCTCCGCTGAGCTGGGCATCAACAGCGCCACCTTGCTCTTCACGGTGCTGCAGAGCGCCAATCTGCTGCTGGTGTCCACCTCGCCGGAGGCCCTGGCCTGGGGGTTGACGGCCCTGTTGCGGCCGCTGGGTTGGTTGGGGGTGCCCGTCGAGCGGCTGGGGTTCCAGCTGCTGCTGGCCCTGCGCTTTCTGCCCCTGGTGCAGGAGGAGCTGCAGAACCTGCTGCGGGCGCTGGCCACCCGGGCGGTGAACCTCAAGCAACTGGGCTGGCGCGGTGTCACCAGCCTGGTGCTGGCCGTTGGTGAGCGTCTGCTGGCCAATGTGCTGCTGCGCGCTGAGCAAGGGGCAGAGGCGCTGCAGGCCCGCGGCGGGCTTTGGCGGGCACCGGCCCAGTTGCGGCTGCCGCCCGCCCCGGCCAGGGCCCTGGATGCCATGGCGCTGGCCTGCCTGGCCCTGCTGCTGGTCTTGCGCAGCCGGTACGGCAACATTTAAAACATGTCCCCCTGGGTTCGGTGAGCGCCGTGAGCGTGGAGCGCTATCTCAATCATCCGACCTTTGGCTTGCTCTATCGCGTCTGCCCGGGCCCCGATGGCCAGGAGATCTTTGCCACCCTCTATGCCCAGCGCATGTTCTTTCGGGTGCTGATCGAAGGCCGTGGGGCTTCCTTTGAAGCCATGCCGCTGCTGGATGCCCGGCACCTGGCCGAGCAGAATCTGCTGCGCCAGCGGCGGCAGCAGGCCGCTGAGCTGCCGCTCTGGCAGAAACTGTTTGATCAGACCTTCATCTGAATGCCGTGAGCAGCCTGGCGGAGCGCTACAGCGCCATCACCGCGGCCCTGCCGAGCGCGGTGTCGCTGCTGGCGGTCAGCAAAGGGCGTCCGGCTGCAGCCATCCGCCAGCTCTATGGCCTTGGTCAGCGGCGCTTTGGCGAGAGTCGCCTGCAGGAAGCGAGCGCCAAGCAGGCCGAACTGGCTGATCTCAGCGACATCGACTGGCATTTCATCGGCCGCCTGCAGGCCAACAAGGTGCGGCCGGTGCTCAAGGCCTTCTCCACGATCCATGCGGTGGACAGCCAGCCGCTGGCCGAGCGCATCAGTCGCATCGCCACTGAACTGGAGCTCAGGCCGCAGCTTTACCTGCAGCTCAAGCTGTTGCCCGATGCCAACAAGGGCGGTCTGGAGCCGGAGGCCCTCAAGGCGCAGTGGCCCAGCTTGCAGGCCTTGCCATCGCTGCAGTGGCAAGGGGTGATGCTGATTCCGCCCCTGGGGCTCAGCGAGGTTGAGCTGCAGCAGCTGTTTTGCGCTGGCGCCCGCTGGGCCGATCAGTTGGGTTTGCAAGGGCGTTCGATGGGGATGAGTCGCGATTGGCCCCTAGCGGTGCGCTGCGGCAGCCGCATCGTGCGTGTGGGGAGTTCCCTGTTTGGTGCGGATTGAGCTGTGAACGGTTGCAACTGCAACCGGCAGACGCTATTCAGGAGCATCACCACAGGGGGCTGACAGCGGTGTCCATCTTTTCGCGACTCAAGCGTGTTGTTGCAGGCGATGAGTACCTCGAAGACGACTACGACACCGAGCTGGAATACGACGAGGGCATCGAGCCTGAGGGTTCCAGCCTCGAGCGCGGTGGTGCCATTGCCCCTCTGGGCAGCTTTGATGACAGCGATGCCTTCTCCGGCACCAATGTGATCGGCATGCCGGGCATCTCCTCCAGCGCTGCGGAGGTGATCGTGATGGAACCTCGCAGCTTCGATGAAATGCCCAAGGCCATCCAGGCCTTGCGCGAGCGCAAGACCATCATCCTCAATCTGACGATGATGGAGCCCGACCAGGCGCAGCGGGCGGTGGATTTTGTCGCCGGTGGCACCTTTGCCATCGATGGTCACCAGGAGCGCGTCGGCGAGAGCATCTTCCTGTTTGCCCCCAGCTGCGTCACCGTTACCACCGCCAGCACCGAGGAATCGGCGGCCCCCAGCGTGATGAGCCGCGATGACGATCAAGCCCAGCCCGCTGCCCCCAGCCCGGCCTGGGGCACCCACGATGTGATCAACGGCTGAGGTGCCGTCCCGTTTTGGTGTGATCGGCCTGGGCCGCATGGCCCAGGCTTTGGTGTTACCCATGCTGCAGAGCGGTCTGCTGCAGCGTGAGCAGTTGATCGCTGCTGTGGCTTCTGAGCGCTCAGCCCATGAGCTGTCGGCATCGTTGGCCTGCACGGTGAGCACCGATGCGGTGGCCTGTTTGCAGGCCGATGAGCTGCTGCTGGCACTCAAGCCCCAGCAACTCGATGGCCTGATCGGCCAGCTCGGTGGTGGTGCTGCCATCGCCGCTGCTGCCGAGCGCGCAGAGACGCCGCCGCTGCTGATTTCTGTGCTGGCAGGGGTGTCGCTGCAGCGCTTGCAATCTTCCTTCCCGGGTTGGCATGTGGTGCGCACCGTGCCCAATACGCCGGCCCTGGTGCGTCAAGGGCTGGTGGGGCTCAGTTACGGCGAGGGGGTGAGCCCCCAGCAGCGCCAGCGCGTGCAGCAGCTCTTTGGTGGTGTGGGCGAGGTGTTGGAGTTGCCGGAGAGCCAGCTGCCGGCTTTTCTGGCCCTGACCTCGTCTGGTCCAGCCTTTGTGGCCCTGGTGGCAGAAGCCATGGCCGATGGCGCCGTCGCCGCTGGACTGCCGCGGCGCCTGGCCCATCACCTGGCCCACCGCACGCTCGCTGGCACAGCGGCGTTGTTGTTTGATCAGGAGCTGCATCCCGGCGAACTCAAGGACATGGTTACCAGCCCGGCGGGGGCCACCATCGCCGGCATTCGTGTGCTCGAGCAAACGAACTTGCGTTCGGCATTGATGGAGGCGGTGGTGCGAGCCGCCGAGCGCAGCCGCGAGCTGGGCTGAGTTCAGGGCTGGCTCTGACTTTGTTGTTGTTGCTGGCCGAGGCGCGGCTCACGGCCCTGGATCAGCCGTTGCAGGTTGCTGCGGTGCCGCCAGATCACCAGGGCTGCTGCCACCACGGCGAGCATCAGGTAGGCGATTGGTGTCGGTTGGCTCCCGCCTCCCGCTGCCAGCATCAACACGGGCAAGGACAGCGCCGCCATCACACTGGAGATCGAGACGATCCGGCTGAGGCTGAGCACCGTCAGGAAGATGCCCAGGCAGGCCAGGCCCACAGCCGGCACCAGCCCCAGCAGCATGCCCAGGCCCGTGGCCACGGCCTTGCCGCCGCGCCAGCCCAGCCACACCGGCCAGATGTGACCGGCCAGGGCCGCTAGGCCGGCGGCGACCAGCCAGCCATGGGCCTGGGGGCCGAGCACCGCTCGGGCCAGTAGCACCGCCGCGGTGCCTTTGAAGACATCCAGCAGGAACACCAGCAGTGCCGGCCCTTTGCCGACCTGGCGCAGCACATTGGTGGCGCCTGTGGATCCCGAACCGCACTGGCGGATGTCAATGCCCTTGAGCCATCGCCCCGCTAGATAGCCGCAGGGCAGGCTGCCCAGCCCGTAGCCGATCAGCACCATCAGGGTTGGCATCGCGCTCACAACAGCTCCTCCTCGTAGGCCAGTTCCCGGGCATCAGCGGCAAAGACGAGCCATAGGGGGAACTGCAGGATGGCGGTTTCCACCACACGCTCGGCCGCATCGATGACGATGAAGGGCAGTTCTCCTTGCTCCTCGAGGCGATCGGCCCGCTCCACCAGGGCATCGGGTCGTTCAAACAGCACCACACCGCTGTTGGGGCCGAAGTCCTCCCGCGCTAACCCGAGGCAATCCTGCAGGCCGCGGCGCCAGTCCCCCAGCCGTTCCGGGGCGCCAGCCAGCACCAGGGTTTGGAAGCGATCGCCGTACAGCTCCCCCAGCAGGCTGATGGCCGCCCCGGTGACCAGCACATTGCGGTTGCGGCTGCCGCCGCTGGGTTGGGCGCCCCGCCCCCCTTGCTGCAGCAGCCAGTCCGTCAGCAGGTTGTGGCCTGCTTCATCCAGGCTGCGGCGCAGCTGCCAGGGCCCGGCATGGAAATCGGGGTTGTCGCGGTAGCTGGCCAGACGCCCAGCGATGAGCTCCGCTTCTGTCGCGAACAGGCCGCTGGCGGCTGCCGCTGCTGGTTCGCTCGCTGCCGCCACTGCTGCGGCTTCTCCCGTGCTGGCGGCTTGATCCAACGGTGAGGGCTGCACGCTGAGGGTTTCCGGCACCAGCTGCAGCTGCTCAACGCTGCGGGCCAGCTCCACCAGCGCGCCTTGCAGGTAATCCTGGAATCCCTTGACGCGGCGGCTGATGCCATCGGCCTGGCCGCTGAAGTGGCTGTTGATCTCCCCGCGCAGTTGCTCGCGGCGCTGCTCGAGCTCCTTGATCTCCTGCTCCAGGCTCTGGCGCTGCTGCTGAAGTTCCTGCAGGGCCAGCTGCTGCCAGTCCGGTTCCGGTGCTGAGGGCGTCTCCAAGGCAAGACCGTGGCGCAAGCGCAGTGTGACAGCAGCCGCTGATGTATCGCAGAACACAAATAAATTGCGGTTAAGCGCGGGTTCTGCCTGTAGCGGCCCTACAACGCATCAATCTCAACGTGGGAATTGCATGATTCAGGGGTTTTCACCGCCCATGCGCCGCCTGATCCGCCGGCGCCTGAGCAAGGCCCTGGGAACCCAGGCCCAGCTGATCAGCCTGCAGGCCGATCAGATCAGCGGTCAGGCCCAGGGGTATTGCACGGCCCAAGGTCGCCTGTCACGCTTTCGTTTCAGTGCCGGCGGGCGGCTGCTGTTGCTCAAGCCCCTGTTGAATCTGTTCCGCTGGGACCGATCCGCAGCTTGAGTTGCTGCTGCAGTTCGCTGGCATCAAACAGCACGGGCAGGAAATGGATGCTGTTGACCTCGCGGAAATAGAACAGGGCCGGCAGCTTGGGCCAGAACACCACCCAGTTGCTCCAGGCGCTGTAGGGGAAACGGCGGATGGCGTTGTTGCCGCGCAGGACGACCAGCTCATCGCGCTCGAAGCGCAGTCGTAGCAGGGCGGTCTGCAGCAGCAGAAACAGGCCAAAGACAGTCACAACAGCGCTGAAGGGCCAGCCCAGGGGCCACAGCGGCAGCCCCAGCGCCGTCACGGTTAGAGCCACCCAGGGGCGAGGGGCCAGTTCCACATCGCCGATTTCTGTGTCGCGTGAGACATCGTTTGGTGTCATGGCTTACCCGTAGAGCAGTTGGGTCAGGATCACATCGGTGATGGCGATCACCACCAGGGTCATGACGACCGCACCGGTGGTGCTGGTGCCCACTTCCTTGGGACCGCCGCGGGTGGTGAGGCCCCAGCCGCAGGCCAGGATCGCAATTTCCAAGCCAAAGACGGTGGCTTTGAGCAGCATCGAGGGCACATCGCTGGGTTGCATCCAGGTGCGCATCGAACTCCAGAACACCGGTGGCGGAATGCGGTACAGCGCTGTGCTGCTCAGCTGACCCGACCACATGCCGACGCAGAAGAACAGCAGGCATTGCACCGGCGCCATCACCAGCAGGGCCAGCACCCGCGGCACTACCAAGTACTCCACCGGATCGGTGCGCAGCATGGTGATGGCATCGATCTGCTCGGTCACCTTCATGGTGCCCAGCGATGCCGCATAGGCGGTGG
>CAJWYF010000057.1 GCA_913049535.1 uncultured Synechococcus sp.
AGCGCCAGGGGCCCTGGTACTTGAGGTTGTGAATGGTGAAGACCGTGCTGATCTCCGGGTCCTGGTGCATCCACACCGGAATCATGCCGGTGTGCCAGTCATGGCAGTGCAGCACCTGGGGCTTCCACATATTCCAAGCGAACTCGGAGGTGGCACTGGCGAAGAAGGTGAAACGCCAGTCTTCGTCCTCACCGCCGTAGATGCGTTCACCATCAAAGATCGGATGGCCCACCAGGTAGATGGTGAGGCCGTTGCTGGGGTGACGGGTCTCGAACACAGCGAACTCCGTGCCCATGGTCTGGGCCCGCCAGATGGGTTCGCTGCTCACCTGCAGGCGGGACCAAAGCTTGCCGTAGCCCGGCATGATGATCCGCACGTCGTGGCCCAGTTCGGCCAGAGCGGGCGGCAGTGAGCCGACCACATCGCCCATGCCACCGACTTTCACCATCGGCGCGCATTCAGCAGCGGCGAAGAGGATGCGCATCAGGGTGGGGCCAGAAGTGGCGCCGACTCTACGGAGTGAATCCCGTTTCCTCTGTGTCGTTCTGCATCAGGGCAGCACGGTGACCGGTGTGCCGCGGCGCACGCGCCCGTAGAGCTCCTGGATGTGCTCATCAAAAAGCCGCACGCAGCCGTGGGAGACCGCATGACCGACGGTCCAACGATGGGGCGTGCCATGGAAACCGGCTGTGGTGCAGCCCTTGATGTCCAGCATGCGCTCACCGTCAAACCCCTTTCGGCCGGCGCAGTCGCGGTAGAAACCAATCCAGCGGCTTCCCAGGGGGTTCTTGTCCGTTCCCCCCGGCACGATCTCCCCGGTCTGGGGATGGTTCCAGTCCGGTTCGCTCACCTTGTTGATGACCGAGAACCGACCCGTTGGGGTCTCCCAGCCCTCCATGCCGACGGCGACGGGGTAGCGGGCCAGAAGTTGACCCTGATCAATCAGCAACAGCTGACGGCGGCTGCGGTGCAGCACCAGCTGGCGGCCGGGGCGCCTGATCACCCCTTCCGGCAGATCCGCCAGGGTGAGCTCCAGGGGCCGCAAGGGGTGATCAGGGTCCTCCAAGGGACCCGCCTGCACCGGCAGGGCTGCCGCCAGGCAGAGAATCACAGGGAGCAGAGGAGCAATCGGGCGCATGGAGCTCAATCGATGACGCGGACGCGGGTGCCTTCCTTCACCAGGTCATAGAGAGCCACGGCATCGCGGTCAAACATCCGCACACAACCACTGCTGGCGGCCTTGCCGATGCTCTTGAGGCGACCTGTGCCGTGGAAGCCAATCTCATTGCAAGCGCCGGGGCGGAACTGGGGGGGATTGGGATCGAGGGAGGTGCGCTGGCCGCAGGTGTACCAGAAGCCGATCCAGCGGGTGCCGATGGGTCCCAGGGGGCTGGGCTTGACCTTGCGGGCTGACCAGGGGCTGGACCAGACCGGATCCTTCATCATGCGGTGCACCGTGTGCTCGCCCAGGGGTGTGGGGGAGTCAGGGCGTCCCACAGCCACCGGATAGCTGGCGATGAGCTTGCCGTCTTGATAGACCTTGACCTTTTTGGCCTGGCGGCTGAGTTCCAGCAAGGTGATGGGCTCTTTCTTCTTGGCGACCTCCGTGTCATCCCAGGGCATGGCACGCACCAGTGCCGGTGCGAGGGCCAACGCAGGCAGGCCCAGCAGCAGGGCCAACGGAGCCAGCAGAGTTTTCATCAATGA
Source organism: uncultured Synechococcus sp. (assembly GCA_913049535.1). Taxonomy (GTDB): domain Bacteria; phylum Cyanobacteriota; class Cyanobacteriia; order PCC-6307; family Cyanobiaceae; genus RCC307. The sequence goes on from CAJWYF010000057.1 coordinate 1,708, forward strand.
GGGGGAATTCCCCCTCCTGCTAGCCAGTGCGTCTCACGAGACTCGCACCACTTAATTCATTCATCAGGGTTTAAGGCAGCCAGGGCACATCGTTGAAATCCGGCGCGCGTTTCTCGAGGAAGGCGTTGCGTCCTTCCTGCCCCTCGTCTGTTCGGTAGAAAAGATGGGTGGCCTGGCCAGCCAGCTCCTGCAACCCAGCCATGCCGTCGGTGTCGGCGTTGAAGGCGGCCTTGAGACAACGGATGGCTGTCGGGCTGTGCTGCAGGATCTCGCGGGCCCAGCGGATCCCCTCAGCCTCAAGATCCTCAAGGGGCACCACGGTGTTGACCAGCCCCATCGCCAGCGCCTGCTGGGCGTTGTAGCGGCGGCACAGGAACCAGATCTCGCGGGCTTTGCGCTGCCCCACCAGGCGCGCCAGGTGGGCACAGCCATAGCCCCCATCAAAGCTGCCGACCCGCGGGCCGGTCTGGCCGAACTGGGCGTTCTCTGCGGCAATGCTCAGATCGCAAAGCAGATGCAACACCTGGCCGCCACCGATGGCGTAGCCGGACACCAGCGCGATCACCACCTTGGGCAGGCTGCGGATCAGCCGCTGCAGATCCAGCACATTGAGGCGCGGCACCCCCTCCTCATCGAGATAGCCACCATCGCCGCGCACGGACTGATCACCGCCGGCGCAGAAGGCATGGACCCCATCGGCGGCAGGACCAGCCCCGGTGAACAGCACAACGCCAACCCGGGGGTTGTCGCGCACCCGAGCAAAGGCGTCGTAGAGCTCACTGACGGTGCGGGGGCGGAAGGCATTGCGCTTCTCCGGCCTGTTGATGGCGATGCGGGCGATGCCCCCATCAGCGGCATAGTCCAGCAGCACATCCTGGTAATCACCCGCAGGCGTCCAGAAGCTGCGATCGGAACTGCTCATCAGACCGCTGTTGGCTCGAGGGGCCATCCTGGCTGGCGCAGGGTCCTGCGCAGCTCGGCGTCAGCAGCGGGGTCGGTGCAGCAGCGCAGCAGACGCATCGGTTCAGCCCCCTGCAGCAGCCAAGCGATGGCCTCAGCCAGTTGCGGCATGGCATGGCATGTCTGCTGCGGCACCCCATGGGCAGCAGCAAGGGCAAGGGGATCCACCGCCTGCGGCATGGCAAACAGGCGCGAGAAGTCAAGACCCGCCCGCGGGATCGGCAACTGCTCAAAGATGCCGCCGCCGCCGTTGTCAATCAGCACCACCCGCAACTGCGCCTTGAGCTGCTGGCCCCAGAGCCAGCCGTTGCTGTCGTGCAACAGAGCCAGATCACCGGTGATCAGGACCAGCCGTTGCCATTGGCTGGCCAGCCCTGCCGCCATGGAGAGCGTTCCATCGATTCCGGACGCGCCGCGAAAACTGACCACCGTGCGATGGGCAGCCGGCGCAGCAGCAAAGCTTTCCCAGTCGCGCACCGGGGAACTGCTGGCCAGCATCACCGGCCATTGCTCGGCAATGAGCTGCTGCAAGGCCCGTGCCAGGGAGGGCTCGCTGCAGGGACCCAGCAGCGGCAGCGATTGATCAAGCCGCTGCTGCGTCGCGCGTTCGGCCTCGAGCCAACAGCGCTGCAGTTCCAGACTTGCGGCGGCTGGGGAGCCCGCAGCGAGGGTGCTGGTGCACGCCTGCAGCCCCTGCCAGTGCTGCAGGGCACCACTGGCCAGGGGGTCCTGGCGCCGCGGATCGGCTTCTGTGATCACCAATTCAGGGCCCTGGTGGGCAGCCAGCCAATCCTGCAGCCGCCGGCTGGCGGGCATGGAACCAAGCCGCAGCAGCTGGCCTGCAGGGGGGACCCTCGCCGGCTCGTGCAGGAGCAGGTCGTAGGCATTGATGAGGGGCAGCTCAAGCCCCCGCAGTCCGGAGGCGGCATCAGCCAACACCGGCCAGCCGGTGCGGCGCACCAGACGCTGCAGGGCGGCGACAAAGCCTGCGCCATGGCCGCGGCGCCATGGCCCAACAACGATCAGCCCAGGTTGATCGAGATCCAGAGGCGCCAGGGCCGATTCCGGGGGCTCCAGCGAGGGGAGATCCAACTGCCGCGCCAGGGGCGCCGCTGGCAACGGCAGCTCAGCCGATGCATGCAGTGGCTCTTCAAGAGCCAGGTTGAGATGGACAGGACCTGCGGGGATGCCATGGCACTGGCGCCAGGCCGCATCAGCCAGCCGTTGCAACCGGCCGGCATCGGCGCGGTGCAGGCCTTCGAGTGGCCCCTGTATCAGCGCGCGGCAGGAGGGCTGCAGAAACGCCTCCTGATTCACCGTCTGGTTGGCGCCGCAGGCTTTGAGGCGCTCTGGTCGATCAGCGCTGATGAACAGCAGCGGCAGGGCGCTGAGATCGGCTTCCACCGCCGCTGGCAGCAGGTTGGCCACGGCCGTGCCCGAAGTGGTGACCACCGCGGTGGCGCCACCATCGGCGCGACTCATGCCCAGCGCCAGGAATCCGGCGGAGCGCTCATCAATGCCGCAGAACAGCTGCAGGCCGTGGCCTTCCAAGCGTGAAGCCGCCAGCGCCAGCGGTCCGCAGCGGCTGCCAGGGCAAAGCACCAGTCGCTTGAGCCCAAGGCCCATCAGGGCCGAGAGCAGGGCTTCGGCGGCGCGCAGGTTGTCGGCGGCCTGCAGGTCCAAGCCAGGGTGATCAGGGCGTCACGATTGTGATCGCGCGCCGGCCGGAAGCAATGAGCATCAACCCCGATGAGCAGTCCCGCAGTGGAAGCCAGTGGCGTTCGCTGCTCCTGGTGGTGGGACTGGCCATCCTGTTGCGCTGGGGCGTGATCGAGCCGCGCTGGATCCCATCGGAATCCATGCAGCCGGGGCTCCAGCCCCAGGACAGGGTGCTGGTGTTCAAGCTGGGCCATCGCCTGGGCCGGCATCCGCAGCGCAATGACGTGGTGGTGTTTCAGACGCCGGCTGCCCTTGTGGCGGCCGGTTATGACCCCCAGGCCGCGTTGATCAAGCGGGTGGTGGCCATCCCCGGCGATGCGGTGGAGGTCCAGGGCGGCCAGCTCCTCCGAAACGGAAGCACCATCCGCGAGCCCTGGGCTGCCGAACCCATGGATTACGAGCTGGACGAAGTGACCGTGCGGCCCGGTGAGGTCCTGGTGCTTGGCGACAACCGCAACGCCAGTCTTGACTCCCATCTCTGGGGGGCTTTGCCGGAGAGCGATCTGATCGGAACAGCCATCTGGCGCTACTGGCCGCTGCAGTCGTTCGGGCCCCTGCGAGCTCCCGAGCTGGGGTAGAAACTGAAGGGACTGTTAGGTTGTGACCTGGACGACAGCGGTGGCCGGATGTTCAACCCCGAATTTCTGACCACGGAGTCCGACGCGATCAGCGGCAATGACCTGATCAAGTACCTCCAGGAGCAGAGCCCGGATGTGCTGCAGCGGGTCGCACGCTCGGCCAGTCCAGACATTCAGGAGATCATTCGCCACAACGTGCAGGGTCTGCTGGGCCTGCTTCCCGGTGAGCAGTTCGAGGTCAAGATCCAGACCAGCCGCGACAATCTCGCTGGTCTGCTCGCCTCGGCGATGATGACCGGTTACTTCCTGCGCCAGATGGAGCAGCGCATGGAACTGGAGAGCTCCATGTTCGGCCCTGACGGCGATGAGCCGATCGAGCTCTAAGCCTTCGGCACCAGTCCAAGCCGTTCGATCTGGCGATTGAACGCCCGCAAAAAGGAGCGATCCAGCTGCTCGGCTTGCGGCTCATCCTGCTGTTCCCACGCCTCCGCCAAGGCGTCGAATTGAGCTGGGCTGCAGGCGATGGGCGCGTCGAAATGGGCAGGCACTAGCCGCTGAACCGGCAGCTCGGCGCAGTGACGCATCCACTGCGTCATCTGTTGCCGGTGGCGCGGAAAGACAAGGTCTTCCAGGATGGGGGCGACCCGCAGCTGGGCGCCACGGCTGATCGCGTCAAAATCAGCCTCCCAGCCGGGCTGCCAACGAAAGGGATAGGAACGCCAGACCTGCTCCACCGCACGGGGCTTGAGGCAGGTGGCAAACAGCACCAGACGTTTCCAACCCCGCAAGCGGCGCTCGGGGCAGTCGTCCATGGGTTCAAGGCCATCGTTGCGGCCGTGGTAAAGCATCGGCTTTGGGTCGAGATCCAGAAGCTCGGGCCAGCGCTCGGACACTGCAATCAACCCATCGGTGCAGAGCAGGCTGCCGCTGGCCTGGTGCAGCACCGTCGCCTCACAGAAGGGTCCTGGTCCCAGCGGCACAGGGCCGAGCTGAACCCAGGTCAGCTCATCCTCATGGGGAAGGCCATCCTCAAAAAGCACCCTGGTGCGACGGCTGGGAAAGCCCAACCAGCTGAGGGGAAGCGGAAGCGGGAAGCTCCACTGCCCGGGCGTGACCCAGACCTCCGCCTGGGGGAAGGCCCGTGCCATGGCTGGCACTCCCACCTTGTGCTCGAGCCCGGAACTGGTGGGATGCACGATGCTCAGCACAGGCCCATGCTCAGCTTCCAGCTCACGCACCAGGCCAATGCACTCGGCGGTGGCCGCCACCGGGGCATACAGCAACAAGCCCGCCTTGAGCTTCACCGCAGTCATGCGGATTGGCACGGCCACGAAAAACACCCCTTGAAGCTGCTCAAAGCTCCAGACCTGGCCTGGCACCAATTCGCGACGCAAGGTGCGGCGTTGGCCAAAGGGGTACAGGGGCAGCAGCGGCCAGAAACCCCAGTACTGGTCGGCACGACTATTCATTGCCAAACCTCCCGCGCACCCTGGATTCCACAGCTCCAATCCCATGATCACAGGTCTTGATCACCGATCGAGCACCCGCAGCGCAAGCTCAGATTCAGACGAGCCCAGAACCAAGAATCAAGGTGCAAACCAGGCTCAAGATTTTTAAAATCACGTAGACGACTCTTCCCAAAAGTGCGAGATCTTGCCCTTGTCCTGATTGCGATCTCAGCTCTTCCGCCTCAAGTCGCATTCGCCCAGATGGACCATCACCATGGCCATCACGGCCATGAGATGCATCACCCTGCACCTGAAAAAACGAAAGAGGCGGCACCCTCCCATTCCGGCAACCATCAGCACCATGCCCATGGCATGGGCCCCGCAGGCAGCACTTACGACCTGCGCTTCATCGACGGAATGGTGGAGCACCACACGGGTGCATTGCGGATGAGTGAATACGTCTTCAATATCGGCGCCCCTGGGGTGGGGGCCCTGGCGAACAGCATCTGGAACGAGCAAGCCCGTGAGATCAAAGCGATGCGCCAATGGCGTAAGGCCTGGTATCCGGATGCGCCCGTCTACCCCGTGGCATTGCGCCCAAACGGCGACCCCAACTCCATGGCAGATCTTGTGCGCATGGATCCTGAGATGATTGCCGCAATGCGCATGTCGGGAACGAAGCCGACACGCGACAACAGGGTGCAGTGGTTCCTAGAGGGAATGATCGAGCACCATGGCGGCGCCCTTCAGATGGCCCATGAGGCTCGCGAAAACTCCACCA
>CAJWYF010000058.1 GCA_913049535.1 uncultured Synechococcus sp.
GCACCACCAGCTATGCCAGCCCGCGGCGCATGGCCACCGGCATCGGCACCAATCGCCTGCATCAGATCCTGGCGGTGCTGGAGAAGCATTTAGGACTGCCCCTCTCCCGGTTTGACTGCTATCTCGCCGTGGCTGGTGGCCTCGAGGTGGAGGAACCCGCTGCTGATCTGGGGGTGGCCGCCGCGGTGGTGGCCAGTTTCCGCGACCTGGCCTTGCCTGCCGGCACGGTGCTTGTCGGCGAGCTGGGTCTGGGGGGCCAGTTGCGCCCTGTCGGCCAGCTGGAGTTGCGCCTGCAGGAGGCGGCCCGCTTGGGCTTTCGCCGCGCGGTGGTGCCCCGCGGTAGTGGCGTCAGCTGCACCGATCTGGCGGTGCAGGAGGCTGGCGGTGTAGCGGAAGCTCTAGTGGCTGCGCTGGGGGTCAATCCCGTTGAGGACAGCTGAGTGGGCTTAGAGGTAAACGTCAGCTGAGCCGCGCCCGGTGGTCTTGAGCCAGTTCTGGGCCTCGATGTAGTTGTTCGGGGCCAGACGGATCGCTTTGCTCCAGAAGTCGGCCGCCAGATCAAAACGGCGATCGGCTTCATCGCCGTTGCCCTGCTCCTGGGCAATGCTGCCGAGATGGTGATGGATCACCGCCATGTTGTTGAGCACCTGGGGCATGCGGGCGTTGAGGGCCAGGGCCTGGTCGTAGTGCTCCAGGGCTTTTTGATGTTCGCCGTTGCTGGCAAAGACCAGCGCCATGTTGTAAAGGATGAAGGCTTTGTCATTGGGGTCCTCCTCCAGCCGCAGGGCCTCCTGGTAGTTCTCCAGTGCTTCGGCGTATTCGCCATCGCCCTGGGCACTCATGCCGTCCCGGTAATACGCGAAGGCCTCCTTGGCCCGTTGGTTGGTGGGCAGCACCTTGAGGATCAGGTCCGCCATCACCGTGAAGCTCTTGTCGATGAAGTTGTCGTTGCGTTGGCTGCGGGGCACGGCGCGGGCACGGACTGGAAGGACTCCAGTGTGACCGGTGTCTTGATGAGGTGATGTTCCTAGCCTTAGTTCATGACCACGCAGTCGCTGCTGCTCGACATCGAAGGGATGAAATGCGGCGGCTGCGTCAGCGCTGTCGAGAAGCGTCTGCGCGCCCAACCCGGCGTCACCCAGGCCAGCGTCAATCTGCTGAGTCGCTCGGCCTGGGTGGAACTGCAGGCGCCAACAGATGTTGATGCCGTGCTGGAGAGCCTGGCCTCGCTGGGATTTCCCAGCCAGCCCCGTGATCCGGATGATCAGCTGCAACGGTTGCGGCACCAGCGGGATGAGCTGAGCTGGTGGAGCCGCTGGCGCCAGTTGATCACGGCGTTACTGCTGCTGCTGGTGAGCAGCGGGGGCCATCTCAGCAGCAGCGGCCTGCTGGCGGACATGCGCCTCCATGCCCTGGTGGCAACGGTGGCCCTGGCCGGCCCTGGCCGGCCGATCCTGCGTCGCGGCTGGCAGGGGATGCGCCAGGGGGTGCCCGGCATGGACAGCCTGGTGGGCCTGGGGGTGGTCAGCGCCTACATCGCCTCGCTGGTGGCGTTGATCTGGCCTGCGGTGGGCTGGTCCTGCTTTTTCAACGAGCCGGTGATGCTGCTGGGCTTTGTGCTGCTCGGTCGTTTCATCGAAGAGCGCGCCAAGCGCCGCACCGGTGCCGCCTTGGAAGCCTTGGCTCAGTTGCAGCCCGACACCGCTCTGCTGCTGTTGGGCGATGGCACCACCCGCTCAGTGCGGGTGGGCGGGTTGCGCCCCGGTGATCAGCTGCGGGTGCTGCCAGGGGATCGCCTCCCCGTGGATGGCCAGGTGCTGGCCGGTCTCTCGGCGGTGGATGAATCCAGCCTCACGGGTGAACCCCTGCCGCGCACGGTGAGTGATGGCGATGAGCTCGCCGCCGGCAGCCTCAACCTGCAGGCGCCGCTGGATTTGACGGTGTTGCGTCCGGGTTCTGAGTCGGCCCTGGCGCGGGTGATTGCCCTGGTGCAGCAGGCCCAGGCCCGTAAGGCACCGATCCAGGCCATGGCCGACCGCTGGGCCGGTCGCTTCACCTGGATTGTGCTGGCCATTGCCTTGATCACCTTCGGCTTCTGGTGGCTTTGGGGTGCAGCGCTGTTCCCCCAGGTGTTGGGTGCTGCAGCCCATGGCCATGGCTCGCATCAAAGCCTCGGCAGTGGTGCCGAGACCCCCTTTGCTTTGGCGTTGCAGCTGGCGATCGCTGTGCTCGTGGTGGCCTGTCCCTGCGCATTGGGTCTGGCCACGCCAACGGCCATCAGCGTGGCAACAGGCCGTGCGGCTCGTCTGGGGCTGCTGTTCCGCGGCGGTGATGTGCTCGAGACTGCCGCGTCGGTCCGCACGGTGCTGTTCGACAAGACCGGGACCCTCACCCGCGGTCGCCCCTTGCTGGAAGAGCAGCTGGTGGTCGCCGCTGGTCTGGATTCAGCCCGGCTGCTGCAGCTGGCCGCATCACTTGAGCAGCACACCCGCCATCCCCTGGCCTGGGCCCTGCTGCAGGCAGCAGAAGCCCGCGGTCTGCAGCTTTTGGACTGTCAGGCCAGTGCCACCCATGCCGGCGATGGGGTGGAGGGCGAACTGCCTGATTTGCACCAGTGCTGCCGCCTGGGCCGCCTGGGCTGGCTCGAGCAGCAGGGGGTGGGGATCTCAGCTCAAGCCACCCAATGGAGTGCCACGCAAGAGGAGGGTGGAGCCACCGTGCTGGCCCTGGCTCATGGCCAGGAGCTTCTGGGTCTGTTGGCCGTGCGCGATGCCCTGCGACCTGATGCCAGCGAAGCCCTGCAGCAGTTGAGGCAGCAGGGCTTGAACCTGGGCGTGCTCAGTGGCGACCGCGAAGGCCCGGTGCGCCAGCTGGGTCGTGCCCTTGGTCTTGCCGAGCAGCAACTGGCCTGGGGGTTGCGGCCAGAGCACAAGCTGCAGCGCCTCAGCGGTGTTGAGCGCCCCGTGGCGATGGTCGGCGATGGTCTCAATGATGCGCCGGCCCTGGCGGCGGCCGACCTGGGGATTGCCGTGGGTACCGGCACCCAGATCGCCCAGGACAGTGCTGATCTGGTGGTGCTCGGCGATCGGCTTGGCGCGGTGCCCCAGGCCCTCAGCCTGGCCCGACAGGCCCAGGTCAAGGTGCGCCAGAACCTCTTCTGGGCCTTCGGTTACAACCTGGTGGTGCTGCCCCTGGCGGCCGGCCTGCTGCTGCCAGGCTTTGGTGTGCTGCTCACGCCGCCGCTGGCTGCCCTGTTGATGGCGCTCAGTTCGATCACTGTGGTCTGCAACGCCCTGCTGCTGCGCCTGCCGGCATGAAGGGACGCTTTGTGGTGCTTGAGGGCATCGATGGCTGCGGCAAGACCACCCAGCTGCAAGCGCTGGCCGACTGGTTGCCCCGAAGCGGCTTGATGCCGCCCCAGGCAACGCTTGTTGTCACCCGTGAACCGGGCGGAACGCCGCTGGGCCGCTCGTTGCGCCAGCTGCTGCTCCATCCTCCCGAGGGGGCAGCTCCTGGAGAGCGGGCCGAGTTATTGCTCTATGCGGCCGATCGGGCTCAGCACGTCGAGGCTTGCATCGCCCCTGCACTGGCGCGGGGAGACTGGGTGCTGAGCGATCGTTTCAGCGGCTCGACCGCCGCTTATCAGGGCCATGGCCGCGGTCTGGATCAGGGGTTGATTGATCAGCTCGAGCAGGTGGCCACCGCCGGAGTCCGCCCGGATCTCTGCTGTTGGCTGGCGCTGGATCCCGCTGTAGCCGCAAGGCGCCGTGCCGGCCAGCAGCAGGACCGCATCGAAGCGGAAGGCCTGCGCTTTCTGCAGCGTGTCCATGACGGGTTTGCTGAGCTGGCGCGCCGGCCGGGTTGGCATCGGCTCGAGGCTGATCAATCCCGCGAGCAAATCCAGCAGCAGCTGCAGGATTTGCTGCTGCAGCACTGGGGCCATGAGTGAGGCGCTGTTTGCTGGGGTGAAAGGGCAACCACAGGCGGTGCAGTTGCTCTCAGCGGTGCTGCGGTTGCAGCGACTGGCACCGGCCTATCTCTTCAGCGGCCCAGAAGGGGTGGGCCGTGCCCTGGTGGCCCGCCGCTTTCTTGAAGGGCTCTGCGGCGCAGGAGAGCAAGGCGATCTGCAGCTGCGCCGCCGTCTGGAGCAGGGCAATCACCCGGATTTGCTCTGGGTTGAACCCAGTTACATGGAGAAAGGCGAACGCGTCAGCGTCAGCGAAGCCCGTGAGCGGGGGCTGCAGAAAAAGTCCCTGCCGCAGATCCGCTTGGAGCAGATCCGTGAGCTCAGTCGCTTCCTGGCCCGTCCGGCCCTGGAGGCCCCCCGTTCGCTGGTGGTGCTGGAGGCTGCCGAGGCCATGGCCGAAGCCGCAGCCAACGCCCTGCTCAAAACCCTGGAGGAGCCAGGCAATGGCGTGCTTGTGCTGATCACTGCAGCGCCGGATCGCTTGCTGAGCACGATCCTCAGCCGTTGCCAACGCATCCCCTTCAAGCCGTTGCCGCAGCAGGTGATGCTCGAACTGGTGGGTGAGGACGCCAGTGATCCAGCTGAGCTGCGCGAGCTGGCGGCGGGTTCACCGGGTGCCTTGCTGGAGTGGCGCCGCCGCTGGCAGGAGTTGCCACCTGAGCTGCTTGAGCAGCTCGGGGCCCTGCCGAGCACGCCGCTGAGCGCCTTGGGTCTGGCCAGGGATCTGAGCGAAGCGTTGGATGTGGAGCAACAGCTGTGGTTGCTGCAGTGGTGGCAGCTGCGGCTGTGGCGCAGCACGGGAAAACCCTCGGACCAGCAGCGCCTGAATCTGCTCCGGCGCCACCTCAGCGGCCATGTGCAACCGCGTCTGGCTTGGGAGGTGGCGTTGCTTGATCTGTTGCCAGCAGGCGCTGCCTAGGCGATGCGCTCGAGCTTGCTGCCCTCCTCAGCGCCGCGGAATTCGCCCATGACCCGAGTGGCGTCATCGAGCTGCTTGCCGGTGGGAAGTTCCAGGCAATAGCCAGCTCCGTAAACGGTCTTGATGAAACGGGGCTTGCGGGGATCGGGCTCGAGCTTGGTGCGCAGGTGGCGGATGTGGACCCGGATGGTCTCGATGTCATCGTCGGGTTCGTAGCCCCAGACCTCCTTGAGGATCAAGGAAGGTGCCACCGTCTGGCCATGGCGTTGCAGCAGGCAGTGCAGCAGCTCGAATTCCAGGTGGGTCAGGCGCACAGGCTGGTCAAACCAGATGGCTTCAAAGCGCTCGGGGACCAAGGTGATCGGCCCAAAGCTCAGGATTTCGCTGTGCTTGCTGGAGAGGGGGGCACGGTCACTGCGGCGCAGCAGGGCCTTGACCCTTGCGATGAACTCCTCCAGTTCAAAGGGCTTGGTGAGGTAATCATCAGCCCCGGAGTTGAAGCCGGTGACTTTGTCTTTGGTGCCGCCAAGGGCGGTGAGCATCAAGATGGGAATCTGTGCGGTGCGATCGTCGCGGCGCAGGCGCTGGCAGAGGGTGAGGCCATCCACCCGAGGCAGCATTAAATCAAGAACGATCAGGTCGGGCACGTACTGCAGCGCCAGAGCCTGACCCTTGATGCCGTCATCGGCTTTCTGCACGTCAAAACCAGCGTGCTCAAGGTTGCCGGCCACAAGCTCTCGCATGTCCCGGTCGTCTTCGATCAAGAGGATGCAGGGCTTCATCGGACGAGGGGCGGAGGGCAATTGGATCGCGGAATGTGCCCGAACGATCTTGCGGTTTTTTCGAATTAACTATAGGGAGAAAGTTTTGAACGTCTGCCGCCTTTGGCCGTCATTGACACTGAGATCATGCTGAGCGGTGATAAATACCCAACATTTAATAGTTTTTTAGGGTTTATACCCCCAGTTCGCCATGATTTATGCAGGCTTTCTCAAGGAAGCCTGCTGAGGTGATGGTGAAAATTGAAACTCCCCGGGCGGGATTCGAACCTGCGACCAATCGATTAACAGTCGACCGCTCTACCGCTGAGCTACCGAGGAATGTGACTCAGAGAACTTACTAGCCTGCAGTCCCTCGGGGCAACCCCTGCCGCTCCAGTTGCCGTCTGAGCTCTTGGCCTGATTGCCAATGGCCCGCCTGACCGCCTTCCATGCGCAGGGCCCCATCGCAGTGGTCCAGTTCTTCTAAGCGGTGGGTGACCCACAGGGCGCTGAGCGGCGGGCACAGCTCGCGGATCAAGGTCAGAACCGATTGTTGGCTGTCGGGATCGAGCAGTGCTGTCGGTTCATCAAGCAGCAGCAGCTGGGCGCCGCTGATCAAGGCCGATGCGATGGCCAGCCGCTGCTTTTGGCCGCCGCTGAGGCTGTGTATGGGGCGCTCAGCCAAGCCAGCAAGTCCAACTTGCTCAAGAGCGGCGTCGATGCGGCCTCGCTCCAGGGGATGGCCAGCTGGTCGATGAAACGCAAGCTCACTGCCGCAGCTGGGCAGGAGCAACTGGTGGTCGGGGTTCTGGAACACCAGTGCCGGTGAGCATCCCCGCAGGATCTGTCCACTTTCAGGCTTCAGCAGGCCAGTGATCAGGCGCAGCAAGGTGCTTTTGCCGCTGCCGTTGCCGCCAACCAGCATCCAAAGCCCAGGCCCCGGCAGTTTGAAGCTGCAATGCTCCAGTGCCGATGCGCCGTTGGGCCAGCGGTAGCGCAGGCGCTCAATCTGCAGTGGCGATGGCAGCGCTGGTGTGCTGCGCTCAGCCATCAATACTGAAGCCAGGGCGCTTGGCCCCAGCGCCCATGGCGCTTTTCTCGTAAATCTGCACCGCCACCACTTCACTGCTCAGTAGGCAGACCTTCTTTTCCTCGGCCTTCTCGCAGCTGAGTTCCAGAAGCTTTGGATGACCGCTCTCCATAGCCCCTTTGATCTCGCCGTAGAGACCCATTGCAGCGTCAAGTTCCTTGCGCTGGACGCTGACCGGCATGGGCGAGAGCTTGAGGCTGAGCTCGACAACGAACATGACCATCCCTTCAGAGGCGCCACCCTAGGGAGCCTGTCCACTGAGTAGAAATACTCCTTATGGGCGGTTATTTCCCCCCAAGCGCTGCAACGCCCCTAAGGTTCTGCTTGTAAAGCTTCGTGAAGCACGTTCCATGACGATCGCCGTTGGGCGCGTCCAGCAGGGCCGGGGATGGTTCGACGTCCTCGATGACTGGCTGAAGCGCGACCGTTTCGTTT
>CAJWYF010000059.1 GCA_913049535.1 uncultured Synechococcus sp.
TACCGCAGCCGCACCAAGCGCAACAACACCCTTTTTGGTCCGCCAGGGCACTGGTATGTGTATCTGACCTATGGCATTCACTACTGCGTCAATTGCGTGACAGGCACGGATGACTGGGCCAATGGGGTGTTGCTTCGGGCGGTGGCGATTCCCCATGAGCCGCCTCGTGTTGCCGCAGGTCCTGGTCTTCTGGCCCGGCGATTTGCGATTGACCGCAGCTTCGATGCTCAGCCCGTGCATCCAGATAGTGGTCTTTGGTTATCGCCAGCCACTGAGCCTTGCGGAGCCGTGGTTCAAAGCGCGCGGGTGGGCATCAAGCAAGCCCTTGACCTGCCCTGGCGCTGGTTGCTGAAGGATCACCCCAGTGTCAGCAAGCCTGTGCTGCCACTACAGGTGCCAACTGACTGATGGGCCACGGCTCCTTAGCTTGGTGTTGGTTGCGACCGTTGCCCTGACCCGCTGGAGTCACCGCCACGTCCTGGATCTGGCTGCCTTCAGCCGCGAGGATTTCGCCACGATGCTCGAGCTGTCGGCTCGTTTTCGCGCCATGCCGATGGGAGGGCAGCGGCGTATTCCGGCACTCCAAGGCCGGTTGGTCACCACGCTGTTCTTTGAGCCCAGCACGCGCACGCGCAGCAGCTTTGAGCTGGCTGCGCGGCGGCTCTCCGCTGATGTCCAAAGCTTCTCTCCTGCCAGCAGTGCGCTCTCCAAAGGCGAGAGCCTGCTTGACACGGCGCGAACCTATGTGGCCATGGGTTCGGACGTGCTGGTGGTGCGCCATGGCTGCTCCGGTGTGCCGGCGTTGCTGGCCAGAGATCTCGAGCGGGCCGGGTGCAAGGTGGCGGTCCTGAATGGTGGTGATGGATTGCACAGCCATCCCAGTCAGGCCCTGTTGGATCTGTTCACCCTGGCGCGCCATTTCAACGGGGAGGCACCAGGTGTGGAGGCGCTGCAAGGACGCCGCATCGTGATTGTTGGTGATCTGTTGCATTCACGGGTGGCGCGCTCCAACCTCTGGGCCCTGACCGCCTGCGGTGCTGATGTGGTGCTCTGCGGCCCGGAGAGCCTTCTGCCCCAGGGGTTTGAGCACTTCGTCTGCGCCCCGCCACCGGGTCAAGCGGTGGATCCGGTGGATGGTCGCGGATCGGTGCGCTTAGAGCGCGATCTCGATCGTGCCCTAGAGGGGGCTGATGCGGTGATGACGTTGCGTCTGCAGAAAGAGCGGATGCGTGATCACCTGATCACCAGCCTCGATGCTTATCACCGCCGCTATGGACTCAGCCACGGACGTCTGCAGGCCTGCGGCAAGCCAGTGCCTGTGCTGCATCCAGGACCGGTGAACCGTGGCGTGGAGCTCAGCGGTGATCTGCTGGATGACGCCAGCGTCTCGCTCGTGGAAGAGCAGGTGCGCAACGGCATCCCGGTGCGCATGGCTCTTCTTTACCTGATGGCTGCCACAGAAGACGGCTGATCGCTAGGAAGGCGTTTGCACTGTTTCCGGGCCGGAGCCACGGAAGTTGTCGATCGCCTGGGCCATCGTCCCGTCCACATCAGCGATCGAGAGCTCGTTGTTCAGCCCCATCGGGAAGGGGGCAGAGCCACCCTCGAGACCGACGTGCTGGCTGGGCATGCCGGTCAGCAGCAGTGAGCTGCGCTGCTGGGAGACGATGGCCCAGAGCCATTTGATCAGCAGCGAGACGCGGTTTTCCTCGTCGGGCATGAAGGCCAGGTGGGCCATGGCCCAGAGCACCCAGGCAGGTTTGCCAGAGAGCTTGATGCCGCGCAGGTCCGCCACCGCTCCCAGGCGGCTCAGCACCGCCATGCTGCCGAAGTCAAACCAGGCGAATGGCTTGTGCTGGCGACCTTCAATGGCAGCGCGGATGTCCTTGGCCACCCAGCCGCCCATTTGCGTGGCAGGGCCCGCCATGCCGGGGAGGGGCTTGCCGTCTCGGGTGTGCTTGTAGCTGCAGAGATCACCGACGATGCGGATCTCAGGGTGATTTGGAATCGAAAAGTCAGGCTGCACCAGCACCCGGCCGCCTCGGTCCACCTCACAGCCGGTCACCTCAGCCAGCTTGCGTCCCAGGTGCGAAGCCCGTACACCAGCTGTCCAGAAGACATTGGCGGCTTCGATCTTGCGGTCCCCCTCCGGGGTTCCCACCAGCACTTCACCGGGAACCATCGATTGCACCCGGCCGTGGAAGAACAATTCCACCCCCATGGCCTGCAGTTCGCTGGCAGCGGCTGCCGAGCATTGCTCGGGCATGGCCCGCAACACCCGATCGCCTGGGTCGACGACGATAATCCGCGCTGTTGCTGGATCCAGCTGCCGGAACTCCCGTGCCATGGCTTTGCGCATCAGCTCGGAAAGGGCGCCCGCCAGTTCGCAGCCGGCGGGACCACCACCGACGATCACCACGGTCTGCAGGAATCGGCGCTCCTCGGGGTTTGGCGTCTGCTCGGCCTGCTCAAGGGCCATGAGGACGCGCCGGCGGATTTCCTCGGCGTGCTCGAGGATCTTCATCGGTGGTGCGATGCCGCGCCAGTCCTCATGGCCAAAGAAGGTGCTGCCTGAGCCTGTGGCCAGGATCAGATGGTCGTACGCCATCGCCTTGCCGTTGAAGATGATCTCCTTGGCATCGGGCTGGATCTCGGTCACCTCGCCGAGCAGCACCTGCACGTTGCGCTGGGCGCCCACCAGCTGCCGCAGGGGGGTGGCCACATCACCGCGGGACACCAGGCCGGTGGCCACTTGATAGAGCAGGGGTTGGAAGAGGTTGAAGTTGCGCTTGTCGATCAAGGTGACGCGCACATCGGCGCCCTTGAAGGACTTGCAGGCTTTGACGCCGGCAAAGCCGCCGCCGACAATCACCACGTGGGGCTTGTCCCGCAGCTCCTCGGTGGGGGGCTCAAGTTCCAGGAAGAAGCGCTCGTTGCTGGCGGTCATGGCGCGCGGGGGGCTCGACATCCACAAGGTATGAATGCACCCGCTCAATGGGATAAAGCCTCACTTAAACGCTGGTTTTGATCCCTTCCAGCAGCAGGCCATAGATGACGCCCATGCGTGCCATATCCAGCAGGGCGACGGGCAGCTTGTCGCCGCTGCGGCGCAGCAGGGGCCGGCGTGCTCGGATGGCCAGCTCCGAGGCGCCCACCACCACCAGCGCGCCCACCGGGTCGATGATCATCAGCACACCGGCCACTGAGCCGAGGCTGACGCCGGCACTGAAGCTTCCCAGCAGCACAATCAGCAGCAGGGAGAGGCGTCGCCAGGGGTTTTCGGCCCAGCGCTCCAGCCGCGTGAGCGCATGGCCGCCGTAGCGGTTGAGCCGGGTGTCCTGCATGGATTGAGTCGCATGGGATTCGGTTTGCGCGCTGTCCAGCTTTTTTCCGCTGCATGGCGAAAATCAGAGAGGCTGCGCGGCACGCCGAACGTGCCCCATGCTTCCCTTCCTTCTGGGGGAACCGCAAGAGCTGCCGGATCCGCCTTTGCCCATCGAGCTGGCCAAAAAGGTGGCCGAAACCGAGGAGCCGCGGCTTGAGCTGACGCCCACGGACGCCCGTGATCGACAGGGCAATCGGATCTGGGATCTGGAGCTGCGCCAGGGATCTGAGCTGATCCGGCGCTGGTCCTCCGTCACCGGACGGCCTTACACCGAGGAGCGTGATCGCTTCAGCCGGCCGGGCAACCATGCCCCCTTGCCTCCAGGTCCATATCGGATTGGAGCGCCGATCCGTCTGCACAGCGGTGATCTCTATGAGCTCGGGCGCAGCTGGTTCATCCCTGTTGACCCACTATTTGCGACGCCCCGGAGTCACTTTGGCATTCATGAAGATGTCAGCCGTGACGGTACTGCCGGCTGCATCGGTCTGGCCGGTCGTCGCCTGACCGAGGAGGTCACCCGTTGGGTTCGTTCAGCAGGTGCTCGCTACCTGCTCGTCAAAGGCTGAAGGGGAAGAACTGGCGAAGCTAGCCCGGGATCCCCATCACCTGGCCCAGCGCTTCGCCGGACCCTTTATACACAACATGTGGTCAGCCTGGCTGTCAGCTCCACTACCAGTAGTGGAGCTGACAGCCACAGCGGCTCAGGAGCTGGCTTCCTTGGCAGCTGCCTTGCGGCCGCTCTTGCCTTCGAGCAGTTCAAGCAGCGCTTCCATCTGCGCCATCACCCCACGGACCTCGCCGCTTTCGGGCAGCAGGCCGTCATCCATCACGCCCTGGTGCATCTCACGCAGTTCCTGGCGGATGTAACGCAGGTGACTGACCACCTGTTCTCGCTTGGACTGCGACATAGCTCAAGGTTGAGGTTGGTGATCCTTTGTACCCCATCGGGGGTCCTGGGGGTAAACTCGCGCGCTCAATTTCCTGAGGGGCACACCCGCTGCAGCAGTTGGCTGGCCAGGGTGAAGGGCCGCTCCGGGTACCAGTAACCGTCTTCCCCCTCAACCGGGGTGTGTTTGGCAAAGCCCACCCTGTCTGCGGCCATCGGCTGGCTCAGGCGCCGCAGACGGCGCGTTTTGCAATCAACCGCGTAAACCACCTGCCAGCGCCCACTGCCATCGAGGCGCTGCCGTTCGGTGCGAACGATGTGAACGCCTCGAGGCTCGATTGTTGTCGAGGCATCTTGTGGGGTCTCGGCGCTCCAAAGCGGCAGCTGCTCCACCCGTTCGACACTGACCAGTTCAATACGCTCTGAAGCGTTCTGCAGCAGCGGCCCCGCCACAAGCGGAGCTGTCGATAGCAGCAGGGCAATCATCGCCATGGAGAATAGGGGATTCGAACCCCTGACCTCTGCGGTGCGATCGCAGCGCTCTACCAGCTGAGCTAATTCCCCGGGGAATCATTTCGACGCTACACCTCATGAGCGGACCTGGCTTGATCACCGAGGAGCTTCTGGCTTCCCACACCGAGGCCTCCGTGGCGGCTCTGGCTGAACGCCTTGAGCTGGATGACTACCCGGGTGCCTTTGATGGTCTCAACGATTGGCACCTGCTGCGGGCTCTGGCCATCCACCGGCCTGAGCTGGTGCGTCCTTATGTGCATCTGGTGGATCAGGAACCCTTCGACGAGGACTGATCCATGACCGCGGCTGACGCCCTGAGCGGACGGCGGATTTTGGTGGGGATCAGCGGCAGCATCGCCGCCGTGAAGATGCCTGCGCTGGTCAGCGCCCTGGTCAAGCGTGGAGCCGAGGTGCGCTGTCTGCTCTCCCCCAGCGCCGCGCAGCTGGTCAGCCCAATCGCCCTCTCCAGCCTCTCGCGACAGCCGTGTGTGCTCGAGCAGGACCAGTGGGACCACAGAGCCTCTCGCCCTCTGCACATCGAGTTGGCGGAATGGCCTGACCTGCTGCTGTTGACCCCACTGAGTGCCACCACCCTCGCTCGGCTGGTGCATGGACTGGCCGACACCTTGCTTGCCGCCACGGTGATGGCCAGCCGGGCGCCTGTGCTGGTGGCAGCAGCAATGAACACCGACATGTGGGAATCCCCAGCGGTGCAGCGCAATTGGCAGTGGCTGCTGCTTGATCAGCATGTCCTGGCGCTGCCACCGGCCCGCGAGGGGCTGTTGGCCTGCGATCGCCGCGGCAGCGGCCGCATGGTGGAGCCGGAGTTGATTGAGCTCGCTGCGGAGTCCCTGGCGTTGCAGGGCCCATTGAGGGACCTCACGGGACGTCGCCTGCTCGTGAGCGCGGGCCCAAGCCGCGAGGCACTGGATCCAGCCCGTCATCTCTCCAATCCCTCCACCGGGGCGATGGGGGTGCTGCTGGCCCAGGCGGCGCGGCTGCGGGGAGCGGAGGTGACCTTGCTCCATGGTCCTCTGCAGGTGCCGGTGGCCTGGCTGGAGGGGCTGCGATGCGAGCCTTTCACCAGCGCCGCTGAATTGGAGGGGCTGCTGCAGTGCCATCAACCGGAGGCCGATGCGGTGCTCATGGCGGCAGCGGTGGCGGATCAGCGATTGCGTGAGCCCCTGCGTCACAAGCTGGCCAAGGACGAGCTGCAGCAGTGGCTGCTGCAACCCAGCCATTGGGAGGCCGTGCCTGATCTGCTGATGCAGCTGGTGCAGCGCCGCCGACCTGGTCAGATCCTTTTCGGGTTCGCAGCCCAAAGCGGGGATGTGTTGACTGAGGCGCAAGCCAAATTTGCGCGCAAAGGCTGTGATCTGTTGTTTGCCAACCCGATCGATCAGGCAGGGGCCGGCTTTGGTTCAGCGGCCAATGAGGGCTGGCTGTTGCAGCAGGGCCAGGCGCCAGTGCGGATCGAGTCCTGCCGCAAGCTGGCCTTGGCCCATCGCTTGCTTGATGCACTGGCTCTGCAGCTTGTTCAAGCGGGGTTCCTGCCACCAGTCACCGGCTGAGCTCCCGTGGTGTCGAGATTGTCCAGCAAGCGTTTGAGTTGCAGGCGGGGGATGTAGGGCCAGCCGCCGCTTTGCTCCATGGACTGCAAAAGGGCATAGAGCTGCTGACGACCTGACGGCAGGCTGTCCCGAAAAGCCCCCTCCTGAAGTCCCCGGTGCATCTGCTCCAGCTCGCGAAGCACCTTCAGCAACGCCTTGGGGTCTCCGCCGGCGTCGGCGCATAACTGTTCACCCTCTTGACACCAAGCGGCGAAGCGCTCATCCCAAGCGCTGCTAGATCCGGGCATCAAGGATGTTGAGAGGAGCGACATCCTACGCGGGGCGGGCGTTTTCAGTTGTACGATCGCGCCCACGCTCCCTATGCCGGTCCCCATGCGTCGCCTGCGTTCACTGCTTCAGACAGCTGTTGCCCTC
>CAJWYF010000060.1 GCA_913049535.1 uncultured Synechococcus sp.
CTCAGGCTTCAGCCTTCAGAACCCCTTTCGCCTCCAGCAGGCTGAGCACCGCCGCCACGCTCTCTTCCAGCGACTGGCTGCCGGTGTCAACCCACAGCTCGGGGGCATCCGGGGCTTCGTAGGGACTGGAGATGCCGGTGAACTCCTTGATCACCCCGGCGCGGGCCTTGGCGTAGAGCCCCTTGGGATCCCTCTCCTCGCAGACCGCCAGATCGGCAGCGCAGTGCACCTCGATGAAATCACCATCGGCCACCAGGGCCCGGGCCTTGTCACGGTCAGCGCGGAAGGGAGAAACAAAGGCGGTCAGCGTGATCACCCCGGCATCCACAAACAGCTTGGCCACCTCGCCGATGCGACGGATGTTCTCCTCCCGGTCGGCATCGGAGAAGCCCAGGTCCTTGCAGAGGCCATGGCGGATGTTGTCACCATCGAGCACATAGGTGGCCAGGCCGCGTTCAAACAACACAGTGTTGACGGCGTTGGCCAGGGTGCTTTTGCCCGAGCCGGACAGGCCGGTGAACCAAAGAATGGCGCTGCGGTGACCCCGCTGGCGGCAGCGGGCTTCCCGGTCCACCGACGCTTCATGCCAGACGATGTTGGTGGCAGCGGCCATGACCTGATCCCTTCGGTGGGGGGCCATTGTCACCCCCCGGCCTGCTTGGGCCGGAAACCCTGCTGCTCCAGGGTTTGCAGCACCGTGGTCACCTGATCTCCCTGCAGCTCGATCACACCGTCTTTCCAGCTACCACCACTGCCGACCGCCCCCTTGAGCTGTTTGAGCAAGGCCTTGGCAGCGTCATCACCCAGTTCAAGGCCCGTGACCTGGGTGACGGTCTTTCCCTTCTTGCCTGCCCGGGTGCGTTGCACCCGCACCCTCTGCTGTGCCCGCGGCGTCTGGGGCTGTTCTGGTGCCACCCGGCGCAGGGCTGCTGGATCACTGCTGAACTCGCTCCAGCCCCCCTTGCCCATGTCGTTTGGCTCGCTTAGCTGAGTTTGCCTGCACTGAAGCCTCGCTATGGACCTGCCCACGCCACCGGTGAATGTGCAGGTGGTCCAGCTGCAGTTCGGTGATCCTTACGGCAAGGACACCTGCGCGCGGGTGGGCGTCAATCTCGATGGCCAGTCCCTGGGACCTCGGCCCTCGAGCAGCTGCCGTGAGGGGCGCGGAAAAATCGAAATTCTGGAGCCCTATGGCTGGCCGCCCCTGGCCCCGCCTGCTCCCTAGGCTGACCCCAGTTGTTCCAGCGCCGGTGACCAGCACTCTGCCTTCTGCTGAAGCCCTGCAGGCATCGGCGCGCCCCGATGGTCTCGGCCGCTTTGGTCGCTACGGCGGTCAGTACGTGCCGGAGACCTTGATGCCGGCCTTGGCCGAGCTGGAACGAGCTGCCGCTGAAGCCTGGCAGGACCCGGCGTTCACCGGACGACTCAAGGAGCTGTTGCGCACCTACGTCGGCCGCCCCAGCCCCCTTTATGAAGCCGAGCGGCTGAGCGAGCACTACCGCCGCGCCGAGGGGGGACCACGCATCTGGCTCAAGCGCGAAGACCTGAACCACACCGGTGCCCACAAGATCAACAACGCCCTGGGCCAGGCCCTGCTCGCCCTGCGCATGGGCAAGAAGCGGATCATCGCCGAGACCGGCGCTGGTCAGCACGGGGTGGCCACCGCCACGGTCTGCGCCCGTTTCGGGCTCGAGTGCGTGATCTACATGGGCGCCGAGGACATGCGCCGCCAGGCCCTCAATGTGTTCCGCATGCGGCTGCTGGGTGCCACGGTGCAGCCGGTGACCGCCGGCACCGCCACCCTCAAGGACGCCACCAGCGAAGCGATCCGCGACTGGGTCACCAACGTGGAGAGCACCCACTACATCCTGGGTTCGGTCGCCGGTCCCCACCCCTACCCGATGCTGGTGCGGGACTTCCATGCGGTGATCGGCGAGGAAGCCAAGCAGCAGTGTCTGGAGTCCTTTGGGCGCTTGCCTGATGTGCTGCTGGCCTGCGTCGGTGGGGGCTCCAACGCCATGGGCCTGTTCCATCCCTTCGTGGCAGACACCAGCGTGCGACTCGTCGGTGTGGAAGCGGCCGGAGAGGGGGTGGCCAGCGGCCGCCATGCCGCCACGATCACCGAGGGCCGCACCGGTGTGCTGCATGGCGCCATGAGCCTGCTGCTGCAGGACGAGGAGGGGCAGGTGGTGGAGGCCCACTCCATCAGTGCCGGCCTGGACTATCCCGGTGTGGGACCGGAGCACAGCTACCTGCGCGAGATCGGCCGGGCCGAGTACGGCGCTGTCACCGACGATGAAGCGCTGGAAGCGCTGCAACGTCTCAGCCAGCTGGAGGGCATCATTCCCGCCCTGGAGACCGCCCATGCCTTCGCCTGGCTGGAGACGCTCTGCCCCACCCTGGCGCCCGGCACCGAGGTGGTGATCAACCTTTCCGGCCGCGGTGACAAGGATGTCAATACCGTCGCCGAGCGTCTGGCCGATCAACTCGGCGGCTGAAGGGCTCTAGGCCAGCAGTCGGCTGAGGCTCGCGGCCACCGACTGAACCGCGGCGCGGGCATTGGCATAGGCCATCCGCATCGGCCCCACCAAAGCCACCTGACCTTCCGCCCCACTGCGGGAGTGGTAGCGGGCTTGAACGACAGCGCAGCCATCGAGGGCTGGGTTGGGGTGTTCACCGCCGATCCAGACCCCTCCTAGGGCCTGGGTGTCTCTTGGGGTCAACAACTCATGGGGGCACTGCTCCACCAGCTCAAGCAGTGGTCGCAAGCTCAGGGTCTGGCTGAACTCCGGCTGCGACAGAAGCCCTGTCAACCCCGTGGTCAGAGCGCCTTCCGCCAGACGGTTGCGACCGCGGTTATGGCTCTCGAGGGCCTGCTGCAGCGGTGCCCCGCTGGCCTGCAACTGGGAGGGCAGGATCGCCCAGGGAATCGCACGCGCCGAGGCGTTGGCCTGCTGCAGCTGCCCGTTCAACCAGCGCTCCAGGGCCTCGAGCTCCAGCGCACTCGCCTGGGGCAGCCTGAGGTTGAGGCTGCTGCTCACCGCTGAACTCTCCACCAGAAACACCAGCAGCCGATCACCGCTGACCACCAGGCGCAATGCCTTGAGCTGTGGCTCAGAACGCTGGGGGCGGGTGATCACACTCAACAGGCCAGTGAGATCGGCCAACCGCCTGGTCAGATGCTGCAGCAGATCCTCCAGTGCCGCCCACTGCAGGCTCAGATCAGCCAGCTCACGCTGCAACTGAGCCACCGCCGCACCGGGTTCAGGCAGCAGGCAATCGACGTAATGGCGGTAGCCCTTGGCGCTGGGCACCCGCCCAGCGGAGGTGTGGGGCTGGGTCAGCAAGCCCTTCTGCTCGAGGGCACCCATGGCCGAGCGCACCGTGGCTGGCGATGCATCAAGTCCGAAACGACGCACCAACGTGCGACTGCCCACCGGTTCCACGGTGTCGACGTAGTGCTGCACCGTGGCCTGCAACACCTGCTGCTGGCGGTGGGGCAGAGAAGGCACAGCACCAGTCGATGACCAGATCGATGCTACGCAGATCAGTACCGGGGCACGGCGGAATCCACCGCAAGACTCCAAGCATCGATGCCGCCCTCGAGATTCCAGACCCGCTCTCGGCCCTGGGTTTCCATCAACCAGCAGGCAAATTGCCAGCTGCGGATTCCGGCATGACAGAGCACCACCAGATCACGGCCCGCCGGCAGCCGGTCCTGCAGCTGCGGCAGCCATTGCTGTGAGGCGCTCAGGGGGAGGTGAACCACCTCAGGCAAAGCCGCAAGGGCCAACTCCTGTGGCTCTCGCACATCCACCAGCAGCGGGGGTGCGGCGCCCTGCAGCCAACGCTGCAACGCCGGGGCCGTGATCGTCTGAGGCTGGGGCAAGGCTGGCCTGAACATCCATGGCCAAGGATGATCGATGGAGACGGCATGGAGAGCCGGGGAGTGAACACCGTCCGCCCGCCTTTGGCCGTGCTGCTGGCCATCGCAATCAGCCTTGGAGCCCTGGGGCTGGGGGGCTGGTGGTGGTTGCAACGCCAAAGCCCCCTGCAGCTTGAGGGCCAGCGGCTGGAAACGCCCCTGACCGCACGCTTCCTGCCCCGCACGGCCAACGTCAGTGTGGTCCTTGAAATGGATCCTGGATTGCTGCCGGCCTATGGCCGCGCCGTGGCGCCAGCCAGGCAGCGCAGCGCTGCCGCCGAGCAGCTCAGCCACCTGCGCGATGGCCTGTTCCTCGCGGCGGGACTGGACTACAGCACCGAGCTGGCCGATTGGCTCGGCGAGGAGAGCAGCCTCTCCTTGCGCGCCGGGAAGGAGGGCGGGGCGCCTGCCAGCTGGGTGATGGCACTCACCAGCCGCAGTGACAGTGGCGGAAGGCAATTCCTGCAGCGCTTCTGGCAGAGCCGCAGCCTGGCCGGAGGAGATCTGGAGATCTCCCGCTATCGGGGCCTCGGGGTGATTTCCAGCCGCGGCCAGCAACCCCAAGGACGGCCCAGCACGGCCAGCCCAGCCGCCGCCCATCCCCCCCTGGCCACTGCACTCGTCAATGACCAGTTGGTGCTGCTGGCCTCAAGCCGCAGCGCCTTAGAAGAGGCCCTCGACGCCTCTCAGGAGGACGCTCTCAACCTGGGGGCCGACCCGCTGTTGACGGACTGGCTGGAGCAGCAGCCCCACGGTGTGGCCCTGCTGCGCGGTGATGCCACCGGCATCAGCCAGCTCATGGGGCTGCCGGCGGAGCTGCGGCCCGGCGAACCCATCCAGGCGTGGGTAGGCAGTCTGGAGCTGCAACGCCGCGGCTTGCAGCTCGACGCCCAAGCGGTCACCGATCACGCGGGCCATGAGCAGGGGCTCAGCAGCGGTGATCAAGCGCTGCTCGATCAGCTGAACCTGCCGCTGGAGCGTCTCAGCCTCAGCCAGCCCGGAGCGCCATTGCCGGCTCTGTTTGAGCTCCAGGCCGAGCCCGACGACCCCTTGCTGGCGCAGCTGCAGGCCAGTCGCGATGCCGCGATGCTGCAGGGCCGACTCAGCGACGGGTCCGGCTGGCTGGCCGGCAGCCCCGCGGCCCATCCCGCGGCATCAGCGCTCGATGCAGCCCTGGCTGCCGAGGGTTTTGACGCCGCCAACCTCGATGAGCTCAAGGTCTGGAGCCATCTCACCGGCAAGAGCGACCGTCAAGGCCAGCTCCAGGCCCAGGTGGCTGGTGCCAGCGGCGGGGATGGTGAGCTGCGCTGGTGGAGCAACAACCTCACGGTGCTGCGGCAGCAGCTGCAGCATCGAGGGGCGAGCAAAGGACCCGCAGCACGGCTACGCGCAATCGAACCGGAGGCGGGCACCCAGGCGCTGCTGGGCCTCGATGCCAACGGCAGCAGCACCCTGCTCTCCAGCTGGGCGCTCTGGCGTGGGTTGCAACTCATGGCCGGTCGTCCGTTGACGCCGGCCATCGAGGGCATGGAGCTGGCGCTGTCGGAAGATCAGAACATCACTTCGTTGCACGCGACGCTGCACGTCCACTGACGCCATGGCCCGAGAACTGCTGCTGATCCGCCACGGCATCGCCGTCGAGCGAGGCAGTACCGCCACCGATGAAGAACGTGCCCTGACCGCGGAGGGACGAGCCCGCACCCGCAAGGTGCTGCAGCGCATGGAGAAATTGGACCTGGGCTGCGGGCCGCTGGTGAGCAGCCCCCTGGTGCGGGCCCGCCAGACCGCGGAACTGGCTCTGCAGCTGGGGCTCGGGGACACCTTGAGCTTCAGCGAGGCTCTTGCACCAGGGCAGGATCCAATGCCGCTGCTGCTGGAACTGCTCGAGGAGCCCTGGAAACGGCTGGGGCTGTTCGGCCATGAGCCGGATTTGAGCCAACTGGCCAGCCACCTGCTGGGCTGCAGCACCAACAGCATCCAGATCAAGAAGGCCGGCGCCGTGCTGCTGGAGCTGGAGCTGCCCCAACCGGAGCCCGGCAGTTGTCAGCTCAGGCTGCTGCTCAGCCCGAAGGTGCTGCTGGAAGGAAAAAATTGAGCCGGGTTATGCGCGTAGCCTCGCTGCAGCATCTGTTGCGTCTGACAAGCCGATGAGTGTGGCCCCCACCGGTTTCCGTCCAGGGCTTGAGGGCGTGCCCGCCACCCAGTCGGCCATCAGCAACATCGATGGGCAGCGGGGGATCCTCAGCTACCGCGGGTATCGCATCGAGGACCTGGCGGCCCGCAGCAGCTTTCTGGAAACCGCTTACTTGTTGATCTGGGGTGAACTGCCCGATCCGGACAAGCTGCGGGACTTCCAGTACGACGTGCAGATGCACCGGCGGGTGAGCTTCCGCATCAGGGACATGCTCAAGTGCTTCCCGGCCAGCGGACACCCGATGGATGCACTGCAGGCCAGTGCGGCATCGCTGGGTCTGTTCTACGCCAATCGAGCCCTCGACGATGAGGACTACATCCGGGGCGCCGTGATGCGCCTGCTGGCCAAGATCCCGACAATGCTGGCGGCGTTTCACATGATCCGCCGCGGCCAGGATCCGATCCAGCCCCGGGACGATCTGCCCTACGCATCGAATTTCCTCTACATGCTCACCGAGCGGGAGCCGGACCCGCTGGCCGCAAGGATCTTTGATGCCTGCCTGGTGCTCCATGCCGAGCACACCCTCAACGCCAGCAC
>CAJWYF010000061.1 GCA_913049535.1 uncultured Synechococcus sp.
AGGCCCAGCCCTTCAAGGTTCTGGACCCCGTAGCGCTGTTTCAAGGCCCGCTCCGCTTCCTTGGCGCTGAAAGGGTTGCGGGGTTGGGGGGTGAGGCTGAGGCGCTCCGGGCACCAGCTTGGTTGATCGCTGGCGTTGCCGCTCTCCAAGCCCGGCAGCAACAGCTCGGCCGTCTCCAGCTGTTGCAGTTCCTGCTCCAGAGCCTCCAAGCCTTGGCGTTCATACAGGCGCAATTCTCCGGTGGAGACATCCGCCACCGCCAGGCCCCACTGCTCCCCTTCCAGCACCACTGCCGCCAGCCAGTTGTTGCGCCGGGCGCTGAGCATCCCCTCCTCCAGCACCGTGCCGGGGGTGAGCACCCGGGTGATGTCGCGCTTGAGTAGGGCCCCCTTGGCGGGGGTGGTTTCCAGCTGATCGCAGAGGGCTACGGCATGGCCCCGCCGCACCAATTCGCTGCAATAGCGCTCGGCGGCGTGGTGGGGGATCCCCGCCATCGGCACCCGGCCCATGGTTTTGCCCGCTTCCTTGCCGGTGAGGGTGAGCTCCAGCACGCGGCTGGTGAGCAGGGCGTCTTCAAAGAAGCACTCAAAAAAGTCCCCCAGGCGGTACAGCAGCACCCGCTCGGGATGGGCCGCCTTGAGTTCCACGTAGTGGCGCAGCATCGGCGTGAGCGCCAGCGGTTCCACCAGGCTGTGGTGGTGCCAGCGAGGCAGGTCGTCCTCGGGGCTGCCTTTGGCCTCGGCGTCATTGCCACCGCCGGCTTCGCAAGCTTCCAGGCTCAGGGGTTTGCGGCCGGGGTGGGGGCGGCGCCGTTTGTGGTCTGTCTTGCTTCCGTTCGCTTCTTCTTCGCGTGCGTTGGGGCTGGACTCCGCTGCTGCTGCAGGTTCAGGGGCAAACAGGCTGCCCTGCACAGCGTCGTCCGGCACCAGCGTCAGCTGTTCTTCGCCGGGGGCCACGGCAGCAGGGCGGGGAGCCGGGATCGTAGGCAGAGCTGCCCTGGCCTTTCAAACTGGGGGCATGACTGTGCACGCCCAGGACTACTGGCAGCAGCGCTTTGCTGTGGATCGGCAGCTGCTGGAACAGCGCCGTGCCCTGGGCTTGCAGCAGGCCGAGGCGGCGGCGGTGGCTCTGCGCCAGCGCTGGAGCCAGGTGCAGGCCATCCAGGTATTTGGTTCGCTGCTGGGCGATGGCTTCCGCTCCCACTCCGATTTGGATCTGTTGGTGGCTGGCTTACCTCCTGAGGCTTGGCTGGAGGCGGTGGCCCTGGTGGAGGCCTGCGGCCCGTTGCCGGTGGATCTCAAGCGAGCAGAGGATCTCAGCCCTGAGCTCTTGGCGCGTTTGCAACGCGGCAGCAAGGCGCTCTGAGATGGAACAGGCTGAACTGCTGGAACTGCGTGAGGATCTCGAGCGGGAGAGTCTGCGTTTGCAGCGGCTGGTGGAGGGCCTTTTGGCGTTGCAGGCGCGCCTCAGCATCAGTGGTGAGGCGGTGGAGGCAGCGGCCCTGCGCTTGCACAGCTTCTACACCGGGGTGGAGCGCTGCCTGCTGTTGGTGTCGCGGGTGGTGAATGGCGGCACGCCCGCTCAGGGCGAAGGCTGGCATCGGCGTCTGCTGGAGCGCATGGCATTGGCCACGGCCACCCGTCCGGCACTGTTGCGGGAGGTCACCCAACAGCAATTGCAGGAGTACCTCCGCTTCCGCCATCTGGTGCGCAATCTGTACGCCGATGAGCTGCGGCCCGAGCCCATTGCCCTGTTGATCGATCAGTTGCCTCCTCTGTGGCAAGAGCTGCAGCACGATCTGCGCAATTTCCAGACTTGGCTCGAGGCGATTGGACAGCTGCGCGCCTCCCACCACAACCTGTGAACAACAGCCGCGGCATCCAGCGTTCGCGTGGGAGAATCCGCCAAGCCAATTCCCAGGTTGCGGCCACGCCATGCAGTTCCTGAACACCCTCACCGTCCTGGCGCTGGTGGTGATGTCTTTCGCCTTGATCGTTGCTGTGCCAGTGCTTTACGCCAGCAACGATGAGACCGGCAACAGCAATCGCCTGATCCTGCTGGGCGGCCTTGCATGGGTGGCGTTGGTCCTGGTCAACTGGGGCATGAGCTTCTTCGTCGTCTGAAGCACCGCCTCTGGGCGGATACTGGTGCCAGTCCCGCAGGCCTGTTGCCATGACCGTTTTTGAAGGACGTTTCACCGACCTGTCGGGTTTGCGTCTGGCTGTGGTGGTGGCCCGTTTCAATGACTTGGTCACCGCCAAATTGCTGAGTGGTTGCCTGGACTGCCTCTCGCGCCACGGCGTTGATGTCTCAGAGACCAGTGCCCAGCTGGATCAAGCCTGGGTGCCGGGCAGTTTTGAAATTCCTCTGGTGGCCAAGCGTTTGGCCACATCGGGCCGTTATGACGTGGTGATCACCCTGGGGGCGGTGATCCGGGGTGATACGCCCCATTTCGATGTGGTGGTGGCAGAAGCCAGCAAGGGGGTGGCCACGGTGTCGCGCGAGAGCGGTGTGCCCGTGATCTTCGGGGTGCTCACCACCGACACCATGCAACAGGCTCTGGAGCGTGCCGGCATCAAGAACAACCTGGGCTGGAGTTATGCCCTCGAGGCCCTGGAGATGGGCAGCTTGATGCGGGCAATGCCGTCATGACTGCGGCGCGCAAGGGGATCATCCTGGCTGGCGGCAGCGGGACGCGGCTGCATCCGCTGACGCGGGCGGTGAGCAAGCAGCTGCTGCCGGTGTACGACAAGCCGATGGTGTACTACCCGCTAACCACCTTGATGCTGGCGGGTATCCGTGAGGTGCTGGTGATCACCACACCCCATGATCAGCTCGCCTTCCAGCGGCTGCTGGGCGATGGCAGTGCCTGGGGGATGTCCATTGAGTACGCGGTGCAGCCCAGCCCTGATGGGCTGGCCCAGGCCTTTCTGATCGGTGCTGATTTCCTCGCTGCTGCGCCGGCTGCCCTGGTGCTGGGGGACAACCTTTTCCATGGTCATGACCTGGTGCTGCAGCTGCAGGCCAGCAACGCCAGCCGTGACGGGGCGACGGTGTTTGCTTACCCGGTGCGTGACCCCGAGCGGTATGGGGTGGTGGAGTTCGACGCTGATGGCACGGCCCTCAGCATTGAAGAAAAACCAAGCCGGCCCAAATCCCGTTACGCGGTGACCGGTCTGTACTTCTATGACGACAGCGTGGTGGAGCGGGCCCGGCAGGTGCAGCCCTCGGCCCGGGGTGAGTTGGAGATCACCGATCTCAACAACAGTTACCTCGAGCAGGGCCAGCTGCGGGTGGAGTTGATGGGCCGCGGCATGGCCTGGCTGGATACCGGCACATTTGATTCCTTGCAGGAGGCGGGCGCCTACATCCGCACCCTGGAGCAACGCCAGGGATTGAAGGTGGCCTGCCCAGAGGAGGTGGCTTGGCGTCTGGGCTGGATCAGCCCTGCGCAGCTGCAGGAGTTGGCGCAACCGCTGCGCAAGAGCGGCTATGGCGAGTACCTGCTGCAGCTGCTGGAGGTGCCCCTTGCAGGCTGAACGGCTTCTTACAACAGCTGGCGCTGCCATGCAGGGTCCGCTGCTGTTCACCCCACGGGTGTTTGGTGATGAGCGCGGCTTTTTCTTTGAGAGCTGGAATGGGCGCCGTTGGGCGGAGCTGCTTGAGCAGGACGGCCAGCAAGCCCTGCCGTTTGTTCAAGACAACCACTCCCGCTCAACGTGTGGCGTCTTGCGGGGGTTGCATCTGCAGATCGCACCCCAGCCCCAGGCCAAATTGGTGCGTTGCGTGGCGGGCGAGATTTTTGATGTGGCTGTGGATCTGCGTTCTGGCTCCCCCAGCTTTGGCCAGTGGGTGGCTGCTCGCCTGAGCGCCGACAACCACCAGCAGCTCTGGGTGCCGGTGGGTTTTGCCCATGGTTTTCTGACTCTTTCGGAGTCCGCTGAGGTGCTCTACAAGACTAGTGATTACTGGAACCGCGATTGTGAGCGGGCCTTGCGATGGGATGACCCCTCCCTGGCCATTGATTGGCCCGTTGACGGTCTGCAGGTGCAGCTCAGCGCCAAGGACGCGGAGGCACCTGTGTGGGCTGAGTCCAAGGCGGAGCAGTGGTTCCAATGAAGGTGCTGCTCACGGGCGCTGCAGGCCAGCTGGGCCAGGCCCTGCAGGCCTTGGTTCCGTCAGGGGTGGAGGTGGTTGCCACCAGCCGGGCCCAGCTCGATCTGGCCGATGCGGACGCTTGCCGTGCTGCGGTGCAGCATCACCGGCCTGACTGGGTGCTTAATGCCGGGGCCTACACCGCTGTGGACAAGGCCGAGAGCGAACCGCAGTTGGCCTGGGCTGTTAACGCTGGGGCCCCGCAGGCCTTTGCCGAGGCGTTGGCTTTAGCGGGAGGACGGCTGCTTCAGCTCAGCACCGATTTTGTGTTCAACGGTCGCCAGGGTCACCCCTACGCCCCGGACCAGGACCGCGACCCCCTGGGGGTGTACGGGTCCACCAAGGCGCAGGGCGAAGCGGCGGCCCTGCAGCTCGATGGCGCGAAAGTGCTGCGCACCAGTTGGGTCTATGGACCGGTGGGCCGCAATTTCTGCCGCACCATGCTGCGCCTTCATGCCAGTAAGGCCGCAGCCGGTGAGCCTTTGAAGGTGGTGGCCGATCAGGTGGGCTGCCCCACCAGCACGCTCACCTTGGCGGCTGCCTGTTGGCGCGCCATCGGTTGTGGGGTCTCCGCCGATGGCCCTGCCTTGTTGCACTGGAGTGATGCTGGCGCAGCCAGCTGGTACGACTTTGCGGTGGCGATCGGTGAGCAGGCTGTGGCCCAGGGGTTGCTCAGCCGGGCTGCGCAGGTTCTGCCCATCACCACTGCCGAGTACCCCACAGCGGCCACACGGCCGAGTTACTCGCTGCTGGAGTGCTCAGCCAGCCGTCAGGCCCTGAACCTGCAGCCCAGCCACTGGCGCGCAGCCCTGGCGGATGTGC
Organism: uncultured Synechococcus sp.; assembly: GCA_913049535.1. Classification (GTDB taxonomy): domain Bacteria; phylum Cyanobacteriota; class Cyanobacteriia; order PCC-6307; family Cyanobiaceae; genus RCC307. The sequence continues at coordinate 4,978 of CAJWYF010000061.1, forward strand.
TGGCCCAGGCTCAGTAATCTGCCGCCACCGCGCCTTCAGCTGATGTCTCCATCCCTGCTGCCCCCTGGCATCCAACGGGTGCTGGTCACCGGTGGCGGCGGCTTCATTGGTGGGGCGGTGGTGCGCCGGCTACTGGCTGAGTCCAGCGCCACGGTGTTCAACCTTGATAAGTGCGGCTACGCCAGCGACCTCACCAGCATTGAGCAGCAGCTGCAGCAGCTCGGCGCTGCTGCTGAAGGGCGCCATCAGTTGTTAACGCTGGATCTGGCCGATGCCGAGGCCACGGCCGAGGCGGTGCGTCTGGCTGGTCCCGATTTGGTGCTGCATCTGGCAGCTGAAAGCCATGTTGATCGCTCCATTGATGGGCCCGGTGCCTTCATTGCCAGCAATGTCACGGGCACCTTCCACCTGCTTCAGGCCGTCCGCAGTCATTGGGATGCACTGCCTGCTGAACGGCGCGAGCGCTTTCGTTTGCATCACATCAGCACTGATGAAGTGTTCGGCTCGCTGGGGG
>CAJWYF010000062.1 GCA_913049535.1 uncultured Synechococcus sp.
GGGTGGATCCAACCGCACCGACAGGCTGATCAACCCAGCCGCCAAGCCGTCATTGCGGATCAGCAGCTGAACCGGAGAGCCACTGATCTTGGGGACCGTCACCACACGCAGCGGGCCGCGCGGATCAAGCACCTTGCCATCGGCGCCAAAGACGCTCATCTGCATCAGCGGGGTGCCATTGACGCCCAAGACAAGCTTGAAACCCTTGGGCACTTTGATGGCGATCAGCCGCGCCCCTTGGCCATCCACTGACGTCGTCAGCGAACGGGTCAGGTTGAGGGCCGGGGTGATCTGCTCCACCTTCAGTCCCTCAAGGCTGCGCAGTGCCGCGGCATACCAGATCTGCCGCACCGGCTCTGGCGGCATCGCTTCAGGATTGCGTCCGGGCAGCAAGGTCTGGGCGCTGCTGCTCACCAACTGCTGCAGCACTGAAGGGCTAAGGCCCTGCTTGGTCAAGGTGCCCTCACGCGCTTTCCAGTCCGCTGGGGTGTAGCCACCAAGGCGTTGCCTCAAGGGAACGGACAGTTGCTCAACGCGCACCAGCCACTCCTGGGCCAGATCGTTCCAGATCTTGCGCAACGGCGCATCTTCCAAAGAATCCGATGGAGGCCTGCCGCGGCGCTCGGGGAACTGCGCCGCAAGGCTGTGGTCCACCAGCTTGAGGAACCAGTCCTGATCGACCTGCAATGCCTTGAGGCGATTGAGCAACTGCTGGCGTTGATCCACCTCAGCAGGCGGCAGGCTCAAGCTGGGGGACAAGCTGGTGACCTCGGGGGCGGCCTGCCGGTTGCGGCCCAGCAACAACCAACCCAGCGCTGATCCCACCAGAGCGGTGAGCACCAAGGCGAGCACCACCGGCCAGAAGCGACCCTCTGCGGCCTGCTCCCGGGCCAGGCGCCGCTCATCACGGCTGGAGCGGCGCGGAACTGGCAGCGGTGATGGCGCAGGAGCAGGATCTGCGACCTGATCAGAAGCTGCTGGCGTTTGAGGTGCCTGCGGCAGTCGTGGCTCGTCCACCGGGGCCGTGGGCACCAGGATCTCGGTGCGATCACTGCGGCTGACCGGGCCGGTGCTGTCCGGCATGGGAAGCCGCGCCAGTTCGGCCGCCGCGGCCGCTGCGCTGCTGAAACGATCGGCAGGCTCACGGTTGAGCAACCGCTCAATCAGTGCCTTGAACGCCGGGTCCAGCTGCAGCCCAGCCGGCCAACGCCAGTCCAGAGTCTGGGGATCCATCAGAGCACTGGGTTCCTCGCCGCTGAGCAGCACGACGGCCATCACCCCCAGGCTGTAGAGATCCATCCAGGCAGCAGGGGGCTCCAGGCGCTGCTCCGGTGGGGCAAATCCAGCCGTTGCCGCCGTGAGCGGCTCCTCTCCAGCGGCGGCAGGCATGCCGAAATCAATCAGCACGGGGAGCCCATCGCTGTCGCGCCGTACCAGGTTGGCCGGGGTGAGGTCACCGTGAATCAGGTCCTGGCCGTGCAAGGTGGCAAGGGCCGGCAGCAGCTGGCGCAGCAGCAGCAGCACCTCACCAGCGCCAAAGACCAACTGCCGCTCCCGCCGCGCCTGCAGCAGCTCGGCGTAGGTGCGGCCGCTGACCCATTCGCGCACCTGCCAGCACCCGCTCGGAGCATCGATCAGGGCGCCGAGGCGGGGCACCTGGGGGTGAAACACACCCTGCAAGCGCTCAAGGCGTTGCTGCAGCTCAAGACGTTGCTGCTCCTGCAGGCCCCACCAGCCGCGAATGGCCACAGGCTGATCCGCGGCCAAGGTGTCGACAGCGCGCCACAGGACCATGCCTGCGGCTTGGCTCAGTGGCTGCTCCAGGCGATAGCGCCCCTGCAACAGATCTCCAGTAGCGGCATCCGCTGGCTTGAGCACAGGCCAGTCTTTTCCTTGTTCTCAGAGGACGCTACCGGCGCTCTGGCGCTCTGGCTGCCTCAGTCCGCGGCTTTGCAACCACTCCCGGTTCCAGATGCGGGAGCGGTAACGATCGCCGCCATCACAGAGCACCGTGACAATGCGATGGCCAGGTCCCAAGCGGCGGGCGACCTCGAGGGCCCCGGCAACATTGATGCCCACCGATCCGCCCATGAACAGACCTTCTCTCCAGAGCAGCTCGTAGAGCACATCGATGGCCGTCTGATCGTCGATGCGAACGGCGTCATCCACCGGAGCGCCGTCGAGATTGGCGGTGATGCGGCTGTTACCGATGCCTTCGGTGATGGAAGAGCCCTCGGCGCTGAGGTCACCGGTGCTGGCCCAGCTGTACAGCGCACTGCCGTGGGGATCGGCCAGAACACAGCGCACGGCAGCTGATTGCTCCTTGAGGAACATCGCGACTCCGGCGTAGGTGCCTCCCGTGCCGGTGGCCGCCACCCAGGCATCCAGCCTGCCCTCGCACTGCTGCCAGATTTCCGGTCCGGTGCTGCCGTAATGGGCCTGGCGATTGGCGCGGTTGTCAAATTGATTGGCCCAGACCGCTCCAGGAATCTCCTCTGCGATGCGGCCGGAGAGCTTCACGTAGTTATTGGGATCGCGATACGGAACGGCCGGCACCGTTCGCACCTCAGCGCCGAGGCTGCGCAACAGCTCGATTTTTTCGGCCGACTGGGTCTCCGGGATGACGATCACGCAGCGGTAACCCCGCGCATTGCAGAGATGGGCCAGACCGATCCCCGTATTACCAGCGGTGCCCTCGACCACGGTGCCACCGGCTTTGAGCTCACCGCTGGCTTCCGCGCTCTGCAGGATCCCAAGGGCGGCGCGGTCTTTGACCGAACCGCCCGGGTTCATGAATTCCGCTTTGCCGAGAATCTCGCAGCCGCTGAGCTCACTGAGGTGCTCCAGGCGGATCAGTGGGGTATGGCCCACCGCTCCGACAAAACCGCGGGTGATCCCCATCGTGCTGCCGACTGCGTTTGCGCAGGCTAGGGTCCCGCCACCTGATCTCCTGGCGGATGATCCGACACACCCCAGCCCGGGTGGCCGCCAGCCTCAGCGAGCGTCTGGCCGCCGTGCGCCAACGCAGCATCGCCCTGATCGCACCACTGGAACCTGAAGATCTGGTGCTGCAGGGAATGGCTGATGCGAGCCCGCCGAAATGGCACCTGGGCCACACCACCTGGTTCTTTGAAACCTTCGTGCTGGCGCCCCACAGAGCTGGATGGCAATCCATGCCGGAGCCCTGGCCAACGCTCTTCAACTCCTATTACGAGGCAGCCGGGCCCCGTCATCCCAGGCCGCAGCGAGGCCTGCTGAGCCGACCGACGATTGGTGAAGTGCTGCACTGGCGCGAGCGTGTCGATGCTGAGCTGCAGCAATGGCTCAATCACGATTCGCCGGCCGATGAGGTCCTTGATCTGATCGAGTTGGGCCTGCAGCACGAACAGCAGCACCAGGAGCTGCTGCTCATGGACCTGCTGGACGGATTCCATCGCAACCCGATGGCACCGGCCTACAGCCTTGAGGCCCCAGACGCTCCACTGACCGAGGAGCAGCAGCCATGGCTGGCCATCGATGCTGGGCTGGTGACGATCGGGCACGACGCCCGGCAGAACGCCTTCCATTTCGATAACGAGTCCCCGCAGCAGCGCTGCTGGCTCGAGCCCTATGCCATTGCTTCAGGGCTCGTCTCCAACGCAACGATGGACGCCTTCATCGCCGATGGCGGCTACCGCACAGCCAGTCTTTGGATGGCCGAGGGCTGGGCCCTTGTACAGGAGCAGGGCTGGCAAGCCCCTCGTTACTGGCGCCCCGATGGCCTGGAATTCACCCTGAAGGGACAGCAGCCGCGCCAGGCTCAGGCGCCGGTGCGTCACCTGAGCTGGTTTGAGGCCGATGCATTGGCGCGCTGGCTGGAGGCAAGGCTGCCCAGCGAAGCGGAGTGGGAATGGGCCGCCAGAGGCCACAGCGAGGGACACCAGTGGTTCGGCTCGCTGTGGCAATGGACCTCCAGTGCCTATGCCCCCTATCGCGGCTTCCGTCCTGCCGCCGGGGCGGTGGGTGAATACAACGGCAAATTCATGAGCTCCCAGATGGTGCTGCGGGGCAGCAGCTTCC
>CAJWYF010000063.1 GCA_913049535.1 uncultured Synechococcus sp.
GCTGAGAGCACAAAGCGGTCGCGGTTGAACCACTGGGGATTCTTGGGGTTGTGCTGCAGAAACTTGTCCCAGAGGGTGTAACCCATGGGGGCGCAGCCCATCGGCAGGCCGGGGTGGCCGCTCTTGGACTTGTTCACCGCATCGACAGCCAGGAAGCGGATGCTGTTGATGCAGAGGGTGTCGATCGAGACGGGTGCGGCGACCATGGGGATCTTGGGAGGGGATTGGGTGGATCCCGTCACGCGTAGCGACGGAAGGCGAGGCAGACGTTGTGGCCGCCGAATCCAAACGAGTTGGAGAGGGCCGTTGAGATTATCTGCTCTCGTGCCTGATTCGGAACGACATCCAGATCACAGGCGGGATCAGGATTCTGGTGGTTGATGGTGGGGGGGATCACCCCGTGTTGCAGGGCCAAGACGGCCGCGACAGCCTCGATACCGCCGCTGCCGCCCAGCAGGTGACCGGTCATGGATTTGGTGGAGCTCACCGGAATCTGCCTGGCCCGATCACCCAGGGCGGTCTTGATGGCGGAGGTTTCGTTGCTGTCGTTGGCCGGTGTGCTGGTGCCATGGGCATTGACGTAATCAATGTCCTTGGGCTGCAGCCCCGCATCAGCGATGGCCAGGCTCATGGCCCGCGCTCCGCCGACACCGCCAGGGATCGGTGAGGTGATGTGATGGGCATCACAGGTCATGCCGTATCCGATCACCTCACCGAGGATGGTGGCACCACGGTTCTGGGCATGCTCAAGGGTTTCGAGCACCAGGATCCCAGCGCCTTCACCGATGACAAAGCCATCGCGCTCAGCATCAAATGGGCGGCTGGCGGTGGCCGGATCATCGTTGCGGAACGAGAGGGCCTTGGCACTGGCGAAACCGGCAACACCAAGCGGTGTGATGGCCGATTCGGCGCCGCCGCAGACCATGGCATCGGCATGGCCCTGCTGCAGCAGACGCAGCGCATCGCCGATGGCATTGGAGCCCGCGGCGCACGCTGTGGCCACAGCGGAGCTGGGACCTTGCGTTCCCAGGGCGATCGCCGCCAGGCCTGTGGCCATGTTGGGGATCATCATCGGCACGGTGAAGGGGCTGACCCGCCCTGGACCTTTGCCCTCAAGCACGTGGGCTTGGGTCTCCATCGTCAGCAGACCGCCCACACCGGAGCCGATGATCACGCCGATGCGTTGACGGTTGCTGTCGTTGATTTCAAGGCCGCTGTGAGCCAGCGCCTCTTTGGCCGCCACCACGCCGAACTGACAGAACCGGTCCCAGCGTTTGGTTTCTTTGGGGTCGAGGACGCCTGTGGGGTCAAAGTCCTTGACCTCGGCTGCAAACCGGCAGGCATGACGGGAAGCATCGAACAGGGTGATCGCTGCCACCCCGTTGCGCGCCTCAGTGAGACCGGACCAGTACTCAGATACGGAGTTGCCGATGGGAGTCACGGCGCCAAGACCCGTGATCACCACCCGGCGGGATGACTCAGCCATGGAGAAGCAACGAACGGAGCAGGGAGGTCAGGCTTTTTTCTCCTGGATGTAGGTCACCGCATCACCCACTGTCGTGATGCCTTCTGCGGCCTCATCGGGGATCTCGATGTCGAAGGCCTCTTCCAGGGCCATCACCAGTTCGACGGTGTCGAGGGAGTCTGCACCCAGATCGTTCTGGAAGTTCGATTCAGGCTTGACCTCGGCGGCATCCACGCTCAGCTGCTCAGCAACGATGGAGCGGACCTTCTCGAGAATTTCCTGGGACATGGCCTGAGGATCTTGGCGGCGAGCATCTTACGGGCCAGCCCTGTGCGCGTTAACAACGGTGACGGCCTGGGGTGAAGCCCTGACTCGCCGGGCACCTGCGGGTACGTTGGCGGGACGGTTACTTCTGGCCCGGGCATGTCCCATTCCGTCAAGATCTACGACACCTGCATCGGCTGCACCCAGTGCGTGCGGGCTTGCCCTCTCGATGTTCTCGAGATGGTCCCCTGGGATGGCTGCAAGGCTGGCCAGATCGCTTCTTCTCCGCGCACTGAAGATTGTGTGGGCTGTAAGCGTTGTGAAACGGCCTGCCCAACCGATTTCCTCAGCATTCGCGTGTACCTCGGCGATGAGACCACCCGCTCGATGGGATTGGCTTATTGATCTGCTGCCTGGCCCTGTTGCCACAGCGTTTCATCTCTATGCTCTGCCCGGCCCAGCCGGGTTTTTTTTTGACTGAGGCGTCCCCCTATGTGCGGCATCGTTGCGGTGATTGGCACGCGGGATGCGGCCCCCTTGCTGTTGGAAGGCCTGCGGCAGCTGGAATACCGCGGCTACGACTCAGCTGGGGTGGCCACTGTTGATGCCAATGGCCTGAGGCGATTGCGGGCAGAAGGAAAGTTGGTCAATCTCACCGAACGGGTTGAGGCCAGCGGAGCACCTGGGCTTTGCGGGATCGGCCACACCCGTTGGGCCACCCACGGCAAGCCGGAGGAGGTGAATGCTCACCCCCACCTCGATGGCACGGGTGAGCTGGCCGTGGTTCAAAACGGAATCATCGAGAATCACCGCAGCTTGCGCGATCAGCTCAGCGCTGAGGGCGTGGCGTTTGCCTCAGAGACCGACACCGAGGTCATCCCCCATCTGATTGCCAAAGAGCTCGTTTCCCTGCTCGATGGTGGGGCTGAGATCAGCGGAGCAACCCTGCTCAAGGCTGTGCAGCAGACCTTGCCACAGCTTGATGGGGCCTACGCCCTGGCGGTGATCTGGGCCCGGTGCCCTGGTGCGTTGGTGGTGGCCAGGCGGCAGGCCCCTCTGCTGATTGGCCTGGGAGAAGGCGAATTTGTTTGTGCGAGTGATACCCCGGCGCTGGCTGGGGTGACACGCACGATCCTGCCGATGGAAGACGGTGAGGTTGCCCTGTTGGGCCCTTTGGGCATTGAGCTGTACAACGCCAGTGGTGAACGGGAGCAGCGCTCTCCGACGCAGCTTCAGGGCACGGATCACGTGGCCGACAAGCGCAGCTTCCGTCATTTCATGCTCAAGGAGATTCATGAGCAGCCCGAGACCGCAGCGCGATGGCTGATGCGTCACCTGCCAGAGGCCTCTGCCCCTGAGGATCCCTTGGTTGCTTTGCCACTCGATGTTGAGCTGTTGCAGGGGCTGCAACACATTCAGATCCTCGCTTGCGGCACCAGTCGCCACGCCGCCTTGGTGGGCAGCCATCTGCTTGAACAATTGGCTGGCATCCCCACTAGCGTTCACTACGCCAGTGAGTTCCGCTACGCGCCGCCGCCACTGGCCGCCAACACCCTCACGATTGGCGTGACCCAATCGGGTGAAACCGCTGACACCCTGGCGGCGCTGGCGATGGAGCAGCGTCGTCGTGGTGATCTTGGCGATCCGGCTTATGCCCCGCGTCTTCTCGGGATCACGAACCGTACGGAGAGCTCCCTGGGCCGTCTGGTGCCGCAACTGATTGACATCGCTGCTGGCGTTGAAGTGGGTGTTGCTGCCACCAAAACCTTCCTGGGCCAGCTGCTGGCCTTCTA
>CAJWYF010000064.1 GCA_913049535.1 uncultured Synechococcus sp.
AGCCCCTGGCGCTCAAGGTGGCCTATCACGATGCTTGCCACATGATTCACGGCCAAGGGATCAAAAGTCAGCCCAGGGCGTTGCTTCAAGCCATTCCCGGCCTGAGCCTGCGGGAAGCCACAGAAGCAGGCGTCTGCTGCGGTAGCGCAGGGATCTACAACCTGGTGCAGCCAGAGGAAGCTGCTGCATTGGGCCGCATCAAGGCAGCTGATCTAGCCGCCACAGGGGCTGATGTGGTGGCCAGCGCCAACATCGGCTGCAGCCTGCAGATCCGCCGCCACCTCAGCGAACAGGGCCAAAGCCAAGCCGTGCTGCATCCGATGGAATTGCTGGCCCAAAGCGCGGGACTGATCAACGCAGCTGCTCCAGCTGCTGCCAGCAGCGCCTGAGGGAATCCTGATCACCGAGATTGCCGGGGAAGGTGACCACAGGCAGCGCTCCGAATCGCCCGTGGGGCTGCTCGGGCTGCACGATGGAGAGGCCCGGTTGCAGCTGCCCCAGCAGGCGCAACTGCTGGAAGCCCAGCCCCTCGGCGAGCAACGTCAAGCTGGTGGTGCCGCCTTTGGCGATCACATAGCCCAGCGGCGGCTCAAGCCCCAGCACCACCTGCGCCATGGCCGAGGCGAGCTGTCGCTGCTGCTGGGGGCTCAAGCCGGAACGCTCACCGCGGCTGCTGAACAGCACCGGGGTGCGGCCTTGAGCACGAATGACTTCAAGCTCGGCAGTCAGAGCAGGCCAATCCCTTGCATCGGAATCCAGCGAGAACTCCACGCCAGTGCACTGCGGCTCCTCCAGCAGGGCCGTGAGCTGCTGATCAGTGAGGGGCACATGGGAGCCCACCAGCACAACCCCACCCGCTTGGATTGAGGGCAGCTCGGCAGGCCCCAGCAATCGGCTGCGGATCCCCGAGAGGCCATTGAGCAGGCTGGCAGCGCTCTGACAGAGGTGCCGGCGTCCTTGAGCCAATTCAGCGATGACCGCCGATCCGATGGCATCAAGGTCCTGCGGCTCTGCAGCATCGAGAACAGCCCAATCGCCGGCTTGCAACTGCTCCAAGCCCACTGCGCTTGAAAGGCGAATCACCTGTGCTGCGGCGATGGCACCGGCACTGTTGTGCTCAAGCCACACCGGCAGATCACTACTGGGGTAACTGAAACGCCGGTCTTGGCTGAAGGGTGTCTGGTGCAGCGGCTGGCCGTGCAGCAGGTGCACCCCCTGGCAGGTGGTGCGGCCTCCCTGAGGGAAGGCCGGCACCAGCAGGCTGGCGTGAAAGGGACCGAGCTCAGCGCGGATGACGTCGTGCTCCAGGGGCGTGTGTCCCCGCAAGGTGGAATCGCCGCGGCTGACCACCATCCAAGGGCGATCCAGCTGATCGAGCAGGGGCCTGAGCCGCCGGCAGAGCTGCGTGAGCTGCAGGCGCGCCTCATCGGTCTCCAGGGCACGGCTGTTGGTGAGCAGGAACAGCAGCGGCGATGAATCAGCCAGGGCAGCCGCCAGGCCGCTCGGGCTGAATTCCAGCAGCAAAGGACAGCCGCGCACGGTCTGGGAACCGGTGGGGTCGTCGTCAAAGACGATGATCTTGGGTGTGCTCGCCATCCCCTGGCATGCCGGATCTGGCTCCACTCCTAACGCCCAGCCCCGATGAGCTGGCTGCACTGGTGCGCGAGCTCCATGCCGACGCCACCCCATGGAACCCAAGCGGCCTGGGTCAGCACCTGCACTGGGGTGCGCCGTTGCAGCAGGGCACCACGGTGCTAAGCCTGCGGCGGCACAACCGGGTGCTGGAGCACGCTGCAGGTGATTTCACCCTTGAGGTGGAAGCCGGACTCCCGCTCAACGAGCTGCAGCAGGTCCTGGCGGAAAAGGGGCAGTGGCTGCCGATCGATCCGCCAGTGGCCGGAGAGAGCAGCATCGGCGGGATCGTGGCGCGGGGCGTCAGCGGTCCGCTGCGGCATCGCTACATGGGGCTGCGCGATCAGCTGATCGGCCTCAGCCTGCTGCGCAGCGATGGCACCGCAGCAAGAGCCGGCGGGCGCGTGGTCAAAAACGTGGCCGGCTATGACCTGATGCGGCTGCTGTGCGGCAGCTGGGGCAGCCTGGGGCTGATCACAAGCCTGACGCTGCGCACCCAACCGCTGCCATCACGGCGCCGGCAGCTGAAGCTCAGCGGCCCTGGTGAATCGCTGCAGCAATTGCGCCAGGAGCTGCTGCTGCGATGCCCCATGGCCCTGGAGCGCTTCTGCTGGCAGCAGCAGAAGCAGGAGCCGCAACTGGTGGTGAACCTGGTGAGCCTCAGCGATGAGGCGGCCAATCAACAGCAACAACAGCTAGAGCAACTCGGAGGCGGCGCCATCGCGATCGCAGCAGTGGAGCTGCCTGAACTCTCCACCGCTCCGGTGGCTGCCGGCCAATGGCTGCTCAGGCTGGGACTGGAGCCCAGGCGGTGCCTTGAATTGCTCGAGCTGCAACGCGGCAGCCCCTGGCAGCTGGAACTGGGGGCCGCCAGCGGCCTCGGACTGGCCCAGGCCGATGCCGCTACTGCCGCTGAGCATCAGGTGCACACCCTGCGCCAGCAATGCCAGGACCTGGGCGGCTACGTAATGGTGCTGCAGGCCCCGGTCCCCTGCCGCATCCCCGCCTGGGGCGATGCTCCAGCCAAGCCTTTGGTGGAAGCCATCAAACGTCAATTTGATCCCCTGCAGCAGCTCTGCCGCGGACGCTTACCGGGCGTTGCCCCCATCGAGGCCATGGCGCTCTAGAAACACCAGCCACTGGGGAACCAGCTCCCGACTGGCGGACACCGTGAGGTGGTTAGTGTCGAAGTAGCGCAGCCGGCCGTCGCTGAGGCGGTGCTGCACCCGACCCTGTTTGAGCAGGGCTGCTGTGGGATCAAACACATGGACGTTGGACAAGCCCGCGGCGACCGCCGCTAGGGCATCGCGTTGCAGCTGCTGCTGGGTGGCCGTCAACGCGGCAGGAGGTGCACAAAGGGTGGAGGGATCAAGGTCGGGCCGCAGATCTCGCCATGCTTCGCAGGCGGTGGGTTCACGCCGCAGCCCAGGCACATCCACCACCAGCACCAGTTGGATGCCCTGTTGGGCCATCAAGCGCGCCTGACGGCGCAGGCTTTCAATCCAGCGCTTTCGGATCTGATCGACACGCAAGGGGGGACCACCGGCATCCATCCGGTGCTCGATCGGCCGACCACGCGTGTCGATCGCTCCGAGGTAGCGGTTGAACCAGTTGGCAATCACCACCACATCCCCAGGATCCAGACGCTGCCGTGCCCGATCCAGTTCACCGGCCGCAAAATCGCGGCAAGGAAGGAAGCGCCGCTGCCGGTAGGTCCCGATCAGATCCGGGCTGATCAGACAGTTGCCTTTGAAGCTGTA
>CAJWYF010000065.1 GCA_913049535.1 uncultured Synechococcus sp.
CGGCTCCCCGACCCGTGACCCCGATCCGGCTGGTTCACCATGCCCCCGGTGCCCCCGGCCTGCGCTGGCTTGGCCTCGGGCCGGATCTGCGTCCCAGCCGGGCGCTGCTCAAGCTGCAGCGTCTGTTCGATCGCCACGCCTTCTGGGCCCGCGGCCGCAGCTTTTCCCAGCTGAGGCGCCTACTCGCCGGTAGCAGCACAGTGGTGAGCCTCTGGCGCGGCAAGCGGCTGGTGGGCTTCGGGCGGGCTACCTCCGATGGCTTCAGCCGCGCCGTGCTCTGGGACATCGTCGTGGCCGGCGATCTGCAGGGCCATGGCCTCGGCCGCCGGGTGATCGAAGAACTCCTCCACACCCCGCCGGTGGTGGGGGTGGAACGGGTCTACTTAATGACCACCAACAGTGCCGGCTTCTACCGCCAACTGGGCTTCCAGGATGCTGATCCCCAACAGTTGATGGTGCTGCGTCGCTGAGGCATCTCAATCCGGTCAGGCCCGGTACGATCCGGATCGGTCAGCTCAGCCGATGCCCCGGTCCGCGTCCCAGCCCCCTGACGACGCCCTGCAGGGCAATCTGTTTGGAGCACCGGAACCTGCGACAAGCCTCAACCCCGCAACCGAAACCGTTGCGCCAGCTGATGATCTCAGTGATCAGGAGTTAGGAACGGACGCCGTAGCCCGGCCGCGCCAACGCCGGGTGCAAGAGGTGCCAACAGACCCTCAACAAGCAGACGGAACCCAGCCCGACGACAGCGATGAACCCGCCTGGGCCCATCACAGCCAGGTGGATCCGCTGCAGCTCACACCGATGCTGCGCCACTACGTGGAGCTCAAAGCGGCCCATCCCGAGCGGGTGCTGCTCTACCGCCTGGGGGACTTCTTCGAGTGCTTCTTCGAAGACGCCATCGAGCTCTCCCGCGTGCTGGAACTCACCCTGACCGGCAAGGAGGGCGGCAAGGCCATCGGCCGGGTGCCGATGGCGGGCATCCCCCACCACGCCGCCGAGCGCTACTGCGCCGAACTGATCAAACAGGGCTACAGCGTGGCTCTGTGCGACCAGCTCGAAACCACCCCCACCAAGGGCGCCCTGCTCAAACGGGACATCACCCGGGTGCTGACCCCCGGCACCGTGCTGGAGGAGGGCATGCTCAGCGCCCGCCGCAACAACTGGCTGGCGGCAGTCGTCGTGGAACCAGCCCAGGGGGAACAACCCTTCCGCTGGGGTCTGGCCAGCACCGATGTGAGTACCGGTGAGGTGCGCGTGCTGCAACGGCAAGGCAGCGACAGCCTTCACCAGCACTTGGCACAGTTGCAGGCGTCCGAACTGCTGTGGAGCGGAGCAGAAGCCAGCCCAGCTTGGTGCCCAGATGGATGGCGTCTGACGCCCGTCGCCAGCACTCCCTTCAGTCGTCCCGACGCTGAAGCCATGCTGCTGCGCCACTACAAATTGGCGACACTGGACGGCCTTGGTCTCTCGGACACCCCGTTCGCACTGCGGGCCCTGGGGGGCTTGGTGGCCTACCTGCGCGACACCCAACCCCTCGATGAGGTCAGCTCCGTTCCCCTCGAGGTGCCAACACTCGAGCAACGCGGTGATGCCCTGGTGCTTGATCTCCAGACCCGCCGCAACCTCGAGCTCACTGCCACGCAGCGTGATGGGCAACTGCAGGGTTCCCTGCTTTGGGCGATTGACCGTTGCCTGACCGCCATGGGCGGCCGCTGCTTAAGGCGCTGGATCGAAGCGCCGCTGATGGATCTCACCACAATTCAGCAACGCCAGGCCGTGGTCTCACGGCTGGTGGAACAACGCAGCTTGCGGCTGACGATCCGGAAGCTGCTGCGGCCGATGGGTGATCTCGAACGGCTGTCCGGCCGCGCCGGAGCTGGCCATGCCGGGGCCCGCGATGTCGTCGCTATTGCGGATGGCCTCGAACGGTTGCCACAGCTGGCAGCCCAGTTGAACGGTCAGATCGCACAGGAACCCGACTGGTTGGAGCCACTCACCCAACCGCAACCGGCCCTGGCGGAACTGGCGGCCGTCGTCCGCCACCAACTGCTGGAGACCCCACCGCTGAGCCTCAGTGAAGGCGGACTGATCCACGACGGGGTTGACCCTCTCCTTGATGGGTTGCGCAACCAACTGGATGATCAGGACGCCTGGCTTGCCGATCAAGAGCAGCAGGAGCGCCAACGCAGCGGTATCGCCACCCTGAAGCTGCAGCACCACCGCACCTTCGGCTATTTCCTGGCGGTGAGCAAAGCCAAGGCCACGGCGGTGCCGAACCACTGGATCCGCCGCCAGACCCTGGCCAATGAGGAACGGTTCATCACCCCGGATCTCAAAGAGCGGGAAGGCCGCATCTTCCAACTGCGGGCACGCGCCTGCCAGCGGGAATATGAGCTGTTTTGCCAGCTGCGTGAGCAGGTCGGCGCCATGGCCGCTCCGATCCGTCAGGCAGCTCGCGCCGTCGCTGCGCTGGATGCGCTCACGGGCTTGGCCGATGTCGCTGCCACAGGGGGCTACTGCGCTCCCACCATCACCGACAGCCGCGTCTTGCAGCTGGAGGCCAGCCGTCACCCCGTGGTGGAGCAACGGCTGGTGGAGTCCACCTTCATCGCCAATGATGTGCAGCTCGGTGATGGCACCGACCTGGTGGTGCTCACCGGCCCCAACGCCAGTGGCAAGAGCTGCTACCTGCGCCAGATCGGCCTCATCCAACTGATGGCGCAAATCGGCAGTTGGGTGCCCGCCCGCTCCGCCACCATTGGCATTGCCGATCGAATCTTCACCCGCGTGGGTGCTGTGGATGATCTGGCGGCCGGTCAGTCCACCTTCATGGTGGAGATGGCGGAAACCGCCAACATCCTTCACCACGCCAGTGATCGCTCCCTCGTGCTGCTCGATGAAATTGGCCGAGGCACGGCAACGTTCGACGGCCTCTCCATCGCCTGGGCCGTGAGCGAACACTTGGCCGGCGATCTGGGCTGCCGCACGGTGTTTGCCACCCACTACCACGAGCTCAACAATCTGGCCGCTGAACGCGACAACGTGGCCAACTTCCAGGTGCTGGTGGAGGAAACCGGTGAGGATCTGGTGTTCCTCCATCAGGTGCAGGCCGGCGGTGCCAGCCGCAGCTACGGCATTGAAGCGGCACGGCTTGCGGGTGT
>CAJWYF010000066.1 GCA_913049535.1 uncultured Synechococcus sp.
ATCAACGCCGATTACACGACTTGATGAGCGTGGAGCGTGATCTGGCCATCAATCAGCACCTCGTCATCCCAGCGGCAGAACTGAGCTGGCGCTTCTGCCGTGCCTCCGGCCCGGGCGGCCAGAACGTCAACAAGGTGGAAACCGCGGTGGAGCTCGAGTTCGACCTGCAGCGTTCTGAGGTGCTGAGACCGTTCCAGCGTCAGCGCTTGCAGGATCAATTGGGCTCCCGCCTGCTTCATGGTTGCCTGCGGGTGATGGCTGCCGAGCACCGATCGCAATGGCAGAACCGTCAACTGGCCCTACGTCGCCTGGCTGATCTGCTTCGAGAGGGACTCAAGCCACCGCCAAAAGCACGGCGGGCCACCAAACCCACCCGCAGTTCAACCCGTCGCCGGCTGGAGACCAAAAAGCAGAGGGGGCAGATCAAGCAGCAGCGTCAGCGGCGAGCCTCGATGGATGACTGATCACTCCTGTTGCTGGCGGCGTCTGTCGATGATGCGTGCCAGCTCCAGGAAGTAGCCGGCGGTGCACCATCGCCCGTGGCTGCGGCTGCGATTGTCGCTGTCGGAGCGGATTTCCGCGGTTTCTGCCATCAGCAGATCCAGCTCGCTCTGCTCCAGCTCATACAGGTCCTCCAACTCGATTTCGCAGCCCAACAGGTGGCTTTTGAACCACTTGCGCTGGCGCTCCTGGGCGGGGATCTCAGTCATGGCCTCACCAGCGCAGCATGCGGATCCAAAGGGTGAACAGCACCGCCACCGGGGTGATCATCACCGCCAGCAGCAGGGCAACAAAGCGGAGTTCCTCACTCACCGCTGCGCAGGGAGCGGATGGTGAGTCCTGCTTCTGTGGCACTGATGGCGGCAATCACCACCAGGCCGATCAAGCCCGTCAGTTGATTTTGCTGCTCGGCGAGTGGATCGAGTGGATCCGCCTGGCCGGCCAGGGAGGCACCGAGCACAAACCACAGGGTGGACACCACAGAGGTGATCCAGTACGCCTTCCAGCGACGTTGGTAGAGGTAGCCCGTTCCCAGCCCAGGCAACAAGTTGAGCACCACAGCCACCCATCCGGCCGATGCAGCCAGGACCTGTTCCCGGCTCGGCTGATCCTGGCTGCTCACTGGGTTCCAAGCCCGCTGCAGCAAGGGTACCCTGGCTCCACTGAGCCCTTTGGGCGACGCCATGGGGCTGCCTTTGCTCATCCTTGCGCTTCTTGCGCCGCTGATCGCCGTGAAGGTCGGAGCGCAGCCGATCTCACCGGCAGAAGCAGCCATGTTTGCCTGCATCATCGGCACGGTTGAGACAGCTGGTGCTGCAGAGGAGTACGTCGATGCCGCCGGCGTCCTGGAGCACTGCACCTGCCGGGGTGTGCGTGATGCCAATGTCGCCGACATGATCGAACTCTGCCCTGAGGTGCGCTCCATCCCCATCAGCGAGCTCACCTCCCCAAGGCGTTGACTTCTGGCTGGCGATCCAATGCTGTGGCGGTGGGGATTTCCCTGCTCGTCTCTCTGATCACTGCGGAAGTGGTCCTGAGGCTGTTGCGCCTGGGCTACAACAACGCGCCGCTGAATCCCAGCGCCACACGTCATCACGAACATCCTGCCAACTACCGCTTCTCTGCCTATTCCCTCAAAGATGAATGGGAGGGGTTCAGCATCCGCACCGACCGTTACGGCAACCGCTCCATGCAGGGCCTCTGTCGTTTCCCCGCCAGCGGTCCCAGCGACCACCTGTTGGTGCTCGGTGACTCGTTCATCGAGGGGTTTCAGGTGCAGGACAGTGATTCCATCACCGGACGGTTGCAGCAGGCCCTCTGCACTACGGGCACCGAGGTGCACAACCTTGGTGTCAGCAGCTATTCCCCTGTCCTCAGCGACATCCAGCTGCGTGAATTCCTGCAGCAGCACCCGCGGGGCCTTGAGCTGTTGCGCGGCGGCACGGTCCTCCATGTGCTCTACGACAACGATCACTTGGGCGATCAGGGCTATGCCAGCCAACTGGGCCGTGACGATGACGGCGAGTTGGTGGTCTCTGCTGATGAGCAGCTGACGCCCCTGGCCCGTCTGGCCCGGATCTCCTATCTGGCGCGCTTGCTGCGGCGCGCTCAGCTCACGGCTGCTGAACTGCAGCAGCGGCCCAGCGATTCCGCCGAGCGGGGAGTGGATGCCCCTGGTGCTCAGACTCCGCCATGCCGCTTGCCGCCGCAGGCGCTTGAGGCATCGTCAGCTGCCCTGCGTCGAATCCGTGACCGCGTCACTGCTGCTGGCGGGCGTTATGTGCTCAGCGCCATTCCGACTGATCCCCGCAAGGGGCCCACGGTGCTCGCTTGTTACCAGGAGCTTGCCCAACGGCTTGGTGTTCCCTTCATCCCGGTGGCAGAGCCGCTGTTGAGCCAACCGCAGCGCTACTACTTCACCCACGACATTCATCTCAACCCCGCTGGACATGAGCGCGTCGCTGATCGGCTCTTGGAGGACCTGAAGCCGGAGTCGGAGCAATGATGGGATCCCGCCGGCTCTCTGCTTCTGTGCCTGCTGCCAGCAAGAGGTCCCGCGCTGCGGGGCGACGCAAGCCAAGACGCCCCAATCCCTGGAATCCGCTGGCGCCATTGCTGGTGGGGCTCTGTTTCGGTCTGGCCTATGCCGTGACGGGTCGCCTGCTGGAAGGTCGTCTCGGCGGTTTGGTGAAGCTGGGTCATCGCTTTGAGCCCAAGGCGGTGCCAGGCACGACCCTGGAGAGCCTGCGGATGCGTTTTGGGGCAGAGACCGTTGATTTGTTGGCCCCTGCGCCACAACCGGAATCGCAGGCCGAACCGACACCTGAGCCCCTGACGGCAGCCGCCGAATCGACGCAGCCCAGTGCTGCTGATCTGTTGGAGCTCCCCTTAATCGATCCTCTCGAGGGGCTGCCACCTATGCCGT
>CAJWYF010000067.1 GCA_913049535.1 uncultured Synechococcus sp.
CGGCAGAGGTCCGTGCGGGCAATCCAGCTCATCCACTGCTGACCGCTGCCGATGGGGCCGCCAAAACCAATGCGGAAAATCGGCAGCATCTTGCCCAGTGCTCCGCCATCAGCGGCCAGCACGATGCCGATGCGGGTGATCACCAGCCGGGTGCTCTGCGGCACCTGGGCTGCTGCAGCTTCCCACTGGCTGCAGAGATCAGCCAACACATCGGCGCCCGCTGGACTCTCTTCTGTGAAGCTGGCGGTGGTGCTGGTGCCGTAAAACCCGACGGCTGAGGCATTCACCAGAACCTGGGGCGGTGCGGGAGAGGCCTTGATCGCCTCCACCAGATGGGTGGTGGTATCGATGCGGCTGGCAAACAGTGTTTTGAGATGGGCCGGCGTCCAGCGCTGCTCGGCGATCGGCTCACCGGCCAGGTTCACCACCCCCTCGGCCTGCTCGAGGGCGCGGCGCAGGGAGCTGCCCTCCCCCCAGCTGGCGGCCAAGGCAGGGTCGGCCACCACAAGATCCACACCAGGAATGGAGCGCTGGCGGCGGCTCACCACCGTGAGGCTGTGGCCTGCGGCCTGGAGCATGGGCACCAGCTCACGGCCCACCAATCCGGTGCAACCCAGCAGCAGCAGACGCATGCGTTCTTTGATGTCAGGCCGGGACCTTAGCTCTGCTGCACCAGATCCAGACGGCGCGCCAGAGGCACCAGAGAAAAGCCCTGCAGCAGCAGTCCCAGCAGCACCACACCCAACGCCAGCGGCGGCATGAACTGGCCCCACTCAGGACCAATGGTGGGGTGGGCAGCCGCATCGATCGCCAGAGCAATCGGCACCGCCCCACGCAACCCGCTGAAGCTGACGAACAACTGCTCCTGCATGGAGAAATTGCGCTGCAGCAGCGGCACCACCGCCACCAGCCGCACCAATTGCATCAGCACAAAGAGGAGCAACGTCCAGGGGAGCAGCGTCAGCACAGCGGCCGGCTCCACCACCAGGCCCATGCAGAGGAACAGAAGCAACTCAGCCAGCTTGAGGTAGCTGCCGGTGGCCTGCTCAAGGTTGATGCGCTCGTCTTCCATCTCAGCGCTGTTGCCAATCACCAGCCCCGCCACAAAGGCCGCCAGGAGATCACTGCCCCCCAGGATTTTGGTGCCCCCCAGCAGCAGGAAGAGGATCGCCAGGCCCAGCACCGCCCGGTGATGCTCGTGCTCGCTGATGTGGGCCGGGCTGCGCTGATCCAGCAGCCTCGAGGCCACGCTGCCGACCATGGCCCCGATCAGGGCCCCCAGGCCGAATTCCCGCAGCACCGCACTGACCAACTTGGGCCCGGCGCTGACCCAATCCGGCGCTGATGGATCGCTTGGCTGGCCCGCAAGCGCGCCAGCAGCCAAGACCAAGGCCAGCTGCGCCAGCACCACAGCGACGGGATCATTGATGCCTGATTCGCACTCCAGCAGATCCAACAGGCGCTTGGGTAGCCGATGCGCCAGGGGCCGCAACACCGCAAGCACCGCAGACGCATCGGTGCTGCAGACCATGGCCCCGATGAACAGGGCCGGCCCCCACCCTTGGCGCATGGGCACCAGGCTGAAGCCCTGCAGCCCGTGAATGGCCAGCATCAGCAGCACTGCTGTGATCAACGAGCCCACCAAAGCCAGGCGCAGACCGGGTTTGAGCACCCCGCGGAACTCGCGCCAGTTGGTGCCCAGGCCGGCATGAAACAGCACCACGCCCACAGCCACCTGAGCGATATCTGAGGCGTGCTCAAGGCTGAGCAGAGGCGGGGTTTCCCCTGGCAGGGCGCTGATGTCGTTGTCGGTGAGCAACCCCAGGACCAGGACCAGCAACACCCCTGGCACCCGCAGGCGATCGCCGATGTGATCGAGATAAGTGCCTGCAATCAGCAGCACCCCAAAGACCACCAGGTAGTTGGCAACGGCATCCGGCATTGGCAAGGTCCATCGGCTGCGCCATTAGCCTGACTCGATCTGTGCAAATGGCCATGGCGGATGCCATCAAAAAAGGCAGCTTGATCCGCGTGAACCGTGAGGCCTACCTGGGCAGCCTGGAGGCCCAGGCCAGCGCCAGCGAACCGCCCGCCTACCTGCTGGAGGGCCCTGGCGAGGTGCTGGCCATCAAAGGTGACTTTGCCCAGTTGAGGTTTCGCCAGCCGGTGCCAGACATCTGGCTGCGCTCTGATCAGCTCGAGGCCTATCCGGGCAGCTGAGCCTGCAAACGGCGGCGGCGCAGGTTGGCTTCCCGGATCATCTCGCGGCCATCACGCAGGTAGTCATCGACGTAACCGGCGGTGTAGCGCTCCAGTTCGGTGATGGCGTCCTGCACCCCACTGAGGAAGTGATACACGCTCAAGCCAAAGCCCCGGGCAGCACTCGGGCAAGGGCGGGAGCGGTAGAGCGTTTCGGCTTTGTCGAGTTTCTGGCGGCTGCGCTCGAGGTAGCTGCAAAAGCTCTCCATCAACCCATCGTCATAGGGATCTGCCGAAAGAGCCTTCAGTTGGGCAGCAAAGGGATCCAGCACCTGCCCAAGTAAGCGATCCAACGGGCCGTACACCTGCTCCAACCAGTGCTCCAGGTCGGCATCAGCTGCAGCCGATCGGCGGCGTGGTGCTGCCGCCGATGCCGCTGTGGCGGTGCTGCGGGCCGCCCGCTCGCTGCGCCCCGCATCAAAGTGCTGACGAGCCTCTGGATCGCCAAGCACCTCCCAGGCGGCATTGATGGCCAGGATCCGCTCAGGATCACGGCCTGCGGCATCAACAGCATCGGGATGGTGCTGCTTGACCAAGGAGCGATAGGCCGACTTGATCTC
>CAJWYF010000068.1 GCA_913049535.1 uncultured Synechococcus sp.
GTGGGCACCCCCATCCCAAACGTCTGCTGATGCCGGAGGACTGGGTGGGCTATCCCTTGCGTAAGGATTACGTCCAGCCTGATTTCTATGAGCTGCAAGACGCTTATTGATCAGGCCCCTGCACGGCGCTGAGCAGCCTTGTAGAAGCGCATCACCGCAAGCGAGAGGCTGCGGGGGTCATGGCGCAATGTGCCTTTACTGGAGCGTCCTTCACTGCGTTGCTGGGTCCCCTGCATGGACGCCAGCATCACTTGGTACCCCTCCTGGCCCAAACCGTCGAGGTCGCAGCGCACCGGCTCGGCCCCGCGGGCGCGGTAGTACTCAAGCTCCGGTCCTTCAGGCAGTGAATCCTGAGCCAGGACGGCGTGAAACAGTCGCTCTTCAATACCAAGGCTGGCCAGCTGGGCTTCAATCGCCCGCAGATGACCGCTGACATCCAAGCCATCGGTCTCCCCTGGCTGGGTCATCAGGTTGCAGATGTACAGGCGAGGGGCACTGGAGCGAGCGATGGCCTCCACCAGTTCCGGCACCAGCAGGTTCGGAAGCAGCGAGGTGTACAAACTGCCGGGCCCCAGCACGATCAAATCGGCATGGGCAATGGCCTCCAGTGCTCTTGGGAGTGCCGCCGGCCTTGCGGGGCTGCAGCCCAGCCGCACAATCGGGCTGTCGGCATGGCCGATGCAGGATTCACCCTCCAGGCGGCGACCATCTTCAAGCTCAGCCCAGAGGCGCACGTCAGCACTGGTGGCAGGCACCACTTGGCCCTGCACAGCCAGGACTTTGCTGCTGGCGGTGATCGCCGTTTCCAGGTTGCCGGTGATGGCCGTCAACGCTGAAAGGAACAGATTCCCAAAGCTGTGACCTTCAAGGCCTCCGCCTGCTGTAAAGCGGTACTGGAACAGCCGGGTCAGAAGTGGTTCCTCCCGGGCCAGGGCCGCCAGGCAATTGCGAATGTCGCCAGGGGGTTGGACCCCCAGCTCGCGGCGCAGCACCCCACTGCTGCCTCCGTCATCGGCAACGGTGACGATGGCGGTGAGGTTGCCGCTGTAGCGCTTCAGGCCGCTCAGCAGCGTCGAAAGACCGGTGCCACCACCGATGGCCACGATGTTGGGGCCTCGGTTAAGCCGGCGCTGGGCCAGCAGGGCATCCACCAGTGCGGTGTCCTTCTGCGGCGCCAAAGCTTTCTGGATCGAGCCGAAACTGCGGCTCTGGCCCAGCAGCACCAGGCCAACGCCGAGCAGCAGCACCAACGGGCCCGTGAATTCCCGGCCCACACCAGCCAGAAGCCTGAGCAGGTCCTCAATCGTGGTGAGGGTCCAATAGATCGGCTTGAGATCAGCCCAGATGGCTGCGCCCAGCAGGGCCAGGACAAAACCCAGTGCCGAGGTGAGCACCCAGCGCTTGACCACCAGACCCGGCTGGAGCCACTGCACGGCGCGGCGGGAACGCTGAACCAGTTCTTCACGCCGGGATTGTTCAGCAAAGCGCTGACGCATCGAGCTGGCCCAGGCAGCATCAGAACGGCACTGTAAGGAGATGAACCAGGCCTGTCCCCCCTCCCCTCCGGTGGTGGAGCTGCGCAACCTCACCCTCAAGCGGGGGCGGCGCACGATCCTCGATGGGATCGATCTGAGCTTGCAGGCTGGTGAGAGCCTGGCGATCGTGGGCCCTTCCGGTGCCGGCAAGACCACCATCCTGCGGTTGCTGGCAGGTCTGGAGTTGCCCAGTGCCGGCGAATTGTTTCTCTTTGGGCAGCGTCAGGAGTACCTGCGTCTGGATCAATGGCGGCCGCCTGATGTGCGGCTGGTGTCGCAGAACCCAGCGCTGCTGGGGTCGCTATCGGTGTTGCAGAACGTTGGCTTCCTTCTCTTTCGCCACAGCCTGCTGCCGGAAAGGGAGATTCGTCAGCGGGTGGCCCGCTGCCTGGAGGCGGTGGGTCTGGCGGGGACCGAGAACCTCATGCCATCGGAACTTTCTGGTGGGATGCAGAAACGCGTCAGCTTCGCCAGGGCCATGATCGACAACCCTGAAACCGAATCGGAGACCCCTCTGCTGCTTTTCGATGAGCCGACAGCAGGTCTGGATCCTGTGGCGTCGACGCGCATCGAGGATTTGATGGTCACCACCACCCAGCTCAGCCGCGGCAGCTCCGTGGTGGTCAGCCATGTGCTCAGCACGATTGAGCGCTCGGCGCGGCATGTGGCTCTGCTCTACGACGGCAAGCTTCGCTGGCAGGGATCGGTTGATGCGTTCCGCACTGCCGACAACCCGTATGTCGTTCAGTTCAGAACGGCTAGCCTCAGCGGACCGATGCAGCCCCAGGAGCTGTGATCAGCTGATGCGCCGCAGCGTTCGAGAGGCCACCATCGGATTTTCGCTGCTGGCAGCTCTGGTGGCAGGTCTGGGCCTGTGGTTCTGGCTCAGCGGTGTGGTCTTTGGCAAGAAGACCTGGGTCTTCCGTTTGCGCTTCCGCGATGCCGCCGGGTTGGCGCCGCAGAGCGTCGTCACCTACCAAGGTGTGCCGGTGGGTTCGATTGATACCGTCAAACCCGAGGCGGGCTTTGTGAAGGTGACCGCCCAGATCGATGACCCCGATTTGAGGCTTTACCGCCCCATCAAGGCCCAGATCAGAAGCGGTTCCTTGCTCGGCGGTGATCCGCAGGTGGCCCTGGAGACCAC
>CAJWYF010000069.1 GCA_913049535.1 uncultured Synechococcus sp.
TGTCCTGGGCTGGATTGGCGCTGATCAGCGTTTGCTGGATCCGCTGCCATTGCCATCGGCGCGGGATGCCAAGGACCAGAACGCCCCTGAGAGCACAGCCATCAACCCCAGGCTGGCCCCCCAGCCTGGCCCCAGGGCCCAGCTCATCAGCAGCTGCAGCACCACACCGACCCCGGCTGAGAGCAGCAGGCTGCTCATCACCAGGATCGTGGTTTGGTTGTTTTCGCTCAGCGAGGTGCTGCTCAGTTCCGCCTCGAGGCGAGCCAAGGGGGCACTCAAGGGGATGTAGAGCGCCAGGGCCCAGAGCGCAGCCCCGCTCAGCAGGGTGGTCCACTCGGCGCTGGATAGGGGCACGGCAGACCGCTGCAGGGGCTGCATCACTAGCATCTCCGCCTCACCTGCGGCGGTTTTGTGTCAGCGGCTTGGTCCTTTCAAGGCAGCCATATCCACACGCTCAGCCGCGCTCCAGAAGCTGGCGGGCAGGAGCGCCCAGCGGTGTTGCTGGTGCATGGCTTTGGCGCCTCCACCGATCACTGGCGTCACAACATCCCTGCGCTGGCCTGCAGCTATGAGGTGCACGCCCTTGATCTGCTCGGTTTCGGCCGCAGTGCCAAACCTGCCGATCTTCCCTACGGCGGAGCCCTCTGGCGCGACCAGCTCTGCGCCTACGTGCGCGAGCGCATCGGCCGTCCCACGGTGATCGCCGGCAATTCCCTCGGCGGTTTTGCCGCCCTAGCCGCTGGTGCCGCCCTCGGTGATGACTGCGCCGGGGTGGTGCTGCTCAACGCGGCCGGACCCTTCAGTGAGGAGCAGAAACCACCTGAGGGCTGGGGGCGCATCGCCCGCATCACGATCGGCTCGGCCCTGTTTAAAAGTCCGATCCTGCAGCGGTTGCTCTTCGAAAACCTGCGCCGTCCCGCCACGATCCGGCGCACCCTGCGCCAGGTCTACATCGATCCCACCAACGTGGATGAGGAGTTGGTGGAAGCCATCCGCCGCCCTTCCCTGGACCCTGGCGCGTTTGGGGTGTTTCGCACGGTCTTTGACATCCCTCGCGGGCAACCACTCGATGCGTTGTTTGCCGAGCTCAAGGCCCCGCTGTTGTTGATCTGGGGCATCCGTGATCCCTGGATCAATGCTGAGGGCCGCCGTGAGCGCTTCCAGCGCCATGCGCCTGCGGCCACCACCGAGGTGGTGCTGGAGGCTGGCCACTGCCCCCACGATGAAGTGCCATCGATCGTTAACGAGCAGCTGCTCCAATGGCTCGGCACACTCCCTTGAGCCATGGCGTTGCGTCAGGAAACCGCCCCCTACGACCACGCGGTCTTCACCGCAGAGAATGGCGATCTGATCCGTCTGGTGCCCGAGCGCGGCGGTCTTTTGACCGGCTGGCAGGTGGCTGGCCGAGAAGTTGTCTATCTCGATCTCGAGCGCTTCCTCACCCCGGGTCAGTCCGTGCGCGGCGGTGCACCCGTGCTGTTCCCCATCTGCGGCAACCTGCCCGATGACAGCCTGCCCCTGGCCGATGGCCGCACGGCGCGTCTCAAGCAGCACGGCTTTGCCCGCACGATGCCCTGGAGCCTGAGCGCCCTCGAGGATGGCCGTGGCGTGCGTCTGGAGCTTCAGGACACAGCGGAGACCCTGGCGGATTTCCCCTTCCCCTTCTTGTTGCAGCTGGACTACCGCCTGGCGCCCGCGGCGCTGGAGGTGACCATGACGCTCCACAACCGCGGTGATCAGCCCCTCCCGTTCAGTTTTGGGCTGCATCCCTATTTCAACGTCAGCAGCTTGGCTGGCACTGGGTTTGACGGCATGCCTGCTGAGTGCTTCAACCATCACGTCATGGCGCCTGCCCCGTGCGCTGAGCAGTTGCAACAGCTGGAGCAGGGCATCGATCTGCTGGTGCGCCCCGCTGGTGATGTGGCCCTGGTGGATGAAGCTGCTGGCACCAAGCTCAGCATGGAGCTCAGTGAGCCCTGGAATCTGGCTGTTTTCTGGACCGATCCCCCGCGCGCAATGGTCTGCATGGAGCCCTGGACGGGTCCGCGCCAGAGCCTGATCAGCGGTGACGGCAAGTTGGAGCTGGCCCCAGGGGAGCAGCGCAGCCTGCAGACCCGTTAC